>NZ_JXMS01000005.1 GCF_001672295.1 Halodesulfovibrio spirochaetisodalis | reverse complement strand
TGTATTTATTTTATTTTTATTGATTAGAACGTTGTAGTTATGAGAAACAAGACTAAAATGGTAAGGTTTTTTATATAGAAAATTCAAGTTGTTATCTGAGGGTAGCGAAGCGAGGGGAATGGTGTAGTGCAGGGATTTTGTGAGGTGTTGCAATAAAAAAAGCTGGTGGAAGTGATTCCACCAGCTTGATGATGCAAAAAGGTACGCGGTTAAGCTTAGCTTTTAAAAACGCGCACTGTGTAGCTTTTAAGGTAGTGTGTTTCCGGCATTGCAGGATGTACCGGATGATCCGGCCCCTGATGACCCTGAATGAGGGTCTGGATGCGGGTTTTGGATTTGGAGGCAGCATGCAGAAGTACGCGGTTCAGGTCCTGTGCACTCAGGTGCTGGGAGCAGGAACAGCTTGTTACAATGCCGCCGTCTACAACGAGATCCATAGCAAGCTTGTTTACTCGCTGGTATGCAGAAAGACCTTCTTTAAAGGCTTTTTTACGCTTGATGAATGCAGGCGGGTCTACGCAGATTACGTCAAACTGTGCGCCGGAGTCCTTGAGTTCCTGCAAGGTGTCGAGGGCGTCACCGTATACGGTATCAACTTTGTCAGGAGAGCCGTTGAGACCTGCGTTATGGACTGCTGCATCAAGAGCAATTTGGGAAGCGTCAAGGAAGGTTACTTCTTTGGCACCGGCTTTTACAGCATTGCAACCGAAGCTGCCTGCGTAGCAGAATGCATCTAGAACGCGTTTACCGTTACAGAATGACGCAAAGTCTCTGCGGTTGGTACGCTGGTCGTAGAACCACCCTGTTTTCTGTCCCTCAATCATAGGAACTTCAAATTTAACGCCGTTTTCTTCAATAGCAACTTTAGCCGGAACAGTGCCTACTGCCTGCTCAACATAGCGGTCGAGTCCTTCAAGAGGACGGTTTGCTGAGTCGTTGCGGAAGAGGATTGCTTTCGGGTGAACAATGTCACACAGAACAGAGGTGATCTGGTCTTTCATTTTTTCCATGCCCGCAGTGGTAAGCTGCGCAACCAGCAGGTCGTCGTAGCGGTCGATGACCAGACCCGGCAGGAAGTCGCCTTCTGCGAACACCATACGGTAGAATGGCTTGTCGAACATGGATTCACGCAGGGTAAGTGCCTGAGAGATACGTTTGTCGAGCAGTGCCTCAGTGAGCCCTTCATGCGGACGGTTGCTGATCATACGTGCGCAGATAAGGGAGTTCGGGTTCACATAAGCAGAGCCAATAGCACGTCCCTGAGCATTAACGACGACTGCGTTTTCACCCGGTTCAAATTCTTTGAGCGGGCTTTTTTTAGTGTCTACTTCGTTGCTGAAAATCCAGAGGTGACCGAGGCGGATACGACGGTCTTCACCTTTTTTAAGAATAAGTTGTTTCATCTGTTCTATTCGGTTTCCTGTAAACCGTACTGTTATGTTTGGGTTCGCTGTATGCGCCCCGATAAAGGCAGTGTGCCTTAGGTGGGTAAGGGGTACATGTGATCGCTATGCCTGATGTGTTTGGCTTCGCGGTACTCCCTCACTCCCCTTCCAAAAAGTGTTAGTGTGCTTCGTTCCAGCGGTCGCCGATTCCGGCATCAACTTTAAGTGGAACATCCATCAGATGTTTTCCGTCCGGTGCCACGTTGGACATGATTTCCTGAAGGCGTTTTGCTGCTGCCTCTGCATGTTCTGCTGGTACTTCAAGTACCAGTTCATCGTGAATCTGCAGGATGAGCTGAGCACCAAGCTGCTTAAGCTGCTGGTCGTGCGCAGTCTTGATCATGGCTATTTTGATGATGTCAGCGGCGCTGCCCTGAATAACGGTGTTGATAGCTTGTCTGCGTGCCTGAGACTGTAGCATGTTGTTACCGGATGTGATTTCCGGCAGGTACCGGCGACGGCTGGCAAGGGTGGACACATAGCCGTGCTGTTTAGCGTCCTCTTCAACCTTGTCGTAAAATTCTTTAAGGTGCTGCAGCTTTTCAAAGTAACGGGCAATGAACTCTTTTGCTTCCTTAAGGGAAATTTTGAGCTCGCCAGCCAGCTTCTGTGGTCCCATGCCGTAGATAAGACCAAAGTTGATAGTTTTGGCGTCACGACGCTGATCTGCAGTAACCTCGTCAACAGATGCCTCAAACAGGAGTGCTGCTGTGCTGCTGTGGATATCCCTGTCGTGTTTGAACGCATCAAGCAGTGTCGGGTCTTGTGAGCAGTGTGCAAGTACGCGCAGTTCAACCTGCGAGTAGTCAGCAGATACCAGTTTTTTGCCTTCCGCAGCGATAAAGCAGCTGCGCATGCGCGTGCCGAATTCGCCACGTGCAGGAATGTTCTGCAGATTCGGGTTACTTGAAGACAGTCGACCGGTTGCAGTTGCCAGCTGGTTGAACGTTGTATGAATACGATCATCTTTGTCAGCAAGCTTCGGCAGTGGCTCAAGGTAGGTGGAGCGGAGTTTCTCAAGCTTTCTGTACTCAAGAATGCGATCCACAATCTCGTGCTGGCCTGCCAGTTTTTCCAGAACAGCCTGTGAAGTGGAAGCCTGACCTCCGCTTGTCTTGGTTTTGGAAACAAGACCTAAATCTTCGAACAATACTTTTCCGAGCTGCTGGGCAGAGCGGATATTGAACGGCGTGCCCGCGATGTCGTAGATAGTACGGGTAAGATTGTCGAGGTCGGCCTGCACTTCCTGAAGAAACTCTGCAAAGGCTGCGCGGTCGATGCGGATACCTGCTTCTTCCATTTCAGCAAGAACACCTACAAGCGGGAGCTCTATGTCGAGCATGAGCGGACGCAAATGGCCGCCGTCGAGGCTGCGTTCAAGTTCTTCTGCAATGGCAAGCGCAAGGATGCCGCCGTTTTTGCGGGAGATTTCCAGTTCATCAGCCTTACGGGAAAGCTTTTTCCATGAGTAATCACGGTCTTCCGGATTCAACAGGTATGCCATTAAACCAAGATCGAGCAGCTTGTTCGGATCTATGGAAGACCATCCTGCGTGCTGATGGAAGAGTGCTTTGGCATCTGGAGTAATGATTTGCTTTGCTGCTTTACAGAACTCGGCAAGTTCATCCATTTTGCCTGCATATAAAAACTCTGTCTTATCAATAGCAACCAGAACGGAATTGCTTTCTGTCTGATCAGCGAGAAGCACTGCAACACGCTTATCTGCACAGGAGGTAAGGCCGGTCACGTCATTAACAGACATGGCAGGGCTTGCGTCAGGCTCTTCCGGTGTGAGTTTTTCTCCGCCTCCAAAAAGACCGAGCTGGTCTGTGGCGACTTTTTTCTTTTTTGGTTCCGGCGCAGGTGTGTCTGCATGTGCGATGGCGTTTACCTCGCGTGCCAGTGCTCGCAGTTCGTACTCTTTTACAAAGTCGAGCACGGTTTCGCGGGAGATCGGCTTTAGTTTGAAATCTTCAAGCTTTTCATTGTCGCAGGAATCGGTTCCGAGCGTAGTAAGCTTTCGGAAAACAAACATATTGTCGAGATGGTCTGCGAACTTTTTTTGCAGGTTCGGCTTGAGTTTTTCAAAACCGTCGCGGATTTCTTCCAGTGTTTTAAATTGGGTGAAAATTTTGTCAGCAGTTTTAGGGCCGATGCCCGGCACACCCGGAATGTTATCTGAAGAGTCACCGATAACGGCCTGATAGTCTGCCCACTGGGCAGGGGTAAGGTTTGTCTCTTCGATAAAATCTTCAAGAGAGGTGAGCTTTTCCTGCTTTGCGCCCGGATCCCATAGGTATACGTTTGTATCGAGGCACTGTTTTAAGTCTTTATCAGCCCCGACAATGACAACCGGATGGTCTTTTTTCAGTCTGCTGGCAAGAGAGGCAATGCAGTCGTCTGCCTCGCAGCCATCGGAAACAATAAGATGAATACCGAGGTGCTTTACCATCTCTTTGATAGGCTCAAGCTGGAGAACCAGATCTTCCGGCGTGGCAGAACGGTTCGCCTTGTACTCTGTATACAGGTCGTGGCGGAAGTTCTTACCGCGTCCATCAAGAACAAAGGTGATGTATTCAGGAGATTCATCCCGCAGCATTTTTAATAAAATACGAGAGACAATAAATAGGGCGTTTGTTGGGAATCCATCAGCACGCTTGAGATGCTGCATGGCGTAAAATGCCCGAAAAATGAATGCGGAACCGTCAATAAGGTAGACCGGCTGTGAAGAGAGACCAAGGCGTTCTTGTAAAGACATATGATAGATGGGTGGTTCGGGTTGTTAACAGGCGGCAAGGAAGTGTCATCAGAAAAGTGAACGTGGGAAAATGGCTGCCGCTTCATTTACCTTTGTGCGAAAAAACGCTGCGCAAAAAGTGATGATACTCACTTACTCTTTTGCCTGCAAATACTATTAGTCATGAATGTTAGTCTGTAGAGAAACAACGTTGAAATATAAAATAAGAACTAACTATCTGAATTAATGTGTTATGTTTTGTTAAAGCGATTGCCTGTCTGAAATTAATACAAAAAAAGATAAAAAACAGTTTGACACTCGGCATAGTTTTCCATAGATACGTTTTCGCACGTGAGGGAACTCACGAAGCACGAACCAAGCGTCCCCATCGTCTAGCCTGGCCCAGGACACCTGCCTTTCACGCAGGCGACGGGGGTTCAAATCCCCCTGGGGACGCCAACGCAAGTTAAGCTCTTACACGAAAGTGTAAGAGCTTTTTTGTGTTTGTCATCCGCTCAGATAGCATCGTCGGGTAATACTGTTCATTTTTGCATGTCTACTTTGAAGTAGTTGTTTTTCGACGGATATAAATATTTGAATATATGTTTATTTATTTCAATTGCAAAGAGTCTTTGCTAGGAAGAGACATAATTTCATGAACAGTTGATTTAAACGAACTAGGATTAAAAATGAGAAAGATACTCGTGATGTGCTTGCTTGTATCCAGTCTTGGACTATTGGGTTGTGCAGCAAATCGAATGAATACACCTTCAGGCTTGCCTGAGGCTTCAATTAATGCTCCCTTAGGAAATGTGCAAGAAGCTCTGATTACATTAATGCTAGAAGATGACTATGTTCTTGAGTCGAAAAGCCGTAATAGCATGTTGTTTAAGAGGTCTGCGATGAGTTCTTTTGTACCAGCACTTTACAGTGTTTTGACGCAAAAGGAAAATTTAGTATTGAAGGTTGCTTATAGGTTCACTCCTTTAGATGAGGGTTACCTGACAACCGTTAATTTAAGAGAGGAGTATATAGATAAACGAGGCGAATTTCGGATTAAAGACTCCACTGCTGGAAAAGGTGCTGAAAAATATCAGAAGCGTTTGGATCAAGCCAAAAAAATTGCAGAAAAGGCTGTAGTGAACTCGCTTAACAAGCAATCAGTTAAGTCTTATTTATTCTCTTTTAGAAAAACCAATTGGGGAATGACGAAACAAGAGGTTAAGCAATCCGAGACAGCTAACCTTGTTACTGAGCTTGGAGACGCTCTAATGTTCGAAGATTACCTACTCCAAAGGGAATATGAGATCATTTACGTATTTGTTAAGAACAAGTTGGTCAGAGCGAAGTATGTTCTGAAAGATAAATATAGCAATGAAAATATGTACTTATTTGCATATCGAGAAATGTCTAATGTTCTTACAAAAAAGTACGGTACTCCCATTGGCGATGAAAAGTTCTGGTCTAACTCTTTATATAAAGATGATATTGAGAAGCATGGATTCGCTGTAAGTATAGGACATCTTTTACAGTACCAAGAGTGGGTGCTCCCTGAAACAGATATTTCTTTGAATATGCAAGGGAACAACTACGAAGTTAGATGTGCCGTTGAATACAAGAGTACGAAGTTTCGTAGTCTCGAAGAGGCGTTGGAAGAAAAGAAGAATATGGACGCATTCTAAACTGTCGTGGTCAGCACTTAATCTAACACATATCCTTATAGGTTGACCGCCGTTAGGTTTATCTAATGTCGACGTCGCGTATTGTTTACTGACACTTTCTCATAGTTTATCAAGGCTGTCATGATTTTTGCTTTGTTAACTTAGGGTAACATCCTGATAATATTAATTGATTCTAGTGACTGTAAAACGATACAGGCTAAAGTTATTTTCGTTTTAAACGCAGGATAAGCGTCCGATTTATAGCTTTACTTTCTGCTTTTCACGCAGGCGACGGGGGGTCAAATCACCCCTGGTGACGCCAATGCAAGTTAAGCTCTTATACGAAAGTGTAAGAGCTTTTTTGTGTTCGTTGCCTTGCACGGTGTAAGTTTTCAAACTTTCACTTTATTTCCATGATCTGGAAATGGCTCTCTTTTTGTCTGTCAGCTCTCTAAGCTAATGGTAAGGCCGATTCTTATATTTCACCAAATTCTTTGGCATTCCTACTACTCCTTGATCTCGTTTATCACAGAGCAAAGCAGCATTTTTCTTGAACTCAGGATCGTATGATCTACGCTCTTGGACATTCATCTTCATCTCACTCCTCTCTTTAGAGCAGGGTAATGACTAAATGATGTATCTACACGCTTGTTGCAGTGTCACTATCACTTCAAGATGATTTAATTTTTGTCCTAAACGAGTCTGTACAGAGAAGCTTATTTTATATATTGCCTCAGCTTAAAAATCTGGGACGCGTTACAATGAGCGAATCCAGACAACTATCCAGTGAGAGAGGACTTTGGATATGAAATTACCAGAATTGTTGGTCTCGTACAAAGCAGAGATCGAAAAATTTAAAAAAGTTGCTGTTGAAATCAATCTGACTTCTACGGGCTGTCACCTTATGGACGATGATTCATCCCTCACCACCTCCAAGTTTTGCGGTAAACCCTTTGTGCCTAGCGGGATGGATTATCCAGTGGGCAAATACAATAAAATGCCTATGTACTTGGTGGCTCAGATCAACTTTGAACAGTTGCCCCTTTTAGAGGGCTATCCTCGGGAAGGACTGCTGCAGATTTTTAGCGAAAGTGATGATGACACCATTTTTGAATCTGCAAAGGTAAGGTTCATATCCAAAGAGCAGATGCTCGAGGAGCCGATGACTGATTTTTCCTTCTTGGATAAAATAGCCGATGATGCGTATCTGGAATCCCCAACACATCTTTTTGCCTTCAAGGAAAGAGAGGACTACGGGAACACAGCCAATGCTTCCACCATAGAGATTAACGGTCATGATAATTTTTATGATTTCATTCAGGAAGTAGCCGAGGAAAACGGCTTAGATGAAGGTGACCATGAAGATCTGGAAGACAGTTTTAATGAGTCGTCCATCTATAGTAAAATCGGTGGGTACTCGGCAGGTGTTCAGGAGCCCTTTAGCGAAGATGAGCTGGCACTTGTGCTGCAGCTGAACTATTCGGACATAGAGAATGCTCAAGGGGATGGCTCGATATTCGTTCATGTGCCGAAAGAGGATCTGGTGGACTCAAACTTCAGCAAAGCAGAAGTTGTTTATGAGTGCACCTAACTCCAGACAGGGTAGATTGAAGTTTACAATGTAATGATTTTCCCTGCCGTTCAAGTTGCCTGCATTGTGGGTGTTTTTCAGAAAGAAATCAGCATCTGTTGTTAGGCATGGTTCCTGTCTTTCATGCTGGCGCAGGGGAGGCAAATCCCCATGTGGCGTCAAAGCAAGTTAAGCTCTTACACGAAAGTGTAAGAGCTTTTTTATTCTATGAGTCGGGAGAGCCGTTCATTATGTATTGAAGCTTGAGGCATATCATGAGCATACGTTTTTACTTTCAGCATGAGTGTGCTCTATTTACATTAGGTTGTGGCAAAATACAGTGCTATCGGTATGCCTTTGGCTGCAAGAAAAGAACGCGTTATTAGCTTTCAAAAGCTAGTGCACAAATTGTTGGAGCTACTTGCCACTCTTTTTGAATCGATAGATCAGGTTAGGTTCACTGACAATGTAGAGATTTCTATCAGCGTCCATTGTGACCCCTTCTGCTTGGGGAATTTTATCTGTCAGGCCAAAAAAACCTGCTTCTAAGTCGAAGTAGCTAATGTCATTTTCTTGCATACTAACTTCCACAAGAAGTTTGGACTCGTCGCTTAGCATCAAAAGGTGGCCTGTTTTTGAATCAAAGTGCAGACCGGATAAATCTCTAAGGTTAAGAGAGGTGACATCAATGTTTGGGGGAGTACCAATCTCGATACCTCGCTTTCCGTCTGCTAATCCTGAAATGGTAATTATCTTTAAAGGATTTCGTTCCTGAACCGCAAATATGACATTGGTCTCAGGATCTATTGCAATCCCTTCTAAGCCGATGTTCTCTGTACCACCTTTTTTAAGCGTGATGTGCTTTAGATTTTGGCGATCAAGTTCTGTTGTCTTGGGAGTAACAGGTGCGAGAACAATGGAAAAATCGCGTTCATCCGCAATAACAAGGTGGCCATCACCCATATATGCAACAGCCTCAGTGTCAGAAAAGTTTTTAAGAGATATTACTCTGATAGGATTCATCTCCATATCCAGCTCAATAAGTTCTTGAGGCTGGTTGGTGATAATCCACAGTGTGTTGTTGTCGTAGTCAAAGGTAATACCGGATACATTTTTATCCACACCGGTAATTGGCTTTGCTTGCACATCAACTATGTAGTTGGGTAGCCAGATAGATTTTTCTTTAATTGTTTCTGACGTCTTCCAGTCCATCCATATACTGTGAATTTTATCATCCAGTTCGAAAAACAGGAACATGAAGAAGGCGCAGAACGTTATCAATCCGATTAGTAATGTGCTTTTGATAAGCCTGATGATAGCTTTTTTTGAGAGCATTCAGTGTTTCCTTACTGCGGGTACCAGCTGACAATATGCCAACAGTGCATAGAATAGGCTGGCTTTATAATAACACAAACGTTTTCATTATTTATTTTTCTAATGTATGCTGGAATCATTCACTATTATTAGAACTTCGGTAGTAATAAACAAAGGCTACGATAAGATAACCGAATAGTTACCAATGAGCGTCGGTATTCTGCTATATATTTATTTGAGGCTTGCTACCGTTCGAATCAAATCAAGGGTAATCTTAGCAAAATGGTTGAACTGCACCTATTGTTGCAATATCTGCAAGATACGGTGCTAAATGTTCAACAAGCCCTACAATTTCGTGTAATGATTTACCAGAATTTTCTGTAAGAACAGTGGCGTAACGTTCTAGTATTAAATTGATATTGGGTACAGTGTGTTTTGCTTCCAGATGACTAGAAATAAAATACCCCTCTGTAGCAGTGGCTACAGAGGGGTATTGATTATGCTATAGAACGATTAACTAACGTGAAGATACCTTCGCATTAAAGGCTGTAATAAGGGCATCAAGCTCTTCTACTTGCGCAAAGGTTTTTGTCCAGTATTCTTCATGGTCGTACCACTGTCTGTTAAGCTCTTCAGCGGTCTTTCCTTGCTGTTCAACCCAAGTGAAGTACTTCAGATTATGGATTGCTTTTTTCTCGTAGTAGGTAAGTTCTTTTGTGTAATCAAAGGTGATGGACTGCAACAGTTCAACATCTCGCTCTGCATTTGCTTCCGAGTACTTGCCTCTTTCTTCTTCAAGCTCCTGTAAGCGGGAGCCATAGAGTTGCAGAGAATCTGTAGCAATACTTACTACGTAGTCGTCTTCGGTAAGTTCATTATATTTAGCAAACTTGATGGCAGCAACAAGGTTGCCTATGCCGGAAATTCCGAGGAAGTTCAGCGTGTCTAACAACTCTTGCGAAACCCCTTCTTTTGCCAAGGAAGCTTTGCCTTCTGGGGAGTTGAAGAGGCGAAGCAGGCGAATTGGTACCTCATCATCGACAGCAATGGTAAAGTCTGTGTTTTTGCAGTCGTGAATCCACGGAATATGCTTATCGCCGATGCCTTCAATGCGGTGGTCTCCGAAGCCGTTCTGGAGCAAGGTCGGGCACTGTAATGCTTCAGCCGCACCTACTTTCATGTGCGGGAATTTTGTCTTCAGGTAATAGCCTGCGCCCAGTGTTCCACCGGAACCGGAGGAAGATATGTACCCTGCGAGTTTTCCATGTTCACCAAGGTAGGCGGAGGCTGCTTCTTCAATGGCTGGGCCTGTTACATTGTAATGCCACAGCGGGTTACCCAGCTCATCGAACTGGTTGAAAATCTGCAGATCTTCACCGGAGTTGCGCAGTTCCCAACACTTATCAAAGATTTCTTTAACGTTGGATTCACAACCCGGAGTCGCGATTACTTCACCCGCAATTTTATTTAACCATTCAAAGCGTTCTTTGCTCATTCCTTCCGGTAGAATGGCAATAGCTTTGCAGGCGAGCAAAGCAGAAATGTATGCGCCGCCACGGCAGTAGTTACCTGTGGATGGCCATACTGCCTTGGTCTTTTGCGGATCAAACTGGCCTGTGACTAGTCCCGGGATAATGCATCCGTATGTTGCGCCTACCTTGTGTGCTCCGGTAGGAAACCATTTGCCCACCATCATGATTATGTTGGCACGGCACCCTGTCAGTTCCGGTGGCAGAACAATGTGGTTTACGCCCCCAAAAAGCCCGCCGTTATCAGTCGGCTGGTTCTTCCAGGATATTCTGAATAAGTTTGCTGGATGAATATCCCACAGACCGACCTCTTCTAGCTGTTCTTGAATCTCAGCCGGAATGGTTTCCGGATTTTGCATCATGCTGAAGGTCGGCAGGGTTATTCCTTTCTCACGGCAATAGGCGATATTTTTTGCCAAAATTTCTTCATTAATAGTGAGATCGATCATGTTTCATCCTTTCGAGATAGCATGTTAATTTCTTTCGTGGTCTACGGCTGTATGCGTGGGAAAAGACAACGCATACGTAGCGCCGGATTGTGCTAAGCCGGTAAAAATATAAGGAAGAGGAGAAATGCCGGAGCATGTGCATGCTCCGGCATTATAAGAGGTAGAATTATTTGTAGGCAGCAAGCTCGTTTTCAAGCTTGGTTAACATGCTTGCACAACGATCGCTTAATGTCTCTTTGTAGTATTTACGTACAGGCAGAGCAGCTTTCTTGAACATTTCAACCTGTTCTGGGGACAGCTCGATAACTTCTGTGTGCTTTGCAAGAGTTTTTGCAGCATCAGCATTTGCTTTTTTCTGAAGTTCGTAAGCGTAGTCATGCATTTCAGCAATAGTATCGCTGATGATAACCTGCAGATCTTCAGGCAGGGAGTTAAAGAAGCGGTCGTTTAAGAATACGCCTTCAAGGTACATGATGTGGTTGGACATGATGAGGTACTTCTGTACTTCGTACCATTTCATATCTCTAAGAGCGCCGAGCGGGTTCTCTACACCGTCAACCATGTTCAACTGAAGCGCGCTGTATACGTCAGTGTACGCTACAGGAGTTGGGTTAGCGTTGTATGCTTCGTAGTTTTTGATAATGAGCGGAGTATCCATTGTACGGAAAGGGAGACCTTTGAAGTCAGCAGGGCTGGTGATCTTTTTGTCGCTCAACCAGTCACTTGCGCCAAGCGGCCATAAGTCCATGAGGCGGAGGTTTTTCTCTGCGTACACTGCAGCAAGATCTTTCTTAACAACTTCACTCTGTGCGAGGAAGTCGTATGCTTTTTCTACACTGGACGGGAGCAGGAAGTGCAGCGCAAACATCTGACCTTCAGGAACAATGGTTGCCACGTTACCCGGGCTGATAATAGCCATCTGGATAGAACCGGTAAGAAGGTGTTCTACTAAGTCAACACCAACGCCGAGCTGGCCTACCTGATAGATTTGAAACTCGATTCTGCCGTTACTTTTTTCAGTAACGCGACGTGCGAATTCTTTTGCATACAGATCAGGAACTGTATCTGCATATTCTTCATGGGTGATTTTAAATGTGTAGGTATCTTTGGCTGATGCTGAATATACACCAGCAAACAGAACGAACAACATGACAGCGAGTGAACAGAACTTTCTCATCTTTTTCTCCAAAGTTATTTATGTATTACTTAGTTGATGAATTACTTCATCAACCCTCCCAGGAATAATGAGATTTCAGGGAATGCTGAAATCAGGAAACAGGCAAACAGTAGTATAGCAATGTACGGCCCTTCATTTCGAATAACCTCGATATACGGTTTGTCGAAAATGGCACAGCAAGTGAAAATACTTGTCCCGAATGGTGGTGTGCCCGAGCCGATGGCAACTTGCAGCGTAATAAGAATGCCCAGATGCACCAGATCAATGCCTGCATTGTGCGCAATAGGGGCGAAGATAGGGGTGAGGATAAGGATTACAACAACTGCTTCCACAAACATACAGCCGATAAAGAATACAAGGTTAACTGTAAGCAGGATGAGGAAAACAGAGGCGGAATCTCCAAGCAGACCCTGTGTTAGCATCTGAGGGATTCGGTCGTATGAAATAACCCATGAGAAGCCTTGGCCGACAGCAACCAGAATGAAGACAACAGTGGTAAGAACACCTGTGGAAAGCGCGATGCTGAAAAGGTCTTTAGGCTTAACCGATTTGTATATGACCATCTCAACGAATGCTGCATAAAGAACACTTACCGCAGCTGCTTCAGTCGGGCTGAAAATACCTGAGTAAATTCCGCCCATGATGATGATAGGGAAGCCGAATGGCAGAATGCAGCGCTTGGTTGCCAGCAGGCGTTCAGCCATGGATGCTTTAGGTAATCGTGGAATGTTGTTTTTGGTTGCGTAGAATACGTTGTACGCAGAGAACAGAAGAATGATAACAACAGCAGGGCCGATGCCTGCAATGAAGAGATCACCGATAGAGGCACCACTTGCTACACCGTATACAATCATCCCGAGGCTTGGCGGGATAAGGTAGGCCAGGTTACTTGAGTTGATGATAAGTGCCATAGCTTCGCTATCACTGTAGCCTCGAGCCAGAAGTTTCTTTCTGACAGGTGTGCCTACAGCAACAACTGTTGCCTGTGTGGAGCCGGAAACCGCTCCGAACAGCGCACAGGTAATGGAGGTTGTGGAGGCGATGCCGCCATTAAGGTGACCCACAAGGCTTTCAACAAAGTCCAGCAGGCGCTCGGATGTCTGTCCCATACTCATAATGTCAGCGGCGAGAATGAACATAGGAATCGCCATGAGAACAGGTGCCTGCACCCCGAGAATCATTTGCTGAACTGTGATGAACGGCTGAACCATTGGTGCGTAAATGGCAACGTACGCAAGGGTGGAAAGCAGCATTGTCATCATCATAGGGAAGCCCATGATCAGCAACAGGATCATTATACCGAAAAGTACAAGCATTCTATTCTCCCCCTGCTGTTTTTTCAGTACCAATATAAAGTTCAGGTTCTTTAATATTGATAATAATGTTCATGAAGTACTGGATGGCACCCAGTCCGAACCCTACTGGAACAACAGCAGCACGAATCCAGTCAGGCATTTGCAGGGCGGAGGTCACTTTGCCCAGCATTTTGGTGTATTCGATATATTCGAATGCGATAAAGCAGACGTAGATATAGGTCGCCATGGTTACAAAAGAGATGAATACCATGAGCCATTTTTGCACCTTGTGCGGAAGCGTATCGAAAATAGCTGTCATTCTGATGTGACGGCCTTTGCGAGCAGCGTACCCGATTCCGCTGAAGGTTACTAAAATGAGCAGAGAACCACCTAATTCATCTGCCGAGGCCATACTCTTCATAAATATTTTTCGAGAGACCACATTGCAGATAAGGAGTCCGGCCATGAGGAGAACTCCACTGGCCAGCACCCACTCTGTAATAAGCGCGATGAGGTCATCTATTTTCCAAAAAAGCTTCATGCTATCCCTTCTTGCCCGTCCCGTGCGGGGAGCTACTTTTTTCTTGATAATTGTCTGGTGACAGTAACAGCGAGGAAACAAACCACACTTTTGCTATCCTGCTAACAGCTGTCCAAATCCCTCAATTTTAGGCTGTTTGCCTACAAGCGTCATTGCGTGCCAGTACATTGCCTGCGTGCTTGTGACGATAGGAACCCCTAGTTCAGCCTCAATTTTTTCAATATGTTCTAATGCCCGTAAATTTGTGCACGACATAAAAAGAGCATCGGTTGGCGAATGTTCAAGGATGCGTCTTGCCCCTTCCAGCATTGATTCAAACGAAACCGTCGTAATGTCGGTATCTTTTTCGATTCGTAACGCTCCGATGGTCGGTACTGTAAAACCTTCAGCAACAAGTTGCTGGTAGAGCGGGTAATTCACCTCTGTTGGGTAAGGTGAAAAAATCGAAACACGTTTTGCTCGTAAATGCTCAAAAGCGGCGAGTGCGCCCATCCATGGATTTGTTGCAGGAATTCCGGGGTTATCTACCGTAAGCAGTTCTCTGATTTTATCATTACCGATTACGATAGATGCGGAAGTACACCCGAAAGCCATTACATCCATAGGAAGTCCAGTTGCGATCAGACTGGCAGATTTAGTGATCCCCTGGGAGATTTCAGCAAGAGCTTCTTTTGTCATGGAGCTGGAGTAGTACACTCTGTTGCTGAAGATCATAGCTGACGATCCGATCAACCTGTTCAGATCCGCTTCAATCGAATGGTCTGTTGAAAGCTGAACGAGGCCGATATGGACTTTGTCCGGGCGCGGTGCTTTTGAATGTTCAAGAAAAAGTTCGTTTGTCTCATACTCATGTTGGGTCAGCATTCTATCACTCCTTGCCCACTTTCACGTAAACCGATGCTCTTTGGTAAAAGAACCCGTTGTTACTTCAGAACAACAATGGCTTCTATTTCAATACGTGCGCCAAGCGGCAGTGCCGCTACCTGAAATGCGCTGCGTGCCGGATACGGCTCGCTGAAGAATTCAGCGTAGACTTTGTTGGCAGCAGGGCCGTCAGCTACGTCTGCGAGGAAAACAGTCGTTTTTGCTACGTCATCCATTGTTGCGCCTGCTTCTTCAACAATCGCCTTGAGGTTGTTGAGGGATTGTCTGGTGCTGTCTTCAATAGAGCCTTCGCAGATTGCGCCTGTTGCAGGATCAATAGGGAGCTGACCTGAAATAAAGAGCAAATTGTCCATGCGGATGGAGTGCGAGTACGGGCCTACTGCTGCCGGTGCGTCTGCCGGTTTTATTTGAACTTTCATACGTGGGTCTCCTGTTATTGTTTATTTGTGGCGTAAGTCAGGCACATTGCGGCATACATCATGGCAGCCTTGAGCACCTGTTCTTTTTCTACGTATTCATCCGGTACATGGCAGGCTGCAAGAACGCCCGGTCCGTACCCGATGACTGGAATATTGTGTTTGCCCATAATGGCGACACCGTTTGTGGAAAACGGCCACGTTGTCAGTGTTGGCGCTTTGTTGAAGAGTTTTTCGTACGCTTCAACAGTACTGCGGGTTACAACGTGATCTTTCTCAATTTTCCATGCAGGGAATGTGCACTCTTTTTCTGGAACCAGTCCTGTGTAGGACGGCTCCTCAAAGGTGTGCAGTGTGACAGTAGCCTGAGCTGCGATAACAGAAGGCAGCTGCTGGATTTGCTCTAAGGCGTACTGAGGGGATTCTCCCCATGTCAGGCGTCTGTCGATAAAGATTTCGCAAAAATCAGCTACAGATGAGCGTGACGGGGCGTTTGACGTAATATCTGAGACAACAAGAGAGCCTTTGCCTAACTCTTTGTCTTCAATCTCCAGATTGTCGTTAAGCTGTTCCAGCTCTGAAACAATGGCAGCCATTGCGTAGATGGCATTGTTTCCCATATGTGGTGCGGATGCATGGGCACTTTTTCCGGAAACGGAAACTTTAAGCTCCATGCGTCCTTTCTGAGCGAGGGAAATCAGGTCGTCGCTTGGTTCGGCAATGATGACAAAATCAGGATTTAGGCCTTCTTTCTCAATCAAATATTCCCATGCCAGACCTTCGCATGGTTCTTCCTGCACGGTGGCGCAGACCATAAAGGTTATGGAATCGGTGAGCTGCAGATCTTGAACAACTTTTCCGGCATAGACCATGGATGCGATAGCGGCTTTCATGTCTGAAGCGCCGCGGCCATAGATATGCTTGTCATCCTGATCACCTGAAAACGGAGAACGACTCCATTGTGATTCGTCCCCTGCACCGACGACATCCATATGGCCGTCCGCACAAATGAGTGTTTCGCCTTTTCCTACAGAGCCGCGCACGTTGCCCATTGCGTCAACGGTGACATCATCAAAGCCGAGCTGCTGCATTTTTTGTGTAACGAGCTCTGCAACTCCGCGTTCATTTCCGGAGCAACTTTCAACTTTGATGAGTTCACTGGCAAAGTCATACAGATCCTGTGCATAGGTCTGTGTATGAGTGGCAATTTTAGTAAAGATGTCGTTCATCACGGTTCCTATGTAATAATAGTGATGTGCTCGGATGCTCTGCGGGAGAGCCATTCCGCACCGTTTTCTGTGATAACAATATTCTCTTCGTGCACCATTTCTTTACCGTCAGCGTAGGTCATACCCGGTTCAAGGGTAATGACCATTCCTGCTTCAAGCGGAGTATTGTCAGTAGCTGTATTGGAAGGCCATTCTGTAAGCTGGATGCCAAGACCGTGTCCCAGACGACCAACCCCGTTCCCGAGAGCACCGCCTGCTTCCATAATGGACCACATGGCGTTGTACACGTCGGTTGTGGTGGCTCCCGGGCGCGCTGCGTTGAAACCAGCTGTGGTTGCTTCGTATACGCAATCGTAAACCCGCTTGGTTTCGTCGCTGCAGTTGCCGAAAGCAAAGTTACGGTCAAAGTCGGAGAAGTAGCCGTCATATACCGCACCGGTATCAATAATCAGCACGTCACCGTCTTCAATTTCTCGTGATGTAGGCCCCATGATGATACTTTTGTATCCGTCAGGGCCTGAACCGGAGATGAGGTATTTTACGAACTCCGCTCCGCCGTTGAGCATGTTGATGCGCATCTGCTTGCATATTTCCCGCTCTGTCTGGCCGACTCTGGCGTGAGACGGGATTGCATCGAACGCATCATTTGTGATTTCACATGCTTTTCGGATTTTAGCGATTTCAGCAGGGGATTTAACTGAGCGCAGGTAGTGCATATCTTCAGCAATATCGACAAATTCTTTGCCTGTTACCTTGCTGCATAGAGTCATATAGTCTGCTGTAGGCATGCGCAGGTAAGACTGTAATCCGAGCGTTGCGCCAATTTTTCCGAAGCGGGAAGGCAGGGCGTTGATAACGCCAGCAACCAGAGAAATTCCGTCATCTTCGGGTGCCGGTGATGACCAGGTTCGGATATCGTCTATCCATGTCCCGCGCATGCCGCTTTCTCCGATTCCCGGTATGACGGCAACAGGCTTGCCTTCAGCAGGGACTACCAGAAACCACGGTCGGGTAGGGCTTTCCCAGAACTGGGTATAGTATCCAGTGAAGTAACGGATATTGGGTTCTGTCGTAAGAAAGACAGCATCCAATTCTTTTTCGCGCATTACTTTTTGTAAGCGTGTTGTCCTTTCTTCAAATTCCTGGACAGCAAAACCAAATTCTCGCACAACCAAACCCCCTTACGGTTCGTAATAATTCTTTGTTACAGGGAATTTTTACAGGACCACATAATCTCTTTGTACAGCTCTGGAGACGTGTCGCCTTCCGTGCTGAAACAAAGGACAGTGGAATTTTCGTTCAGTTCAAGACGCTCTTTTGCTTCGCGTCCTTCCTCAGTCTGCATGAGCCAGTACAGCAGTCCCATGGTAGCAGCGCCGGATTCACCGGAAGTCACAGGCGGATCGCCTTTGATCGGTGCTCCAAGAACACGCATTCCTGTAGCTGCAAGCTTGTCTTCACAAGAGGCAAACGCCACAGGGTAATCCAGCAGCATTTCCCAGCTGGTGAGGTTTGGTTCACCACAGGCGAGACCAGCCATTAAGGTAAGCAGATCGCCATCTACGGTGTGCGGTTTGCCGTCTTCGGCACAAGCGGAAACGTAGTAGCAGTTTGCTGCATCTGGTTCGACAATAATAAATTTCGGGCATTTTTCGCCGTACACGGACATGAAGAAGCCGAGCATTGCACCTGCAAAACAGCCTACTCCGGCTTGCAGGAAAATGTGGGTAGGGAGAAATTCCTGTCCCTGCATTTGCTCCAATGCTTCCAACGCTAACGTTGTGTAGCCCTGCATGATGGCATTAGGTATTTCTGTGTATCCTTCCCATGCAGTGTCCTGAACGGTTACCCATCCGTTTTCTTGTGCTTTTTCTGAAGCCATACGCACGCAGTCATCGTAGTTTAATTCGGTGATGGTGCATTCAGCTCCGTGTGCTTTAATATTGTCACGACGAACGGGAGCTGACCCTTTCGGCATGTAGATAATGGCTTTTTTGTTGAACTGTTCAGCTGCCCATGCAAGGCCGCGTCCGTGGTTACCATCGGTAGTTGAAGCGAAAGTAATGTCTCCCACTGCATCTGATGCTTCTTGAGAACGCAGGTACTCGCAGCTTACTTCACTGATATCCTTACCCAGCTTTTCAGCGAGAATTTTACCGACAGCGTAGGAGCCGCCCAGAACTTTGAATGCATTCAGGCCGAAGCGGTATGACTCGTCTTTCACTAACACTTCGCCAAGCCCGAGGTGGGAAGCAAGTTTTGTCAGTCTGGCAAGCGGAGTCGGTGCATATGCAGGAAAGGTGCGATGAAAAGCACGTACTTTTTCTGCAACTTCTTTGCTTAGTAATGAAACATCAGCGCCTGTATTAGGAGCTTTGGGATTTTCATTGAATTTAATTCTAACCTTTGACAACGCAGTTCTCCCTTGTGGAATAATTAATCTGCAGCCTGTAGAGCAGAGAGCATGCCAAAAGTGTTTCTGCGAAAAATATTCAGTAAAAGCAGTGTCTTTTGTTTTTGTTTTTCTTCGGTTGAGCTGTTCTTGGTGATTCTCAAAATGAGAAAATTCTTATTTTGAGAATCACCAAGACAAGATCAAAGGGGTGCTACTGGTCTAACTTTCGGTAGAGCGTTGCGAGGCTGATACCGAGGCTGGATGCAGCCTGTCTTTTCCCTTGTGTGGTATTGCCAAAGAGTTCCAAAGCTCGGTTGATAGCTTGTTTTTCCAGTTCCTTGAGAGGGATAACAGGGCGGGTGGAAGAGGCGGGTGCGCTAGGCTGTACGGTCTCTTGCGAGTAAAGGAATCCGTCATAGAGGGCGTGCTCATTTATTTTTCCATTTTCTTCTGCAATATTAACGAGATATTCAATGGCATTTTCCAGCTCCCTGATGTTTCCGGGCCAGCTGTACTTACGCATTTTATTCATGACGGATGCAGGCAAGGTAATAGGTTTTTTCCCGAACAGTGAAGAATACTTAGTGATGAAGTGGTTGATTAGCAGAGTCAGGTCATCCATGCGGTTTCGCAATGGAGGGGTTTGAATGGGGAAGACATTGAGCCTGTAATAGAGGTCAGGACGGAAGGTGTTGTGCTGCATTAAGTCCTGAATATTATCGTTAGTGGCTGCAATAATGCGTATATCGACAGAAATTGGACGGGTGGCACCGAGTCGGGTGATGGTTCGTTCTTGAAGAACTCGCAGGAGTTTTACCTGAAGGTAGAGAGGCATGGAGGATATTTCGTCCAAAAAGAGAACACCGCCTTCTGCCAGTTCAAATTTACCAATTTGTCCTTGTCTGAGGGCTCCGGTAAACGCGCCGCCTACATAGCCGAAAAGCTCGCTTTCCAGCAGTGTGTCAGGAATAGCCCCGCAGTTAATGGCAATAAACGGTGCACCTGCTCTGTCACTGGTGGCGTGGATAGCGCGGGCTACCAGTTCCTTACCGGTTCCGCTTTCTCCAGTGATGAGGACAGAGGAGTTCGTGGTTGCGGTTGCCCTGATTTGTTCCTTGAGGGTGTAGACAAGAGGCGAGCTGCCTATGATGTGGTTAAGAGAGGTGTCATCATCGATTCCTTGTTGCGTATGGGAAACAGCAGATTGCAAGGTGTCGAAGACAAAAACAGAAGAAAATGAGCTTGTTGCGGCGGTAAGGTTAAGTTTTTTACCAATAACAAACTGTTGTCTGTCTTCTTGCTCAACAAGATATTCATCCTGTCCGGAAAATGTGATTCCAGTCGGGGCCACTGTGAAATTCTCAAATTGAGAACGTGTGGTTCTTTCTAAAATTTCCTGTGCACGCTGGTTGTTATACACAACCTTTTCTTGAGCATTAAAAATGAGCGTGCCTTTGTCATTCATGTTGACGACTTCGGACATAACATCAAGCAGTCCTTGAATATCCTGAAGTTCCTGCTTTTCGCGAACACGGTCAGCGATACTGTTTGCCAGCAGAAGAAGGAAGTTTGTGTACACGTCGCGTTGAGTTATTACCCGCTCACGTGCGTCAGGTGAAAAGCAGATGAGTTCAATGGCTCCGTAGGTCGTATTCCCGTCAGAAATCGGAGCGCAAATGGAAAGAAGTTCTTTGCAGCGGCTTTTGGTCTGGCAGCCTTCGCAGATGGGGTTTTTCCTCGGATTCTCAATGAAAAGAGGCTCAGAACCTTTGAGGGTAGTCTTGAGCAGATTACCGGCCTGCTTGATATTTGTTCCCACACCTGCAGCATAGGTTCCTGTGCCTGCAATCCGGACAAGAGAGGTATCAACAACTTCTACGTCCAGTCCTGTCACAGTTGAAATAGTATCCGCATAATACTGAATCTGATTTTTCACACTACTGAGCATATAATCCTCCCGAGGCTTGAGCTATTGCATAGAATTCTCATTTTGTGAAACGCTTGTGCTGAACTATGCGCAAGCTCTCAACCCCCGATAAACTCGAGGCTTGCAGTTTTATATTGAGTAGATTGGATCGTTTTGAACTATTAGATCTAATGTGCTGCAATTAGTGTGAAAAGAAAGTAGGTTGATTATGTTTTATGTGGAAATATGTGGGTGTGAATTGTCAGGAGGAAGGAATGAAAAAGCAAAATTTGGAGCAGTTTTTGGAAAGATTGGGGCTTGAAGAAGAACCAATGGGAATCTTTTTTACTGATGAGAAACCGCTGGAGGGCTTTTCACCGAAAGTCAGTGAGCTGCCGACAAGGGAAAAGGAGAAAGCTGGTCTTATTAACTGGGAACAGGTGTTCAGTTCCTTTTCATGCACAATGGGGCACATATGGCGGGCAAGAAAGAAGCATTGTGCAGCATATTTTTCACGTGAACAGTTTGGTTGTGCCGGAGCAGCGTTTTGGATGGGATTTACGAAACCGCAGACAGAAACGATAGTTCAATACGTTTCCACAGGTATTCCCAACTGGAGCGAAGGGGAGTGGTATTGCAGTTCACCTGAAGAGTTACGCAAAATTTTTGAATATGTTGACCCTGAGCCGGTTCCTGAAACGTACTGTGTAATAAAGCCAATCAGTCTGTTTGAAGACCATGAAAGACCGGAGCTGGTGGTGTTTTTTTCACGACCGGAATCGTTATGCGGCTTGCATCAGCTTGCAACCTTTGTAAGCAATGATCCTGAAGTGGTTCAATCGCCTTGGAGCGCTGCCTGTGGGAGCTTGTTTGCATGGCCCATGCACTATACTTCTAAAGGGCAGGAAAAGGCTGTCATCGGAGGGTGGGACCCTTCAGCCAGAAAATTTTTGAAGAATGAGGAGCTGACATTTACTATTCCTTTTTCCATGTTCGAAGGCATGATTGCAAATTATGAAAGGTCTTTTCTTGGGAAAAAAGGATGGGAGACTGTCCGCAAAAAAATAGCCCGCAGTAACTCAATGTTAGGAGCGTAGCAGGTATACTGCAGAAGGAGAGACGCTGTTTGAAGACAAAGAAGTTTGCTGAAGAGCATCTCCCGATAACTATCCATAAAAAAAGCTTCCGTACAGAATGTGCGGAAGCTTTTTTTACGGGCTGCAAGGTGCGGCTTCACAGATAATATGGTGGTTGTCTGTAAGTAGGTACTCTGTATCTTTTTGAAATTTAACATCTCTGTAATGTATCTGTTTGAGTTTTGAATGAGGGGGCTTTGTATAACGGCATCAGTGAATGACTCACTTTCTTTTTTAAAAGTATTGATATTGGCGTGTTGTGAGTAGGGAATAGACAGTACTACAAGGCTCTTTTTGAGAAATTGCAGTTATAAATTCCTCACAACTACTGCTGGTAAAATATTGAATAGACGTTCTAACGTGCTGAAAGCCGGAGCTATTTAAAAATTCCGTCGTATGACTTCAGTTACGCAATAACACAATATCAGGTGCACTGCTTGTAGAGGTTGCATCAGTATTTCAAAAGGTTGTTGTAAAAAAGGGTAGTATTTTGAAAGTAATCATTTTTTCTACTGCTGAAAATTTAAGTGGCGGAGTTCGGCAAGCAGCAAATCTTGCGAAAAGTCTCATGCGAAGAGGCCATGATGTGGTGTTCTTTGTTCAGCAGACAGCGGAGATTCCGTCAGTAGATCCGTCTATTGATTGGCGTCGTTTGCCGGAAGATAAAAAACTGTGGCGTTCAGAAGTTGAGAAAGAAGTTATCAGTGCCAACGCAAAGGGAATCCCTTGTATTGTGCAGGCTTTTCATAACAAAGCAAATAAACTTGTGGCGTTGTGGACGGGACTTTGGGCAATGCCCGGCTCTATCTATAAAGCATATGGGGTAGGGTACCGCGGTGTTACATACCGGCCTAGAAACCCGCTTCCATATTGGTCATGGGGTATTCGTAAAGTCATTGTTAACTCTGCTGCATGCGGAAAATTGTTGAGCAGACAATATGGCATCTCCAGTAAAATAGAGCTGGTGTATAACTCGTTACCTGAGGGCAGAAATATTCCTCATCGTTCTCCAGAGGATGTTCGCCGTGAGCTTGGGCTGAGTGCAAACAGCGTTGTGTATGGCACAGTAACTAGCCGTAAAGCAGATAAGGGTAACGATGTTCTTTTGAAAAGCTTCAGCAAGATTCAGTCTCCAGACAAGAAGCTCCTGCTTGTCGGTTTGAAAGAACGAGACTGGTTACCTATGTGCAGAGAGCTCGGCATCGCAGATCAGGTACATTTTGTATCGTATGCAGAGCATGTTGCTGACTATCTGCAACTGATGGACTGCTTTGTTTTTGCCGGTCGAAAAGGTGACAGCACACCGAATGCGCTGCTGGAAGCTATGAGCGTGGGGGTAGCCTGTGTTGGTACCAGCATTGGCGGGGTTCCTGAAGTGCTTGCGAATTGCGGCACGGTTGTGCCTATCAACGGTGTGAATGAAATGGCTGAAGCGATGCAGCATCTGCATGATGATCCGGTATTGCGCAAAAGCATGGCCACTGCATGTCTTGAAAAAAGCTATGACTTTACAGAAGAAAACCGCGCAGAGCGGATAGAACGAATATATTATGAAGTAGCAGGTAGTCGCGTTTCACCTGCCTACATCAGAGCTTGTGAATTTGACCGTTCCCGCGCGTAACATTCTCCCCCTTATGTTGCGGCAACTCCGAATCGGGAACTTTTCATATTCACATCATTACTACCCGCTGCCTTGCAGGCCAAGTTACGGTTTAATGTAGACATAGGCTTTTCGTTGAAGGTCTACGATCTTGACTAGACCTGCCGGAACGATCCGGCCTGCAGGGAGCAATGATTCAGGCTTGATGTTAAAGTGCTCAATGGCATTATTGCAAAGACGTATTTGTAGTCCCTGTTCTGCGAGTTGGGTGAGCTTATCCGCATGGGGACTGTCTTGCAGCAACAGCTTTATCCCAGGGCCGTTTACAACAAGATAGGCTGAAAAAGTAAGCGCAGAAAGTGCAGAAAAGTAGTTAGTGATGTTGCTTACGGTAATATCAAGTTCCGTAGTTCCCTTATCAAAGTGGAATACTGCATCATATTGATTTGAGATATGATCGGGATGTTTTGCCCGCGCACGTGTGTGGTAAAACAAGGAGCTTGCCTCCAGATTTGTATACAGAATCTGGTTTATCAGCTTGTCATGGAACTGCATTCTGGTGAAGCCTCTACGTATAAAATATATGCCCAGTATCAGCATAATGATACTGCTGGCTCCAAGAATAATGAAAACAGCTTGTTGAAAAGTACCGACAATTCTGGATGCCATGACAAGTATGAAAGAGGAAATAGTCATGGAAAACGCGCTCAGCGCAATACCTGAACGCAGCGTTGTGTGAGCGGTACGTTTTTCTGCAAGCAGTAAGGTAAGTTTTTGAAAGTCGTTTTGTGACATGTCTTGCTCGTTACCCATGATGTATTTGGTACTCATTGTGTTTAAACGTGTCTGTAATCATAAAGAGCTCAAATGCAGAGTCACCGCCAGTATAGGAAATGATATCGGCAACAGCGTATATTGTTAGTATAAGGTGCTGGTCGGGTTGTATTATTCAGGATTCAGGTATTACCTATTGGCTTGAATGTTGATGCTGTAGGATGTCGGATAACGGGCTGCTCTGCCTTAACCATGCACAGCGATTTTCTTAAAACGTGGAAAGCTTTCGAACTTGTTCGGGAGCTTTCTTTTTTTGGCGAGAGCTTTTTTGGTGCAAGTTCGAATAGTATGAAAGGTGCTGTTTTGCTGAGGCTATAGAATTACTTGCGTGATGATTGTCTGGTCAGAAAAATACAAACGTCCTTGCAGTATGTTGCAAGGACGTTTGTGTAATTTGTTTGAACTACTTTTCAGGCTCATAGAGCGTGGAGTAGTTACAATAACTGCAGCAGAACTTCTGTAAGCATCATTGCCATAATGTTTTACAGGAAGGTGCACTGATATGTGCGGACAAGTCAGACAGTGTCATCTGTTTATGATTCTTTCGTTGTCTGATCTGAAAGTTGCAAGGTTACGGAGAAGAAGGAGTCAGAATCATCAAATATGATACTCCAACCCATCTTTGTTACGAGTTGATCGATAAGCATAATACCAAGCCCGTAACTTTCAATAGTAGATGTTCCTTCTGAAGATTTAGTGTTGAACACAGCAAAGGAATCTTCTGTGTTATGAATGCTTATTTCTCCCTCGAAGGTATGCTGGAAGGCATTACGGACAATGTTGTTCAGAACTATTCGAAGTACTTGTTTTGAAGCAAACACAGTATCGTCCGTCAGCGATTTCATAACAAGAACTGACTTGTCTTTAAGCAGGTATGCATTTTCTGCAATGACATCGTTAATGAGCTCTCGCATGTTTACTGTTGAAGGCTCAGGGGCTGACGCACTTTTTCTGCTTGCCCAAAGCAGGGTTGTGGTCAGGTGCTGCATGTTTTGAACAGAATTGGACATGCGCGAAAACGATGATGAAAAATTAGGATCTTTATCAAGTCCTTTGTATTCAAGTAGTTCAAGGTTGTTTTTTAGGATCGCAATCGGGGTGCGTAATTCATGACTGGCATTTTCCAAAAAGCGTTGCTCTCGCTTGATGCCGGATGCAATTCGCTTGGCGTTATTATATATCAAATCAGCTAACTGATTTAATTCTTTGTATTTAAATTTTTTTTTCTTGTCGTCCAGATTGTCCAGTTGCAAATCACTTGCCCACACTTGCAACTCTTCAATAGATCGGGAGATGTGGTGGAGGTATATGAATAATAACAGGATGATAATAACAAAGACAGAGACACTTACCTTGCCTATCAGTTTTGCCATCATAAACATTTCTACGAACAATGCCTGCCGTTCAGAGGTAAATTTAACAGTGAATATAAAGTATACCCATTTTTGATCAGGACGTTGCCATGGATAAATAAACCGTAGCTGGTCAGTATCTTCAGGGTCAAACGTCTCCATTACTTTTGATTCAAACATTCCGGGCGGGAATTCTTCTTTTATTCTTTCCGGCAGGGCTTCATAGCCAAGGATCGTTTCAAAGTTTGTGTACTGTGGCAGCGGTGTATTCGGGTTAATGGCAAATTTTTTAGAATACGCCTGTTGTTCGATCTCCAGTCTAACCTCATTGGCAAGGTCAAGTCCCCGTTCACCTATGTCGACGAGCAGGATTGTATATCCTGCTATAAGTAGCAGGCAGAATACAATAACAGAATATATGATTGTCCGTTTAAGGCTACGAGGCTTTCTCATTATCTATTCTCAATATAAAACCGTGGCGGGGAAGAGTCGTTATTAACGCAGTTGGAAAAGGTTTATCTACCTTCTGACGTAATTTATGCATATGCACTTTCAATGTGTTGCTTTCTGGAGTTTCATCACCCCATACTGCGCGGATAAGCTGATCTCTGCTCACTACTTGCGGACTCAGGCGTGTAAGTTCCAGAAGAAGTTTCCACTCGGTTGGTGTGAGCTGCAACACTTTGCCAGCTCTGGTTGCGGTAACTGAGTCTGTATCCAGTTCCAGATCACCCACGGTGTACTTGCGGGACTGGCTGCTGCGGCGCTTTGCCAGCGCTCGAACACGGACAAGCATTTCTTTCAATGCAAATGGTTTGACCAAATAGTCGTCAGTACCAACATCAAAACCGGCAATTTTATCTTCCAGTGTATCACGGGCTGTAAGCATAAGTATCGGAGTATCAACGCCTTCTTTACGTAATGCGTCGCAAAGGGACAGACCGTCCATTTTAGGCATCATGATGTCCGTCATGATTACATCATATTGATTTTGCTTAATAAGCTCGATGCCATGTTGGCCGTTTGCAGCATGGTCACAGGTTATGTGCTCAAGTTCGAGAAATTCCACGAGAGACGTTGCTAGATCGTAATCATCTTCAACCAATAAAACATGTAAATTCATAGTGTTCATCCTTAATTTTCTTATCAGCATAACTGCTGTTTAGTTTAGTGCAGGTTTACTTTTTCATGCATCGGCTTGTGCTGTGCCCCATAAGCAGCTGGAAGCAGTTTTGCCAGTGCCTCGCTGAGGTCATGGAAAAAGCGAATTAACGCAGGAACCAGCACAAGGGTAATGGCAGTGGCAAACAGAATACCATACCCCATGGATATTGCCGCAGGGATAAGATATTGCGCTTGCTCCGAGGTTTCAAGCAGTAACGGAAAGAGTCCGATAAACGTTGTTATTGAAGTGAGCAGGATCGAGCGCATACGTTTGCAGGCTGCGGTGAGTAGTGCGTCATTAATAGATAAGCCGAGCTCTCTTTGAGTCGCGTATTCCGTAACAAGCAGGAGGCTGTCGTTAACAACAACCCCGCACAGTGCCAAAATCCCGAAAAGAGATAGCAGGCTGATAGGATATCCCAGCAACATATGACCACCGATGGCGCCGATAAAACCGAAAGGAATTGCCGCCATAATGATAAATGGTTTGGTATACGACTTCAAAGGGATCGCGAGTAAGGTGTAGATCATTATCAATGTAATGATGAATGCTCCCCACAAGGACTTTGTCGCTTCTGCTTTTTCTTTTGCCTCACCGGAAAAGTAAACTGCAATGTCCGGATAGCGTTTCCGTAAAGATGGAATGAATGTTTCACTAAGATCATTCAAAACGTCGTCAGGAGACGTAATATCCTTGTCTGTTGAAGCATAGATGTTGGCTACCCTGTTGCCGTCGGAGTGGTTGATTGAAACAGGGGCGTGTCCCGGAATAATATCCGCAACAACTTCAAGAGGAACAAGTGAGCCGTTTGTTGTCGGTATCCGGGTGTTACGCAGGTTTTCGTAGTAACGTCGTTCTGTTGCAGGATAGCGCACTTGAACTCTGACATCATCCTGACCTTGTTGAAAACGTTGCGCTTCGTATCCTTGGAATCCACCGCGAAGTTGTGAAGTAAGATCATTCTGAGTTACGCCTAAGTTGCGTGCATCCGGTTTAAGCCGGATAGAAAGCTGAGGTTGTCCCGTTTTGACATTATCACGGATGTTGTAAACACCTGCGTATTCTGCGAGCTTATCGGTAAGCTCCTTTGTTGCTCGTTCCAGCATAAGAGGTGACGAGGCCACAAGTTCAATATCAATATTTTTCATTTTAGAGACAGTGGCGTCAAAGAACGTAAGGTCTACCCCTTCCATGGCACCGACAGTTTTCTGCCAGCGGGTTGCAATTGTCTCCGGTGAGATATTGCCTTGCTGGTTTAACTGTGCGGTTACGGTGAATCCGGTTGAACTGGTAACATTTGCCTGTACATTTGTGACCGGAGAGGCTTTTTCTTTCCGTTCATGTTGCAGTGCAGAACTGGTTTCATACAATGCTTTTTCTACATGCAATGCATTGTTCAATGTCTGTCGCGGGCCAGCTTCCTGATCCATCTCAACGGTGGCACTGATGATGTTGCCGGTAATATTCGGGAAAAAAACAACGCGAATACGGCCGCTGAACATCAGGGCAAACAAACAGATGAGCAGGCAGCAAAAACTGAGCAATGTAATTCCTGGCACTTTAAACACCACTCGCATGAACGGTGTGTAGATACTTGTTTTAAAGAACGTAAGTGAACGAGTTACCTGTTGCTGCGCATAGATAAGCATCGCTGATAAGCGTGACGGATTAGTAGATGTTGTTAATTTGGTCTGGGCGAGATGCGCCGGGAGAATGAATTTAGACTCAATAAGCGAAAAGAGCAGACAGCAGATTACGACAATTGCAAATTGTCCGAAAATCTGTCCGAATTCACCCTTGATGAATGCAAGAGGAAGAAAAGCAGCCACCGTTGTCAGCACTCCAAAGGTTGCTGGTGTTGCTACCTCTGATGCTCCGGCAATGGTCGCTGCAACGGGGTCATTCCCTTCGCTACGGGCTGTAAAAATGTTTTCCCCAATGACGATAGCATCGTCCACAAGAATGCCGAGCGATACAATAAAACCGAATGAAGTAAGCTCGTTAAGTGTGTAGTTGAGGACATTTTCTCCCATGATGATAAATGCCCCTGCAATGGATACAGGAATGCCGAAAGAAACCCAAAACGCCAGTCGTAAATTCAGGAATAGCGCCAATACAATAATAACAAGCGCGATACCTGAAAGTCCGTTGGAAACAAGTAGCGATACGCGGCTGTTAATGTACTCGCTTTGATCGTACCATGTGCTGATGGAAACCGTATCCGGCAATAAGCCGGATTTTTTGATACCATCAATGACATCATATGCTTCTGCGGCAGCAATAGTAATGTCTGTTCCACCAGTATCAACAAGTTCCAACCCTATGGAAGGCGCACCTTGGAACCTGTTGAGGATAGTTTCTTCTTTGTAGGTGTCGCGAACGTTGGCAATATCACCCAGCGTGATAACGGCACCGTTGGCAGCAGTGCGCAGAGGAATCGCTCGAAAATCTTCTTCGGTGTATGCCTGATGGTCAGCACGCAACGTAATGGTAAATAAATCTGTTTTCAGTTCGCCACCGGAATCAATGACGGACTCTTTCTGGATTTTACTGGTAATATCCTGAAGGGTCAGGCCGCTGGCTTGCAACATGCCTTCATTTACTTCAATAGCAATCTCTTTTGTGCGTCTTCCCTGATAGCGTACGGTGCTGATATTAGGTTTCAGCAGTAACTTGCGGCGGATTTTGTCTGCCAGTGTCTGCAATGTTTCCTGAGGGGCATCCCCGTACAAGTGAATATACAGAATATGCTCATCCCACTCTTCCTGAGAAACAACAGGACGATCCGCTCTTGCCGGTAATGTGTCAATCGCATTAACCTTGCTTTTGACATCCCGCATAAGTGTGGAAAGAGGGTATCCTGTTTTCTTTTCTACAACTACGGTGCTGCCTGACAGACTGGATGTGCTGTATGTTTCTTTGATTCCTCTTACGCCGTTAAGTGCTTCTTCTATTTTGATGGTAATGCTTTGCTCTACGGATTCGGCAGAGCTGCTCTCATATCCCACATGGATAGTGATTGTTTTTGGCGGAAAAGGAGGGAAGGCCTGCTTAGGGCGGCTGTATCCCACAATGCATCCACCGATAAGAATAAGAAGAACAACAAGGTTTGCGGCCACGGGGTTGTGAACAAACCATGCAATAGCTCCTGAACGCTGTTTATTGCTCATCCATAGCCTCGACAGGTTGTGGAGAAACAACTGTACCCGGCAGGTATGAACCTAACGGTTTAAGCACAATGTTCATTGCAACATTTGTTTGGGTTGCGGTCGGCAGCTGAGTGTAAATAGTCCCTTGTTTGCGAAATTTAATGTCGGCTTTCATTTTTTGCAGAGTGTTTGCAATATCAACAAACCAGAGGTTGCCGTTTTGTGTCAAAGAACTTTCAGGTACTGCAAAAAGGTCATTTAATGTGATTCCTGAAAGTTCAGCTTTTACAAATGTGCCCGGAAGTAAAGGATGTTTAGCATCAAGCGGATTTTTGATACGGACAATGGCAATACGCTGGCGTGTGTTTTTTGTTATCTGTAAATCGACAGTAATAAGAAAACCTTCCCACTTGAGGGTTGGGTCGGTTACGGAAGACAGCAGTACAGGTGTTTTGCGCCAGCTGGTGTCCCTTGAGTCCATGGAGATAGGGAGCAAGTTATACTGTGCTTCAGTGAGAGGGAGCTGCACCTCAAGGCAGTCAATCCCGTAAAGTGACCCCACCACTGTTCCGGCAGAAACAAAAGAGCCGATTGCTACCTTACGGCTGATGATAGCTGCATCATATGGTGCTGTAATACGGGTGTTTTCAAGATTGTTCTGTGCAGTGGCAAGAGATGCTTTTGCTGCTGCCAATCGAGCCTGAGCTGCTTCCAGCTGTGGCTGATGAAGTACAAGTGCAGATGTCGGCTCAGCTCCGTTCCCCATCCGCTTCCAATCTTTCTTAGCCTGCAGCGCTCTGCGCTCTTCCTGTAAAAGAGCTAACTTGGCGTCTGCAAGTTCTTTTTGTTGCAAGGAAACCGCAGATCGGTAGGCAACATCTTCAACAGTAGCCAGAAGTTCCCCTTTTGTTACCCGCATTCCTTTATCAAAAGCTGCGCTGCGCTGAACAACACGTCCGGATACAGCGGAAACAATGTCCGTTTTTCTGTACGGTACAACCTGCCCGTATGCCACGACGGACGCAGTGTGAGGCGCAGAGTTTACGCGGATAATGGAAACAGGGTGTGGCACTGTTTTTTCTTCTGTAAGTGCGGGCTTAACCGGTGTTGAAATAATCCAGAAACATGCAGCGGTGGTGAGAGCCAGCATGGTCAGACCTAACAGCAGAGTGAGATATTTAATTTTCATAGGTGTTTTCCTTAATACTGCTGGTAAAAAAAGGTGTCGGGACATTCGGGGTATGTTTTTGGCTGCTGAGTCCTGCCGCAATTGCAAGTGTCATCCGGTTGTTCACTCGTGAAGTTCGAACGTCGAGTAATTGCGCCTCAGTATTCAGTTCATTGTTTTTTGCGGTGAGCAGGTTCAGAATATCCGTCAGCCCTTCACGGTACTGCTGCTCATAGTTTATGCGGCTCTGACGCGCATACTTCAGAGAGGATTCAAGGAATGCTTCCTGCTGTTGCAGGTTAGACTCTGCTTCCAGCGCATTTTCTACTTCAACAGCCGCATTTAGAACCACTTTCCGGTAGTCTTCCCATGCCGCCTTGCATTCCTCAGAGCGTGCTTGTGCGGTGTTAATTAGTTTTCCGCCCATAAAAAGGGGCTGACTGACTGAGCTGACCAGATTCCAGACAGAAGGACCGGAAGCGAGCTGGTTAAACGCATTGGAAGAGTAGCCAAGGTCGGCAGAAAGCGTGAAAGACGGAAGCATCGCTTTGTTGGCTGCGGCAACGCTTTTGTCACTTTGCCGCACTTTGAGCCACGCAGACTGAATGTCCGGTCTGGCTGTAAGCACAGAAGAAGGCATGTTGACCACAGGAGAGGCCAGTACTGGCAGCGTTGCCTGCCCTTTAATGATTCCTGCAGGGTATCTTCCAAGAAGTATTTCAAGAGTTCTTTTGGCTTTGCTTACAGCAAGCATTTTTTGAATAAGTACCTGTTTTGCACTCTCTGTATTGGCCTTTGCTGTGGCAAGATCCTGTGGTTGACCTATGCCCATATTGTATCTGTCGAGCGCAATATCTTCTGTATCTTTCAACGCTTTGATTCTGCGTTGCTGGATTTCTACGGCAAGTTTTTGAGAAGAGAGTGTGACCCACCCTTGGATTACACGGACAATAAGGGCATTACGAGCAGCAATATAATCTTGCTTGCTTGCTGAAACACCCAAAAGCTCCGCGTCGTATTGATCCGCCAGTCTTCCCCATAAATCAATTTCCCACTGAATAGTTCCCGTTGCAGAGTATGAGTCTGTTTCGCCGTCTTTGGTATGCGTGCGGGTTGCTTTGCCTCCGAGGGTGACAGAAGGCAGCAGGCTGGAGGCTGGAATGCTGAGAAGCAGGCCGGATGCGCGCAGGCGGTACGCAGTAGCAGTAATATTGGGGTTTGCTTTGAGTGCTTCTTCGATAAGTGCTTTAAGCTCTGGATTTGCTGTTAGTTCCTCAAGGTGCGCAGCTGTTCCTATGGTAGCGGCAGCCTCGTGCCATGCGTTGGGCAGTTGCTGAGAGAACGCTGCTTGCTGCTCCGTGAGGTTGAGTCGAGAGGCGCAACCAGTGAGCGTAACTATTGTGTATACAAAGAAAAGAACAGTCCATTTAGAGAATGGTAACTTCATCATGGCGAATGTTGTGTCCCGACATAAGTAAAAAATGAACTCCGTAACCAGACGGTATTGGGGCTCGTGGCGTTTCAGTATGTGATTATCTATCAGGCCGGTTGTTAATGCATGGTTAAAAGGAGAGAACAATGTTTACCTGTGGTTAGATTATACAATTCAAAATTTACGTTCGGTGACAATCGTTGGGCTGTTTATAAGGATACATTCCATGAAAAAGGTAGAATTCGAGAGGCTGTAATGTTTTTGAACTAAACATTTTTCATAACCATTCCATAACGATACTGCTGCTACGCTTTCTTGAATCGTAGACAAACATTCAATGCAATAATGAGGAGCAGTAGTGTGGGCTTGCTAAAATCAAGAAAGGGATTGTTATGGTATGCAGTGTGTATTTTAATAAGCATATCTATGGCACTTCCTGCTGTTGCAGAAGATACGGAACTTGAAGATGAGCAGTTCAGAAATCTGAATTACGATAAAATTCAAGAGGTAGAAGATGATGACGGGCTGGGCCTTCAATTCTCTGCCAACGGCAATTACGTTGCGAAGTCAGAGTTTAATAATTCAGGGGCGGCATTTACACAGGGGGGCATAGGCTTTCTTGCTGCATACAAGATGTTGAGTTTTGAATTTCAACAAACCCGATATTCATGGACAGATACAGAGAAGCTTAGCTTCGGGCGGGATAAGTCTCATGATCCATGGAAGTATCTCAATTCTATGGGTGTAGGGCTGAATATTCCCTACGAAATTAACGATACATGGTTTTTGGCAGCAAATTTAGGGGTAAGTTCTAATTTTGAAACAACTATTACTTCAGACTCCATGGAATATTCGGCAATGGGACTGGTCGGATATGCGATAACGGATAACATTACGCTTTCTGTTGGTGGAGGTGTGGGTAGAAACGGTGTTAAAACTGAATTTATGCCGTATATCGGCCTCCAATATGCTGATGACACATGGCTCGTGGCGCTCGGTTTCCCTGAAGCGATTGTGGAATATACGCTGAATGAAGAGTGGACGTTCAGAGCGGAATACGGTTCTACCGGAGGGCGCTACAAACTGTCTTCAACAAGTGCAGCAGAACGTAACGGGTTTGCGGATATCGAAGGAAGTTTCGTAGGTCTGTATGCAGATTGGAGCATAACTGAAAATATGTTGATCACAGTCGGCCCTGAGTACCATTTTGCACGTAGCATGCGCTTGTATGACAAGGACGGGCATAAAGTGGGAAATAAAAGCAAACCGAAAAATGCTTTTGGTGGAACAGTGAATCTTTCATACACGTTTTAATTTTTGTCCATTCTTCTATCTCTGGTGTTGCCGGTTACGCCTTCAGAATCCCCCCCTTGACGTAGCTACTCCGGCAGCGATTAGGATGAATCAGAGATAGAAGCACAGGCCGGCTTGCCGGTCTCCCCGATAGAAAACTCGAGTTGAGTTTACTTCGATCAAAGGGGCTCAGACGTCTGAGCCCCTTCTCCGGGTAGGTTTTCAGCGTGCCGTTGAATACCTTGCCATTCTAAATCCATTTTCCGGATTATTTACCGAACGGACATTTAGGGAATGAGCAGTTTGCACAATTCATACACATGCTGCCTTCTCCCATAGCTGCAAGTTCTTCTCTGGTTATTTCAATTCCTGCTAATAAACGGGGTAGAAGAAGGTCGAGACTGGTGTGTGTAAAGAATAAGGCACACGCAGGTACCCCCAGCAACGGGATAGATCCGATTTTTCCTACAAGTGTCATTGCGCCGGGGAGAATTGGAGCACCATAAAGAAGATTACGCGCGCCCGCATCAATAAGTCCTTGTCGTGTCACGTCATCTGGATCAACAGAAAGTCCTGCCGTGGTTATGATGATATTGCAGCCTGCCTGAACAAACTCCTGAGCAGCATTAGATATTGCCGTGCGGTCATCCGGCACAATAGTTGAGCACTGAATATCCCCTCCCAGTGCAAGGAGTTTTTTGTGGATAATGTTATGGAACTTGTCTTCAATAACCCCGTTGTACACTTCGTCACCAGTTATGAGGACACCGGCTTTTGCTGTGACGAGCGGAAGAACTTCAAAAAGCGGTTTTTCTTGAAGCCGTTGCAAGGCCTGTTCAAATTGAGGGCGCTGCAGATAGAGTGGGATAGCCCGGGTACCGGCGATGTCGGTTCCTTTGCGTACCAGCGTGTTGCCGTTGCGTGATGCAGCCATTACCCCTGCGCACATATTAAACCGCTTCATGCCCTCGGTATTGACTCGTAACAAACCATTACGATCAGCCATCAGGGTTACTTTCCCTTCATGAGGAGCGTCTTTAGGGCACACACCAGTGCCGCACATGGCTTTGGAAAAGGCTTTTGCACAGGTATCTTCATGTACCCAATCGTTGCCTATCTCTGACTCCGCAATGTAGACGTTGTTTTTGCCCATTTGTTGAAGGCGACATAAGTCCCCTGCGCCAAAGGTGTCACCGCGTTTAAAGGCAGCCCCCTTGCTTGTTCCCGGTACGATGCTGGTCATGTCATGCACTGCATTTTTGCCTATGGCCGTGTCTGCAGGGATAGTCCGTAATTGTTCCGGTACCGGAAAGACAATGTCTTCTGGCGTAGTAAGTGTGGCACATCCAGCATACGGGGATTCTCCCTGACAGGCTCTGCATACTGCACCGTGGGCGGAAGGGTATGGCTCTCCGCATGAGGAGCAGGGAATAATGGAACCTTTGCTGCGTTTAATCAGCTTCGGTTTAGGGATAGTGATGGGGGTAGAGGAGAGAATATCTGCTCCGTACCATCCTATTTCTTTGCGTAACCTGTCTGAGTCCTGTTCCTGTTTCGGCTTTTCTTTCATGAGCCAAACCAGAATTTCTGAGTCTTGAGGGATTTTTGTGATGTCCAGCCAGACGCGCACCCCTTCCCCTGTATGTTTGTCATACAGGCTCATGGCGTATCTGCCGAGATTGAGTACATTCATCCAGCCGTTGCCGATGGTACAGGGAGTAAGCATCTGGATTGCGTCCGGCAGACACCACGTGGTCTCTGAAATGGCTTCGTACAATGTTCCTTCCGGCATGTGCTTGCGAGCTTCTTCCACCATGTAGCCGCCTATAAGCAGACCCGGAGCAGGATAATTGTGGAAAAGTGTGGCCATATCTATAAATTCATCAAAGGTGTGGGCACCTATGTTTTTAAAAGCAGTGGAGAGGTCGTGAGCTTGAGCCATTACGTTGCTCCAGTTGGTAATGTTGTGGGTTATGAAACGTAGGTAACAGGAAGTGCGTCCGCCATAACATGTGGCTCTGGCGATGAGAGCCCGAGGCGTTCGCTGTGGGAGTAAATGTTCATTCTGCCGTTGCGTACAAAGCCGAGAAGAGTTCTGTTGGTCTGTTCTGCCAGTTGTATTGCAGAGCTTGTCACAGCGGAAAATCCAGCAACTACCTGAGCGTTAACTGCTGCTGATTTGCGTACCATTTCATGACTGACACGTGAGGAAAGCAGAATAAGACGGATGTCAGCAAGATAGCCGGACAGCATGGTCTGCCCGATGGATTTATCAAGCGCGTTGTGGCGTCCCACGTCTTCACTGTAGGCAATAAGAGAAAGGTGCTTATCGTACAGCGCACAAAAATGTGTTGCGCCGGTGTTTCTGAAAAGCTCCTGACATGCCTCGGATTCTTTTTGCAGTGAATGAATCTGGGCAGGGGTAAGAACAAAGTCATTATCAACGGTTGCAAAATCTGATGAGCACATGCAGGAGCTGTTTTGATAGCAGGAACTGCTGATACGGACGCCCTTGTTTTGCAGTAATTGATACACACGGTCTTTGCCGCCCTTCATTGCAAGAGCGACTTCGGCTTCTTCAGGGAGCGTCTTATGATAAAGAAGAGACAGTTGTTCCGGATGGGTAACAAGCTGTTCGGTAATACAGAATCCAAACGCCAGAGCAACCTCGTTACCCGGTGTACACTCCAGTCTGGCTATGGGCACCCCGTTGATACTGATGACAAGGGGATGTTCTATAAGAATCTGATCATCAGACGGATGTGCTTTTTGTTCGCGATACCGGAGTATTGTACGGGTAAGCATTTGCCGGAGCGGAGAGGACGTTGAAGCTGCGGAAAGTGTTGTCATACGGTTTCCTGTTACACTAGAAGGTGTTCCAAAGAGTACGGACAAGAGGAGTGAGCTGTTTTTGTGCAGCCTGCATATCCAGATGAATCAGTGTAAGCGGTGCTACTGAAAGGTCGGGCGTCGCAGTGGTGTTTCGCAGGTCAATATTGTTGAGGTAGGTGTTGCAGCTGTTGCAGTATTCAACACGCTCTCCAGTGTTTCCATCTACATGAAAGTAGTGGATGGCACCGGCTTCGTCGTTGTTACATGCAGGGCAGGTGCCTCGGCGGAAGTGCCACTGATGTGAGCAGGTGGAGCAGTGCAGCATTTTTTTACCACCCCCGCCCGCGAGAAATTCTGACTGGTCTGCATCTGGGCGTTGGAGGATACTGATATCAGGGAAAGAACCGCATACCGGACAGTACGCTTCACGCCAGAAAATATTTTGTACAGTTTCTTTATGTACGTGTACGTAAGCACTCAGCAGACAACTGAGCATTTGCTGAGATATAAAGATGAAGACTGCGTATTCAATATTGGCTTTCTTCGCCTGTGCTTGTAACATAGACTCATTGGAATTCAGCAGCGCGTCAAATAGTGATTCAAGTGAGAGCTGCTGTGTATCAATAGCTTGTTCGAAAAGCGTAATTGAAGATTCCAGAGAAGAAATGTTTTTTAGATGAACGAATACTGTTTCCTTGAGCTTTGGATAACAGGAAGCTGCCCATGTTGCGTTGCTGTCGGAAAGAACCGGTACACCGTGTTGTAGTTTTTCTTCGTTGATTACCGGTACTGGACAGTTTGTGTCCTTTGCCAGTTGTTCGGCAAGCGATGCAATGAGTTCTGCACGGATAGAATACAGTTCAGAAAAATGCTCAATAAGTGGAGCAAGCGCAGGGTGGCGTTCACATGCGGTATGGATGGTTTGCGCTACCGAAAGAGGGGCGCTGGAAGAAGGGGCAACGTTTGGCATGTATGTCTCCTGTACAGGATAGGGAGCGACCCGAAGGCCGCTCCTTACAGTTCTTCAATAGCTAGGATTTAGATACAGATGTCAAAGAGGAACGCACGGAAGCAAAAAGCTGCTTGCGTGTGTTACGCGCAGGAGCTTGAGCTACCGCTTTGGTATGGTAGCGTTCCGGTGCTTCAGCAAGCAGGTAGATGACACTGACATCTTCCTGATCTGCCAGCATGGCGTTGGGATGATCCTTTTTGACTTTTGCAAGACGCTCTTTAGCAAGAGCCAGCATTTCGCTGCGTTCTCCAAAGTTCATGGTGCCTGTAGGGCATGCAAGTACACATGCCGGAAGCATTCCTTCACGAACTCTGTCTATACACATGACGCACTTGGCAGGACGTTTTGTTTTCGCATCCCAACGAGGGATATCGTACGGGCATGATTCCCGAACGTAATCCAGATCCTCGGTGGAGAATTGCGCCATTTTGTCCGTAAAGATAACTGCGCCTGTGGCTTCATCTTTGATAACGGCACCTTCTTCCACTGTATCAGCCGCACCCTGACAAGGTGGTTCGATACAGTGACGGCACTGATCCGGGAAGAAGTTCCATGTGATGGTCTCTCCGTCCAGATGCTCGTTGAAGCGCACCAATTTATAGTTGTTTGCGTTCAAATCAGGTGGATTCTGATGAGTGCCCACCTGCTTGGTTTTATTTGCCGGAAGCTCGTACCATTCTTTGCAAGCAAGCTGGCAGCCCCGACAAGCCGTGCACCGTGTGGTGTCTATAAGAAAGGCTTTTGACATGTTCTTGCTCCTTTACTGTTGCTGCCTGTGCAGCAAACGGATGATCTACATTTCAATTTCAGTAAGCTTGTCTGCTTTACGGATATTGACGCAACTAGCCTTGTATTCTGGGATAGTTGTATTCGGATCACCTACAGAAGGAGTAAGCCTGTTCGTAGAATCACCTGTTCCCGGTGTGGTCCAGCCGAAGCAGAACGGCATGCCCACAAGATGGACAGTTTTGCCTTTTACTTTTAGCGGACGCATACGCACTGTTACCATTGCAATGGCTTCAACTTTACCGCGAATACTTTCCACGATGACACCGTCACCGTTTGCAATGCCTTTTTCTTCTGCCAGCTCAGGGCTCATCTCAACGTACAGTTGAGGTTCGGCTTCAAGCAGGTTCGGCACGTTTCGTGTTTCACCACCGCCACACCAGTGTTCTGTAAGGCTGTATGTGGTGAGAACAATAGGGAAGTTCGGGTCAGCAGGTTTGGCAAGTTTATCCATGGAACTGTCCACAAACTTGTAGACCGGACTGCTGAGCTGTTTAGAGAACGGATGCGAATCAATAGGTGTTTCTACCGGTTCGTAGTGTTCCGGAATTGGACCGTCTTTTCTTCCCGGGCCGAAAATCTGTCCGTGTCCATGTTTGCTCATGATGAACGGATGCTTGCCTTTACCACTGGAAAGAGGTTTCCAGCCGCCGTCCGGCACATCGCCTACCCATTTTTTACCGTCCCATTTGATAACGGCCTTTTTAGGGTTAAGCGGCATACCGTCTGCATTTACGGAAGCTCTGTTGTAGAGGATACGGCGGTTTACAGGCCAGCACCAAGCCCAGTTCGGGTACAGGCCGATATTTGCCTGCATTTTTGTTTGCTGAGGATTACGACGTTTGGCTTTGTTTCCGCCTTCTTCTGTGTAGCTTCCGGTGTACAGCCAGTTAAGAGACATGGTGGAGCCGTCATCACTCAACGCGGTAAAGGATGGAACCTGCTGTCCTTTTTTGTACTTTGTGCCTTTGACTACGGTGTCCTTGGTGAACTGGCCGTTGATAAGGCGTGTCCAGTACTCGGGATTGTATGTCTTCGGCCAGTTAAGCAAGGTAATTGCTTCCGGCAGTTTGCCGCCTTCCTCTTTGTACAGTGCACGTACTTCATTCATCATCGGTACAAATGCAGCACCGAAGGAGCGTGCGTCTGCTTCCGGCTCAATGGCTTTGTCATGCCAGCCGAGCCAGCGACCGGAGTTGGTTACTGTGCCTTCTTTTTCTACACGGTGTGCAGACGGCAGGAGGAAGACTTCGGTTTTGACTTTTTTAGGGTCAACACCGGGACGGTGCCAGTTGTCTGTTGTTTCTGAGTGGTGCAGCTCCTGCGTTACCAGCCAGTCCAGATTATCCAGCGCCTTACGTACTTTGTTCGAGTTCGGCACACTGTTCATCGGGTTCAGGCCAATGATGAAACCACCGGTAATCTCATTGTTGTACATGCGGTCGAACAGGAACATGTAGGAGTGGTCTGCGCCTTTTTCAATTTTTGGAAGCAGACCGTAACAGTATCCGTTTTTCGCAGTAGCATTTTCGCCGTACCAGCCCTTCAGCAGACTGGTGAAGTATTTCGGCTTATGCTGCCACCAGTTGGCACTATGGGGATCGGTTGAAACAGGGGTATTGGCTTTATTGTATGCATCATAAGTCTGCCAGTCGGCACGCGGCATAGCCATGTAGCCCGGAATAATATGATAGAGCAGAGTGTGGTCAGTAGACCCCTGAACATTCGGCTCACCGCGAAGGGCGTTAATACCGCCGCCAGCCACACCAATATTACCGAGAAGCAGCTGGAGGATAGCTGCACTGCGGATGTTCTGTACGCCTACAGTGTGCTGGGTCCAGCCAAGGGCGTACATAATGGTACCGGCTTTATCCGGGGTACCGGTGGAGCTGAAGGTGGAATACACTTTCTGCAGGTTGTCTTTGGATACACCTGTCACTGAAGATACGTTTTCGATGTTGTATCGTGAGAAGTGTTTTTTCAGCAGATTGAAAACACAACGCGGATGTTTAAGAGAAGGATCCTTTTTAGGAACTCCCTTGGAATCAAGGTCGAATTTCCACGAGCTTTGGTCATAGGTACGACTCTTCGGATCGTAACCGCTGAACAGGCCGTCGTTAAATTCAAATCCCTCACTCACAATGTATGAGGCGTTTGTGTAGTCCACCACGTAGTCTTTGTAGTACCTGCCGTTTTCAAGCACATAGTTGATCATACCGCCCATGAACGCGATATCTGTGCCCGAGCGGATAGGTACATGGAAATCGGAACGGGCTGAGGTACGGGAGAATTTAGGATCAACATGCATTACTGTTGCCCCTGCATCTTTCGCTCTCAATACCCATTTAAAGGAAACAGGATGGTGTTCAGCGGCATTACTGCCGATGATAAGGATGGAATCGGCATTCTTGATGTCGATCCAGTGGTTTGTCATAGCACCACGTCCGAACGACTCTCCCAGAGCCGCTACAGTTGCGCTGTGTCAGATACGTGCCTGGTGGTCCATGTGGACAACACCGAGGCCGCGCATTGCTTGGTGAATAAGGGCACACTCTTCGTTGCTGGCATGCGAAGTACCAAGCAGGAACATGGAGTCCAGACGGTTGACTGTCTGTCCCTTATCATTCTTTTCAATAAGTTCTTTGTCTCGAGTGTCTTTGACCCTGCGGGCAATTTTGCTCAGTACCCAGTCCCAGTCTTTTTCTTCCCATTTTTCACTGTACGGAGCACGGTACAGAGGCTTTTTAATTCTGTGCTCGTTACGTGACATGGAAAGCAGTGCGGCACCTTTAGCGCACAGTGCACCTTCGTTGATAGGGAAGTCCGGATCACCCTCTGTGCTGATAAGCTTGCCATCGCGGACATGGGCGATGATGTGGCAGCTTACAGAGCAGAAAGGACAAATCGTAATGACTTCCTTTGCACCTTTAGTTTTGAGGGAAGTCGCGTAGGCTCGCGCTTCCGTCAAATCAAATCCCAGCTGGCTCAGAGACAGACATGCTACCCCTGCGCCTGTGAGTTTAAGGAATCCTCGCCGCGTATAACTCATGCGTCGACCTCCTGTTGCAGATAAAAAAACAGCACTGCGTACATACAGTGTTCAGGGCAAATCATCACATGTTGCATGATTTTTTTGCAATAAAAATATTTTAATTCAATATGTTAGTATTAGCATTGTGATGGACGCACCTCTCCTGTCCGTGTGTCCGGTCCATGCCGACACAATCCACTGTATGAAAAATATATATTAGTCCTTTGAAATGGCTGGAGGAGGCAGGTCTTTTATCGACCAATATTTATCCGGTGCATATCCAAAATGCTCTGTTGCTGATGCCAGAGCATATTCTTCGACACTGGAAAGCCATTCCCTATACGAGGTGATGAGGTGTTTTGCGGCTGTGCTGAGCTGGGCAGAAGAACCTTTACCTGCTTGTTGCTCCAGCAGCTTGACTCCGAGAATTTGTTCAGATGCTTTTATTTTACCCCATGCTGCCCGGTACGACATTCCAAGTGCCTTGGCAGCAGCACTGAGCGAGCCTGTATGCTGTATGTATTCGAGCAGCTGTAATCGTCCTTGCCCCATAAGAACCCCGGCTGAGGTTTCGAGCCAAAGATGAATACGCATTGTAGGAGCACCCGTTGTCATAGTTCTTCCCTGTGTGAAACTTTGTGTTGTTATGCTCGATTGGATATAACAAATTGCTAAAAAGGGTAAGGGAAAAAGAATTAGGTTCTATTTGACACCAAGATGTGTAACTCCTTTAAATACGGGGTATTCAAGAGTGGTCGTGAGTGTTTTTATGTGCTTGTGTTAAATAAAACATAGCGGCAGTTGGTTGTTGGACGCATGTAGAAGATAGGGGCTGTTGAAAACGTTTTTTTGTAGAATTGAGACCAAGCTGCAGTACCAATAATGAGAAGATGTCAGGAGGGATGCATATAGAGGCAATTGTGAGCGCCTGACTTTTTCGAAATGACGCTGCAATGTGCGGGTCTGTAGTAATTTGAGACCTATGTCTTTTTAGACATAGGTCTGGCGGAGGAACTCTAAAATAGTTGCAATTATCTTTAATGCATAAAAGCATGGATGCTCGTCCAGAGAAGTGAGTAATTTGATAGCAGGAGGGACTAATGCGAAAGAGTGATGGAGATATTACCAGCCCGGAAAGCATTGAAAGGGTGCTGAGCAGTGTTTCAGTTTGCCGGTTGGCAATGTGTGTGGAGAATACCCCTTATGTGGTGCCATTAAATTTTGCCCATGAAGGGACGACTGTTTGGGTGCATTGTGCAAAGGCTGGGAAGAAAATAGATATCCTTAAGCAGAACCCTGTGGTCTTTTTTGAGGCTACCCGCGAAGGAGCCTTGATACCTTCGGCTGTTGCCGGGAATATTTGTAAAAGTGACTTTTCGTACCAGTGCGTTATGGCGGAAGGTGCTGTGACATTTATCGAAAATGAAACAGACAAAAGAGATGTGCTCAATAAAATATGTGTAAAGTACTACGGGCATGCGGGAGAAATGCCGGCTGCGTCTGTACGTGGGACATGTGTTATGCGCATAGAATTACGGAATGCTACTGTTAAGCAGTCAGGTGAGTGGAAATAAAAAAGTTGTTTGGATGTAGTCTACCAGTGAATAGCAGGTAGTTTTGAGTGAAGAGAGGTGTGTTGATTCTGCATGTTGTTTGAGGCAGGGTGCAGCAGGCTATCTTTTTACGATAAGGAACAGATGAATGATTGTAGATATTCTCGAAAACATAGATACCTATGAATGCCTCTCACCACATTTTGCAACTGCGTTTGAGTTTATGCGACGCACTGATTTGGCGACGCTACCTGACGGGCAGTATGAAATAGATGGGCGCACTGTTTTTGCTACTGTCTTTCGTGGGCAGGGAAAGAAGGCCACTGAAGCAAAAATGGAAGCGCATAATGAATATATTGATATTCAGTTTGTGCTGCAAGGTACTGAAAAGATGGGCTGGAAAGCTCGCAGTACGATGAGTTCCGTTGCAGAAGAGCCGGAAGAGTATCCTGATGTCTTTTTTTATGATGAGGAACCGGTAAGCTGGAGCACTGTTCAGTCTGGAGCATATGCAATATTTTTTCCGGAAGATGCACACATGCCGTTGATATCAGATGGTGAAATTCACAAGGTGATCATCAAGGTTGCTGTCGCATAAGTCATAACTTGAGGCTGTTGATAAAATTTATTGGAGAGCTTGAGTAACTCTGTGCAGCGCAAAGCACAAGAGATGCTTAAGCAAGCGAAGCATCGTAGCCATTGAGCGTATTTGATTCTTTCAAAGCAACGTCGCAATGTGCGGTTTATCATTAATTAAAAAACGTGCACGTATTTTGAAATACGTGCACGTTTTGTTTTTTATTCGGCTCTCAGAGGCGAAGAGTCGCGTACTGCGCTCTTCGGGGGGATCTCTGGTGATTTATACGTACTGATTTCATTAAGAGCTGCGCGCTGGCCTTGGCGTGCTGCTTTTTCGATCCAGTACACAAATTGCTTTGTATCTTTTTCTACACCTTCACCATACTTATAGCACATGGCGATGCGGAATTGTGCATCTTTATCACCTTGCTTTGCAGCTTCAAGATACAAAAATGCGGCTTCGGCGAGGTCTTGTCCGACGGAATTACCTGTCCGGTAGCGTTCTGCAAGGTTGTACTGCGCAATGGCATGTCCTTGTCTGGCGGCATGGTAATACCAGAATGTGGCTTTTCCTTCGTCCTTAACCACACCTGTACCTGTTGTGTAGTAGTAGCCCATATTATTCTGGGCAACAGGATCACCGTATTCCGCGGCCTTGGCGTACCAGATGATTGCTCTGTTAAGGTCGGACTCAACACCTTCACCACGGGCATAGCATGCTGCTACATGAATATATGCTTCTTCGTAGTGCTGGTCTGCGGCGCGCTTAAACCAATAAAAAGCTGTAGCCAGATCATAATCAACATCAACACCTTTTGTATGAAAACAGCCAAGCGCAAACTGCGCCATGGCATTTCCGCCTTCTGCTGCAAGGGAGTACAGTTCGAGCGCGCGGGGAATGCTTTGCTCGATGCCGTCTCCGTATTCATAACAGCGGGCAACTTCTGCAATAGCGTCCGGCTGTCCTGTGACACGTGCGCGATCGTACCACTGGAGAGATGTTTTACTGTCTGCATCTACGCCGTGCCCGTGGCGGTAAATGTAGCCCAGTTCCATTTGCGCCTGATAGTAGCCTTGCTCGGCTGCTGCAATGAAAAGGCGTAAACCTTTTTCCTGATTTTTTTCAGTACCCAGACCCCAGTAATAACAGGTACCAAGGTAGTACAACGCCTTCGGGGTTCTGTCTCTTGCTAGTGATTCAAACAGAGAAATAGCTTGTTCATATTCTTCTCTGTTGTACGCCGTCAGGGCTTGATCTAGTGAGGATGGCTGGGGAGCTTGAGCGAAAATTTTTTTTACGGAAGATAACACGGGGGAACTCCAGTCAATAATAGGGAATGTCTCGAGTCAGTAAAAGCGTGTCCCTGCATTACATGGCAAAGTCCATATGGACAAGATGGAAACGTGCAGGAGTACACTACTGCGGGGGATGTAAGAAATTAGATGTAAAAAAAAGTTGTGTTGTCAACTTAAAAGCTGTGCATTTTTTTAGCTGGGGAAAGTTGTGCTGCGTGATGATAGTCCTGCTGAATGTAGTGATAATGCGGTTTACAAGGAGTATGTCTACGTGTTTTGGTCTAGTTGTATCATGAAAAAGTACTAGAATTGACTTTAGTCAAATCAAGGTAATTGATGATGCAAAAACGCAGGAGCGTGATAGACCAGAACCAGAGAAAACGATGTTTAGTTCTATTATATGTTTTCGGCTATATTTCTGAAAACATAAGGGTTAAAAAAATTGTTTTTGCGTTTTGGGGAAAATTCTCGAGAACGTTTCCTTTGCATGACTAAGAGCTTAGCCACTCTTTTTCATATATGAAACTCACCGCAGGGTCGCATTGTCTTCGTTAGCCGCGAAAGAATAGTGTGGAGCCACCTTGTAACAAGAGTTTCATCTTCGGCTGTATATTTTTTACCCATTGGGTACAAAAAATTGAACAGCCACTGACTTTGGACATTTAGTGAATTTAAGAAGGAAAAATTTTATGAAACGTATTATCGTTCTCGCACTTGCTGCATGCATGGTGCTTGGTGCTGCTTTTGGCGCATCTGCTGCTGAGTTTAAAGCTACTGGTTACCTCTACACAGGTTACGATTACCAGAGCATTGACGCTGGTAAGAAAACTAACGACTTCTCCCAGCGTTTCCGTTCCCAGATCGACATCGTTGCTTCTGAGTCCCTCTCCGGTACCGTATTCTTCGAAATCGACCAGACTTGGGGTAAGCAGAACGGCAAAGTTGGCGGCGGTTCCGGTGGTGGTCTCGGTGCTGACGGTGTTAACATCGAAACCAAACGTGCTTACATGACTTTCATGCTTCCAAGCACTGTTGTTAAAGTACGTTCCGGTATCCAGGGTCTTTCTCTCCCAGGTGCTGTAATGGGCTCCCCAGTTCTCGGTAACGACGTTGCTGGTATCGTAGCTAGCGCACCAGTTGGTAACGTTAACGTTACTGGCTTCTTCGCACGTCCTTACAAAGGCACAACTTCTAAATCTACAACTGACCTCTTCGGTGGTATCCTCTCCGCAGATCTCGGTGTTGTTTCTGTAAGCCCATACTTCATGTTTGCTAACAACGGCAAACAGTCCCCAGTTGCTAACGGCAAAGAAACTCAGTGGTACGGTATCGCTGTTGAAGCTGCTCCAGTAGAAAACCTCACCCTCGCATTCGACGGTGTATACGGTAAATCTACTAGCCTCGACGCTGGTTACTTCCTCGCTGGTAAAGCTGCTTACGCAACTGACTTCGCAGTTCCTGCATTCGTTGCTTGGTACGGTTCCGGTAACGACAGCGACGGCGAAGGCATCATGCCATTCGCTGGTGGCGACAACAACCTCAACGCAGCTCCAACTACTCTCGTAGGTTACGGTGCAGCTGCTACCTCTACTGATGCTACCTTCGGCAGCGCTATCGGTAAATGGGGTGTTTCCCTCCAGGCTTCTGAAATCACTTTCATCGAAAACGTAACTCACACTGTTCGCGCTACCTACCTCCGTGGTACCAACGACAGCTCTAAAGACATCGAAAGCTGGGGCGACGACGACTCCGCTTACGAATTTGACTTCGTAACTGTTTACGCTGCATACCCTAACCTCGACTTCATCTTCGACCTCGCTTACGCAGGTACTGATTTCGACAAAGGCACTGCAAAAGACGTAGACAACGTTTTCAAAGCTGCTGTAGGCGCAAAATACAACTTCTAATCTAGAAGCTTCGTTTTCACAAAGTCAGTGTGCAACAGCCACTCCAAGGGGTGCCCATTTGGGCACCCCTTTTTTGTTGAGTCATCATCAGGAGGCATTGGAACACGCCAAAAAGCCCTGCTACAAATTCTGTAGCAGGGCTTTTTGGTGATCGGTGAGATAGGCCACCGTACTGTATAGTATGATAAAAGGGATCGAGGAGCTAGATAACCAGCTGGTTTGATCCGTTGTAGCTGTCAGGGTGAAGAAGCAGTCTGTTGCCACGGTTAGGTAAGTGTGGAAAGTCCCTTACGCAGAGCGTACAGAGTTGCCTGCACTCTGTTTGACAGATGAAGCTTGGTAAGAATGTTGTTCATATGTGTGCTTACAGTAGCTTCGCTCACAGTAAGCTCTGTAGCAATTGTCTTGTTTCCTTTCCCTTCAGCAACAAGCTGCAGAATTTCTACTTCTCTTGGAGTGAGCGGATGAGATTCAACATGCTTAGGCTCACCCGGAGTAGCAATAATGGAAAGTGCTTCAAGAGCAATAGATGGTGTAAACGCAGGTTCTCCCTGATTTACCTTGCGAATGTACTGGGCGAGTTCTTCAGCCGCAATGTCTTTAAGAAGGTAGCCCATGGCACCGGACTTGATGGCTGAGAAAACAATGTCTCCAGATGTGTTATTGGTCAGGATAATGATCCTGCTGGACAGGTTAAGCTTTTTGAGCTCCTGACTTGTCTGCACGCCGTCCATGACAGGCATGCTGATATTCATAAGGATAACGTCTGGAGTGAGTAATTTTGCCTGAGCAAGGGCATCGTTTCCATTGGATGCTTCACCAACAATGGACATGTCAGCATGCTTGGAAAGGCTTTCACGCAGTCCTATTCGAAAAATTTCGTGGTTGTCTACAACAAGGAGGCGTATTGGTCTGAGAGAGCTGTTGTTCATGTGTAAGTCCAGCTAAGTAAAAATAGAATAAAGTGTGTATCATCTGTCAAATGGAAGCTGGTGTACTGGTCAAATTACACGCAGTATCCATATTATACGAAGGCAGAGGTCAGGCCGCGTTCGTTTGAAACAGTAAGGTTATTTACTGATTCCGTTTTCAACTAAAGCAAATATTTCTCGTATTTCTTCTTCTGGCGAGTGTGTGCATCGGGTCAGGATGCGTCGCACTATAGAGCCTTCAGTCGCGTCTGTAAGGTAATAAGCCGTCAGTTCAGCATTGAGCGGTCGAAATTGCTTGCTTTGTATGCCGTCTTCAAGAGTTTTGATGATGACTCTTATTACGTCCCAGTACGTTGATCGTCTGGTTTTGAGATCAATCTCTGTAAGCTGACCGAAAGCGCCGTGAAGTTCACAAAATAACTCGGGAGCATATTCACAGTGCTTGAACGAGGCAATGAGGTATTGCCGGATTTTCTCAAGCGGTTCGATATCCTTTTTGTAAATATCAAAAATTATTTGATTCAGCGGCTCATAATAGCAGTCTAAAATGGAGAGCAATAACTCTTCTTTACTGGAAAAATGCCTGTACAAAGAGCCTTTTGCAATTTCAGCATGCTCTGCAACCTTAGCCATGGTGAAACATTTTAATCCAATTGTTTTAAGGATATGAATGCCACTTTTCTGGATTCGGTCGCGGGCTGCTTTTTCCGCTTTTTCATGTCGTGTTGTTTTGTACTTCAAGGTGTAATTTTCTCGCTTGATCATGCTGTGAATCAAAATTCACAAAATGACCGTTAGTCATGGTCATGGATTTTTACGAAGGCTGATTTGTAAAGTCAACCCTGCGTTAGAACTGAACAGTGTTTTTCCGTAGATATAATCTATAGGTTCTTAAGAAAAAATGAAGATTTTTTGAGTCGGATTCTGGTTTCTGCTCGTAAAAAACAAGTAAGCCTTGCCAACATATCTGTTGGCAAGGCTTACAAGATTGCATGCATAAACATGGCGAGAGTCCGCATGACTATCTGGTTAACGAAAGGGACGGATTGGGTGAATCCGAGGTGTTCATGCACTGCAATTTGACGGATGGGTGACAAATAACAAAATGTTGAGGCTACTTACATAGACAGAACATAGCGCCATCCGGCAATAACGATCATTCCTGTGAGGATTGTTCCAAAAAAGCTTTTTGTGCGCATGGCAACAATAAAGACTGGGATGGAAGACCACAGGTATTTATTGTCAAAAGAAAATGAAAGTGAACCGTCCTGAATGAAGAGAGAAGGGGCCAGCAAGGCACTGAGAATTGCTGCCGGTACAAAGCTGAGCCAACGGGTCACAACTTCAGGAAATTGTTTGTTTGAAAGTAAGGCAATTGGCAACAGACGAGGGATATATGTTACAGCCATCATGCCTACGATAGTGAGAAAAATTATTTCGTGCGAATACTGCATAACACTACTCCTGTTGTTGCGCCGATAATAGCAGCAAGGATTACACACAACTGTTCAACACCGGCAAGGTAGAGCAAGACAGCTGTTATGGCAGATAGAAACGCAACAATGGCATGCATGTTTGATTTCATCTGCCAGATGAGCAGGAGAACGAACATGGACGGAAGTGCGTAATCAAATCCAAGAGGTTTGATGTCCGTTATCAGGTGTGAGCCATAGACTCCGAGTAGCGTGCCGAATGACCAGCAGAAATGCGCGATGCAGTTCAGCGTGATTGCCTGCACTTCTCCGAAGTGATTCCGGTCAATGTTAGCCATATGAATGGCGAAGCTTTCATCAATGAGCTGAAAACTGAATAACAGCTTGCGTGTTAAACTCATTTTTGAAAGATGCGGAGCTATGGCAGCTGACATAAGGAAGTGCCGCAGATTTACAATAAACGTTGTGATGATGATTGTGATAGGCGACATGGCGGCTGCAAACAGACTGACAGCAATAAACTGTGATGATCCTGCTAATACAAGAATAGACATGAGAACTGTTAGATAGCCGGGAACCCCATTCTTAGTAGCCAGGACGCCGAATGCAAAGCCGACAGGAATAAATCCGATAATGATGGGAATGGATTGTTTGATGCCGTCCGCTATATCGGCGCGCAAGGTACTGGTTGTGCTCACGATAGAAGTGGCTGTGTTTTCAATTGCTTCGCTTTGCATATTTTCTTCCTTTTGTGTGCTTCGATCTGCTTGAATAGAAACACAAAATCTGACAACATGACAGATGCAGATTTTACAAAAAACGATAAGTACAGATTGCTGAAAAACAGACAGGTGAGCTATGCAGGCAGTATCCAAAGATTTTAAGTACCAGAATCTTGAACATTATTTGCGTGATATGATTGACTCGGGCAGATTTGCGGTAGGTGAGAAGCTTCCTTCGCTCCGTGAGATAAGCCAGAAAATGCACGTATCTCTGGCAACAGTCACGCATGCCTATATGGAACTGGAGAAAAAAGGGATAATCGAAGCTCGCCCGCGTTCTGGATATTACGTTCGTCAAAAGACTGCTCCGCTACCTATCCCTGAGTCACCGGAACATGATGTTCAGATGGGTAAGCTGAGCAGGATACAGCTTATCCAGACAGTACTCGGGATTGTGGGTGAAAAGGACATGCTTCCGTTCGGCTGTATTTGTGCAGACAGCTCTTTGCTTCCGCATAAGGCAATGGCTCGGATTATGAATTCAGTCCTCAGAACATACGGACAGGATGTGATGGGGTATGAGTCCATTCAGGGCAATTCGCTGCTACGTAAACAGATTGGCTGGCGTATGCAGGAACACGGGTGCCGAGTTACCGGTAACGATGTCCTTGTAACCTTTGGTGCAATGGAAGCACTGTATCTTGCTCTTCGTTCTACAACCCGTCCGGGGGACAGTGTTGTTATTCAGTCCCCAACGTATTTTTGCTTTTTACAGTTGCTTGAAAACCTTGGGCTGAGAGCTATTGAAGTGGCATCCAGCCCTACGCACGGCGTTTCTCCGCGGGATTTGGACAGAGCCTTTTCCAGTTTTAATATTGCTGCGTGTATTCTGGCACCCAATTTTAATAACCCTGACGGGGCGGTAATTCCAGATGAGGCCAAGCAGGCTATTGTAGAATTATGTGACAGTCACAACATTCCACTGATTGAAGATGATGTTTCAGGTGATTTGTACTGTGATATGGAGGCGCGACCGCGTCCGCTTAAATCGTACGATACAACAGGGAATGTTATTCACTGTTCATCATTCTCCAAAACTATTTCAGCCGGTTTCAGGGTTGGATATATGCTTCCGGGAAAGAAACTGGATAAGGCGCTGGAAATTAAGGCGACAACAAATGTTTCCTGCACAACTCCTTTGCAGCTTGCTGTTGGAACGTATCTGGAAGAGGGTATGTATGACAGGCATTTACGAAAGTTGCGCACTGCTATTCAAAACCAGAGAGCAGTCATGCAGCAGTTCCTGCCGGAATATTTCCCTGAGGGAACAAGAGCGACACAGCCGAAAGGCGGTGGAGTGTTATGGGTGGAGCTGCCTAAAAAGGTTGATGGGACAAAGCTGTTTTTTGATGCGAAAAAGCATAATATTAGTATTGCGCCCGGTGCTATCTTTTCTACGAGCGAGAGTTTTACAAACTTTGTTCGTCTTTCCTGTGTAGGTTTTTGGAACGAGGAGATGCAGGCGGGGCTGAAGACTATCGGGAACCTTGCTCAGCAACAGATTGATCAGAGCTCATAATTATCCAACGTATTGGACGTTACAATATGCTGATAGGCAAAGCCCCTGCCGGAGGATGAAGTTGGCAGGGGCTTTGCTATGTATGCGCTATCCTTGTTGCAGATTGTGCATCATATTTTTAAGTGAGTCAGATACATCCCCCAGTGTGCAGACCGAGGTTTCTGCCTGCTGCATTTTGTCAGCAGTGACTGTGGAGATGTGACTTATTTCATCTATTGCCTGAGTAATTTCTTCGCTTGCTGCTGATTGCTGTTCCGCAGCAGTGGCGATCGCCCGAACCTGATCTGTTGCAGGGGTAACTTTGGATACAATACGGTCAAAAGCTTCACCGGATTCTGTAACAAGCTGAGTTGCCTCTTCAACAGCGACAGCAGTGTTGGACATGGCATCAATGTTCTGCTGTGTACCGGACTGAATGGTTTGGATAGCAGTTCCAACACGGCTGGTTGCTTCCATGGTGTTTTCCGCAAGCTTACGTACTTCATCAGCAACAACAGCAAATCCTCGTCCGGCATCACCTGCCCGTGCAGCTTCAATGGCAGCGTTCAGTGCCAACAGGTTCGTCTGGTCTGCAATGTCACTGATGACATTAAGAATATCGCTGATAGATTCAACCTGTTCACCCAGCTGTCCCATTTCTTTTTTCAGATGTTCGCTGAGGGAATGGACGTTCTGGATTGTGGAAACAGATTTTTCAACAACAACCAGACCGGATTGTGCCTCATGGGAGACTGCTTCCACACTTGTGGCAGCTTCAGAAGCGTTGCGCGAGACTTCCAGAATGGTACTGTTCATTTCTTCCATAGCCGTGGCTGTTTCACTGTTTCGCGTATCTTGCTGAGCAACGCCTTCAGACGTGGTTTGAATTTGTGTTGTTAGCTCTGAAGAAACAGTGGTCAGGTTCTGCACAAGGACTTCAAGCTGGCCTGCTGCTGCAAGCTGACCATTCCGGTGCGCCTCTGTTGCTTCCTGCTGCGCTTGTTCGGCTTTTGCCGTTGCTTGTTCAGCCTCTTCTGAACGAAGTTGCACTTCTTCCAGATTATGTTCAATTTCTTCTATATTTTTCCCAAGAGTTTCAGCCATGCTGTTTACAGCATGCTGCATGTCTGCAATTTCATCTTGCCCGTGCGGGTGGCAGCGAACAGATAAATCGCCTTCAGCAATTTTAGTAATGACTGAAGAGGTTTCAATGATCGGGTTGGAGATTATCCGGACAAGATACATAATAGCTGCCAGTGCAATGAGGAGGCCGGCGACACCTGTGATGAGCAGTGTATTGGTAATCTGGTCTGCTTTGGCAAGGACAATGTCCATAGGGACAGATAAGGAAACAACCCAGTTCTTATGGGCATTACCCAGAGTAACAGGAACCAGCACCCGTAAGTCTGTATCAGTTTCGCTGATGGTAACGCTGCCGCGCATTGCATTTTGCAGTAACGCGCTGCCGTCTTGAATCAGATCTGCGTACGGTGTTCCAAGCAGTTCCGGGGCTTGAGTTGCCGCTTGGATGGTGCCGTCAGACGCGATGAGGCTCATTTTGCAGTTCCCGTTGAATGCCTTGATGTTGTTCACAATGTTTTTGAGGAAATCCGCAGATAAATCCACACCAACAACACCTATTGCCTTGCCGTTTACAAGAACAGGTATGGAAAGGCTGGATACACTGTATTTGGAACCCCCAGTACTTGTGTATTCTGTAACGACGGTGGCGGCTTCTTCTTTGGTGTCCCTGCTGTAGGTATACCATTCACCGTTAAGGTCAGTGCAAGGGGCTAATGCCAGTGCACCATCTGACTTACTCCAGTAGGGAATGAATCGCCCGTCAGCAGCGCTGAACTTTCCGTCATTTGCAAATTGTGCATCTCTTCCATCGAAAAGCTGAGGCTCGGTCGCCATCCATACGCCGTACAATTTGCTTTGTTTGATAGCGACCTGCTGCATGATGCTGGAAAAACGCTCACGGTCAGGTGAATTGTTGTACGCAAGTAATCCTTCAACTGTATTTGCCAGTGTACGCGCCACTGCAAAGCCGTCGTCAAATTCCTGCTTAACAAGTAATGCCTGCTTCTCTGCTGCATCCTGTGTAATGACTCTGGCAGCTTCAATAGTTGCAGTACGTGTAAAGTTGATCGTGACAGCGAGTAAAGCTCCGATGAATACAGTAGAACTTCCTGAAATAATAAACAGAAGTTTAGTCTTGAGTGATTTGAATTGCATAGCTCCTCCGTCAAATGAGGCTAGAAAGTATTCATTACGAGAGTAAGGCAGATTGTAGAATTACGTATGACAAATAAATACAACGTATTGCGTAGTGAGTATGTTCTCTCATTTACTAAAGTGTTCTCTCAATTCTCTTCGGTGGACAATATTATGTCTTAAGGGGCATGAAGCATGTTTTACAACTTTACATACTGTTATAACTGCATAAATTTCGTAAAGAAAAATGGTGAGTGATAAGCCGTGCGCTATTGTTTTAATGGGGGTGATCATTATAAGAAGACAGTAGTAATTGTAAAAAATGTAAAAAAAGTATGGTGCACATAAAGTAAACTATTTGTTTTGTGTGGTTGGAGGACGTGTAAATAGTATTGCAGTGTCACTTCATGTGATCATTTCCTTTCGTATGAAAAAGATACGTTATGCAAAAAAAAACGGCTCTGTTATTACAGAGCCGTTTAACGCTTATTATAGTCTGAAAGGAATTATAAAATATTATCGCATAGTAGCCAGATGGCAACATGCCCTGCGACCAGGGGCAATTTCCATATCAACGGGTGCTTCTTTTTTACAGATATCCATTACGTGCGGACATCGAGGGTGGAAGTGGCAACCGGATGGCGGATCAAGCGGGGAAGGGATTTCACCTGCAAGCGGAGTAAAGTCGACGCCGCGGCGATCAAGTCTTGGAACTTCATCAAGCAGTGCTTTGGTGTACGGGTGGAACGGAGAGTTGAAGATATCCTCAACAGGAGCAACTTCAACAACACGTCCAAGGTACATCACTGCGATTCTGTCAGAGATATGCTCCACAACTCCAAGGTCGTGGCTGATGAACAGACACGTCAGGTTCAGCTCATTACGCAGTTCCATAAACAAGTTCAGAATCTGTGCCTGAATGGAAACATCCAGCGCTGCAACAGATTCATCACAGACAAGGCATTCAGGCTGTACAGCCATAGCACGGGCAATGCCGATACGCTGTCGCTGACCGCCTGAGAACTGATGCGGGTAGCGATGTGTGTATGACGGGTCAAGTCCGCAGCGCAGCATTACTTTGGCAAGATAGTCATCCAGCTCAGAAGATGTTGTCAGCTTATGGAAAAGCGGAGCTTCTCCAATAATATTCCGGACACGTTTACGCGGGTTCAAGGACGCGAAAGGGTCCTGAAAGATCATCTGAACATTAATATTGTAGTTCTTGATTTCTTGCGCAGAAAGGCTGTCTATGTCCTGCCCTTTGTAGTAAATCTTTCCTTCACTCCGTGGCAGAATACCGCAGAGCATGCGGCCCAATGTTGATTTACCACAACCGGATTCGCCCACAAGACCAAGCACTTCGCCCGGCATGACAGAAAGGTCTACGGAATCAACTGCCTGTACCCGTTCCTCACGTAAGTTGGAACCAAGGGAACGGGCAATACGGCCTGCTAAATCGAGCTTTTTGACGAAAGCGCGGCTCAGACCTTCGCATCGAAGATAAGGTTTATTGGTATCGCTCATAATTGTTTCCTACAAGTTCGGGTGGAAGCAGCAGACACGGCGTCCGTTGGCTGTCTCTGTAACAGGCGGTTCACAGTGACATTTTTCTGTAGCCTTTGGACAACGCATACGGAACGAACAGCCTTCAGGAAGATTGATAAGAGAAGGTGTCATGCCCGGAATCTGGTAGAGTGGTTCGCCTCTGTGGTTCTTGCTCGGCACAGACCCGACAAGACCTTCGGTGTACGGATGAAGTGGCTTATCAAGCACATCTTCCACAGCACCTTCTTCGATAATCTTGCCTGCGTACATAACAGCCACTCTGTTCGCAAGGCCAGCAATAACAGTCAGGTCATGTGTTACCCACATGAGAGACATGCCAGTTTTGCGGCAAAGGGTCTGCATTTCAGACAGGATCTGACTCTGAATAGTTACGTCGAGAGCCGTTGTGGGCTCATCAGCGATAATCAGGTCAGGACGGTTAAGCAGACCGGTTGCAATGGCAACACGCTGGCGCATACCACCGGAGAACTGGTGCGGATACGCTTTAACACGTTCTTCAGGAGAAGGAATACCCACCATTGCCAAAGCTTCGACCGCACGTTTACGTGCTTCTGCTTTGCTTACTTTTTCGTGGGTACGTACTGCTTCAATCATCTGGGTATCAATTCGCAGAACCGGATTCAGGGTCATCATTGGATCCTGAAAGATCATGGCAACTTCGTTTCCACGGAAATTACGCCATTCCTCCACGCTTTGAGTCAGGAGCTCACGTCCTTTGAACTTGATGGAACCGCCCACAACGCGACCCGGTTCGTCAACAAGCCCCATAATGGAAAATCCGGTTACAGATTTACCGCTGCCGGACTCACCAACAATACCTACGACCTCACCTTTGTTGATGGTAAGCGAGATGCCGTTAACAGCTTTTGCTACACCAGCGCGGGTGAAAAAGTGCGTTTTAAGATTAGAAATTTCAAGAAGTGGAGTGCTCATCGTTTTAACCTCGGATTCAATACATCGCGTAATCTGTCACCAACAAGGTTGATGCTTACAATAAGGATAAGCAGGGCAACGCCCGGATAAAAGCTGATCCAGTAGTATCCGCTTTGCAGGTATTTAAAACCGTTGGAAATAAGCAAACCTAATGACGGCTCGGTGATAGGCATGCCGAGACCGAGGAATGAAAGGGTCGCTTCAAGCGCGATGGCACTCGCCACTTTAACTGTAGAGATTACAATAAGCTCAGGAGTACAGTTGGGCAGAACGTGTGAGAACATGATTCTGCGTTGCGGAAGTGCAAGACATTTTGCAGCCTCCACATACTCTTTACTTCGCTCGACAATAACGTTGGAGCGGATAGCACGGGCATAGTACGCCCACTGGACAAGGATAAGCGCGAGGATAATTTTATCCACACCCTTACCAAGAATAGCCAGCAGAATAAGCGCCACAAGAATAGCCGGAAAGCTGAGCTGAAGATCTACAATACGCATGATGACAGAGTCAGTCTTGCCACCGACAAACGCAGCCCACAAGCCGATAACTGCACCAATAACCAGCGCAATAATGGTGGAAACCACGCCGACCCCCAGAGAAATACGCAGTCCGTATAGAATGGAGCTGAACATATCGCGTCCCTGACTGTCTGTGCCGAGCCAGTATGTGACGGAACCATCAAATGATTTGGAGCCTGGTGCAAGTTTTCCGTCCATAATATCAATGGACATAAGGTCATATGGGTTCTGTGGGGTAATGTACGGCGCAAACAGCGCAACGCCGATCATTATAATAAAAATGACAAGGCCGACTGCAGCGACGCGGTTTTCAAAAAATTCTTTTACTGCCTCGAGGATCAGGGATTCATCTTGAACCGCCGGAGCCTGAACGACAGCTTCAGTAGTATGTTCTGACATATCAGAGTCCTTGCGGTTATCGTTCCTGACCGAGGCGGACGCGAGGGTCAAGAATGGAGTAGAGAATGTCCACAACCAGATTGATGATGATGAACATTGTTACGGTAATGAGCAGGTAGGCAACAATAATCGGGCGATCAAGTACGCCGATGGAATCGATGACCAGTTTACCCATTCCCGGCCATGCAAAGATGGTTTCGGTAACTACTGCAAAAGCGATAAGGCTACCGAACTCCATTCCGAGAACCGTGATAACAGGGATCATAATGTTTTTCATAACGTGCAGACCGATAACCCGTGTTTCGGACAAGCCTTTTGCGCGGGCAAACTTAACATAGTCCATCTGCATGTTTTCCTGCACACCGGCGCGGGTAAGGCGGATTGCAAGAGACGTTTTGAACAGGGCGAGGTTTGTAGCCGGCAAAATAAGATGCGCAAGGCCACTTAAGGTAAGGAAGCTGACAGGTATGCCGAGAAGCATGACTGTTTCGCCGCGCCCCCCCGAGGGCAGCCAGTTAAGCTGTACTGAGAATATGATGATAAGCATAAGCCCCACCCAGAATGTAGGGAGACTGAAACCGAGAATGGAGAAACGCATAATGTTTCGACCAATCCAGTTGTTTGCTTTCATACCGGCAACCATACCGAGTGGAATACCGAAAATTACAGCAATAAACATAGCAGTAAAGGCGAGTTCCAGTGTGGCAGGAAGGCGATCAAGAATAACCTTGAGAGCTGGTTCGTTGTACACAAAAGAGTTGCCGAAATCACCGTGCAGCGCACCTTTTAAAAAGATGGTGTACTGTTCCCACAGTGGTTTATCCAGTCCCAGCTCGTGAACTGCACGGGCGTATTCTGCCGGAGTTGCATCCGGTGCGATTAAGATATCGATAGGGTTACCGATGTAGAATACTCCCACGAATACCAGCAGGGACATGACAAGCAGAACGACAGCGCTCTGCGAAATGCGACGTATGAGGAAAGCGAGCATAAAGGATGACGCTCCAAAAAAGCCAAAAGGGGTAAAAAACAGGCTGAAGGGGCGTGATGTTCACGCCCCTTCAGGTGTAGTCATTAAACATGGCATGCCGCGCAGTGCATTCTTGGGTATCCAGACGAAAAGGCTGAACACTGTTTTGTCTGCATTATCCTGAATCGGAGGCGTTGTCCGGTCAGGGGCACGGATGTCGTTTGTATGCGGCAGCAGAACCGCAGCATTATGTTCTGGTTATGTTATTTGGTTTCACTTACTTCGCGCGGAAGGGTGTAGCCGTCGGTACGACCATTGTAGTCGAGACCTTTTTTCATTGCCCACACGTTTACCTGATAGTGGATAGGCACGATACCGATGTCGTTCATACCAGTCTCAACTGCTTCAACAAGCAGAGCATTGTGTCTGGCAGGGTCAACAGTAACAAGAGCCTGTTCGAGCAGCTTGTCTACTTTCGGGTTGGAGTAACGACCGCGGTTTGCAGAGCCGAAACCTTTATCTTTGTCGTAAGTGTGGAGCAGAGCACCGAGACAGTTGGAGTGTTCACCGGTGTCAGTTGCCCAGCCAACGAGCATGAGGCTGAATTCCAGAGCAGAAGCTTTGCCGAAGTAAACGCTCTTAGGCATGGTGTTTACTTCTGTTTTAATGCCAACTTTTGTGAGCATCTGTGCAACAGCCTGTGCAATGTCGCCGTCGTTTACGTAACGGTCGTTCGGGCCGTGGATAGTAATTTTGAATCCATCAGGGTAGCCTGCTTCAGCAAGCAGAGCCTTGGCGCCTTTAGGGTCGTATGCTTCAGGCTTCAGTGTTTTACTGGTGCCTTCGTAACCTTCAGGAAGCATCTGTGCTGCAGGAACAGCAAGGCCGTCCATGATGCGGGCAGCAATTGCTTTACGGTTGATTGCTTTAGAAATTGCTTTACGTACGCGTACGTCTTTCATTGGGTTTTTGATTTTTTTACCGTTGTTGTCAGTCACCATAGGGGTGTCATTACGGTCAGAATCAAGGTGCAGGTAGATAAGACGTGTGGAAGGAGACTTGGAAAGCGTAAGCTTAGAATCCTTGGACAGGTGAGCCACGTCTGCAGGCGGTACGAAGTTGATAATGTCAACATCGCCGGACTTAAGAGCAGCTACACGGGTGCCGTCATTTGTAATAGGCTTGGCAATAATAGTTTCCCAAGGCTGTTTCACACCCCAGTAGTTATCGTTGCGCTTGTAGGTAATGTGATCACCACGCTTCCATTCCACCAGCTTGTATGGGCCGGTACCGATAGCAGCTTTTCCGGAGTTGAAGTCAGCAGTGCTTGCACCTTTGCCGTATTTTTTAGATACTACGTTAAAAGTCGCCATGTTACGTGGCAAGAGCGGTGCAGGGCCCTCTGTGTGGAAACGGATGGTGTGCGGGTCAACAATTTCAATTTTTTTGATAGCGCTGACCATACCGGTGAAAGAAGACGGGCTGTTAGGTACAGTTGGAATACGTTCGATAGTGAACTTTACGTCTTCAGCGGTAAATGGGGAGCCGTCATGGAATGTAACACCTTTACGGAGTTCAAATTCCCAAACATTATCGCTTACAGGAATCCAGGAAACAGCGAGTCCCGGCATGAGGTTCTGACGTGAATCCTGACGGATGAGCTTGTCAAAAACATAAATAGCCTGTTCGTTGTTTGCATTCACGTTATGGAAATGGGGATCAAGAGAGGTAGGTTCACCTTTCAGACCAATAGTCAGCGTCTCAGCTGATGCACCCGCGGCGCATACGAGCAGAAGCATACAGACGGTGACAAGAGCCATAAATTTATTACGCATAAATCTCTCCTTGCTTGTTAGTCTCACTCAAAAACAAGTGACCATACGGGAAAAAATTTTGAGAATCAAGAAACTCTCAAAAAACCGCATAAGTCGGCGCTGTTAGGCGCTTTGTATTTCATGCCTGCCAGACCCTAATACATAAAAAAGCAATATCTGTCTTGCTGAAAATTACAAAAAAGTAAGGTATTCGACGTGATTAAGAAAGTACAATCGTTCATTGCTGAACACGAACAGGAAATGGTTTCGCTGCTGAAAGAACTTGTCTCTATAAACAGTTATACAGGCAATAAGTCCGGTGTTGATGCGGTTGCTGATGTTATTCAAAGAGAATGTGAAAAAATGGGGCTGCATGTGCGCAGGGAAAAGCGCGATAATGTGGGCGATAACCTTGTCATCGAGACGCAGCTGCACAGAAATGGAGTAAAAGGAATTCTTATGTGCGGGCATATGGATACCGTATTCCCTCCGGAACTTGGATTTACTGAATTCACGCGCGATGAAACCAATTTTTACGGCCCGGGCGTTGCCGATATGAAGTGCGGGCTTGTTGAAGGGGTTTATGTGCTGAAGGCTCTGGATACCCTTGGCTTGCTGCAGGATATGTCCATTGCTTTCATCTGCAATTCAGATGAAGAGACCGGTTCGACAAATTCTTCTGAGCTGATTTTGCAGGAAGCACGTAACAGCTTTGTGGCGTTTGTTCTTGAATCCACGAAAGCGGGCGGAGAGCTGGTTATTGGTAGAAAAGGCCGTATGACCTTTGAGCTGGAAGTAACCGGAAAGGCGTGTCATGCTGGTAGTGCCGGAGACGACAAAGCAAGTGCTATCCTTGAACTCGCCCATCAGGTTCAGGCGTATGAAGCATTGAATGATCTTTCGCAGGGAACCAGCGTGAATGTCGGTAAAATTGAGGGCGGCATAGGTGCTAATACTGTCGCTGAAAAGGCACGGGCTATTGTCGAGTTCCGGTATACACAAAAGGAGTGCGGAGACACCGTCTGGCAGACAGTTCAGGAACTTGCCGCGAATCCTTTTTGCTGCGGAACAACATGTACTGTTCGAACCATCACAGCGCGACCATCCATGGTAACGAATGATGCTATTCTCGGACTCTATGACATGATCAAAGAAATTGGGCAGGAGCACGGCTTTGATATTCAGTGCGCGCAATGTGGCGGTGGGTCAGATGCAAACTTTATTTCCCAGACAGGCATACCTGTGATTGACGGCATCGGACCTATCGGCGGCAAGTTGCATTCTGTAGATGAATACCTTGTCACCAGCACTGTTCCTGAACGGGCTGTTCTTGCCACATTGATTGTAGCACAGGCATGGAAACAGTATTGCTGTGCCAAGTAAGACCATGCTGGTTTGATATCAACCACGAAAAAAGAGGCTGGTGATAGTCCCTTACCTTCCTTGAATACATTTACGCCGTGAAAGGAATACAAAGCAGTTGGGGACGACGCAGCTACGACATCTGGCGTGTCTGCTTTTTTGAAGTGTTGCGCGCAGTTGTGAGATTATTATCAACCTGAAAAAGGTGGAGTATTAATTACTCCACCTTTTTTGATGCCGTATGTTCCGGCTGAATATTGCGACAGAACAGAATTTGTAAGAGTTGATAACGGCTCTTACGTCAGAAACAAATTTGTCCTTGCTGTCTGCTTACTTAGCAAGCGGCTCGGAATAGAATGTTTTGGAAACAATAATCCATTTTCCATCATTCTTGATGAGGGAAAGGTAATCGGTAAAGAGACGGTCAACAATAACAAGGTTCACTTTAACCATTGCGTAGTTTTCATTGATAAAATCAATAGAAAGAATGTTGTCTTCGCGTGCTACACCGGCTTCCTTGGAGGAAGTACGGCTGGCGATACGCTGTTTGAGCACGTCACGACCAGCAATGGTTACTTCACCGTTATCTACAAAAGAAATGTGTGCACCTTCATGGAAAACTTTTTCCATGGTTTCTGCATCACCTTCATATAACATGATGAAGTACGTTTCTAAAAAGTCGATAATTTCTTTGATTTCAGCTTGCATGTTTTCTTCCTTGCAAAGGTAAGCAGTAGAGATCGAATTACAAAACTACTGCCTGCGAAAAACACAGACCCTGAATGCGCTTGCTGTGTTTTCCGGTAAAAGTATGCTGGTTGTTCTGTCGCAAGCTTCAACCAGAAGTTGCTTAGCGAATTGTTTCGCTTTAGCTATTCCAACTTGTTGTTAGTATTAGATGCTAGGATACCAGAAATATGTTGTCTACTTAAAAGAACAGAGTCGAGTGTTGCCTTAGCATCGCGTGTACAGTTAATAATGAATGGTAATGTAGTAAAGGAGTGACCGACACGAAGCTTCTAAAGCGCTCGTGCCGGTTTTGCGGAAGAATCACTCCATGTGCCCTTGGCTTTGTAACCGTTATCCGAAACTATTTCGGAATGCAGCGAAAAGATTGCGCCGGTTGTCTTCATGAGGTCTATAGAGGAGCCACTAATTCGCTGCAAATATGGTGGAGTATCGAAAAGTTTCTGATAATCTATGGAGATCCTCGCGGTTACGTTGCGCTAGGAAAATCGCGCAATTCGCGAACGGTTACCGGACGAATTGGCGGTCGAATATGTAATGCACCAACATTTGGTACTTCTGTTTGTAATGTTGCAGCGGTAATCTCTGCGAGCGCACTACCGCACATACGTCCCTGACATGGTCCCATGCCGCATCGGGTACGTAATTTGATTTCATTCACGTCGTGGCATCCTTCCTTGATGGCTTGACGGATGTCGCCTGCGGTTACGCCTTCACATCGGCACACTACAACCTCGTCTACCATCGTAAAAAGGTTTTTTCGGGGAGCGAAAAAGGCATCAACAAAGCCACGTGGTGCGAGAGCTTTATAGAGGCGTCTCTTTACAGGAGCAATTTGCAGTTGTGCAGCACTTTCGCAGAGAACATTCAGGCGGCGTGCCACATCAATACCGGCAAGTTCGCCTTTGGCTGTTGCAGCATTCACGCCGTGAACTTTTTGGCCGTCACCTACAACATAGATAGCGTTATTACTGGAGCGACCAAATGTGTCTGTTTTTGCATACCAATAGCGTTGGACGCGATCCCACTTGTGCTCAAGGTTCAGCATGCGTGTTATATGCGTGCGCGGAAGCATTCCTTCATGAACAAGCAGCGTAGCAGCATTAAGTGTTTTATGTTGCCCGCGATGTACAAAAGATACCTGATTAAGTTGACCGTTTCCCTTTGCTTCTATCTCAGTCACATTATGGTACTGCTTTGCACCGCCAAGGAACATGGCTCCCATCATTTTGAGCCCCTTAAAAAGGAAAGGGATGTCTGCAATTGCAAGTGGAATACGCAGCATTGACTTCGGTTTATTCTGGAATGGGCTTGTATTTAGAATGCCTGCAATTTCAACACCCAACTCATTGAGATGGTTTGCAACGAGTGGAATAAGGGGGCCGTTTCCCGCAAGCACAACAGGGCCGTGCGGTACGATGCCGGAACTTTTGTAGAGAAGATCTGCTGAACCTGCGCTCATGACCCCAGGTGTGGTCCACCCTTTGAAAGGTACAGGGCGCTCCATTGCTCCGGTTGCAACCATGATGTATTGAGCTTTGATCTCTCTTGATTCACCATCGCTGCTGCATAATACCCCATCGTGCGATACATCCCAGACGGTTGTTTTGGGAAGATAGACAGCCCCGCTTTTGGTAAAGCGGTCAACAAGATTGAGTCCGTCATTACGGTCTTCTTTGGAAAGGAAGCGGCTGTAACTTTTTTTACCGGAAACAGAACGATAAATTTGTCCGCCCGGTGAATCTTGCTCATCAAGAAGAATAACATCCAGACCATTTTCAGCAGCAGTGCTCGCAGCTGAAAGACCTGCAGGCCCTGCACCGATAACAAGTACGTCGTATTGTTCCTGCATTAGTATTTCTCCCTGAGAGTGTTCTGCCGTTTAACCTTCATTCCTTCTCTCACAGTGATGAGGCAGGATTGCTGATTAGGGATGCCGTCAATTTCCATCATGCATTCAAAGCAGACTCCCATGAGACATACTGGCGCGCGATTATCGTCCATAACTGGGTTTTTCCCAGTGTGACCAGCGTGCCCCGGCCCGAGTACAGCTGCAGCAACAGAAATATCAGCGGGAACTGTCAGGGACTTGCCTTCAAAGAATATTGTAACAGTATCTAAGGTGGTTGATATATTTGTGGACATGAAAAGCTCCAAATAAAACTACGGCGAGCTACTTCTCGTCGAAACGTGAAAGCGTGAAATCAGCTGCTGTTTTGCAAATCTCTTTGCCCATTATGAAGTCAGGCAATTCAGCAATATGAACGGCTGCAAGGGTTACGGCACTATGAGCATTTAAGATGAAAGCATTTTCATGCCCCGGAATTTTGTCATAAATCGGGAAACCATCTTTCGGCCATACTCGCAAACAGCTCCATGTACGGATAATGCGAAGGTCTGCAAGAGCAGGCCAGATGTCTGTTGCCCATTTAGCTACGTGACAAAATTTTTCTGTATGAAGTGACGTATCGGTTCCTACGTACTCATGTTCGAAGCCGATCATGATAGTACCGCCACGTGTACGTGTGATTCCAAGAAGTGGTGAAGGCAGGATGTCTGGCACGCGTTCGGTAAGAAATACCTGACCCTTGTTTGGGACAACAGGCACCGTTACGTTGAATTTACCGGCAAGCTGACGATTGCCTAGTCCAGCTGCGAGTACCAGACGAGTACATTCAATTTCACCATCATCAGTTGTGATAAGGTAACCGGATTCTGTCTTGGCAATATCGATGACATTGGTGTTCGGGATAAGTGTTCCGCCAAGGTGTTCCATGCCATGCCGGAGGGCGAACATAAGTTTGAGTGGTTCGACTAAGCCATCTTCTGCGCACCATGTTGCACCTGTAACGTTGGTGCCAAAAGTAATATTTGGAAGCTTTGCTTGAAGTTCGTCACGAGTCAGCATTGTTCCGGGGTAGCCTTTTTCGCCTGCTTCTTTGCGAAGTGCATCAAGGTAATCACTGCGTTTGGTAAATTCTTCTTCACCAAGACAGGGAATAAGGCCGCCGGATTCAGTGTATTCAATATCAATGCCGGAAGTTTTTTTCAGTTCGCTGGCTAAGCTTTTGAATAGCTTGGAAGAAGAAAAGCACCATTCAACATAGTTTCTGTTGCCAAGTGCTTTAGATTGACACCAGATAAGTCCCATGTTGCTTCGCGAAGCCCGGTCAACAGAAGGTGTAGCATCCACTACACCGACGCTAATGCCTTTTTTAGCAAGTCCGTAGCCCACGGCAGCACCTGTAACGCCGCCGCCCACAATGAGCACATCAAAATTCTGTCGCATTATGCGATCCTTTTTCCTGCAATAACATCGTATCTACTTATTATATGGTTTAGCAGCAGATCAGATTTGCGGTGCAGTTCCCAAATCCTGAGATGGTAAGTAAACGAGAAATCAAAATTACTGGCAGTTGCTGCCTGTCTCTCTATTTCCAAGTACATCAGTGCATTACGGTGCTTTGTAAGCGATTGCGTCTACTTCTACTTTACAGTCGCACATCATGGAACTTTGGATAGTGACACGTGCCGGTGCATGCTCAATGTCAAAAAAATCTGCAAAAACACTATTAAATTCCGGAAAGTCACGAGGGTCATCTATCCAGACCCCGATGCGTACGATGTCCTTTGTTGTATAGTTGGCGCTTTCTATAACTTGCTTCAGGTTGGAGAGCGTTAGACGGGCTTGCTCCGTCATGTTTCCTGCCAGAAGGTTGCCTTCTGCGTCGCGTGGAACTTGGCCGGTAACATAGAGCCATCCGTTTGCTTCTACAGCGTTGGAAACAGGAAGCCTTGGGTGTGTGCCGTGTCGTATAATTACAGACATGCTATAATCCTTTTTTATTGTGCCGGAGGCGGGGCTTGGTATTGAACCCAGCAAAGTAGCGGCGCTTGTGCACTGGCGTAGCGTAGGGTGTTGCTGAACACAGGCGCCGCTAGATTGCTTCATAGAAATGAGGCAATCAAAAGCAGAGTTGCTACATAGAGCCGCCTGTAGAACAGGCGGCCTGTGTTCACTTAATCCTTCTTGTCTAAGCTTTTCAGCCAGGAGAAGACGTTAACGGCAACCCATGCTCCACAAATGATATTGAGGGCAAAGGAGGCATAGATAAGGTACTTTACGATAACTTCCATATATCCTCCTAAATAAGGTGCTCAGGTACAAATGCACCTTTAGGCTCTTTGTTTTTGGTAGCCATATGAATGATGAATAAGACTGAACAGTTGGCTACAATTCCTGCAAGGTTGGCAGGAATGCCAAATGGATCATGCAGTACTTTATCACCCCAGATGAGACAGGTTGCGAGGCCGGCAATAATAGCAGGTGCCCCTGCGTATGGAGAGATTTTGATGGTTCCTATTTTACCTGAGAGCGCTATGAGCAATGGAGGCAAAATGGCTGAAGGCCAGAGTTTGAATACGTAGATCATGAGTCCGAAAACATCCTGGAAAAGAACAGCAACAGCGATGGAACCACTACCGATAATCAGAGTAGCCCAGCGGGATTGCTTTAACAGGGTGCTCTGAGATGCTTTCGGGTTTACGAATTCATTGTAGATGTCACGGGTGTATATAACAGCTGCTGTGTTGATAAAGGAGTCACCTGTTGACATGACAGCCGCGAGCAACGCACCAAATACGATACCGGCAAGTCCCATTGGCAGGGTGTCTCGTACGAGATTGGTCATTGCAAGACCCGGTTCTACATTGGGCTGTAATACGAGGGAGGCAAGACCGATACCAGCTGTTGTCGCAAGAAAGAAGCCGTAATAGCCAGCAAAGATGAGAACGCCTTTTTTAGAATCCTTAGCGGACTTTGCCGTTGCGTAGCGTTGAATAAAGTACGGAGCACAGAACTCACCGAGCAGGAACGCAAGGAACAATCCCAAAAACTGCATTGGGGTCCAGTCCGCAAAAAGCTGGAGCTTTGTAGCCATTTCCGGCGCATTATTCAGTACTTCCATTATGTGATCGTATCCACCGGCATTGTTCATAGCCAGAATACCACACAAGGAAATACCTACTGCGAGAACAACGTATTGGACAGCATCGGTTAAGACTACTGCAAGCATGCCACCTGACCAAGTGTAGGCAACTGTGATAACGGAAGAAAGAATTGCAGCCGGAATGAGATCCATGCCGGTGGCAGTCTGAAGAATGCGACCCATCGCAAGAATCTGTACTCCGAACAGGGCGAGGCAGAATAAGAACGCTACGATACTTGAGAAAAGGCGTCCTGCACGACCGTAGTACAGACCAAATATGTCACCAATACTGTAAATGTTTTTACCAGCTTCCCGCACTTTTCCTGCGATAAAGAAACCGGACCAGAATTGGTTTAAAACAACGCCTATAAGACCGGCAAAAACAATAATTCCTGTCTTGTGCATAAAGGCGATACGGCCAATTGTAGCTCCACCACCGCATAGTGTAGCTGCAATTGTAGCGAACAAAATAGCAGTTGGTACACTACGTCCGGCAACAGCATAATCGTCGAAATTTTCGACTTTGCTCATGGTGTAGATACCCATCCAAATGACAAGCCCGAAGTATAAAAATACAACGATCATGTCTAACCAGTGAAGTCCCATGCATACTCCTCATTGTTTAGTTGCTAAGCGACATAACAGTCGTCAGCAAATGGCAGAATAGTGAGATAATAAAAAGCTCTATCCAAAGACTGCATCTGCAATGAGCAAGGAGCGTACCATGCGTTATTTTTAGTTAACTATTTGATATGTATAATGTTTGCAGGATTGTTGTTGGCTTGTAAAAGTGTAACAAAATATTACAGTTGAAAGCATGTTCAATATAAAAACAGGGCGTAGAAGCCCTGTTCTTAGACTGTTGGTTATATTTTTTGAGCAACTGCTCAATGTGTAATGTTTTATTACATGTAATAAAACGTTACACTAGCAAGAAGCAATATGGTATTTTTTTAGTTTTCTATAAAGAGTGGGGCGGCTGACTCCCATCACTCGGGCTATCTGGCTGATGTTACCTGCATGTTCTTCTATCAAACGTTTTATAAGTGCGTGTTCCATCTCTCCTAACATGGCATTACTGTTCGGATTTAGATTGGTAACTTCTGCGGGAAGACTCAGTTCCTGCACTTGTCTGGCGGCCAAGGTATCCTGATCAGATCCCTCTTTGTTGGTATATTCCAGTCCAAGATCTTCGGGCGTAATAAAATTTTCTTCACAGACATTTACTGCGCGCTCAACTGCATTTTCCAGTTGGCGGATATTCCCTTGCCACGGGGCTTGTGTGAGAGATTGTGATGCCTTTGGGCTGTATTCTAAATCAGGTTTGCCAAGGCTAGGTCGAATTCGGCGCAGAAATGTTTCTGCTAGTGTCAGAACATCATGACCTCGTTCGCGAAGCGGTGGAATGGTAATGGCGAGTGTGCTGATTCGATAAAAGAGGTCTTCGCGAAAGGAGCCTCTGCTGATCGCACTGTCCAGATCGACATTCGTAGCTGCAATAATGCGCAAATCTACTTTGATCGGCTGTATGTCACCAACTCGGTTTACTTCACCGGATTGAAGAGCCCGAAGAATTTTCACCTGCATATCGAGTGGCATATCACCTATTTCATCCAGAAAAAGGGTGCCGCCGTCTGCCAGTTCAAATTTACCGGGGCGTCCGCCTTTTAGTGCACCTGTAAACGCTCCTTCCACATAGCCAAAGAGTTCACTTTCAAGCAGTTCGTTGGGGATTGCTCCACAGTTAATGACAACAAAAGGCTTGTTGCTTCTTGGACTGGCATTATGAATTGCTTGTGCAAATAACTCCTTACCGGTTCCGGTTTCCCCGCATAAAAGCACTGAAGCATCACCTCTGGCAGCAGTTCTGGCAACTTTTTTAGCCTCTTCTAGCGGGGCACTTGATCCAAGAATTGACTCAAATGTAAAGCGGGCTTGTGAGCCGGCAATCTCATTTGCCAGCTGCAGCATTCTGTCATGCTCCATAACAAGCAGAATCCCTCCGGCATGTTCTCCGTCAGGCATGGTAACCGGGTCTAGTGTGCAGACAAGCGGGAATCGAGAATCACCTCGAATAAAGGTTACTTCTCTTTCTGTAAAACCTGATTTTGACTGGAGCACTTGTTGCCAGTCTAAGCGGGTACGGGTGAGATTTGCTATATTGATTTGCGGGATGGAACGTTCAGATTCGGACAACGTATTGGGAACAACGCCTTGGTCGAGACCAAGGAGCGCATTTGCTTTTCGATTGATCTGCATAATCTCGCCGGCATCGTTGAGAGCAATGATACCTCGTTGGTCAGATTCCATCAAAGCTGTCATGTAGGTGTTGCGGACAGCAATTTCCCGTGCCTTTTCTATTTCACCGATCTGTGAGCGGATAGCTTTGGCAGTAAGGATTACCATCCCGAGTGTATGCAGGTGTACTTTGTCTGCATGCCCGCTAAGAGCTATTGCACCAAGAAGCTTACCGTTGTTGTCGTATACTGGCGTTGCAGAGTTCGTAATATTGTGCGCTCGTTTACAGAACATTTCTTTGCCGGAGATCTGGATAGGAATGCCTTCCTTGAGCGCCAGACCTATACCGCACGTACCTACAGCCTTTTCAGTCCATAGGTATCCGGGCATGCAATTTCCCTTCTTGTAATGTTCCAGAATTTGTTTGTCGCCAAGGGAGTGCAGCACATATCCGTCAGCATCAGCTACAGCCATACAGAATCCTGAACCCTTTAAAATTTGGTACAGAGTGGACATTTGAGTTGTGACAAGGTCGTAGAAAGGCTGGCTTGCTTTTATGCGTAGTTGCAGTTGCTCTGGGCTAAGTTTGTACTTTTCCGGGGAAGCTGTTTGATTGGGGTCAATTCCCATTGCTTTAGACCGAGAATGTGATTTCTGGATAATTTGCGCATAGCGCTGTGCATTAAGTTCTGTGCTAACAAAAAAATCTTTGTCAGGCACAGGAGTACGTGGTGAATTTTGGTACGGCATCTGGTTCTCCCCCCGAATGGCATAGAGTATGTAACATTTTGTTACGCCTTCTCATTATATTGCGTAGAAAGACGGGAAAATCAAGAGAGATAAAGCCAGTATTTTCAGGGTAATAAAAAAGCCCCGACACTTTCGTGTCGGGGCTCATTATTTCATCTAATGCGCGATACTAAACAGATTCGTGAGCAGTACGTGCGATGAGGTCGTTCTGGAGATCTGGAGAGAGATCTACGAAGTATGCAGAGTAACCTGCGATACGAACGATAAGGTTACGGTATTTTTCTGGATCCTGCTGTGCAGCAACGAGAGTATCTTTGTTGATAACGTTGAACTGTACGTGCCACAGTTTGAGGTCGCAGAATGTACGGATGAAGGAAACGAGTTTTTCTGTACCTTCTTCACCTTCAACACACTTAGGAGTGAACTTGATGTTCAGCATACGAGCAGCGCGATCGCGGTGGCCGTAGTTCTTAGAAGTGTAGTTGGAAAGGAGAACCGCAGTAGGACCGTTTTTGTCAGCACCGTGAGATGCAGAAGAACCGTCAGAAAGCGGAGTCCAAGCAAGACGACCGTTAGGAGATGCACCAACTACTTTACCGAATGGTACGTGGGAGGTGAATGGTACGTAACGAACGTCGTTGTGCATGCCGAGTTCTTTAGCGTATTTCTGGCCGTAGAGAACGTTGAAGGAGTCAATTTTGTTAGCTACTTCATCAGCGTACTCATCGTCGTTGCCGTAGCAAGGAGCAGTCATGAGGAGCTGACGTACGTCTTCTTTGCCTTCGAAGTTGCAATCACAAGCTTCGATAACTTCTTTCATTGTGAGTTTTTTGTCTTCGAATACGAGTTTCTTAATAGCGCAGAGGGAGTCTACGAGAGTACCAAGACCCATGTGCTCGAAGTAACCCATGTTGATGCCTTCTGGGATCTGCGGGGTGTGCAGGTCGAGGCAATGCTTCATGCAGAGGTCGTGCATTGCAGAGCCCATTGGCTGTGCAAAGTGCTTAGCACGAAGGTTGTTGATTACGTACTGCTGGTAGAATGCAGTCTTGAGGAAGTGATGATGCTGTTTTTCGTATGCAGCAAAGAACTCTTCCCAAGTTTCGAAGGAGAGAGGGTCACCGGTTTCGAGACCGAGAACCTGGTCGCCGTGCTTGAGCATTTTACCGTTGTGCAGAACCATTTCGAGAGCTGCTACGAAGTTGATGTATGCACCACCGGAAGTGTATGTGTCGCGGTTAGGCATACGCGCTTCGGTACAACCGGAAACAGCGTAGTCGTAAGCTTCTTCAAAGGTTGCACCTTTGGAAACGTAAAGAGGTACTACTTCTTCGTCGTTGATGAGTTTAGGGAAGCCGGAGCCGTCCTTAATGGTTTCAGCAACGTCTGCGAGGTAGCGCTCAGGAGAGCAAGAGTGAATACGCGCTGCAAGGTCAGGGTAGTGAAGCGGGAATTCACGTTTTGATTTAAGGAAGAGGTAAGTCAGTTCGTTGGTTGCGTCGCGACCTTCTGGAGTCTGACCACCGATAGTTACAGCTTCCCAGTGAGCGTAGCCTTCGTTGAATGCGCCGCCGGTAGGGGAAACGTAGAGGTCGATGAACTGTGCCATACCAACCCAGAGACACTCGAGGAGTTCAAGAGCTTTCTCGTCGTCGAGGATGCCAGCTTCTACGTCAGCCTGGTAGTAAGGGTAGAAGTACTGGTCCATACGGCCGTTAGATACGATTGTACCTGTTTTCTGCTCGATACGGGAGAACATCTGAGTGAACCACTGGGACTGAACAGCTTCGTGGAAAGTACGAGCTGGGTGCTCAGGAACGTGAGCACAAATTTCAGCCATTTTTTCGAGTTCAGCTTTACGTACTGGATCAGATTCTTTCTTAGCGTACTCAGCTGCGAGCTCGGAGTGACGACGTGCCCAAGTGATAACAGCGTCACAAACGATTACGATGGACTCGAGGAAAGGTTTTTTCTCAACGTTGTCGATTGGGGAAAGCGGATCGAGAGCTTCGATTTTTTCGAGAGCTTCTGCTTTAATGCCACCAAAACCACGCTTGAGGATTTTTTCGTAGTCGTGAACCCACTGAATGGAAGAACGGAAAGAAGAAGTTTCGTTAACGATGAAGCGGGAAGCAAGACCTTCTGGATCATCGTAAGTAAGTTTGTGTACTTCTTCTGGGAAAGATTTGTTGAGAGCTTCGTGGTAAGTTTTACCTTTCCAGTAAGGAGCGATCTCTTCAACAACTACTTTTGCGTCTTCTGCAGAAATAGAGAAAGGAGATTCAGTACGGTTAGGGAGATCTTCAACAGCGATGTCGAGGAAGTCACCATCGAGTTCAGGGTAGAGCAGACCGTAACGGCCTTTTACACCACCACGACCACAAATGAGGTTGTCGTCGTCGATGTAAACAGTGATGTTCTCAGCAATGTGCTTCATTGCTTTTGCCCAACGCAGGCAGAGCATTTCACCTTCGGTCTCTTTCATGGACTCGGTGAAGTATTTAGCACGCTCAATGTCGATGATTGGACGAACGTTGTCGAAGGTTTCGAGGATTTTGAATACACGCGGGTGGGATGCGCGGTAGATATCTTCTTTGCCTTCAATTTTATCGAGCAGACGCTGTTCGTGAGGTGATACACAACAAGACATAACTGACTCCTGTGAATTAGGTTCAAGTAGGTGGCACAGTTTTCTGTGCAGTACCTGTGGGTTAAAAAATGCTGCGGCCGCTGTGTGCTCAGCAGCAGTAAATTTGGATTCTCATTAGTAAGAGTGCGTTCTTCAAAAGCTAATATCAGCGATTCGTATGGTTGCTTCTGAGAGAGCCGCGCCCTGTGTTTCTCTTAGAGCAAAGGTGATGCCAACATAGGCAGTCGGAGTGCTTTTTTCTTAGAAAAGTAGCGAAAAACATGAACTCGATGTCTTGGCGGAGGTGTGAATAATCGGCAAAAGAGATTCAAAAAAATTGAATTACTGCCTCAATCCTATTGAATAAAGCGGGGTTTGGGCTTGCGTGGATATTTCCTGAGCACGGAGAAGCTGTATCCGTGAGAAATGTTCAAAGGTAGTATTCTTTGTGAAAAATAGCTCGTGAAAAAGGCGTGCAGGGTGGCAGAGGTTCTAATGCTTTGCAAAAATAGCATAAAACCGTTGCGTTGTTGCAACATGTGGAAAACCTACTTTGTGCAGTTCTGTAAAAACAGTATGTTATGGATTGTTGCATATCTGCTACTGTCGTTCATGATTTGCATCGTTGCAACATGGTTTTGTGGGGTTCCAAGTAACATTCTGAAATTAAATGAAAAGTATGGTAATAGGTGAAGGCTTTTGCTCTATATATAATGATAGAGTGCGTAGTGAGTTGACTGTATGTTCAGTCAGTCTTATTTATATTGCTGAGGTCTGCAAGAGGGCTCGTGAGCGAATATGGTCGTCTTCGTACTTGGGGCGGTCATGTGAGAAAGGTCAGTTATTATTGTGAAAAAAAGTGCAAAAGGGCGAAATGAGAGCGGTGGCTGAAGGCGTTTTGTGTATTGTTTTTCTTCAATAACGTTTTATTTCAGATTGTTGCATGGCTGTTCGTGTCGGCTTTTTATGGGGCTCCTTGCTGCTGAAAAGATGGTTGTGCATTGTTGCAACATTGCACCTGGGGATGCATCTCTGCAACAAGCGTTTTTGTTCTTCTCAGTATCCTGATATAAAAGGCTTTCGCGGCTTTGTGTTGCAGATATGAAACCTTGAACTGGCGTTTTTGCAACTTGAGAGGGGCTTTTTTGTCCCTGAAGGATGAATTTGAGCGCTTGCACAGCCTAGAACGTAAGTACAATTTAGGGCGGCGGTCAGCTCGATTTACAGTCTTAACTGTTTGCTTGTTCTGTTTTTGAAAAAATGATGTATTATGGAGTGTTATATTGAATTTTTGAACTTCTTTTATCAGTTTGTGATGATATGGAGGCAAAAAAGCGCTGAACTAGCTTGCACGAAAAATCACAAATTGTAGCTAAAAAAATGCCCATTGGCATTGGTATTGCTTTTATAATCGGCAGTGCATCTTAACGGCTTTATGGATGCGCTGGTTTTTTTTAAACATTTGGAGGATATATGCGCTATTTTATTAAATCCTTAATGTTGCTTCTCGTAGCTGCAGTACTTGTTGTCGGTGCTACATCTATGGAAGCTCAGGCTCGTAAAATTACTCTTCGCCTTGGTCACCCAATGGCTCCGGGTAACAACGTTACTCTCGGTTACGAGAAATTTAAAGAGCTCGTAGAAGAACGCTCTAACGGTAAAATCCGCGTTCAGCTCTACGGTAACGCTATTCTCGGTAGTGACCGTGTAACCATGGAATCTGCACAGCGTGGTACTCTTGATCTCGCTTCTGCTTCTTCCCCGAACATGGCTAACTTCTCAAAAGCCTTTATGGTTTTTGACCTTCCTTACGTAACTGGCCCTAAATATCAGGAAAAACTTTACGCAGCTCTGGATAACGGAGAGCTCGGCAAGTACCTGTCCGCTGAACTTGAGAAAATTAACCTCAAGCCTATTATGTACAGCGAATACGGCTACCGTAACTTTGTTGCTACCAAGAAAGAAATCAAATCCGCTGCTGACCTTGCAAACATGAAGGTGCGTACAACTGCTTCTCCAGTAGAAGTAGCTGTAGCATCCAAGCTTGGTATGAACCCGACTCCAATTGCTTGGGGCGAGGTTTACACCGCACTTCAGCAGGGCACAGTTGACGGCGAAGGTAACACTTTCTCCCTGCTCAACGATGCAAAGCATACTGAAGTTCTCAAGTATGCAATGGATTCTGCTCACAACTACTCAATGCACATTCTTCTTATGAACAAGAAGAAGTTCGACGGCCTTGCTCCTGAACTTCAGGAAGCAATCGTTTCTTCCGGTCGTGACGCTCTCGCTTACCAGCGTGGCATCACAGCAGACCTCGAAGCTAAAGCTGTTGAAGCATTCAAAGCTCAGGGCATCAAAATCCACAAGCTCACAGACGAAGAGCGTGCAAAGTTAGTAGAACTTACACGTCCTGTCTGGGACGAGTTTACAAAAGATATCCCAGCGGATCTTCTTAAACTTGTTCAGGACACACAGAAGTAGTTCCGTTAATGGGGCAGGCTTCAGGTCTGCCCCGTTTTACATTACGGTTCTGCACTAGGAGAAATAATGACAACTCTTTCCCAGACAGCAGAAAAGAAGTCCTGGCTTGCATGGCTGGACGACAATTTTGAGAAACCGTTTCTTTTTACGGGGATGCTCAGCATCATTCTCATTATTACTTTTCAGACTTTCTATAGATATATTGGAGCGTACTTTTCATCCGATGCCAGTGCGGCAATTTGGACTGAAGAGCTCGCTCGTTTCATTTTTATTTGGATTTCATATCTTGCTATTCCGGTAGCTATTAAGAACCGCAACAATATTCGTGTAGACATCGTATACGATCGGCTCCCTGCTCGACTGCAGAAAATGAGCTGGGTTGTAGTAGATCTGTGCTTCCTGATTCTTGTTGCTGTTGTGTTCTACATGGGCTTGAACCATCTTGAGATGCTCCTTGAGTATCCACAGGTGGCACCAGCTACAAACATGAGCTACTTTATTCCTTACCTCATTCTTCCGATCGGCTTTGCGCTGATGGGCATCCGTCTGCTTCAGGACTTATATGCTCAGGCAAAAGAATGTGGTCTGGTTGATACTCTTCTCGGTGTTGCATTCACAGCAGCTATTGCAGCTCCGGTTCTTATCAGTGAAGATCTGAACACCCTTCCGGTTTTGTTCGGTTACTTCCTTCTTTTCCTCGTAATTGGTGTACCGATTTCCATCGGCCTTGGTCTCGCAGCGACTGCAACCATTTACGCAACAGGAACTCTGCCGATTGAATATGTTGCACAGATTACATTCACATCAATCGACAGTTTCCCGATCATGGCTATCCCGTTCTTTATTGCAGCGGGTGTGTTCATGGGTGCTGGTGGCCTTTCCAAACGCCTTTTGAACCTTGCTGATGAAATGCTTGGTTCTTTGCACGGCGGTATGGCACTGGCTACTATTGCTACTTGTATGTTCTTCGCAGCTATCTCCGGCTCCGGTCCTGCGACTGTAGCAGCGATTGGTTCTTTGACCATTCCGGCGATGGTTGAGCGCGGATACGATAAGCTCTTTGCAGCAGCGATCGTTGCTGCGTCCGGTGCTATCGGCGTAATGATTCCGCCTTCTAACCCGTTTGTTGTATATGGTGTATCTGCTCAGGTATCCATTGGTAAGCTCTTCATGGGTGGTATTGTACCGGGGGTTCTTACCGGTCTTGCTCTTATGACCTACGCTTACATTTACTCCAGAAAACGTGGTTGGAAAGGCGAACAGCGTGAACGTAATGCATCCACTTTCATGCGTGCGTTCTGGGATGCCAAGTGGGCACTCATGGTTCCAGTAATTATCCTTGGTGGTATTTACGGTGGTATCATGACTCCTACCGAAGCAGCAGCGCTTGCAGCGTTTTACGGTCTTGTTGTTGGTGTGTTCGTATACCGCGAACTTAACTTCACCAACCTGGTACCAAGCTTCATGGAAGCTTGTTCCACATCTGCGATCGTAATCGTACTGATGGCTATGGCTACCATTTTTGGTAACATCATGACCATTGAGCAGGTTCCTACAACAATTGCAAATGCGATGATGAGCCTCACCAGCAACAAGCTGATGATTCTCTTCCTCATCAACATTCTGCTTCTGATTGTTGGTACCTTCATGGAAGCTCTTGCAGCTATCGTTATTCTTACCCCGATCCTTTTACCTATCGTTATGAAGGTCGGTGTAGATCCTGTCCACTTCGGTATTGTAATGGTTGTTAACCTTGCTGTTGGCTTCGTAACCCCGCCTGTAGGTGTAAACCTCTTTGTTGCGAGTGGTGTTGCCGATGCTAAGATCGAAAAGCTTTCCAAAGTGGCAATGCCGCTGGTTGGCCTCATGATCGCGGTTCTCTTGCTCATTACTTACTGTCCGGCAATTCCTTTGCTTTTTGTAGACTAACTCTTGGACGGACGCTCGTGCGCCTATACGGGCGTCCGTTTTTTCGAATCGGGCAAACTGCTTAAATTACAGGATTACTACAATGACTCAAAAAGAAATTTTAGAAACAACTGGTCAAGTCTTTAACATTCAGAAATATTCTGTCCATGATGGTCCGGGCATTCGCACAGTTGTTTTCCTGAAGGGGTGTCCCCTTTCTTGTAAGTGGTGTAGTAACCCGGAATCACAATCGTTTAAGCCGGAGCTTGCCTACAACTCAGGCAAGTGCCTGACTCTTTCAAAGTGCCTGCGCTGTGCTGAAGTTTGCACAGCCGGCTCTCTTACTCAGGGCGATGACGATAAAATTGCTGTAAACTGGGATACCTGCACTAACTGTATGGCGTGTGCCGAGGCGTGTCCTGCTGGCGCACTGATTAGCTACGGTGAAGAGATGACAGTAAAGAAAGCCATCGATTCCGTAGAAAAAGACGCCATGTTCTACGCACGTTCCGGTGGTGGTCTTACCCTTGGTGGCGGCGAGCCTTTTGCTCAGCCTAAGTTTGCTATTGCCTTGCTTAAAGAAGCAAAACGCCGTTACATTAAAACAGCAGTTGAAACATGCGGTCATGTTCAGACAGAAACTCTCGTAGAAGCAGGAAAGTACCTGAACTACGTGATGATGGACATCAAAAGCATGGATCCTGAGAAGCACAAAGAATTTTGCGGTGTAACCAACGAACTTCTCCTGAAGAACATTAAAGCGCTGCGCGAAGCTCATCCAAAGCTTAAAATCCGCATTCGCACACCGGTTATCCCGGGCTTTAATGATACTCCTGAAGACATTCAGGCAATCGTTGATTTCATCAAAGACCTTGACGTTGAATATGAATTGCTCGCATACCACCGCCTTGGTACTCAGAAGTACACGAACTTAGGTCGTGAGTACCCAATGGGCGAAGTATCTCTCGCTAACGAAGTGTTCTTACCTCTCGTGGAGATTGCTAAGCAAATCGGTTAATATTCAATGTAAGGAAAGTACCTTCGCACTTCGGGGGAAACCTGTTTTAAAGTACCTGTCTATGCGGGCTGAATGTCAGCCCGCACAGGCAGTATCTCAGGGAGAAGGGTATGGATACCTATCTGGATAAAATCGGAGCCTCTGTCCGGCACGTTTTTGAAGTATTGGACGATGGCATCTATATTACGGATAAGGACGGCAAGACGCTGTTCGTTAACTCCATGTATGAACGCCTCACCGGTCTGACGGAAGGTGAATTGCGTGGTAAGGATGTCCGGTACCTGAAAGACAGTGGCATCTTTGATGCAGTCCTGAACCCAGAGATAGTAAAAACGGGTAAGCCCGCAACCGTCGTACAGCAGCTTAAAACCGGCAAGCGCCTTGTTTTACGCGGCTTTCCTGTTTTTGACGATGACGGTGAACTCATCCTTGTTGTAACACTTGCACGCGACATTACCCTTATCGGGCAAATGCGTAAGCAGATTGCGCAGCAAAAAGAACAAATTTCTCTTTTCTCAAAGCAGCTTGCACACCTGACCTCTCAGGATTCTACAGATAATAATCCTGATAATATGTTCTATGATTCTCAGGTGCAGCAGCTTGTTTCTCTTATTAAACGTATTGCCGAAACTGACGCCACCATGCTTTTGCTTGGTGAAACAGGTGTGGGTAAAGACTGGTTTGCGCGTCTTGCCCATGACAGCAGCCCGCGCAGGGACGAAATGTTTCTGAAGGTTGACTGTGGCAGTATTTCTGAAAATCTTATTGAATCTGAACTGTTCGGCTATGCTCCTGGCGCATTTACCGGTGCGACATCCAAAGGAAAGCCTGGCCATTTTGAAATGGCGAACCGCGGTACCGTATTTCTTGATGAAATAGGTGAATTGCCCCTTTCCATGCAGGCAAAGCTGTTGCGTGTTCTGCAGGATCAGGAAGTTGTCCGAGTAGGTGCTTCTGTTGCGAAAAAAGTGGATGTTCGCATTATCGCTGCAACAAACCGCAATCTTGAAGAAGAAGTCCGCAAAGGGAATTTCCGTAGCGACTTGTTCTACCGTCTGCGTGTTGCTGTTGTGGATATTCCACCGCTTCGTGAGCGTACAGAAATGATTCCGGGTCTTGTTGAACATTTCCTCTCTATCTACGGAGAGAAATATAAGAAAGATATCACATGCGCCCGTGATGCCATGCAGCTGCTGTTGAAATACCGCTGGCCTGGTAACATCCGTGAATTGGAAAACCTTGTTCAGAGCCTTGTGGTTACTCTTGAGCATTCAGAGATTTCCGCAAATGATCTGCCACCGTCCATCAATTCCAGACACCCTATGGACTGTCTGCCGAATGTGGAGCTTGATTCCAAAGATCAGGGTAAATCGTTGAAAGAGATCATGGCAGAGCTTGAACGACGTGTTATTCAGCAAGCGCTTGATACCTATGGTTCCGTCAACAAAGCTTCCGAAGTTCTGAAAGTAAACAGAACTACTATTTTCCGTAAGATGAAGCAGTAGTTTTCCTGTCGGATAATCACGAGATGGAACATATTCTTTTTATTGCGATGGGGTGGTTTGTCGGCGGCTTTATTAACGGCCTTGCCGGATTTGGCGCAGCAATGGTTGCGATGCCGATCATCAGTTATGTGATGGACGTGTCAGTTCTTGTACCAAGTGCAACCATGATTGTTCTTACACTGAACTGCCATGCAGGCTGGATTTACCGTAAGCACATTGAATGGAAGTATACAAAACCGCTGCTTATCGGAGCGGTACCCGGAGTGGTGCTGAGCGCGTATGCGCTGCAATTTGTCCCCGAACAATTACTTCGGTTCGGGATGGGAGCGTTTGTTGCCTTTTACGCTATCTGGAGTTTGGTTTTTAAATCAAAGGAAGACAGAGTAGTAAATCCCGCATGGGGATATGTGGCAGGCGTAATGTCCAGTTCTCTTGGAATGGCATTCAGCTTCAACGGCCCGCCTCTTGCAGTATACACTGCATACTGCGGGTGTCCGAAGAATGCTGTTAAGGCCATTATCAGTGCCGGATTTATTCTTACAGGTGTGTTGATTGTAGGCACTCAAGTGGCAGTTGGAAATATAGATACCTATGCTCTGACGATTTATGCTGCATCAGTACCGGCTGTGGTAATCGGCAGTAAGCTTGGAATTTATTGTTCTGCATATATTTCCGAAGCATCGTACAGAAAATTTTTCTTTGTGCTGATGGCGATTCTTGGTTTGAAGATTGCCGGAAGCGCAGCACAGTTTTTATTATAAACGAGGTCGCTGCAAGGCTATTGAGATTTTCATTACAGAATAAGTGTTTTACGTATACTTTCTGTGACCAGTTTATAATATTTTATGTGGCATGGTTCATGCCGTACATAACTCCCGTTTGACTAAGCCGGTTTTGTTGCTCCTACGTGTGCTGAGCAGCAGAACCGGCTTAAGTGGTTTTTACGCTCCTGTTCATGAAAATATCATTATTTCCCGTTGGCCTCTTCACAATGTATGTCGTTAGGTGTACCTGAGTTAGTAAGGGTTCCTAATAAGTGTTTCAGACGCTTGTACGCATACAACACATAGTGTGGTCATGGTAATCATCAGGAAGGTATGTGGATATGACTGAAGATGTAGGTAGAGAAGAACGTATTGCGGATGTTATTGAACGAGAACTGGCTATGTTCTTGAACACAAAAAATATGGGCGGCCCAGCCTCCTGTCAGGAAAATCCGGATATGTTCCGCAAGTGGCGCTGGATGATTTTTTCTGTGCTGTCAGATGAATATATTGCGTCATATCGTGATGATCTTATTGAAGCAGAGCGCACAGGACGTAACCTGATGATGGAGAAATATGCCCGCATGGATAACCTTATTCCGTGTGTTTCTCCGAATATTGATAAAGTGCGCAAAATTACGGTTACAGAACGTGTCTGGATGGAACAGCTGCTCAAGGAGTTTCCTTTGTTGTTCCCTCAATCTCTTGCACGCTTTGATATGTATTTTCCGGCAGAAATGGAAACAGTCTCAGAGCGGAGCCTTGATCTGTATCAGGCGTGTATTGATGCTGCCCTCCAGCGTGGGGAAAACCTTGCAAGAAAGCGGTATGCTAATTTTTACGAGAAAATGGGCATGGGCACACTTGAAGAGCTAGAAGCACGTAGGCGTGAAAAACTTCAATAGGACTACATAGAGAAGGGAGAGCCATGCAGGGGTTAGCATTATCCAGAGAATTTTATGCCGAAATAGCTGCGCCTATACTTCATAATGAGCTGCCGAGTTATGTAAACCAGCTTGCCGTAGGGCTTGTGGGTGAAGGGTCAGAGTGTTTCGGCTTTGATGATGAATACTCACAGGATCATGACTGGGGAGCAGGTATTTGTGTCTGGGCGCCAGAGCAGATGGCTGTAAAGTTGGAGCCGCTTCTAGAACCTGTTTTTGCCCGTTTTCCTTCAACGTTCAAAGGATACCCTGTTCGTATGGCACCCAAGTTCCGCAACGGACGTGTAGGGTTATTTTCCATTGAAGGGTTCTACAGACGTTTCATAAACAGCAGTCAGCCGCTTTCAACTTGGCAGCAATGGTACACCGTGCCGGAATATTTTCTTGCAGTTGCCACAAATGGAGAAGTGTTTGCTGATCCGGAAGGTGAATTCAGCGCGTTCAGGCAATCACTGTTGGACTTTTATCCTCAGGATGTCATGAAGAAAAAGCTCGCAGCGCGTTTTGCAACAATGGCGCAGAGCGGCCAGTATAACTTGCTTCGCATGCTGAAGCGTAATGATACTGCGGCAGCGTTTCTTGCTGCTTCCCGTTTTGTGGAGTCTACAATAGGGGCATTGTACCTCATGCACGGAAAGTACATGCCGTTCTATAAATGGGCCTTTCGTGGCATGAAAGACTTACCGGATGGCAATCTTATCGCCGGCAAACTTAGCAATGTTCTTTCGCTCAATTTGCAGCAGGGGGCAGGAATTGTTGCAACTGCAGAAGCAGCTGTGGAAGAAGTATGTGTTGATATGATGACTCTTTTACAGAAAAAAGGGCTTAGCCGGAGTAAAGAAAGCTGGTTAATGGCTCAGGCGGAAATGATCCAAAGTCAGATTGAAAATCCGCAAATTCGAAACTTGCCTGTGCTGCACGGCATACAATGCAGTTAGCATAGGTTGCTCGTAGAATACATAAAATCCGTTGAAGTCTTACAGAAGACTTCAACGGATTTTTTATTGTACGGCGAGTACTGATACCATGCTCGTTTAGTAGTGTACTGTTCAGCAAAAAACTGAACAGTTCGCGCCGGCAAAAGGCCGGACGGGAGCATATGTATCATAGAAAGCTAACTAGTGTTATTTTTTGCCGGTTCCCACAATACGTAAGAAGTGTCGCGGGATTTCCTTAAGAAGCGTTTTTGCACGATCTTCGCCTACATGGAATGGCATTCTTCCTGAGATATAGAGGCTGAGTAATCCATGTATCTGAGACCATGACATAAAAAGTGCCTCTTCCACGGTACAGTCGGGGAAGTGCCCGGCATCAATAGCTCGTTCCACAGCATTGCGAACCATGCCGAGTACGGCCTCATAGCCTTTTACGGGTACAGTTCCGTCTTCAGCGAGCTGGATAGGCATGTGGAACATGAGGTCGTAGTATTCCCAGTAGTCAACGCCAAAACTGCCGTATTCTACGGCCAGATCTGACAGATGCAGGATAGGGTCAGGGTTAACCTCAAGGCGTGATAGCCGGTTAAGAAGAAGTTGGTAGCCTTCTGCGCGGAGCTGGTCCAGCAGTTCTTCTTTGTTTTTTACGTACCGGTAGATGAGTGCCGGACTGTAATTTACTTTTGCAGCAATGCGTCGCATGGAAACATTGCCTACACCCTCTTTAGAAAACAATTCACGGGCTGCATCAAGTATGAGACGGCGCTTTTCTGATTGTTCCGGTGTCCAGTCTTTATTCATTAAAACTCCCATTTGCAGACATACGGTGCTTATCTATGAACGAGTGCAGTATGCCTTCGAGTTCCCCTAGTATACGAAGGCAGGAATTTGTAGAAAAATTATATTCTAACGCAGTTCCTGATACACAAATTCATACCGTATCTGTCCATTTATATATAGTAAGCAAGTGGCTACGTAAATGTTCTTTCAACAATATATTAACCAGATAGAAGCAATTGGCATGTTTCTATAATTATAGCAGGTGATTGCGTTGTAAAGTTTCGATAATGTCGTAACTCAGTTCCGTGCTGCATATAGGTAAACCCTATGCATAGAGTACGGTGTTTTTTCAGCGGCAAGAACGTGTTGCGGCAAATGTATGCTTGTAGGAGGCATGGTGTTGCTATGTATCTACCTGCTAATATTCTTTAAATATGTACTCTGTCTGGTTCTGTAGAAAATAAAACAATAAAGAGTGGCTATATAGTATAACCTAGTGTCATGTTTTAAGCGGCAATATAGAAAGTGTGTTCTGCACAGAGAGCAGAACAGTGCCATTACTCGGCAGGCGGAATATGTTTTAAGACGTAACATGCGATGTTTATTGGTAGGTAGAATAAATCTATATAGAATTGATGGAAAGAAGATAGCCGGTTGCTGCAATTAAAATAGGTACATTGGAATTGTTATCAAACGGTAACTAATTCTTCATAGTCAGTTCATACAATAAGTTTAGATGGACTGGCGTATTATATGGAATACTGGAGACAGGAATGACGCAATCAATAGACGACGTCCCGTTTACGGTGCAGGCTGTTGGAGCCTTGGCAGAGAGTGCACTGCGTGGTGATATTATTCTTAAGGAAGAGCTGGGAGTTACAGATGGGCAGATGGAAGCCATGTATGCTGTTGCCTATCATCAGCTTCAGGAAGGACAGCTGGATGGTGCCATAAAAACATTTAGTGTTTTGTCCATGTTGAACCCCAAAGAGTATAAATACGTTTTGGGAATCGCATCCTGCTTTCATGCAAAAGGTGAGCACGAGCTTGCCGGAATGTATTATATTATTGCCAGCGGGTTGGGAGATGATGACCCCGTACCATTTTTGCATGCTGCAGAATGTATGCTGGCGAAAAACAATGTGGAGTCTGCACATAACGCATTGCGTCTGGCTATTGAGCTGGCAGGTACAAAGCCGCAATATGCCCCTATGCGGAAACGGGCTGAGATTATGCTTGAAGAGATTTACGGTTAATTAGTGCCAGTGAGGAATACCATGCAGGAAAAAGTAGTTTCAATATATTCAGTAACAGAAGCTGACGCAACGTTGATATCATCTGTGTCTCCTTGTCTTCCTCCGCCATCCAATCCTATGGATTTTGGCGGTGCAAGTGAGCTGTTATCGCACGTGGAAGCATTAGCGCAGCTTTTTTCCAGAATGGCGTTATCTGACAATGTGCAAGAAGGTCGCAAGGTGCAACCAGAGAGGAGTATGCCTCAATTTTTCACGGCAGGAAAAAGTAATCAAGTGTCCTCTATCGTGTTTGCTGCAAGCTATGCCGCAGTTGCGTCTACAGCAGTGCGTCTTCTGCAGAGAGAAGAGCAAGGTACGATGAAGAATCTACAGAAGGAGGGCGTTTCGTCGTTGAGATTGATGCCTCCTTATCAGCCTGCATTGCCTAAACCGCTACATACCCTTGTTCCTGTGTCTTCCGCCAAGGTGTTACCTTGTACGGAAGAGCGGAGTGCAGTCAAAAGTAAAATGATGATAGACGGGCGGATAGCGCAAGGTCATCATGTTGTTTTTAGAAACGTTGTGAGGCAGACGCTGGAAGTGTTGCAACAATTTGTAGATGCGCAGAAGAAGGCTGAGGAAGCAGCCTCAGGGCATAGTTGAAAGCGTTAGCGGGGTTGAGATGTGTCTCTGGCTGGAGCGTTGAAAAAAGCGGGAGTACGCTGTTTATCATTGTGGATCAGGACGTTATCCCATGCCGTTTAAGCTTTTTGCGTAGCCCTTCCCGTGAAATTCCCAGAAGTCGTGCAGCTTCTGACTTGTTCTCTTTTGCTTGCTTCAGCGCAATCTTAATCAACTGAATTTCAGCATCCTTGAGTGTCATAAGTTCAAGATTGGAAAGAGAAGCTTTCTTTTCAAAATGCTCTGCGGCCAGTTGCAGTTCAGGTGACAGGTCGGCAACCTCGATTGTTTCATGCTGCGAAAGCACAACGGCGCGGGCGACTTCGTTTTCGAGTTGACGGACGTTTCCCGGCCAGTTGTAATCCACAAGTGTTTTCATGGCTTGCTGAGAAAAACCGCGGATTTCTCGTCCCATACGTACTACTGATTTTTCAAGAAAATGCTTTACAAGCAGGGGAATGTCGTCAGGGCGCTGGCGTAACGGCGGGATTTCGAGTCTCAGGACGTTCAATCTGTAAAAAAGATCTTCTCTGAACGTGCCTTCTTCCACCATCGTTCGTAAGTCTTTGTGAGTCGCTGCAACAAGGCGGGTATCGATTTTGATGGTTTTTCTGCCCCCCACTCGTTCAACTTCTCCGTTTTCAATAACGCGCAATATTTTTGCCTGACTGGAAAGCGGCATGTCACCGATTTCATCAAGAAAAATAGTACCACCGTCGGCCTGCTCAAATCTGCCTATTCTTTCGCCGACACCGGAAGCAACGCCTTTTTCAATCCCAAATAGTTCACTTTCCAACAATGTATCAGGGATAGCAGAACAGTTCAGCGCAACATATGCACCAGAGGCACGTATGCTTGAGTAGTGCAGAGTCTTTGCTACAAGTTCTTTGCCTGCTCCGGTTTCTCCGGCTATCAGCACGGTAACTGGTGTGTCAGCAACGCGGTCAATCTGCGAGAGTATTGTCTGCATTTTGCTGTTTGCACCAATGATGTTCACTGGCTGGTATTTTTCCTGAAGATCCCGTTTTAATGAGGTGTTTTCACTTGCCAGTAATGCGCGTGCCTGCTCCAGTTTGTCGCGGGTAGCTGTCAGTTCTTCGATAATCTGCTCTAAGTGAAATTCTCGTGCTTCAAGCTTAACAAGCATAAGTCCGAATGCTTCTGCAAGTTCAGATACCATCGCCGGATTATTTTCTGCTCCGGTAAGCGTGTACAAGTTTCGAGCTTGATCGTAATGGCCTTTAGCTATTGAATCGCAAACAGCCAGTAGTTGCTCATACGTTGCAGGGTTGGAGAGGGGCATGATGAAATCCTTTTGCAGGGATAATAGAAAGCAGTACTACTGGGTGTAGTGCATGTAGTTAGTTTTTGAGTGCTGCATCGCACGTGTCGAAAATGGGGAACATACCTTTGAATCCGGAAATGGTGAATACTTCTTCGACTATTCCATGCAGTCCGCAGAAACGTATTTCACCACACCCTGTGCGGATTTTTTTAGCAAGAAACAGTATGCTTCTGAGTCCTGCAGAGCTGATGTATTCTACGTTATCCATATCAACGACAGCGTTGCACATTCCTTTTTCAAAAAGTGCTGCACATTCTTTTTCAAATTCAGAGGAGTGGACAGCATCCATGCGGCCACTTATCTGTAAAATGAAAAAATTATCTTTTTTGACAACGTCGAATTGCATAAAAAACTCCTATATAATCTTTACGGATGTTTAAATACTATTGTAAGGGAAGTTAAAGGTCAACTGCGTCTGTTAATCGTTTATGATGTGAAGATGTTATGAGTTATGAATTACAAAGTATCAATTAGAACAAGAACGATGTTTTTGCTGGCACTTGTTATTGCAGCAACTGCACTGCCGCTGATTTACTTTACAGAAGAAAGTGCAAGTGTTGCAATGCGCAATGCAGAAGAGAGATCTCTTTCTAATATTATGCGGCTTGTCGAGTTAAATATAGATAGTAGTTATTCAAAACTACTGTCAGATAAATTTATAACCGCTACAGAAAGGAAGGCTAACTTACGTCAAACTGCAAGGCGTATACGAATTTTCTTAAATGAATTGCCTGAAGGTGATACTGAGGCATCCATAAAAATGGTTAATTCATTTAATGAACAGCCAGAATCAGCTACGCGAGTCTATTTGTATGATAAAAATGGTTCACTGTTGTCCGGTTGTGTAGACAGGGATGCAGAGTATTCATTGCATCATGTTACCGACATGAAGAATCGCAAGTTGGCAGCTGTTGCAAAGCCGGACAAGTTACCTCCGGAGGGTGCGTTTTCCGTATTTCAGCATGTAGGAGGAACACAGGAAGCGAAGTCAGTGGTCTATTTTCTACCTATCACAGATAAAGGGTGGACTATTGGCGTATTTGCTTCTCTGGCGGATATACAAGCAATTGTAGATACACAACTTGCTAATATTATTTCCTCTCTTGATCGTGCCTTTTCTAAGATTTCTGTGTATCGAACTGGATATATAACGCTTTTTTCCGGCTCCGGTGATGTGATGATTAATACATCCAGCACTGCGATTAGTCCGTTATTGCAGAAAAAAATTATTGCAGCAGCAGAGAATGGATTGAAGCGGATGAGCATACAGAAGGACGGAGTAGGACAAATTGAGCTCAGATTTGTGTATGTTCGTGCGTTGGACTGGTATGTGCTTGTGGCAGCACCAGTTTCAGAAATTGAGCTGCCGGCACGCATGCTGGTTAACCAGCAGCTGCAGCTTATTGCTGTCATCGCTGCCTGCGTTTTAATATTTGCGTTATTCACTGCGAAGCGTCTTACCAGACCGATAGAAGTACTCTCCAGTTTTGCCCGACGATTGCCACGTCAGGATTTTACCAATCATTCTGCCATTGATAAGCTTACCCTTGAGTTGCCTATACGGCGTAACGATGAGGTGGGGGATCTGGCTCGTTCCATTCAGTTTATGTGTAAAGAACTGAACACCAGTGTAAAGAGCATGATGGATGCGACTGCTGCAAAGGAACGCATCCAAAGTGAGCTTTCTGTTGCACGTGAGATACAGGAAGGCATGCTTCCAAAGACATTTCCTGCGTTTCCAGATCGTACCGAATTTACGCTCTATGCTGCACTCGACTCTGCCGAAGAAGTCGGGGGAGATTTGTACGACTTCTTTTTCATCGATGATGATCATCTTTGCCTTGTTGTAGGAGACGTCTCAGATAAGGGCGTCCCAGCCTCGTTGTATATGGCAGTTACTGTGACCCTGATCCGATCTACAATGCAGGAGCAGGTTCCATTACATAGCGCAATGGAAAAGATTAATGATGTCTTGAGTCAGGATAACCCGAAAAGCATGTTTGTAACCTTGTTTATCGGTGTATTAAATGTCCGCACTGGTAAGATGGAATTTGTTAGCGGTGGTCACCTTCCACCAGTTCTGGTGCATGATGGAACTGCGCAAGAAGTCAGAGGAGTCAGCGGGCTTGTTGTCGGTGGAATGGAAGGATGTACGTATACACCGTTTGAGCTGCAGCTTGAAAAGGGAGATACACTGTTCCTCTACACTGACGGAGTGACTGAAGCTATGGACAATGACAAGGCATTGTATGGCACACCACGTTTACTGCAGTTGATGGAGGAGAAGAGCACGCTTCGCCTCGGTGACCTGCTGTATGAGGTGCGAAGAAATGTGGATGCGTTCAGTAAAGGAGCACCGCAGTCTGATGATATAACCATGCTGGTGCTGCGTTACAACGGTATTGAATAAATAAAAGGCTCCCGCCAATCCAGGGAACGGGAGCCTTTTTTATTGCGAGCGCTTAACAGCGTGGTGCTATGAAAACCTTGCTGTCTTCGTTCAGCCTGAGCGCTTCGCAGATATTGTCACGGATAACGGCGGTGCCGTTCTGGAACCCGCAATGAGCCATGGCTCCGTAAAATTCGCCGTTTTCATTGACAGTTGCCATCAGATGAATGTCGCCTTTTATGCTTCCGCGACATGCGGAGTGCCATGCACCACTTTGCAGTGGTGTAAGGTCTTCACGTGCAGCCTTATAGTAGAGAGCCCCGTCAACAGGGTCTACTCTGTTCTGGAACGTAAAGCCCAGCTTTTTTGCAAGATGTTGCGACCCGCGGGATGAAAGAGATACGGAAGTTTCACAGATGCGTGCTTTGGCGCATCCGTACGACAGTTCGTACTCATACGGGAACATATCTAAAAAGCTGCGGTCATTTTCAGCAATACGTTTATAGGCTTCAGGAAACTCCATTCCAGTAAATTTTTTTCCGAAACAATCCCAGAAGTGACATTGTCCCTTTGTGTTGATTTTCCCCAGCAGTTCAAGGACAAAAGTATCGGTAAATCGCTCTGGTTTTATTCCTGCGTAGAGTAGGCGGACATGTCCCAGCTGTGAGCCGAGCTTGTAGTGGGTATTGCGGAAAATATCATCAACGAGCAAGCCGCCCAGTCCGCTATAGCGTGTAGTGTCTACACCGCGTCGGTAGGTTTGAGTGCCGTCATTATCTATCACGTCAAGATAGTGTTGGGGCCGCTCTGCTGATGTGTATGATCCGAAGAGGCTGGAAGCACCGGCAAGCTGTTTTGTAGCAAGATCTTCACATACAAACTGGTATTCAGATTTTTCCGGTGGCAGAAGGCCTGCAAACGATTGTTGACTGGTCTCAATGCGTTTTGCAAGCACGTCCGGATTTGCTTGCAGGTTCAGCAGCGGTGCTTGACTCGCAAGACGACATAGTTCGTCATGATCTTCCGGGCGTGCTCCTCGCACAATAAATCGCATAGCTAATCCTACTCGTACTAAAATATTAATCCGCTTTTGGGAGCTTGAGCCAGATTTTCGATGGAAAGACAAACTTCATCGTTGGGTTCTGGTAGCTCAAGATGCGGGGTGAAGCCAATCTTCTCAGCAGTAAGAAGATTGAGTGCAAGATTTCGGAATGACATTATCAACCATTGAAAATAAATGCTGTGTTGTTCATGGTGAAGACAATGCGTCCCATTCTAAATTGTATTATTCAGTAAGTTTGTCGATGCAGAGCCAGAGACAATTTGAGACATCATAAGCAACTGTTGTACCAATATAAAATTTCGTAAGTGGAAATCTGATTTCAAAAGTTGCTATAGTGGGAAGAAGTCTTAGAAAGCGCACGCCAGATGCTTCGTAACCAAACATAACTTGTTACGAATGTGGCTGTTTTTTATACGCGGAAGAAGGTGATGTGTGGCAACTTTGGAGTATTCTCTTTATATAGTGTGCCAACTTTAGAGGCAACCTGTTGTTCAGAGATGCTTGTGGTGTTATCGGTTTATGGCCATAAAGTTGATAATATGCGCCTGATATCCTGCACCAAAACCGTTGTCGATGTTAACAACGGATACTCCAGGTGCGCATCCGTTAAGCATTGTCATCAATGCCGCCACCCCGCCAAGTCCAGTTCCATAGCCAATACTGGTTGGAACAGCGATTACCGGTGCATGACTGAGTCCTGCCACAACCGTTGGCAGGGCGCCATCCATACCGGCAACAGCAACAATGGCGGATGCTTTGGGAAAGTCTTGAGCTGCTGAAAAAGCACGGTGTACACCAGCTACTCCGCAGTCAAAGTGACGTATGACGTTACTGCCGAGAAACTCTGCTGTTTGTGCTGCTTCTTCTGCTATGGAATAATCAGAAGTTCCTGCGTTGATAACAATGACGCAGCCGCACTGTTCTTTGTTTGTTTTTTCCAGACGCAATACTCTGGAAACGGGATCGAACTGCACGCAGGGAAATGTCTTTTTGACAGCAAGATAGTGCTGTTCGTTGGCGCGAGTTCCCAGGCATTCTCCATGCGCTTCAATCATCTTTTCAAATATGACAGCAGTTTGTTCAGGAGTTTTACCTTCACAGAAGATAACTTCAGGACAACCAGTGCGTCGTGTCCTGTCTATATCTAACTGAGTATGATTGCTGATAAAACACGATGATTGCTGCAATGACTGTTGGGCTGTTTGCGCAGTGGCGCATTTATTTTTTGTGGTCATCTGGGAAGTATCCTTATTCCTGAATCCGTGGCGTAGAGCGTATTGTGTACGGTGGATTTGGTAGAAGTGCAATGCGGGGTGGGAAGGAAAATTTCATTTAAATGCATTTCTGAGTTGACAAGAAAAAGCAATTTCCATAAAAACACCTCTCACTTGCTGGGCTATCGTTCAATTGGCAGGACGACGGGTTCTGGCTCCGTTAATCAAGGTTCGAGTCCTTGTAGCCCAGCCAAATTTTTTCTATCAATGCATTCTGCTTCGTTACTTCGAAAAATTTATATTCTCATGTAGGGATATCTACACTTCGAACATAAATTTTCCTCGAGCCTTGCATAATACATCGCTAGAAAAAAATTACTATTTTCGACGCGTCCCCATCGTCTAGCCTGGCCCAGGACACCTGCCTTTCACGCAGGCGACGGGGGTTCAAATCCCCCTGGGGACGCCAAGTATATCAAGCACTTACGCGCATGCGTAAGTGCTTTTTTACGTTTTTAGCCATAGAGGTGTAAGCCCAAGGTGTAAGTTTTCAAATTTCTATTTTTAAGCCACATTTGCGTCACCTTTTTCTTCCAGCGTTTTCACTTCATTATTCATACTAGCCTCTGCCGCCACTGAACTGAGAATACCTACAGCTGCATTGTTTCTGTACTGCTTGCGTAAGTACTTGTCTGTTTGATGAGTAGATTTGTGTCGAAGCAGTTCCTTAACATCCATAAGGCACGCACCATTTGTATGAGCAAGTGTTCCTGCTAGTGCTCGAATCCCATGAACACCAAAAGGGATGATTTGGGCTTCAGCACAAAGTTTTTTTAGCCAGCGCATGTGAAGACCTGCTTCAAGTTGTATCCCAGAAAAAACATAAGAACGTTTGCTGCCTACTTGCAGTTTATATTCTTTTAGTTTGGTGGCTAGTTCCGTTGCCATTGGGATTAGGTCACAGCTTTCGATGCGGTCTCTTCTTTTTCGGGTACGCAAACCTATTTGTTCACCAATAAACTTCACATCAGCCCATGTAAGGCGGCGCATTTCGACGCGCCTAGCTCCGGTCATAAGTAAAGTAAACAGTACAAGGTAGTGCTGCGGTTCATCGCTTTTTGCTGCCAGCTTCAATACTTTAAGCATATCTTCAAGCGGCGGCATGTAATGAGGTTCTTCTTTTGTTGTCGCTGCCTTTGGAAGCCTACAGAATGGATTTACTTCTGGCATTTCTAAGTAATCAATACCCCAGTTCCAGCCCGCTTTCAGATTCTTGATCTGTCTATCAACATTTTTCCCTGAATAGCGTTGCTTGAGGATATTGAAAACATCAAGAATGTCTTTTTTGCGCACATCAGCGACTAGCATGTTGGGATTAACAACTTTTGTTTCAAAGAACCTTTTGAAGGCACGCTGTTTTTCTTTTGCTAGTTTGCAGTTTTCGTCTGTGAATGTATTGAATGCGTGCGTTATGTACATTTCAGCCCATTCACCAACTTTAAGCTCACTAAAGTTTTTATGCCTTGTTTCTGCCTCCTGATCCGCAAGTTCTAACCTTTTCCGTTCTTCATTTTGCCATTGAATTGCTTCACGTTTGCGATCAAAATTCTTTGTCTTTCTGTGAAGTTTTCCATTGCAGTCGGTGAAGTGAACTTGTCCTTTCCATTTTTTGTTTTTCATTTGGAAAGCCATATTGTTTTTTCCTTATATGAAAAACTGCTTATTCCTATCTAACAGCCTAAAACAAATCGAACTTTGAATGCAACTTTTTTCTACGATGAGTATTTTGTACTTTAATTTTATCTTCAGAATGATGTGCTGAAGACAACTTCATTTGATCGTTGATATAAGAATCAACTGCTTCTTTAGGGTAGCGTAGTGCTTTTTTACCAATATAAAATGCACAAAGCTTTTTTTTCATATCAGAACGCCTTACAAGGCTTTCTGAGCAATTTAATAATGTTGCAACTTCTTTTGTTGTTAGGTTCTTAGGGTCTGACATAGGCAGATTTCCATTACTGTGCCGTTTTATTATACAAGGTACGACTTAAACTTGTTTCATAAGATCCCCTTATTAGAAGAAATGATTAGGACACTCGTCCTTCGCACAACGCTTTTTTGGTGCTAACCAATAAGCATAGACTACATTGATAATGAAAAATCAAGGTCTTACATTAAAATATTTAACTTTTTTTCGTATATTGTTCGCAGAAGCTAGTTTTAAGATAAGCTTAAGCAAATCATAATACACAGAAGTAAGCTGTTCCCATGCAACTTGATGCTCTTGGAAGTGGGTCAGTGCACGGTAAAGAATTGCTACGCATGAAGATGGGATTGGACACTTGCTAGTTGTAGATCCATAAACCGCTAGAATATGTGTCACCAGACATCCTTCGATCAATTCCTCGAAGCTTTCACCAGCCAAGTGCGTTGAAGCGTCTTTGTTTTTTTTCACAAATAGCTTCGTAGTGCTCAGGCTTGAATGGCGGAGATGCTTTTGAATAAGGTCTAGACAATTGTCATTGTTCAAAGCAAAGCGTGCTTTTAGTGTGCGCAGGGCGTCGATTGTAAACGATTTAATTTTTGCATCGTTACAAAGAGGCCTTAACTTGTTCCTGTCTGCTGCCACTAGTGGGTGTGCTGAAAAAAGTTCACTATAGCGCTTGTTTTTTATAGCGAAATCAACAAGAAGATTAACCATGTATTCTGGTATATCTACTTCTTCAATTTGAGCGTTTCGAGTTCCACGTTTATGGGTTCGAAGCTTGATGACATTGTTTACTTGGTCGATATCTGTAAAATGCAGAAAGCGCATATTTGTTTTACTTGCATTCACAATCATACAAAGAAGCATGATGAGCTGTTCTTCTTTAGTCGCGAGACTGAATGCATTGATGACATCGTCAGATTTCGGTGCATATTGAGCTTTACTATTAACTTTTTTCCTTTTGATTGTTGCAAAAGGGTTTTGGGCTTTGATTAATCCCATGGATAGAAGCCAAGTCCACATAGCAGAAAGCTCAGTCAGTTTCCTGTTGTAGGTTGATGGCTTAAGCCCAGCGCACATAGTTTCGACAAGTGTTTCCGCTTGCTTAGTGCTAAGTGTTGTTAAATCAAGATTGTTCTCTATTAGAATGTTGTTGAAACTGCTGACAGTCCTTTTTTTGTTTTTTGCCACACTTGGTGCAAATTCTTTTGCAGAAAAGATGATGTATAAATCAGCTAATAATTTTTTTTTCATATAAACTCCTTTTTTTGTGGGCTTTAATTTTTTTTGCCCAATCGATAAGCATAGACTGCTTTTCAGATTGAAAATCAAGAGCATTTGAAAAATAAGTGCATATTTTATTGCATCAACCTGAAATAACTTAAAAATTTTTTTAAGAAAAGATCACTCGGCGTTCCATGACTTATGTAACACACTGCATTACTGATGCAGTGCAGTGGTTTTTTGCTGTGATGCTACCCATGTATCGATCCCAGATAGCTAGCAGTGACTTCACCTCGATTATGTCCGAGTTCATGGGCAAGGATTACGACGGCTCGGTCATGAACCTTGCGCCATTGCGAACCGTATTCGTCGTAGGCTGCTTGTCTAAAAGATGCTGGATTGCTGTGTAAGCAGGGTGCGTCTAGATTAGTTAATTCACGGTATCGACGGTGAGCAAAACCATGTCTGAGTCCATATAAAGATGCACCACAGGCTGCGATGGATAGTCCCAACGCTGTTACAACCTTATATACGTATTTTTCCCAGTTTGCCTCGGATGTAGTATCCGGCATGCTGTTGCCGTACTTTCCGATATATGGTGCCAGCCCTTTCACTGCTTCAATTTGCTCTTTGGTAGCGTCATGTATGATACGATCCCTACCACCCTTTGTACCTGCTGAAATATAGATCCGTCCGTCAGGTAGTAACGCGACATCAGGGTTAATTTTACGCGCTTCTTCTGGGCGCAGCCCAAGTTCATTCATGGCAATCAATTGATGACCAATGCGGCAGTGGCGTTCTGAACCAGCGAGAAGATGATCTTTTACTGCCTGATAAATTGCAGCAGGAACTGCACGAGATCTGGTTGGGATTGTGGATCGTTTTCCAATGCCGAATGCAGAATTTTCTTTGTGAAGACTGACGTTGCCATATGCCTTAGCAACAGAACGAATGCTGCCGACATACGCCTTTATCGTTGAAATTTTCTTTCCTTGGCGCAACCATTCTTCAACTGCGACTGCAACATGTTTATTGGTGATGTTGGTCCAGTGTTGTGGTCGATAGCCAAGCTGAAACAGCAGCTTTGCGAAACGCATTGCTTGTGCTTTGTTAGTGTATTGGGTTTTTCTTGAACCCGTTAATTTAGCATTTGCTATGCCGTATAAAAGTGTGTTCTTGGACATAATAAAAATTCCTTTTTAGTATCGTTATACTACTTAGAAAGACGGAATGTTAGGTCCAGAACAAATTTATTTGCAAAAAGTAAAACGCCTATCCATGTGGATAGGCGTTTTTGTTAGTTCAGCTGACTGTAAATTTGACGCACCTGTAGTGCCCTTCTTTTTTGTAATAATGCTTTATGACGATAAAGCTTTTTCCCGATATATATCACCGTATCATTTTACTAGTATTACGTGCTGTGCGTCAGCATGCACAGCTGGGGATGGTTAATCCGATAGCTACAGCAGTGTCTATCACTGTGTTTTGTAATAGCCAAAAAACGTAATTTTATAATGAACGAACGTATTCTTTTTACGAACGGGTAGGTGGGAAATAGACGATGGCGGGCCACCGTAAGTCGACTGGTATATTCGCCAGTGTAATAAAGAAAGTAACAATCATCAGCGTTTCGCTGGCAAAATGTCCTCTGTCTGTTTCACGAAACAGACAGGGACAAAAATGTCTTCCGTGAAAGGAAGGCCTCCAAAAATAAAGAAAACATTTCGGGTAGGTCGTAGTGACCATGCCGGGAAACCAAGATCCAAACCGCCTAAATAGGCACGGGCAAATGGCACCCCTTCAAATCAACATCCAACCACCTAAATAGGTACGGGGTAATGATTTGGATAGGTAAAACCTATGTTGTGTTCATACTACATTAAAGATGTGAATGTAAGTTTTCTGCAGAACATATTTATATCTGTTAGAAATAAAGTTTATGCCCATGTAATGTTTATTTATGCGCATTCTTCAATCAGAAGATGAAATGAGTATTCTTTTGTGTTGACTTCAGACCGCAATATCGAGCTATGGTGCAACAAAATTAATACAGGAGGACATATTCTATATGCTAGACTATTCAGATTGTATTGAACGTGATGACGTTGGTAAAGTTAAGAAGATGCTGAAAAGAAAATTGATTTCACCGTATTATTTTACAGAAGAAGATTGTTTCATTACGCCAATTGCTACTGCAGCACACCATGGTTCTATAGGTTGCTTGTTACTTTTATGTTCGCATGGTGCTGTTACTAATTTGCGAACAACAAAAAAACAAACTTTGTCACCATTAGTTGCAGCGATTGTAAGTAATCAGCCAAGGTATATTAAAATACAGATGCTGAAAATTTTGCAGGAAAATGGATGTCGATTTTAGGGTGAAGTGGCTTTTTGATGACTGAAGGAAGATGACAGCACCATCTTCTTAAGGAAAGGATAATGACAGAACCACTTATAGTTTAATTCTTAAAAAGCTTAGTGACTAGTTAGTTACTAAGCTTTTTTTATTTCAATCTTGCAGCGTGTTATTTCTTAGTTTCTAAATTAAAAGTAAGTACTTGCTCTTGATCAGTGTGTAATAATCATGGGATGTTGTATGAAAAGTATAAAGTGATGAGGTGTTATGTATCTTGCGAAGTTAAGCTTGTGGGATTTCCGGAAGTTCGGACACAACGGAAATAAGCCCGGTGTGTCAGTGGTATTTAATGAATGTTTAAATGTTCTGATTGGCGAGAATGATTCGGGAAAAACTGCAATCATTGACGCAATACGATTAGTGCTGGGAACTCATAGTCGAGAGTGGTTTTCAGTTGAAGATGACGATTTCCATGTTAAAGGTGGGGTTCGATCTGATGAAATAAAGATAGAATGCGTGTTTCAAGGATTCACGACTAAAGAAGCGTCAAATTTTCTTGAATGGGTTGATATTCAAGAATTAGAAGATGGACCTGAGTATTCTCTTACAGTTCGCTTGAAAATAAAGCGGGCTGATGGGCGCTTTATTAAAGAATTGAAAGCTGGAGCAGATAGTGATGGCAGTTCGTTGCCAACTGACGCTTTAGAGCTTTTGAAAGTCATTTATTTAAAACCACTGCGTGACGCTGATAGTGAGCTTACGTCTGGGCGTAGGTCGCGCTTAGCTCAAATTTTAAAAGCACATCCAGTTTTTATAAAGAAGGATGATTCTGCACATCCCATTGAGGATATAGTTAAGGGTGCTAATGAAAAAATAAAAACCTACTTTCACGATGACGAAAATTATCCAGAAGCAACTAAGCTTGTTGGCACAATAAATAAGTATTTAAATGAATTTTTTTCAAAAAAAGATCAACACAGCGCTGATATAAGTATTTCTGGAAGTGAACTGCATGAAATTTTACATCGACTTAGCTTGGTATACGATGGGGAAAAGGCAGGCTTAGGATCCCAAAATTTATTATATATAGCAGCAGAATTACTTCTAGCCCAATCAACATTGCAGCATGGCTTACAATTGAGCTTGATTGAAGAACTTGAGGCCCATTTGCACCCTCAAGCTCAATTACGTCTAATTAATTACTTGGAAGAACATTCAACTGGGCAGCTAATTCTTACAACCCACAGCACGACACTAGCCTGCAGTATCAAGCTTGAGAACTTGATTATTTGTAAGGACGGAAAATTATATCCGATGGGAGCTGATTATACTGGGCTAGATCGTAAGAACTACGATTTTCTTGAACGCTTTTTAGATGCAACCAAAGCAAATCTTTTTTTTGCGAAAGGGGTTATTCTTGTTGAAGGGGATGCTGAAAATCTTTTGCTTCCAACGATTGCGCGCATCATTGGTTACCCATTACATCACTATGGAGTTTCTGTAGTGAATGTTGGTAGTACTGGCTTCTTACATTACGCAAAAATTTTTGAAAGAAAAAACGGTACAAATATGGGAATACCAGTGTCTGTTGTTACAGATCTTGATATTAAACCATTGAGTGTGGCCAATGAGGAAAAAGAAAAAGACAAGCTCACGGCTAATGACATTCAGAAGCTTAAGAAAAACAAATATAACAGCTTAGTTGACCACTATACATTTGCACAAGTTAAGCCTTTTATAGCTCCCAACTGGACGCTTGAATATGAAATTGCTCTTGCTAAAGATTTCTATAAGTCATTTGTTCGTTCTTTACTTCGTGCAAAGAAAATTGGAACTTCAAAATATGGCATTCTACGGCAAGATAGTGAGGAGCGGTTAAAGAAAGAAATCAAAGAGCTATTAAAGGTAGTTGAAGATCTTTCATCCGAAGAAGCGGCGAAGCTTATTTATAACGATACAATGCTGACGCAAAATATTTCAAAAGCAATTACTGCTCAAGTTTTTGCAAGAGCGTTAGATCAAAGATATTCTAAACACCCTAGGATGGTTAGGGAGAAATTAACATCATGCGATGAGTTATCGTATTTAGTTGATGCCATTTCTTATGCGACTGGTCAGAATATCGAGAACGGATCATGATTAGAATTGAAGACAGTGACATTAACTATGCTGAAAAAAAGCTACTTCCTGAAGAATGCACTTTTGATGATGAAAGGCGGCAATTTATACGCTCTATGAGTTCATGCGATGTTGTTGCATGTCCCGGAAGTGGAAAAACCACTGCACTCTTAGCAAAGTTGATAATCTTACAAAGAAAAATGCCTTTCCAAAGTGGCGGTGGAATTTGTGTTTTAACACATACTAATGTTGCAATTGATGAGGTAAAAAATCGTCTTGGCGCTGCTGCAGGAAGCTTAATGGCTTACCCTAATTTTTTTGGGACAATTCAAGCTTTTACTAATAGATTTTTAGGAACCCCCTGTTTTCGTGAAGTTTATGGAATGCGTCCTTCTATTATTGACACCAGTAGATACCTACAGCAACTTGCAAAGGAGTGTAGAGCTTCAAGTGTTTCAGGATGGCTTTATCAGAAACTTCGTACTGGGCACTATGCAGACTTGGATGAACTGCTAGCGGGTGTAAGATATGACCCTTGTAGTAAACAAGCAGACTTGTCAAAGCTTAGATTAAAGGATGCAACGAGGCCTACTCATAAAAAAATTACTGCTTGTTGCCAACATACTGTTGAAAGTGGTGTTATTAGTTATGAACAAGCTTATGTGCTTGCCCAGCATTATATCAAACAGCATCCTTGCATCTCGGAACTTATTTCTAAACGTTTTAGATATGTTCTCATTGATGAGATGCAAGACACAGATGAAAAGCAACTTGCGTTGTTAGATACTCTGTTTTCAGACAATACCAATGTGGTGCTTCAGCGAGTCGGGGATCCAAACCAAGCCATCTTTAATAGTGTCAAGGGTGGCGAAATGACGTGGATGCCTAGGAAAGAAACACTGTCATTTTCAAATTCGATGAGGTTTGGGGATAATATTGCAAATCCGTTAACATCCGTCCGATTGCGGAATGATATTCCATTATCCGGAAACCCAGAAATTTCTTCTAAGGCACCATACCTGATAACTTATGATGATTCTAATGTTGAGAATGTTGTCGAGGCATTTGGTCAGCTTGTACAAAATGTTTTGCTTGACGATCCAACAATTATAGAACGCATTAATTCACCAGTGATAAAAGCTGTTGGCTGGGTCGGAAAAGTTAAAAAAGGTGTTTCGATCCCTAGTTATCACCCTACGTTTAAAAGAGTTAGTAAAAAGGAAAGTGAGTACTTCAACTTCTATTCGTACTTTATTGCATATGAAGGCGAATATTGTAATTCCGCAAACCCCAAAGCTTTTAATGAGCTTTTTTGGGCTGGCTTTTTTCAGGGAACAAAAGATTTTTTTAGAAAACAAAACTGTAAGACCCCCAAGCAGGCTGAGAAGTGGATTAAGGCTCAGTCATTGAAAAGTTGGAAAAAAATTAGACAATACATTTCAAAAGCAGTGCTAAAGCTCACCTCAGGAGTGGAATTGCTGGAAGTTTATCAGTCTATGGTCTCTAGCTTGGGAGCAGACATTTTTTGTAAGTCGCATTTCTTTAGAGGGGAATTACCTGTTTTTTTCACGGATACAGCCTCTGACCCTAACTGTAAGTTTGACCCTGAATGTAATGAATTTTCATGCAGTACGGCTTTGAACATCTCGGTTGGAACAGTGCATTCTGTAAAGGGAGAAACTCATACTGCCACCCTGTTAATGGAATCGAAAAATGACCGAAAGCATGATTCTGAATATCTAATAGACTTTTTGAAAGGGAGCGCTCCCCAAAAAGCGTTTGGGGTTTACCAGAAAGCTTGCTTAAAAATAGCTCATGTCGCTATGAGTAGGCCTACTCACTTGTTTGCGATGGCTTGCCATGTTGACAGAATAAAAGGACACGAAGTTGGTCTGAAGAAAAATAACTGGCAATTAATTTCTGCTAATGAATTGCTTGGAATTGAGTAAAATCTAAAGTCTATCTTATTATAATTGCTTTTATATTTTTCTTTGTTCTTGTTAGAACTAGGAGATTCATATGAAAGAATACATAGTTACAGATTTGACTCGTTTTAATAATTCAGAACTCGTGTGCACAGCTATTGTTGATTTAGAAACAAATGAATGTTTAAGGCCGACCCCATATTTTAAGGCTGCACAGTGCAGAAAAATAAATATGCATCCCGGAGCAGTGCTACAGGGAACATTCTCGATCAAGGCAGATACGCAGAAGCCTCATGTTGAAGATGCTGTATATGAGCAGGACGTTAAGTTTGTTAGAGTTGCTTCGTCCGAAGAATTTAAAGCTGCGCTTGATGCGACGCTTTCAGAGAGTGTGTCAAAAGGGTTTGGCGTGGATTTCGATCTTGGGCAAAAACATATTCCACTTGACTCGGCTCCTTCAGTATCAATTCTTACACTGAAAATATCCCCCCAAAATTTATCGATTCACGAGGATCAATTTAAAAAAGGGAAATTGAGATTAACTTTTACAGATAATGAAGGAAGCAGATTTTCATTTTTATCTATCACAGATCGTGGGTTTCATGATTACGCGATGGAGCATTATGAAAGTGATAAGATGGATAGCTTAGAGGAGTTTATTGCAAAGCAAGAAGAGGTATATCTTCGTATAGGATTGAGTAGAAAGTATGCCACTCCTGATGGTCGAGAAGGATACTGGTTGCAAGGGAATGGTATTTATACCTTTCCAGATTTTCTGCCTGAGATTCGCCAGTATAAGTAGATTGCTATGCCAGTAAAAAATTTAGTTATATTAGCTAACTCATATAAGCACCAAGGGCGTTGTGTTGCAGGAAAAGACATAAATACTCATGAGTGGGTACGCGCTGTTTCTGATGCTCAAGGTGCAGAAGTTATGTTAGACCGTTGTACTTATGAAAATATTGGTGGAACACAACAGCTTAGGACTAAAAAGGTTTTGTCAATCGACTTTAGTGTAGCTAGCCCTCTCGCCCATCAACCTGAAAATTATATCGTAACTGATGTTCCTTGGGTACAATCGCCACCTTACATTCGGAATGATCTTACGCCATATTTAGATAGCCCTGTCGACTTGTGGGGTGTTTCGAATTTCGTTCCTTTCCAAGATATTTTGAATTCACAAGTAACAATTGGACAGTCTCTGTACTTGGTTCAAGTAACTAACCTGAGATTGTATGTTAATACATTTGATCGCTTGAGATGTGAATTTTCTTACTCTGCAAACATTTATGACTTACCAGCGACGGATCCTTGGTTTAATTCTTTAATGAATCAGGGACGAAGTGGTGACGCGATATTATGCGTTAGTTTAGGTGAGCCTTATCAAGGGAATTGTTATAAAATTGTAGCTAGCATATTTTGAGGAAAAACTATGAAGCTTTACACAATTGGGTTTACTAAGAAAAAAGCAGAAGTTTTTTTTGGTTTATTGAGAAAGGCAAAAGTTACAACTCTAATAGATGTTAGACTCAATAATGTTTCGCAACTTGCAGGATATGCGAAACGTGACGATCTTCGTTTTTTTCTGAAAGAACTGTGTGATGCTAGTTATGTTCACCTGCCAGAGCTTTCCCCAACTAAAGATATTTTAGATGGATACAAAAAAGGAAATATGAGCTGGGAGCGATATGAAAAAGACTATCTTTTTTTATTGAAGAGCCGAGAGCTCAAAGAACGGTTATCATCAATTGATTTGAACAACAGTTGTTTGCTTTGTAGTGAACATGAACCAGATTGTTGTCACAGAAGGCTCGCTGCTGAGTATCTAGCCACATTATTCCCAACCATTGAAATTAAGCATCTATATTAAAAATGAAGACAGTATTAGTTCTGTATCCCCCCGAATTTCGATGCAAAGATAAGTTTGATAGAAAAATTAAGAAAATAGTCTCATGCTTAGGTGACTATTCTTTTTTGACACCAAATGATCACCAGTTCTTTCTTAATTCAATTGTGCAAGATGATCGCAATTGTACGGGGATCTCTGTCAGCGAAGACTGGTCTACCGATGACATCACGCATGCGATAGTTTTTTATGATGGTTTTTGTTTTCAAGATGAGTTGCAATTACTGAAAGATGCTAAAATTCCATTTAGAAATATATTCAGCCCAATTACCCGCGTAATAAATATCAAGAAAGATGAAAAATATTTGGCGCTAAAAGACACTGAAGACTATGAATACATTGGGAGAGGTTCGTACTGGGGAAATCCTTACTCAATGTACGAAGAAGGGGAAGACCGCGATTCAGTTATGCAAAAATATCGATATGATTTTGAGAACGATAAATTCTTGAATAAATCAAAAGAGGAAGTGTTTAAGTTGCATGGGAAGTGGCTTGGTTGTTATTGTAAGCCTGAAGCTTGTCATGGTGATATTTTAGCTGAATTTTTGAACAGTTGGGATGATGGTAGTTAAATTTTTAGTTGACGGTAAGAGTGAAAAGTAGAGTTAGTCTGGATGACAAGTGATGAAGTAAAAAAAGTTGTCTTTCTATCAAGTTGCTTCTGTATTGTTTCAACATTGATTATTTATTTTTTGAATGGCCAAAAGCTGACATTGGACACCTTGAAAAATTTATCTTCTGTCCTCTCTGTTGTTTCTGTTTTTTGGGCGATGTATTTTGCATTTGGATGGAAGCTTCCTTATGTAAAAAAAATTCTCCCTAAAACAAATCTAAACGGCACATGGATAGGAGAATATAAGGCTAACAGTGAAGGAAAAGAATACGAAGGAAAAATTGGACTTGCGATTAGACAAAAATTTTTTTCAATAAAGATAACGTCATTTACAATCAGGTTCCAAAATTATTCATATTTAGAACGGGTTGTAAATGAAAATGAGAATGGCGTACTTCAACTGGATTACGTTTATACTCAAGACGAGAATGATGATGTTGAAGAGAGAGTTCGCAAAGGAGTAACTGAAATTAAACTCGTGGCTCCAGATAAAATGTCTGGCTATTTTTGGACAAATGCTAATTCTAACGGACGAATTTGTGTAACTTTTAAATCAAGAAATCATTACAATTCATTTGAAGAAATAGAGAACGAAGAAAATGAGTAGTAGGTATTTTTATATAGATGGCGATGACATCGGGCTTAAAATAGAAAAATGTTTTATGGAAAATGATGAAGATGGGCTAGCCAGAATCAATAAACATGTTTCAACGGCCATTGATAATATTACAGAATTTTTATGCTCCTCAAGTTGCGAAGTGATTTTCAGTGGAGCCGATGGAATTATTTGCAAAACCGAATCTCAGTTAGAACCAAGTGAAATTTTAGATTATATAAGAGAGACCAATTCGGTATTGACATTCTCAGTTGGAACTGCGGACTCGTTATGTGACGCGTATGTTGCTTTACGATATGCTAAATCGCATGGAAAGAATGTTGCTGTACTTTATGAACATTCTGTTTTTACCATCTTGTCGTAGTATTCAGTGATGGTTAGTTCACTGCAATTTTCTTCTGCGTATCATGACCTTAATGGGTGTAACTAAGGTGTAAGTTCAAATGTTTTTCATGTCGCCAGTGTTAAATGTGCTTCTTCGGAAGCCTTGCAAATAAAGGAATAAGCAGCTTTTGTTATATCTGGCACCTGCCTTTCACGCAGGCGACGGGGGTTCAAATCCCCCTGGGGACGCCAAAGCAAGCAAAAGCTCTTACACAAACGTGTAAGAGCTTTTTTGTTTTGATTCTATGGCCAACGTGGGGTGTATATTCCATTTACCAGGCTAGATGCCCACTCTTGGCTGAGTCCTATTTTTCTTGAACAGGGTATTTGTTCCTATACCAATCCTTCCAGCCGCCTTCCAGAGCGAAAACGTTTGTGTAGCCAGCGTCGACCAGTTTTTGCGCCTCACGGACGCTTGTAAATTCATTTGGTCAAGCGCAGTACAATACGATTTTCGCATCCTTTGCCCAGCCTTTGTTTTTGGTAAAGTCTACAATATCCCCTTTAAGACGGACAGCTCCCCGTATTTTAAACTCACTTCCTTTCCAGTCTGAGCCGGTACGTACATCAATGATGTGGTACGAGCCCATGTCTGCCTTCAGGGTATCTTTGTTGATACGCTGAACGTCGTCGGCAAATGCCGTAGCTACAAATGCCAGGATCATTATGACCAAGGCGGCTAATTTAATTGGTTTCATAGTTACCCTCTCTAAGAATATTTGCTTTCCATTGTACCAAATATTTTTAGGCCAACAACCTTTTCCTGCCTATTGTACCCAGAGCAGTAATGATGACTGCGACGGCAGCAGCTACAAGTAGCCCTTTGAAGGGGGCGTCATGCATCTGTAGTACTGCATACGCAAGGTAACCGCATGCGAACATACCCAATATTTTGAATGTGTTGGCAAGAAAAGAATCCGTGTTTGTGATGGAGCGTGCTGCGTTTGTTCCATAGTATATGAACCATAGAGCAAAGCCTCCGGCGATATAGGATTCGGTAACAGGTTCACCGGCATATCCACGGAGGAGCAGGATTGAAACCGTCAGAGCAGGAATGGCTGTGGCAACAATGTGTTGACCCATTCTGTTGCTGAGAAACGAAGCGAAAGGGCGGGATTCCATAAGTGTGACAAACGGTGCTTTGAGAAATAATAGAATTGTATTGAAGGCAACATAACTGCCAAGAATAATGGTGCATCCCATTATGTATCGCCCGTTTTGTCCCAGTATCTTACGGGCACCAATCATATACGGAACTGTTGAATCAGCTAATCTCTCTGTGCCGGAAATGCTCAGTGAGGCGTAGGCGAATATAGATAGAAATAGTACCGTAATACATAGAGTCAGAGCGTATGTGGCACCAGAATATTTTTTGTTCTTTGCAGAGGGCGCATACAGTTCATACCCGATCAGAAGTGGAGCCATGAAGAGTAGCCCTTCTGAGAAAGGAGAGAGTGCGTACGGTAAAAAGAAGTCAGGAGAACTGGCTCCGCTGGGTGGTGGAATCTGTAGTGAAGCTACTGATAAAAATGTGATAGCGGCTAGTATGGTTATAACAGCAAAGAGCTGTATTTTTCGTGCTGTGTATGACGGGAGCAAGCAGGTGAGACACGAGCATGCCAGCACAATGAAACTGAAGAGAAAATTTGGAAACCAGTGCAGAAAAACTTCGTTGAAAGCATAGCCTGCAACTCCCAGAATTGAGCATGAAAAGAACATCAGTGTAAAAAAACGGACACCGTATCCAAAGGATTCCAGTGCAATAGTGCCAGTTGTTTCACAACTGCGAGCACGTGAAGGGAGAGTTGATATGTGTGTTGCCAAAAGAAATACGATGACAACAAAATACCAGTTTCCGGCTAGCCCGATACCGCTTCCTGTAATCATAAAGGCTCTGGGAGAGAGCAGAAAGCTCATTGCAAGCAAGGCGGCTACTAACATTGTTACCTCTCGAATAGCTTTGGTTTAGTAAGCATAAGCCAGATGATACGTGTATGTGGCTGTTGGAATTGTAGCATACATAGTGAGAGATGATCACGTTAGCGGGTGTATCAAGCCATAAAGTGTACTACTCGGGAGTGGCCTGAAAAAATTAAAAAGGTTTACAGACAGGTGTATCTGTAAACCTGATTATTTTAAGCGTGGCAGGAGGTTATATATATCTGCATGACTGCTAATGCGCTACAAAACTGTCTCGTTAGTCTTTGCACAATTGGCAGTAGCTGATCTGTTATGAAAAAACTCTTCGTCAATATCAAAGTAATCTGTGATGGACTGTTTATGTGTTTTTTTCTGCTTTCAAGCGTGCTTTCAATTTAACCACCGTTTCACCACCAACACCGATATTAGTTTCTTTGTGCTCGTCGATGATGACAGTAACAAACTGGGAAGGTGCGTTGGTTACATCGCATACAACTGTTGTGAGTTTGGTAACGAGGTCTGCTTTCATATCATCCGGCATTTCGCCGCCTACAAAAGTTACGACTGGCATAGTATCTCCTATTTATTCTTCTTTACAGCGTGATAGTATCGTTAAGCCTTGCCAAGATGGCTGGCAGTTAATTTTTTACCGAGGTTTCGGGCAGCTTCAAATGCTTCATCCATACGATGAGTTTCCCATGCCGCAGGGTCACCAAGTCCTCTTATGGAAAATGTTTCTTTGAAACCAAGCCATGTGAAGAACTTTGCATAACGAGGATGAACATCAGCAAATTCTTCCTCGGAGACGCTGCCTTGCGCAGTAATAAATACTAGCTTGGTTCCTTTTTTCAGTCGGCTAGTTGAGGACTGACCGTCATGGTTATAGTTGTCATGAAAATCTTGCGGAAATAAGTGAAAGAGGCGATCAATGAAGTTTTTTGCCTGAGCTGTTACGTCTCCGAAGTAAATTGGACTCGCAATGACCAGCACATCACTCTCGTGCATTGCATCGTAGACTGGAGTTAAATCATCATTGATGACGCATCGGTCTGATTTGCCTTTGCAGGTCATACAGCCAAGGCATCCAGAAGCTGTTAGTTTTTGTGCCTCAAAGCTGGAAATTTCAGTGTCGGGTGCAAATCCATCACAGAGTGCTTCTACCATCTTATGGGTGTTCCCTTTTTTTCTAGGGCTCCCGTGAACAATAGTTACCTTCATTATCTTCTCTTTACTGTTTGTGGTGACAAAGTGCAGCGTGGTGAAATGCACCAGGCATCGGGGTAAAAAATATAGCTGCACATCGCCCAGAGCATCGGATAAAAGTCGTAATTAGCGCGGCTGCTATCTCATCAGATGTCGTACTTTTCTGAGAAGTTGTTATGAATACAGGCAACAAGAACAACGTACGTTATCTTCGCACGCTGGCTCAGTGTAAAAAATGAATGGGTGTTGGTAAGGCAGAGGGGCAGGTAACCCATTGAAGGAGCACAAAAGATTGTGCATCAAAAAGAGGTATACGGTGGCGAGGATAGCAATAGTTCACTATCAGAATGAAATGGCACGGGAGCTTACGGAGTTGTTCTACAGTGCAGTGTACGCAATTCCTGATTCGATCTATTCAGCCCAGCAAAAAGCGGTATGGGCTCCGCTACCGCCGGATTATGTCCACTGGGAAAAGCGATTGGCAAAACGAAAACCGTTTGTAGCTGTTCTAGAATCAAGACTTGCTGGGTTCATTGAGCTGGAGCCTGATGGGCATATTGATTGTTTTTATACGGAACCGGATGTTCAGGGACAGGGCGTTGGGAGCTGCCTGTATCAATATGCAGAACAGGTGGCGCTGGAGCGAGGGGACGCAAAGCTATTTGTTGAAGCCTCACTTGTGGCAAAACCTGTTTTTGAACATTTTGGCTTCGTTGTCAGGAGAGTGAATGCAATTACTCGTGAGGGCGTTGTGCTGACCAATTTTTCTATGGAAAAAGTCTTGTAGTCATTGATGGGGCAGGTTGAGGGGATACATACGTTTGTTAAGTGGTTACGGATGGAGTGGCAGCGGAAAAAAGTAATGAAAGCTAACTTTTTTCCGTAGTTGCGTATTTTGAATTATTGTGATCGATGCTTGACGCTAAACCTAGGTTGGAAGTACTAAAACTCCGATATATGACGCAGCATGTGTTTTGCAGGTTTGTTTCATGAGGACTGCAAAAGTTGAGCTGCTGGGTGTACTGCTTCCAGTTGCGTAATCCTGCCTTTCTTTTCTTTTTTTATGAGTATCAGGGCGTTTTTGCGACTTGGTGCTTCGCAGGAGTAGGCTGACTGGATATTACGTTATTCATTAATGATCGTGAGCAAATAGCATGTGTTCGGATAATGGTTCGATTAGCCGCTGTGTCCGTCTGGTCTGGTATAATCTGTTTCTTCTGGTTTACGAGATTTGACCGCAGGTATGTTGCTTTCTATAAAATTTACAATATATATTAGGATGTTACTAGTGAAAAAAGCGTTAATTACAGGTATTACTGGACAGGACGGAGCGTATCTTGCCGAATTTCTTTTAGAAAAAGGATACGAAGTTCACGGTATCATCCGTCGTGCCTCCCTGTTTAATACAGACCGTATCGATCATTTGTATCAGGATCCGCATGCAGAAAACCGCAGACTGTTTTTGCACTACGGTGATTTGACTGATTCAACGAATCTTATCCGTATTATTCAGGATGTGAAACCTGACGAGATTTACAACCTTGCAGCGCAGAGTCATGTAAAAGTTTCTTTTGACTCTCCTGAGTACACTGCAAATACAGATGCTCTTGGTACTTTGCGTATTCTTGAAGCAATCCGTCTGCTTGGTCTTGAAAAGCACACACGTTTTTATCAGGCATCCACTTCTGAGCTTTACGGTCTGGTACAGGAAGTACCGCAGACTGAAAAAACTCCGTTTTACCCGCGTTCTCCATATGCATGTGCAAAATTGTACGCATACTGGATTACAGTAAACTACCGCGAAGCCTACGGTATCTATGGTTGCAACGGCATTCTGTTTAACCACGAATCACCACTGCGTGGCGAAACATTTGTAACCCGCAAAATTACCCGCGCTCTTTCCCGTATTGCTCTTGGCCTTCAGGAAAAATTGTTTCTTGGTAACATGGATGCAAAACGTGACTGGGGACATGCAAAAGATTATGTAGAAATGCAGTGGCTTATGCTCCAGCAGGATGAACCGAAAGACTTTGTTATTGCTACAGGTCGTCAATTCTCAGTGCGTGACTTTGTGAACGAAGCAGCTAAGGGCATTGGCCTTTCCCTGCGTTGGGAAGGTTCCGGCGTTGATGAAAAAGGCATTGTAGACGGTATCGATATCGACGTATTCAACTCCCTGCATCCGACTGCCAAAAGCTTTGTGAACAATCTGACTGAAGGTGATGTAATTGTGGAGGTTGATCCGCGTTACTTCAGACCGACAGAAGTAGAAACTTTGCTCGGCGACCCTGCTCAGGCTAAAGAAAAACTGGGCTGGACTCCTAAGATTTCTTTTGAAGAAATGGTTGTGGAGATGGTTCGCGAAGACTTTATTCTGGCTTCCAAGGATAAGGTTTGTCAGGACAACGGGTTTAAAGTTTGTGACTATAACGAGTAGTTGGTAGTTTCTGTGGAAAAAACAAGCAAAATTTATGTAGCAGGGCACCGCGGACTTGTGGGCGGTGCCATTTGCCGTCAGTTGGAAGAGCAGGGTTTCACTAATCTTGTTGTGCGCACAAGCGCTGAGCTTGATCTGCGTGATCAGCAGCAGGTGAATGCATTTTTTGAACAGGAACGTCCTGAGTACGTATTTCTGGCTGCTGCCAAAGTTGGCGGAATTTACGCAAACGATACGTACCCCGCTGAATTTATCCGTGACAATCTGTTGATTCAGACCAACGTAATTGATGCTGCATACAAACATGAAGCAGCAAAGTTGCTGTTCCTTGGCTCTTCCTGCATCTATCCTAAATTTGCTCCACAGCCGATGACGGAAGACTGTCTGCTCACAGGCAGCCTTGAACCAACGAATGAATGGTACGCAATTGCTAAAATTGCAGGTATCAAAATGTGTCAGGCGTATCGTAAGCAGTACGGGTTTGATGCTATATCCGCCATGCCGACCAACCTGTATGGTCAGGGCGATAATTTTCATCCGCAGAACAGTCATGTGCTTCCTGCTATTTTGCAGCGTTTTCATAATGCCAAACATGAGCAGGAAGAAAGTGTAACCGTCTGGGGGACAGGTTCACCTCTGCGCGAATTTTTGCATGTGGATGATATGGCTCGGGCGTGCATCTTCCTTATGGAAGAATACTCCGGTCACGATCATGTGAACGTGGGCAGCGGAAAAGAAATTTCTATCCTGCAACTGGCTGAGCTGGTTGCAGAATGTGTAGGCTACAAAGGTGCGATTGTAACTGACCCATCAAAGCCTGACGGGACACCACGCAAATTGATGGACAGCCGGAAGCTGTTTGATATGGGATGGCAGCCGGAGCTTGAATTGCGTGAGGGCATAACCCAAACCTATCAATGGTATCTGGATAATTATGTCAATGGAACTCACAATCGAGGCGGGAAAGACTGAGCGCCAGTACTGGAAAGATCTTTGGAACTATAAAGAATTATTTCTCATTCTTACATGGCGAGATATTGTGGTGCAGTACAAACAGACTGTCGTAGGCATTCTGTGGGCAGTACTGCGCCCGTTGCTTACTATGCTCGCTTTTACCTTTGTGTTCGGCAGCGTTGCCAAGCTGCCGTCTGAAGGAAATGTCCCGTACGCCCTCATGGTGTACTCTGCCATGCTCCCCTGGCAGCTCTTCTCTACGGCGCTGAGTTCAGCTTCAAATGCGCTGGTCGTAAATGCCAACCTTGTGTCCAAGGTATACTTCCCCCGTTTGCTTGTCCCCACTGCAACAGTTGGTGTGGCGATAGTCGACTTTCTTCTCTCAATGGCTATTCTTGGTGTGATTATGTGTATCTACAGATACCTGCCGCCGATTCAGTTTTTTGCAGTTATCCCTCTTGCTCTGCTCGGAAGCGTCCTTGCGCTGGGTCCCGGTTTGTTATTGTGTTCTCTGAACGTAACATACCGTGACTTTAGATATATTATCCCGTTCATCACCCAGTTTGGTTTGTATGTTTCGCCTGTTGGCTTCTCGTCCTCTGTTGTTCCTGAGAAGTGGCAGGCGTTATTTATGTGTAACCCAATGGTCGGGGTTATAGACGGGTTCCGTTGGGCATTGCTCGGTACGGTAGAGTTTCCAGTAAAACCTTTGCTGATTTCCGTTGTGTTCGCAACAGCGTTGCTGGTTACAGGGGTAAAAGTGTTTCGAAAAACAGAGAAAACCTTTGCGGATGTAATTTAGGAGAAGTTCATGAAACCGATTATTTCCGTAGAGAATCTGGGCAAGCAGTACCTGATCAAACACAAAGAATCCCGCGGGGGATACCGTTCCTTGCGTGAAGAGCTGTTTACCATCCCGAAGCGTCTTTTTTCAAAGCAGGAACATGCAGAAATGTTCTGGGCGTTGCAGGACGTGACGTTTGATGTGCAGCAGGGAGAGCGCATCGGGATTATCGGGCGCAACGGTGCGGGGAAGTCTACCTTGCTTAAACTTCTTTCCCGCATAGCTGAACCGTCAACGGGCAGGATCACGGTACGCGGGCGTGTGGCTAGTTTGCTAGAAGTAGGTACCGGATTTCATCCAGAACTGAGCGGTAGAGAAAATATTTATCTTAACGGTGCGATTCTTGGGATGACCCGTAATGAAATTCGGAAAAAATTTGATGAGATCGTTGATTTTGCAGGTGTGGAACGATTTCTGGATACTCCGGTAAAACGGTATTCCTCCGGTATGTACGTTCGACTGGCCTTTGCTGTTGCGGCTCACCTTGAGCCGGAAATTCTGGTTGTGGATGAAGTGCTTGCGGTGGGCGATGCTGAATTCCAGAAAAAATGTCTCGGAAAGATGGAAGAGGTGAGCAAGGGCGATGGCAGAACTGTGCTGTTTATCAGCCATAACATGGAAGCCGTTAAGCAGCTTTGTAATCAGGTTATGGTGCTGGACTCCGGTAAGATGCTTGCCATGGGCAACGATACTGGAAAACTTATCGAGAGTTATTTTGCGCCGCAAAGTGGACCAACAGTGTGGAAAGGGCGCGAAACTTCCAAGTTTTTAACCGTCACCGAGTTTGGATTGAAGTCTTTTGAGGGCGAAATGTTGTCCCGCCCTGTGGGGATTGATGAAGATGTTGTCTGCTACGTTGAGTGTGAGCTTGAGGAGGTACATTCTTCTTTTAATATAGGTGTTGCCGTGTACTCCAGAGAAGGGCGATGCCTTTTCTGGACATTTACCACAGACGGGCCGGAAGACTCATGGCCTGAACTGAAGATTGGACGGAATATATTGCAATTTACCATTCCAAAATTGTTTTTGAATGAAGGTGAGTATTATGTGGAACTCATGGCGTCCCTTCATCAGATAGCGTGGTTATTCGAACCGGTGGCAACGCCTGTGGTATTCCATTTTACAGTCGAAGGCGGCTTTTCGCTTTCACCGCTTTGGCTGGAAAGCAGACCGGCACAGTTGGCTCCTTTTTTTGTATGGGATAACGCCGAAAGCGCATAATCGTAGTGTAGAAAAAAGCGGTAATAATGATTGAAGAGCTGAACATGTGTGTTCAGCTCTTTTTTTGTCTGAACTCCAAATGTGTTTGCTGTCTTTACTAGTGCTGCATGTTTTAAACTAATGTCGTTGGTTATGTGAATAGTAAAAAGCGGACAGGTGATGCGGTTGCGATGAAGAGTCTTTGTGTTTTTGAGAGGATAGAGGTTGGATGATGTGCTCTTGGTAAGAAAAAAAGTGCATGCGCTGATGTTGTTGATAGCAAGCTTCCAAGTAACAGCGACCGAGAACATTGCCACGTGATGTAAGGGCAATGATATTAGCAATATAATTCTTTTTTGAGATAGTGCTTTCAGTTATAGGACAAACTAATATCCTATAATCAGTGTAGTATTTTTATAGTTTGAAAAGTTAATTTTTTGCTTATGTTAAGGTTTTTTGGAGTGAGAAATGGTTCCCAAAGTATCTATATTGCTGCCAGCGTATAATCAGGAAAAATATATTGAAGAGACCGTGGAGAGCATTCTCTCCCAGACATTTACGGATTTTGAATTTATTATTTTAGACGACGCTTCAAGTGATAGAACAGCAGAGCGTATTCAAACTTTTGAGGACGAACGGATAACGTTTTATCAAAATGCTGAAAACTTGGGTAGCGTGGGGACATTGAACAAAGGCTTAGCTCTTTGTCGTGGTGAATACATAGCTCGCATTGATGGTGACGATATTGCCTATCCTGACCGTCTTGCAAAACAGGTTGCATTTTTAGATTCCCACCCGGATGTGGGAGTTGTTGGCTCGGCAGTGCAATGCTTTTCTGACAGTGGAATGGGGAAAGTCATGCGCTATGAAACAGATAGTGCAGCACTCTTCAGTTCCTTTTTGCTGGCAGAGACGTCAATGGTGGCACATCCGGCAGTGATGATGCGTCGCTGCCTTTTTGAAGGAGGTATTCAATACTCGCAGGAACATTTTTATGCAGAAGATTACAAACTCTGGAATGATCTGAAATGGCACACTCGGATAGCTAATATGTCAGAGGTGTTGTTGAAGTATAGGATTCATCAGGCTTCGATGAGTCGGAGTAAGCCAGAGTTGCAAGCAAATTTACGAACCTCCATAGCTGCCGCGGAATATGAGCGATTTCTTGGTGAGGATGTAGGGGGGTGTAAATCCACAGCAAGAGAGATGTTTGCTTCGCTTAGCTATTCGCAACTTGTGCGGCTAGTGTGGGGACTACAACAACAAATAGGGATGGTTAATGCTCTAAAAGCAGTTGGTGGGGCTGTGTTGCGCGTCAAAGTTATTCCACCTTTGGTTGCTGTAAAACATATGATGGAGAGGATGGTGGGGCAGTATGCTGAATAATGTTACAATCATTGTAAAAGCGTTTGAACGTCCTGACTCGCTTGTTGCCTTGTATCAATCCATACGGAAGTACTATCCTAAGATTCCGATTGTGATTGTAGATGACGGAAAGAAACCGGCTCCTCAGCACATCTTTGATGTACGTACGAAGTACGTTCGTACAGAGTATAATATTGGCGCATCAGCCGGAAGAAACCTTGCTCTATCGCATGTGGAGACAACGTATATTGTACTGGTCGATGATGATTTCGTTTTTACAGAAAAGACCAAGTTGGAACGCATGCTGGACGTGCTTGAAACAACCAATATCGATATTGTTTCTGGTGTGATGTATGATTTTGGAAAGATACGGCGAAGGTTTGCTGGTTGTTTTGATGTGGTTAACGGTGTGTTTACGTTGCGGCCGGGTGAAACATTTGGTGAGTCGGCTGGGCATAAGTTGTACCATATTGTTTTAAATTTTTTTATGGCGCGCACAGAAACTATTCGTAGTGTTCAATGGGATCCGGAATTGAAGACGGGAGAGCATAAAGAATTTTTCATTCGTACTAAAAAACAGGGGATTACCTGCACCGTGCTCGATGATGTTTCGATATATCATTATCCTGAACAGCATGGTGACTATGTTGCTTTTCGTAGCGCTGCGCGTGAATTTGAAGAGCTTGCGTTCAAAAAACATGGAATCCACAAAGAACGGATTATCGAACCTGTCTCAGTCAGGAGTGTGTGCAATGGAGTGAAGAATTTTTTACGTAAGTCTTCGCTCCTTGTTTCGTTTGTTCACTTTGTGAAAAGGAGACTGGCATGATTTCAGTTATAGTATGCACATATAATCGTGCGGCTTTTTTGAAAACTTGTCTGGAGTCTCTTTTGACACAGTCTGTTGCAACGGAATTGTTTGAGGTTGTTGTGGTGAACAATAATTCAAACGACACCACTGCGGAAGTTGCCGCATTGTTTCAAAGTGAATTTCCTCGGTTTGTATATGTTGAGGAGAGTTGGCAGGGACTGAGTTATGCCCGTAATGCAGGGGTACTGGCAGCCACCGGAGACTGGGTTGCGTTTTTAGATGATGATGCTGTTGCAAGGACGAACTGGGTAGCAAAGCTTGTTGAAACAAGTACAAAAGGTGACTTTGATGTTTTTGGCGGGGTCTACACAGCATGGCATGCTCTTCGTGAACGCCCCAAGTGGTTTTCTCCGGAGTGGGAAACAAATGTAGCTGTTGCCAGTGAGTATTCGGTTCTTAAAGAGGGGTACCCTTCAGGAGGGAACTGTGCTTACCGCCGGGCGTTACTGCTGGAAGGAGAGGGGTTTCCAACTAACTTGGGAATGAAAGGTAACGGGACTGCATATGGCGAAGAGACAGCCGTTATTGATAGGTTACGTAAAAACGGCGCAGTGGTGGGGTTTGTTCCTGATATGATTATCGATCATTGCGTCATAGACCGGAAATATTCTCTAGGGTGGCGACTGAAGCGGTCATTTGCCACTGGAAGGGATACTGCATCTCTCTGGAAAGAGAATTCTGCGGTTGATCTGGCAAAGCCTGTGATCAAGTGCGTGTATTATCTGTTGAGTTGTCCTTTGAAAGTGGTCTGGCTGTTTTTAGCAAGAAGAGATTATTACTGGCAAAATGCCGTGCTCGATTTGTTTTCGGGCATTATGCTTAATCTTGGCAGAATTGCTGGCGGTATTCAAAGCAGATTTCAGGGATGAATGCTACGGTGTGAACTCTTTTTTAACGTATGGTGTGCGACACAGTCAGGCATGCGTAACTGTTGGGGCGCAATATGATGTTGCTTTTTCTTGCTAGCGTTTACCAGTCTTTAAACATAAGGCAATAAGAGTTGTTGACGGGACGGTGATGTCAGGCTAGCAACCTTCAGTGATAATGGATTGGAGTGAGCAGGAAGCTTTTATTGCTTATACTTTTTCGAGAGATGTCGAACTGGATTTTTTTTGATGGTCTCAAATTATTCAGGGCGGCGTGAACAGGCGGCAGTTTGTCCGCCTTGTTTTGTGTTGTGGGGTAAGCAATTTTTTGCATATTGAATTTCTTGCTTCTCTGTCTTTTTATGTTTTGTGGTGGTGACATGCGGGTGAGAATGGGTAAGAATGCCCGAGTCGCACCGCAGTGTAATACTGCTCAACCCAAGTTTTTTTCTGCCTGATTTACCTGCTTGTTGTGAGGAAGACCTGATGTCTGTAAAGTTAGCGCCTGTTGCACTGTTTGTGTATAACCGTTTGGATCATACACGTCGCACTGTGGAAGCATTGCTTCAAAATACACTTGCCGCACAGAGTGATGTTTTTGTATTTTGTGACGGAGCAAAAGAGTATGGCGATCCTTCAGTGCAGGCGGTACGTGACTACATCAGGACTGTTTCCGGATTCAGTAGTGTAACGGTTGTAGAACGTGATTCAAATGCAGGGCTGGCAACTTCTATCATAGAAGGCATCAGTGATGTAGTGGACAAGTACGGTTCAGTAATTGTACTTGAAGACGATTTGATTACGTCGCCATATTTTTTGGAGTACATGAATACTTGCTTAGTGCAGTATGAACGTACTGAAGCAGTCTTTTCTATTGCAGGTTGGTCGCCGCCGACACTGGCTGATGCTGTGTCTGAATATTCTGTGGCATATTTGCCAAGGAACTGTTCATGGGGGTGGGCAACATGGAAAGACCGCTGGGCTTCTGTTGACTGGAATGTTTCCGATTATGCAACATTCAAAACATCCCGTGCACGACAGAACGAATTTAATCGCGGCGGGGTAGATTTAAGCAGAATGCTTGCAGCACAGATGAAGGGAACAATTAATTCTTGGGCTATCCGTTTTTGTTATTCTCAGTATGTGCAGAATAAGCTCACCGTGTTTCCGCTCCGGTCATATGTTGAGAATATAGGTTGTGACGGCAGCGGTACTCACTGCGATACAAGCGTTGTTCAGCAGGCGGCAGTTGCAGAAGAACAATTGCTGCATTTTCCAGAGGCAGTACAGATTGATCCTGCTGCTCTGGAGTGTTTTGCTGCTTTCTACAGACCGGCTCCTTTCATGCTCCGGCTTATTAATAAGATTTCACGCACCGTAACGGGAAAAAACATCATCGCTTATGAAAATACTGCATCTTAATACGTATGAAAAAGCCGGTGGCGCTGCCATTGCTGCAAACCGTCGGCATCAGGCTATGCTGAAACTGGGTGCAGATTCCACACTGGCTGTCGTTGGTAAAGAAACTGACGATACTTCAGTGCATTCTTTTTACGGAAAAGCAGGAAAAGTGCTCAGGCCGTTCAGACAGGTGCCTGACTATATTCTTCCGCGCTTGTACCGTGGAAAAGATGAAACACTTTTTTCTCCTGCGCTTTGGCCTTCCTTTTTGCATCGCAAGATTGCATCTCTTCCTTCTGACATTATCCAGCTTGAGTGGATTTGTGACAGCTTTTTATCTGCTGCCTCTCTAGGTAAACTTGAAAAGCCAGTAGTCTGGACGTTGCAGGATGCATGGGGGCTTACCGGCGGGTGTCATATTCTGAAAGGATGTGAGCGATATAAGGCTGAATGCGGTAACTGTCCTCAGCTTGGCAGTTCTCGACAGAAGGATTTATCTCACTATGCGTGGCGGGCGAAAAAAAGTGCATACGCCAAGTGCAAGCCGACCATTGTCACTCCGAGTAAGCGCATGTGCCGTCTTGCAGAAGAAAGCAGCCTTCTCAGTGATTGTACCGTAAAATATATTCCCAACGGTATTGATGAACAGCAGTTTTTCCCTGTGGGGAAAGATGTTGCGCGTAAGTTATTGCACTTGCCGGAAGATGCGAAAATTGTTCTGTTCGGTGCCATGTCTGCGAGTTCAGACAAAAACAAAGGGTACGACCTTTTGCTTTCTGCGTTGCAACGTCTCAAAAGCAGCGGTGAGGAAAATGTTCACTGTGTTATCTTCGGTGCGACACATGGTGAGCCGTTACCGTTCCCGACCCATTACCTTGGAATGCTGCATGATGCTGTCAGCATTAACCTTGCATATAATGCAGCGGACGTATTTGTCTGTCCTTCCCGCGAAGAGAATTTTCCCAACACTGTGCTGGAATCACTCAGTACAGGAACACCGGTTGCGGCGTTCAGCATCGGCGGTATTCCGGACATAGTTGCGCATACGCAGACCGGTTACCTCGCACCGGCATATGATACTGAAGAATTAGCAAAAGGTATTGCCTTTATTATACAGGATGCTGCCCGTCTGAGTGAGATGGAAAAAGCATCCCGTGCACTTATTGAAGAACAGTACCGCATTGAGACGATAGCTAAACGCTATCTTCAGCTTTACGAATCTATTTTGGAAAACAGGGTGTAGCGTGTCTCCTCTTTTTACGATTATTACCTCCACATTCAATGCTGCAGAAGCGATTCCTGATTTATTGGAGTCATTAGCTAACCAGACATTTCGTGACTTTCAGTGGATTGTGCAGGACGGTCTTTCCACAGATGGCACTGTTGAACTGGCTCGTTCCTATGCGGACAGAATTCCTAACATGAGCATTGAGAGTGCTCAGGATTCCGGCATTTACAATGCATGGAATAATGCGCTTTCCAGAATCGAAGGGCAGTGGGTATTGTTCCTCGGAGCGGATGATGTGTTTATGCATAACGACTCACTTGAACAGCTTGCGGCGTTTATTGTGGCAACTCAGGTAGATGATGTTGCCTACATTGCATCGGATGTGATGCTCGGTTCCAGAATGCTGCTGGCCGAAGTGCCGTTGACCAACAGACTCAAGCGTCAGATGACGTTGCCGCATCAGGGCTTGTTGCACAGTAGCAAGCTGTTTACGTCCACGAGTTTCCGCGATTCATACAAGATTGCGGGGGACTACGATTTTCTTGTCCGTACTCTTTCCTGCGGGAAGGTAATTAAATATCCGCGTGTCATTTCCCGAATGGGCGAAGGCGGGATCAGCCAGCAGTGGAAGTTTAAGTCACGTATGCACAAAGAGTATGTGGCCATTATCCATAAGCATTTTGGCTGGCGTTTTTCTATGGGAATTCCGTTTGCGAAACTGTGCGTTTCAACAACGTTGAACTGCTTACAGCGACTGATTCCATGCCGTTAGTTTCCATTATCACTCCAGTGTACAACAGTACGCAGTTTCTTTTGGAAACATATGCCTCTGTTCTTGCGCAGACGTTTGAAGACTGGGAGTGGATTCTCGTGGATGACTGTTCGCCTGATGGCAGTTTGGAGTTTATGCAAGCTTATCTTACTGATGATCGGGTGCGTATATATTCAAATACGGAAAACCATGGAGCGGGGTATACCCGCAACGCCGCAATTCGTCAGGCTAATGGAAGATTCATAGCGTTTTTAGATGCGGATGACGTGTGGGAGGCTGATAAGCTTGAATGTCAGTTGCAAGTTATGCAACAGGCAGATGCTGCAATTTCTCATACTGCGTATTCGTTCATAGACGAGCAGGGCAATCCCCGTTCCGGAAAAGTTTCTGTGACTGATGAGCTTTCCTTACGAACGTACATGAAGACTACAGAGATCGGCTGCAGTACCGCAATGATCGATCGGGAGAAGATTCCGAATGTACGGTTTGTCAGCTCTCGAACTCGGGAAGATACCTTGCTGTGGATTTCTCTACTGGGTAAAGGCTATGTTTCCGTTGGGATCAACAAGCCGTTGCTACGGTACCGAATTTCTTCCACGCAGACGACTCGTCCTTCGCAACTTCTTAGAATGGTGTATTTAACGCTGTGTATCTATTTGAAAGCGAAGAATATTCCTATATATGAAAAGTATTATTACTGGGGACGCTATCTGATTAACGCAGTGTATAAGCGTCTTAGACCGGCAGAGTAACTGCACGGTTCAGCTCCGGTTTTGTTGATAGTAAAGCGTGTGCATCTTGCGCCGTTATGAATGAATAGCTGTTACGAAATAAAGAGTTCCTATGACATTTCTACCATATTCCCGACCTGTTCTTGATGAGGAAGAGATCGCAGAAGTTGTTGATACATTGCGGTCAGGCTGGCTCACAACAGGGCCTAAAGTGGCTCAGTTTGAAAAAGATTTTACAGAATTTATCGGCTGTAAACATGCTCTGGCTGTAAATTCTGCTACATCAGGTCTGCATCTTGCGCTTGAGGCTCTTGGTGTAGGTGAAGGTGACAAGGTTATCACGACAGTGCACACCTTTACCGCCAGTGCGGAAGTCATCCGCTACCTTGGTGGTGAGCCGCTGTTTGCGGATATTGATCCTGATACATTTTGCATCGACCCAGAGCATGTACGGCGTCTGCTCGAAGAGCATAGCGGCGTGAAGTGCATCATCCCAGTTCACTATGGTGGACAGGCTGCTGACATGACAGCGCTTCTTGCTCTTGCAAAGGAATTTGATGTCCGAGTAGTGGAAGATGCGGCACATGCGTTGCCATGCACACATAATGGCCGGATGGTAGGAACAATGAGTGATGTGACTGTGTTCAGCTTCTACGCGAACAAGACCATCACAACAGGCGAAGGCGGTATGGTTGTTACCGATGATGAGGCGATTGCAAAACGTGTAAAAACAATGCGCCTTCACGGTATCAACCGGGATGTATTTGACCGTTTTACCAGCAAAAGTCCTTCCTGGCATTACGAGGTAGTAGCACCCGGCTATAAATACAACATGATGGATATGTGCGGAGCGCTTGGCATTCACCAGCTGAAAAAGGCGCACAAGTTCCAGCAGCAGCGTAAATATATTGCTGAGTGTTATGAAAAAGGCTTTGCAGGGCTTCCTGTAGAGACCCCGGGGATTGTGAATCCTGAAGACTTTCATGCATGGCATATTTATGCACTGCGTTTAAATTTGGATGAACTGACTATTTCCCGCGATACATTCATTGAAAAATTATCGGAAAAAGGGGTAGGCACTTCTGTTCACTATATCCCGCTTCATCGCATGCCGTACTGGCGCGATACATACGGTTTGAAGGATGAAACATACCCTCAGTCCACTGCTGTGTTCAACCGGATTATCAGTCTGCCGAACTTTGCATCAATGACTGATGATGACATTAACTTTGTTATCAATGCGGTACGCGAAGTTGCGACCGCGCATGCAAAATAATGAAACGTGCATTTGATATTTTTGCTTCTTTTTTCGGGTTGATGGGGCTTTTTCCGATATTGCTGGTGGTAACAGTGCTGATAAAGCTCTCCAGCCCCGGCGGTGCATTCTTTTATCAAACCCGGGTCGGGCGTGGCGGAAAACTGTTTTCCATTTATAAATTCCGGACAATGATTCCTGAAGCGGAGCAGCGTGGAGATAAAATTACCGTTGGTAATGATGCACGGATTACTCCTGTCGGGGCGTTTTTGCGCAAGACAAAGCTGGATGAATTGCCACAGCTTATGAATGTGCTGAAAGGTGACATGAGCATTGTCGGCCCTCGCCCCGAGGTTCCAGAATTTATTGCTGAATACCCAGAGGATGTACGGGAGCTGATTCTTTCTGTTCGTCCGGGTATTACAGACACCGCATCCATTGAGTTCTCTGATGAGGCAGGTTTGCTCGAAGGAAAAAGTGATCCCAGACAGGCATACATTGATGAGATTTTGCCGATGAAGGCAAAACATTATGTGCGCTATGTCGAAACACAGTCCTTCACCGGCGATTTGCTGATTATTCTGGCTACGCTTAATAAGGTATTCAAGCAGGCTACAGAACAGGGATAAGTGCTTCGCACTCGGTAGAGTGTACAGGTGGGTTGAGGTCTTTTTACGAGTAAACGTTTTACATGGTCGTTGTGTGCTGTGCTTAATATTCTGAATAAATTTGATAGTACCATGTGGACTCTGACACGTCGTCAGAAACAGCTGGTGATGTTGTTGGCAGACTGCCTTATTCTTCCCTTGTCTTTGTGGGCTGCATGGAGTTTGCGTCTAGGCGAACCGTGGCCGCAGGACATGATGCGTTTTCTGTGGATGTATCCGTTTGTGATCGTTGTGGGAGTTATTCTCAATCATCGATTCGGACTGTATCATTCCGTTGTGCACTATATGGGAAGCAGGGCGATATGGGCCATTGCCAGTGCAGGCTTTTTGACAACAGTTGCGTTGTCTGTTGCGGCATTCCTTGCCGGTGACAACTCATTCCCTCGCTCCGTACCGTTTATTTTTGCGCTGCTTTGCATTGCTATTATCGGTACCAGTAGAATGCTGGTACGCAGCTACTACTTGTGGAAGACAGGCCACCTGACAGAAAAGGTTCCGGTTGTTATTTACGGTGCTGGTGAGGCAGGGGTTCAGTTGCTAGAAGCATTGAGCCGTGGTGATCAGTACAAACCGGTGGCATTTCTTGATGATGACCGAAACTTCTGGCAGCAGAAGATTTATGGAAAAGTCGTATATCCTCCAGAGCAGTTGGAAAGGCTGATTAAAGAAAAGGGTGTTGAAAAAATTCTGCTGGCGATTCCTGAAGCCTCCAGAACAAAGCGTCAGGAGCTTCTTAAGACTCTTGCAGACTACCCTGTGCATGTGCTGACAGTACCTTCCATTGAAGATCAGTTAAGCGGTAGATTTTCAGAAGGACAGCTTTTAGAGATTGAACTGGACGACCTGCTCGGCAGGGAGATCGTTCCTCCAAAGCCGTCGCTGTTTGAAAAGAACATTGCCGGAAAAAACGTGCTTGTTACAGGTGCCGGCGGTTCTATCGGCTCTGAACTATGCCGCCAGATTTTGAAGTCAAAACCTGCTGTTCTGGTGCTGTACGAACTGAGTGAATATTCGCTGTACGCTATTGATCAGGAATTGCGTAAGCTGATTTCTACAGCGTACAATGACGATATAGTACTGGTGCCTATCCTTGGAAACGTGTGCAACAATGTGCGTGTGGAAGAGGTGTTAGCCCAGTATAAAATCAACACCATCTACCATGCTGCTGCGTATAAGCATGTGCCGATGGTAGAGCATAATATTTTTGAAGGTATCCGTAACAACATTCTGGGTACCGGTGTGCTGGCAAATGCAGCATTACAGCACGATGTGGAATCGTTTGTTTTGATTTCAACGGATAAAGCGGTACGCCCGACGAACGTAATGGGTGCCACTAAGCGTGCAGCAGAGCTTATCTTGCAGGCGCTTTCCATTGAAGCCAGTAATACAACCTTTTCCATGGTTCGGTTTGGCAATGTACTTGGCTCTTCCGGTTCCGTTGTGCCATTGTTCCGCAAGCAGCTTGCGTCAGGCGGCCCGCTGACCGTTACCCACCCTGAGATCACCAGATACTTTATGTCCATCGCAGAAGCATCACAGCTTGTTATTCAGGCGGGTGCAATGGCGCATGGTGGTGATGTCTTTGTGCTTGATATGGGTGAACCGGTGAAGATTACCCATCTTGCACGACAGATGATCCGTTTTGCCGGTTTGACTGTAAGGGAAGAAAGTAGCCCGAATGGGGATGTAGGGATTGAATATGTAGGCCTGCGTCCCGGCGAAAAGCTGTATGAAGAGCTTCTTATTGACGATACAGCATACGAAACTGAACATCCGAAGATTTTGCGTGCCAGTGATGAAGGGCAGCCGCTGCAAGTTATCCAGAACTTTCTTCATGAATTTAAGGTGCTTGAAAAGAACAATGACTGTGTACAGATGAGAGCAAACTTAGCCGAACTGGTAACCGGCTTTACTCCGGCACAGGATGTTGTAGACTACTTGAATTCAAAACAATAGGCACAGAGTTTTTTCGTGCAGTGCTGCACGGGGGTGACATCTTTTGCTTACTGTCTAAAAAAACAATTTCTTTGGGCAGTGTTTGTCAGAATTGTACCTGATTGTTGCAATTTTATTTCCACAGTAGAGGGAACATGCTTATACCCATCATAATGGCCGGAGGCTCTGGTACCCGCTTATGGCCTTTATCCCGTTCATTGTATCCGAAGCAGTTTTTGCCGTTGGCTGGTGATAACTCTATGCTTCAGGAAACAGTGCAGCGTCTTGAAAAACTCGAGACAACACAACCTGTGACTATTTGCAATGAGGATCACCGGTTTATTGTTGCAGAACAGCTGCGCACCGGCGGGATGCTTGGTAAAATCGTTCTTGAACCAGAGGGTAGAAATACTGCTCCGGCTATTGCCGTTGCTGTGCACATTGTCGCTGGTGAAGATGATCCGGTAGTGCTTGTGCTTGCTGCTGACCATGTCATTGCAGACACGGAAGAATTTACTGCTGTGGTCAATAAAGCAATGCCGCTTGCTGAGGCTGGTAAGCTTGTAACCTTCGGCATTGTTCCTACCTCTGCCCATACAGGATACGGGTACATCAAACGCGGTACCTCTGTCGGTGACGGGTTCTCTGTGGATTGTTTTGTTGAAAAGCCGGATGCTGCGACTGCTGAAGAATATCTGGCATCCAACGAATATTACTGGAACAGCGGCATGTTTTTGTTCAAGGCAAGCGCCTACTTGCAGGAACTTGAACAGTATCGTCCTGATATTGCCGATGCGTGCAAGGCTGCTGTTGCTGACGTGCACAATGATCTGGATTTTGTGCGTCTTGATGAAAAAGCTTTTTGCGCGTGCCCTGACGAGTCCATTGACTATGCAGTAATGGAAAAAACAGAACATGCGGTTGTTGTGCCTCTGGATGCTGGCTGGAACGACATCGGGTCATGGTCTGCCATGTGGGACGTTGCAGAAAAGAATACTGATGGTAATGCCTCAAAAGGTGACGTGATTCATTGTAATTCAAAGGATTGCTATGTGTACGGCGAAGAGCGTCTTGTAGCGACTATTGGATTACAGGATACCGTTATCGTGGATACCAAGGATGCGTTGCTTGTTGCAGCACGCGACTCTGTGCAGGATGTGAAGTCAGTTGTGGCAGAGTTGAAGAAAGCCAATCGCGAAGAGCTGACAACACATCGAGAAGTTTTTCGTCCGTGGGGTAAATATGACTCGGTGGATCTTGGTGAGCGGTATCAGGTAAAGCGTATTACCGTTAACCCGGGGGCAAAGCTCAGCGTGCAGATGCACCACCATAGAGCTGAGCACTGGATAGTTGTTTCCGGTACTGCGCAGGTTACCAATGGTGATAAGACCTTTTTGGTTTCCGAGAATCAGTCCACCTACATTCCGGTTGGTGTTGTACATTCTTTGGAAAATCCGGGTAAATTGCCTCTGGAGCTTATTGAGGTACAGTCGGGCAGCTACCTTGGCGAAGATGATATTATACGTTTTGAGGATAACTACGGCCGGTTGTAATGGATACACTTACTTGTTTTAAAGCGTATGATGTCAGAGGTAAGCTGGAAACAGAATTGACTGAAGAGATCGCGTATAGAATCGGCCGTGCCTTTGGTCAGTTTCTCGGATGCGGACAGGCAAAACGTGTTGTCATCGGACATGACCCGCGTTTGTCTTCAGAGGCTTTAGCGCAGGCTGTTTGCAAGGGACTGCGCGACGCAGGTGTGTCTGTGCTGGACATAGGTCTTGCCGGAACAGAAGAAATTTATTTTGCCACTGCGCATCTTGGTGTTGATGGTGGCATTGAAGTGACGGCTTCTCATAATCCTATTGATTATAACGGAATGAAGTTTGTTTTGACAGAAAGCAAACCTATTACCCGTGCCAACGGGCTGGATGCTGTCCAGCAGTTGGCGGAAGCAAATGACTTTATCGATGTCCCTGCTGAACAAAAGGGAACGTACGAACAGATACAGATTCTGGATGCCTACGTTGACCATTTGCTTTCCTACATCACAGTGGACAATCTCCAGCCAATGACGATTGTTGTAAACGCAGGGAACGGGGCTGCGGGACATGTAGTCGATGCTATTGAGTCGCGCTTTGCAGAGCAGAATGTTCCTGTAGAATTTATCAAAGTTCATAACGAACCTGACGGGACATTCCCCAATGGCATTCCCAACCCGTTATTGCCTGAGCGACGTAAGGATACTGCTGATGCGGTCCGTGAACATGGTGCGGATGTCGGAATAGCATGGGACGGGGATTTTGACCGCTGCTTCTTTTTTGATTCTCAAGGGCGCTTTATCGAAGGGTACTACATTGTGGGTATGCTTGCTGAAGCTTTTTTGCAGAAGGAGCACGGGGCAAAGATTATTCATGATCCTCGACTGACTTGGAATACAATTGAGGTGGTAACGGCTGCGTCCGGTATACCCGTGTGCTCAAAGACCGGCCATGCGTTTATCAAAGAACGGATGCGTCAGGAAGATGCGGTTTATGGCGGTGAGATGAGTGCACATCATTACTTCCGTGATTTTGCCTACTGTGACAGTGGGATGATTCCGTGGCTACTTGTTATTGAACTGCTGAGTTGCAAGGGCAAGACGCTGGCTCAGGAGGTCGAAGATAGAATTCAGGCCTATCCTGCTTCCGGAGAAATCAATTTGACCTTGGAGCATGCAAAAGACGCCATAGAAAAAGTCCGTGCAACATATGCAGAGGTAGCGCTTGCAGAGGATATGACTGATGGTGTCAGCATGGAGTTTGACGGCTGGCGTTTTAACTTGCGCAGTTCGAATACAGAGCCTGTTGTGCGTTTGAATGTTGAGTCGCGGGCAGATGTGCAGTTGATGCAAGAGAAAACCGACGAGATTTTGGGTATTCTTCAGGCAGGATAAGCTGCAATCATCACAGAGTAATAGCAAGAGGGGGCTCGTCTCCTCAGTTTTTAGACAGCAAAATGCTTCTATTGTGCTCAACAATAGAAGCATTTTTTTATCTGATTTTATCGGTATGTTTTATGCGAGTAATTGTTCTGCTGCCGGTTCCAGTTCACCGGTGTGCTGTTCATGGAACTCAATTGTTACTAGTGTCCCGCTGGCTGCGGTGCTGACCATGTTGATGTGAGCCTTGTGAGCCGTTGCAATAAGTTTGGCAGAATACGTTCCAAGTCCAGTGCCGTCTTCTTTGCCGGTTGTGACGTACTTATTGAAAAAAGTGTCGTGGATTTCTTTTGGCACCAGTGTACTGTTGTGAATAGCAATGCTCTGGTTTTCCGCATCAATTGAAATAGTGACAATATCATCGCTGTTGGAGGCTTCAACTGCGTTGATAATGAGGTTGGAAAACAGGGTTTGCAGCAGTCGGTATTCTCCGGCGATAGTAAACTTGTTTCCGGCTGTGACAGGGTGGTTGTTGTACGTCATCCGAAGCATGACATTCTGTCGTGTCAGCATGGATGTGATATCGTCCTGAATCTCGAACAGCAGATGGACGAGCTCAACAGATGTTGCACGTAACTTATAGATCCCTTGTTCCATCTTGAAGATATCAAGATTGTTATTGATCATATCCAGAATGCGGTAGCCTGCCATTTCAATCTTGCGGATGTACTTTGCCTGATCTTGTGTCAGGTCGCCTTTTGAAAGAAGCAGTTCAGGGTACCCGATAACGAGGTTGAGCAGTGATTTCAGGTCATGCTGGTTAATGCGTTCAACCTCACAGCGGATCATTTCGGCTTCTTCACGTTCAGCGACTTCTAATTGAAGCTGCGCGTTCTTCTTAGCAAGTTCCGCTGTGCGAAGTTTTACAGCATGCTCCAGCATAGTTTTGTGGGACGTAAGCAGCTTGTCCCGTTTTTCTATCTGCTCCAGCATTGAGTTGAACTGGTTAACAAGATCCCCGAGCTCGTCTTGTGCTGCATACGACACGCGCAGTGAGTAATCCTTGCTTATCCCGATTTCTTTTGCAGCTGAGGTGAGGCTGTAAAGAGGGTGTAACATTCGTTTGTATAGGCGTTGGGCGATCAGAAAGCTGATAAAGATTCCAAGCGACCCCGCACAGCCAGCAACAAGGAGAAATTTACGAAAGCCTTTGTCAAAGAAGGATATGCTTTTCCCCGCTACTACAAATGCTTTTATCTCGTTGTTCTCAATTATTGGGTGGCATACGATGATTTTGTCCGGTCTGGAAATTCGCTTTGCTACAAGTAGTTCCTCGGTGTCGAATTCCAGTGCCCCCTGATTTCGTATGATAGTTCCATCAGGGCTTATGAGTGCCAGATAATCAACGACAGGCCATGCTTGAGGCAGCGTAATGTTTTGAAAATATGTATCTACTTTCGTTTGCGAGTAGGGATGTGAAATAGATGATGCGATGGTCAGAGACGCGACATTCAGCATTTTTCCGATAAATGACGACTTATTGAGTGTTAGTGTCGATGCGGAAACCAATACAACAATGCAAATAGCAAGAGTACACATTGAGGTAATGAAAAAGATAATACGCTGATTCAAGGACGTAAATAAAGAGCGAGCCATGGCAACCGTACCGTGCAAGTTGAAAATTGAGCATTAACAGGCATCCGAAATCCAGCAGGGAATGATTCCGGATGCCATTGCATGCAGTATTGGATACCGTGCCGCCCGAGGGGCGGAAGATATCTATCGTATGGGGTTACATTTGCATTGCTGGTTGTGGAGCATGTTCAGGGACAGCCAGCAGGTACCCGTTCCCGCGAATAGTCTTGATTGTGGCGCAATCTTTTAGTTTTCTGCGCAGGTTGCTCATGTGTACGTTCAGAACATAATCATCAAGAGACGGATCGCGCCCCAGAGCATCTTCTAATAGTTGCTCACGGGTGATGAGTACGCCTGCATTGTTGGTGAGCATTTCCAGTACATTGTATTCTGCACTGGTGAGCTGCACTGGCGAGTCTTCAATCTGCACGCTTCGGGCAGACGGAGTGATCGACATACTCCCGATAATAATTTTGTGTGTAGGGTCAATCTTACGTGTTTTGGCTTGCACAGGCTGTACGGCTGCTGTGATTGTTGTACGGCGTAAAATTGCCCGTATACGCGCTGCAAGCTCTCGCAATGGGCATGGTTTTGCGACATAATCATCCGCACCCATTTCAAGTCCGACAACCTTGTCTATCTCATCACTGCGTCCGGTAAGCATGAGAACAGGCATGGTGTGCTTGTTACGGATAACTTGAAGTAAATCAAATCCGTTCATATCCGGAAGCATGATATCGAGTAAGACAATGTCAAAAGAACTTTTTTCAAGTTTTTCAATGCCACTTTTGGCATCATGTGCAGTCTGAAGTGAAAAACCTTCCCCGCCTAAGTAACTGTCGAGCAGTTCTCCCAATTCCATATCGTCGTCAATGAGTAAAATGCGTTTCATACTACCTCCACGGAAACGAAATCACTATATGCTGTTTATGTTTTTCCCATCAACTTAATAAATGTTAAGTGGAAGTATTTCTAAGATTCAGGTTTGCTGCTTTCAGCAACTAGGAAAAATTTTCCGCTTTATAAACAAAACCGAGACGAACCTCCGTATTCATTCGCAAAGGGCATGTGGCTCTTTGACGAAAGACAATTGCAAGGATGCAAAAAAACAAACCTGGAGGTTTATCATGTCTCTCATCATCAACAATAACTCAATGGCTAATACCGCTGCACGTAACCTCAACAATGCATACAACCAGCTGACTAAATCTACTGAAAAGCTGTCTTCTGGTATGCGTATCAACAGCGCTGCTGATGACGCAGCAGGTCTTGCTGTACGTGAAATGATGCGTGCGCAGACAACTACATTGAATCAGGGTGTTCGTAACGCGAACGATGCAATATCCATGATTCAGACTGCAGATGGCGCTCTTTCTGTTATTGATGAAAAGCTTATCCGTATGAATGAGCTTGCAGAGCAGGCTGCGACTGGTACCTACACCGATGAGCAGCGTGCCATTATTGATCAGGAATATCAGACAATGGCTGCTGAAATTACACGTATTTCAGATTCAACTGACTTTAACGGTCAGAGCCTGCTGAACGGTGCTCTTGAAGAAGGGTCTACTTACGAAGATTCCAATGGCGAAGTACAGGACGGTAAGTCCATGACTGTACATTTCGGTACCGGTAACGATGCAGACGAAGATAAATACAGCATCGAAATTGAAGATGTAAGCGCTGAAGCTCTCGGTATTGGCAGTGAATCTCTTGATTACAAGATCAATGATGACGGGTTGGCAACAACTCAGGATGGAAAAGCTATCTATGAAAATGAAGATGGCGAAATCTACATTGATGGTTCTGATCCGACCATGGACGCAACCAAAATCGCTGCTCAGGGGTACACTCAGGTTCAGCTGAAAGAAAAGGTTGTGGCCGACCCTGCAGACGAGGCAACAGCAAAAAGTGAGATTGTGACCCGTGCAGAAGGCACAATCGCTACGGCTGTAGGTAAAACAACTGGTGCTACTGCTGCCGATACAGCGCTTGATATTGATGGTGCAAGTTTAAATACCTCGTTAGATGCCAATGGGAAATTGGTTTACAGTGTAGGTGGTACTGCTAATACTAAAGCACAGAAAGATACTGGAACTCTGCTTGTAGATGACAAGGCAATGTACGCGACAATTGATGCAGACGGTACTGTTTCAATTAACAAGTCCGCTGACGCTACAGTACCTACCGCAGGGTATGGTGTAACAGTCGGGGCAGATGGTGCGTTGACCGTAAATATCGCTGGTGACGACAAGAAGTTACTTACTTCAACTGCTGCAGACGGTTCTGCAAAATACTTCATCGAAGATGAAAGTGCCGATATTCCAGCAGATGCTGCTGTAATGAATATCGCTCAGGATGCAGTTGATCAGGGCTTCGAAGTTGCTGCTGATGGCAGTGCGACTGTTGGTACTGTAACAGTTCAGGATAATGGCACAAACTACGCTTTGACAGGTACTGGTTCAGCTCTGACAGGTACTGTTGCTGATACCTCATTCACAATGTCTGTTGCCATGGTAGATAGTACAAAGGTTGATAGCTTTGAAAAAGAGCTTGGCAAAACTTCTGAGTATGCAGGCTCCAGTATTGCCACTCAGGAAGGTGCACAGGCTGCCCTTGATGCTATCGGTAAAGCCATTGAGCAGAAAGATAAAAACCGTGCAAACCTTGGTGCGTACGAGAACCGTCTTGAAGCAACTATCTCTAACCTTGAAATTCAGAGCGAAAACCTCTCTGCAGCTGAGTCCCGTATTTCAGACGTGGACGTAGCAACAGAAATGACTGAGTACACATTACGTCAGACAATTTCTCAGGCTGCAACATCAATGCTTGCTCAGGCTAACACATTGCCGCAGAACGCATTGTCCCTTATCGGATAGTAAACCGGAGTCGTCCTATATAATGATAGCATCGACTTTACGCTAAATGACTTACCACCCCTGATTTTTCCAGGGATCAGGGGTGGTTTTTCATACCGCAGCAGGTGGCAAAAACAAAGGATCTCGCAAGAACTCTTAAGAGTTTGCGGGACTTTTCTTTTGGTTTATTGCTAAACTGTAAAGAACATACTAAGATCATGCTTTTTGATATAAAAAGTCAGTAAAATCATATGTTGCTTTATAAACAAAACCGTAAACCTCCGCGTAGTTATATGCATAGCGTAAAGCGAAAATGAAAAAGTCATTGCATGGATGCAGAATTACAAACCTGGAGGTTTACTATGTCTCTCATCATCAACAACAACACTATGGCTAACACTGCAGCACGTAACTTAAACAGCGCATATACTGATTTAACAAAATCAACCGAGCGGCTTTCTTCTGGTATGCGTATCAATAGCGCTGCAGATGATGCTGCCGGCCTTGCAGTACGTGAAATGATGCGTGCACAGGTGACAACACTGAACCAAGGTGTGCGAAACGCAAACGATGCTATCTCTATGATTCAGACTGCTGACGGCGCCCTTTCTGTTATTGATGAAAAACTTATCCGTATGAACGAGCTGGCTGAACAGGCAGCAACCGGTACCTATACTGATGAGCAGCGCTTGATTATTGATCAGGAGTACCAGTCCATGGCGGAAGAAGTTACCCGTATTGCAGAAGCAACAGACTTCAACGGTACTAAACTGCTTGATGGCTCTCTTGATGAAGGTGCTACCTACATAGATAAAGACGGCCTTCCCCAGACTGGTAAATCCATGACAATTCACTTTGGTACCGGTAACGATGTCGATGAGGATATGTATGAAATTGACATTGAAGAGCTTAGTGCAAGTGCGTTGAATCTTGGACAAGAGTCATTGGATTACAAGATTGATGATGACGGCTTAGCAACAACTCAGGACGGACAGGCCATTTATGAGAATAAAGACGGTGAAATCTACATCGATGGTACTGATCCGACAATGGATGCAGCAAAGATTGCAGCCGAGGGCTATACTCAGGTGCAGCTGAAGAATAGAGTTATTGCCGATCCTGCAGACGAGGAAGACGCAAAAAAAGATATTGTGACCCGCGCAGAAGGTACAATTGCTACTGCAGTAGGTAAAACGACAGGCGCTACTGCTGCTGATACAGCTCTTGATCTAGACGGTGCAAGCATAAATACTTCTTTGGATGCAAATGGTAAGCTTGTTTACAATGTAGGTGGTACTGCCAATACTAAAGCCCAAAAAGATACAGGGATATTACTTGTTGATGATAAGGCGATGTATGCAACAATTGATGCTGATGGCTCTGTATCTTTAAAGAAGTCGGCTGACGCAACTGTGCCAACAGCTGGGTATGGAGTGGTTGTTGGCACTGATGGTACCTTGACTGTGAATATTGCAGGTGAAGATAGGAAGCTCTTGGCTTCTACAGCGTCAGATGGCGCTGAACGCTATTTCATTGAAGATGAGACCGCAGATATTCCTGAAGATGCTACTGTCATGAATATTGCGACGGATGCTGTCGAGCAGGGATTTGTTATCAATGCAGATGGTAGTGCGGATTTGGGTACAGTTAAAGTTCAGGATAACGGTACAAACTACGCACTTACAGGAACCGGTACCGCACTTTCAGGTACTGTGGCAGATAGTTCCTTCACCATGAGTGTTGAAATGATTCCGGATGAGGACGTGACTGCGTTTGAACAGCAGCTTGGAAAAACACAGGAGTATGCAGGCTCAAGCATTGCGACACAAGAAGGCGCTCAGGCTGCACTTAGTGCGATAGGCAAAGCAATCGATAAAAAAGATAAAAACCGTGCAAACCTTGGTGCTTATGAAAACCGTCTTGAAGCGACAATCTCTAACCTTGAGATTCAGGCTGAAAACCTCGGTGCTGCCGAATCCAGAATTTCCGATGTTGATGTGGCAACTGAAATGACAGAGTACACACTGCGTCAGACAATTTCTCAGGCTGCAACTTCAATGCTCGCACAGGCAAACACTTTGCCGCAGACCGCTTTGCAGTTGATTGGCCAATAATATTTCATAGTAAAATGCGAGCAGCATGGTGCTGCGCTAAACCCCCGTATCTCTCAGGAGATGCGGGGGCTTTTTTATGGCTTTTCGGTACGCAAGGGAGGTTTTCCCTTTATTACGAGCTGTTATTCTCTGTTGTGAATGGTGGGAGCGGGGCGGAGCAGGAAAGAGATTGTTTGTGGCTCTGTAGGTTCTCCCGGAGAGGCGTTGGTATATGAACTTTTCGCTGATCAACCGGTGATCTCAACGGGGCATAAAGAGTTGAATGGCTAAGGTTCAGTGCTTGTCTTGTTGTCGTATCTGATTGACTTGGAATATGTAATTTAGCTGCACGGGTGTTTTGGTGCGGTAGATAAAGAGTCGCCGTACAGAGCGTAGTGCATGATTGTTAGGGGGGGAAGTATTTACCTGAGTAATTACGTGCTGGCTCTTTCAATGGCATAGATGCTGATGAATAGGGAAGAATGCCTCAGTCAATGTTACGGCAATATTTACCGCGTGATAAAACTGCCCTGTAAATAGCTCCACTAGGCAAAATTTGCCCAGCATTTTACGCAAAAAACAGGCGAAAATACGGTTTAATCTAAAGAAAGCTTAACTCCACACTCCTTGTCTTAATTTCTCCCGCCTCCAATTTTATTTTTCATAAAGAAACTCTGATTGTAACTTTAGTATCGTTTTACGGAAACCTAATGTTGTTGGGCATGTAGGTTGCTCTATCTCTCGTATGGAGTTCAAGATGAAACAATGTTTAAGTGAGAAAAGTAATTCAGATATCTATAATGATTTCTTTGTTGACCACACATCTTTGATAAAAAGAACGATTGTATCAGTATTAAAGAAGTTCAATTCACGCATGGATTCAACAGTAGTAGATGATATTTTTCAAAACGTTGCACTTAAGATCATAAAAAACAATTACCTTGAACGGTATGACAGTGCAAAAGCAAAGTTATCATCTTGGATTTACGTAATTGTTGAGACTTCTATAATTGATGACATCAGAAAACAAAAAAAACACAAAACGGAAACACTGGACGAAACGTTCACAATTGGTGTTGTTACACATTTCTATAATGTTAGAAGCTACATTCCAAAGAGCTTGTTAACAGAAAGACAAATGGAAGTTGTATTCCTCACCATTGAAAAAGAGTTATCAATTAAAGAAGCATCAACATTTCTGTCTTTGTCGGAAAGTGCTGTGCGATGCATGAAGCATCAAGCACTACGTCGTTTACGTAATTACTACACTAAATTCGACTCCTACGGGGGAAGCCATGACCATTAGCAGTGTTAGCTCCGGTACTGATGTAACTACAACCACAGCGCAGAACACCAGTTCAAGCTCTATCAGTAATATTGATTACATGCTGCTCCTCGCAACAGAGTTACAATATCAGGATCCGACAGATCCAATGGATACTGACAAACTCACTGAGCAGACCACTATGTTTTCTCAGTTGGATGAACTGGTGAGCATCGGCGATCAGCTTGAAAGTATGGAAGAGTCATTGAGCAACAAGGTTGAGCCTGTCTCATATCTTGGGCGTGAGGTGACGGTGCAGGGTGATGCAATGAGATTGGAAGATGGAACGTCTTCAGACGTGACTGTTCATCTGGAAAGCGCTGCGGAGTCCGTCATTATCGATATTTATGATGCATCAGGAAATATCGTTTCCATGCAGAACTGGGGCAAAATGTCCGCCGGTTCTCAGTCTCTTGAGTGGGATGGAACACTGTTGAACGGAGAAAAGGCTGCTGATGGAACGTACACAGTAAAAGTGCGCGCGACAAACGCCAGTGGTCAGGATGTGGCTTCGACAACAACTATTAATGACACAGTTGTTTCTGTTTCGAACGGACCTAATGGTGCTGAAATGACCCTGAAGAGCGGTGTAGCTGTTAACTATACAGATATTATCTCTGTAAGCCTTGGTGAGGAGAAAGCGTAATGAGTATCACAGGTTCAATGTACAACGGTATTTCAGGATTGCAGGCACAAAGTCAGGCAACACTGGTGGTGAGTAACAACCTCGCTAACTCAAGCACCGTGGGGTTCAAAAGCTCAAGTGTTGTTTTTCAGGATGTCTTTTATGAAACCGTCAGAGCCGGTCAGACTGGTAACGGTGTTTCTGTTGCCAATATTGATACTGACTTTTCACAAGGTTCCTACCAGAGCACAGGTTCCAATACTGACCTTGCTATCAGTGGTGATGGCTACTTTATTGTGAAAGACCCGAATAATCAGGCAGTTTATTACACCCGTGCGGGTAACTTCGATTTTGATGAACAAGGCTACCTTGTCGATCCGGGAGGGAACCGTGTGCAAGGGTGGGAAATGAAGGACGGCAGTCCCACCGGTGCCATTGGCGATATCAAGGTCGATGATTCCCAGTCTCCTCCAAAAGCGACCAACAGCATTCAGATGTCTATGAACTTGAATGCTTCTGCTGAAGATAACAGCGTCGCCACTGTTGATGATAAAGGAACACCTGACCCTAAGGATGATACCACCAGTTGTGCTTACACCGCGCTTTTTGACGTGTATGACGGCACAGCTAATCCTCCTCTCGATCAGAGTCGTTATGAGTATCAGTCTGCAATTACAGTCTATGATGAGGCGGGCGGTACTCATGAGATGACAGTATATATGGATCCGGTTTCTATGGATGCAGACGGAAATACTGTGTGGGAATACGTTGTGGCCGGCAATCCGGGCGAAGATATGCGTGACGGTTTTGCAGGAACCTCTGCTGCAGGCCTCATGATGGCGGGCACCTTAACCTTCTCTCCTTCAGGAACCATGTCCTCAATGAGTGCATATACTCCGGTAGCGAGCACTGGCACAAGCTTTGACGGCAAGGCCGCAGCAAACTGGACGCTTGCTGAATTTGACGCAGCAGGTCTGCCGGTTATGGATGCAAACTTTTCCGGAAGTGCAGAGCCACAGCAGATTTCAATGAACTTCGGCATGGTGAATAAAGATCATGATACCGGTGGCGGTTGGACAGGTGCTGTTGATAATGACGGTGACTCAAAGATGACTCTTGCTGACTTACAGAAAACCGGTGCTGATGTTCCCTATACTCAGCTTCCAAGCTTTAATGCTCCTTCAATTAATTATGCTGCGACAACAAGTTATGAATCTAACTCCGCTACACTCGGGTTGTATCAGGACGGGTATCCGACTGGTACGTTGCAGGATGTCACAGTTGATCAGAGCGGTGCAATCAGCGGGGAATATTCCAACGGGCAGACTATTGAACTGTACAATGTCGGCGTTGCAGATTTCTCCAACCCTGATGGGCTGGATGCTCAGGGCGGCAACAAGTTTCTTGCCACGACGGTCTCAGGTGAAGCTGTTGTAGGTCTTCCTGGTGAAGCTGGTATGGGTGGTATTTTGTCCAATACATTGGAAATATCTAACGTTGATATGGCGCAGGAAATGACCAACCTTATTATTCTGCAATCTGCATATCAGGCAAACAGTAAGGTTATTACAACAGCAGACACACTGTTGCAGACAGCGATTAATCTGAAGCGCAACTAGCCTCAGTAAAGGAGATGTCTCATGATTAATGCTATCTATAACACCGGCGTGACGGCAATGATGAACTCCCAGACCAGTGTGAATGTTACGACCAATAACATCGTAAATGCTGATGTGCCGGGATATAAAAAACAAAGCCCTGTTTATGAGACAAATACGTCCATAAAAAAGAACGGGCTACATATCGGTACCGGCGCGGAGATCGCCGGTATCGAAGCGTCCATGAATCATTTTGTTGAACAGCAGTATTTGAGCACTTCTTCAGATGCGGCGAGTTACAACGAGCAGTTGATTTATTTAAAGCAGCTGGAAAGTACTCTTCCCCAGACAGATACTACTGGACTGAACGCAACGTTGACCGGTTTTTTTGGTGGCTGGAATACACTTTCTTCTGATCCGACACAGCCGGGAAACTGGGAAGAAGTACTTAGTTCTGCACAGGCGTTAGTTTCAACCCTTAACAGTACCTATGCCGAGATGGACGGTGTCTCACAATCCATTGAACAGGAAATTGCTGCACAGGTTACGGAAGCGAATGCGCTTATTGATCAGATTGCCTCACTGAATGCGCAGGTGGCAGCTAATCCAACAGACAATCAGGCTGTAGATGCACGGGATCAGGCTGTACGAGAGCTTGCTACATATATGAACGTAACTGTGGAGCCACAGGTTGACGGCACTGTTACAGTGCTCGCTGAAGGTTCATATACACTGGTAGAAGGTCAGCAGACGCACCATCTTTCGCATCAACCGGCTCAGTCGCGTGAATCGTTGATGCCTTCTTCGACCTTCGTCGGCTCAGTGGAATTTCAAGGTGAGTCAAGCGAAGAGCTTATGCTTGAGTTTGTGGATGATACCCATTTTTATGCATCGCTTGATGACGGAAAGACGTGGGTGACTGACGACAGTGGTTCTCCTGTGCTCTATACGGCCGGTGATTCTGATAACGCAGAGTCCATAGCCGGTGTTGATGTTTGGTTTGATAAAACCTCAGGTGCTCATGCCGCAGGAGATCGATATATCATTTCTCCCAAATCCGGTTTGTATCTGGAGAAAGGGGACGGGTATTATCTGAATATTACCCCGCTCTCAGACGCACAGGGCGTGTTGGCTTCAGATAAAGCAACCTCCGGCTCCATTGCCGGACTGTTTTTAACCCGTGATGATTCTGTTGTGGCTGCTATGGAAGCCTTGGACGGTATGGCATCGGCTCTTATCTGGGAGACAAATGTTCTGCATGCAAAAGGTGCTGGCCTTGAACATCATACCAGCCTCACTGGATCATATGCTGTGGAGGATACTTCAAAGGCGCTTGCGCAAAGCGAACTACCGTACGGCAGCATGATTGAAGCAGGTGATGTGGAGTACGTCATATATAATGATGACGGTACGGTGGCTTCCCGATTCTCCGTTACGATTGATCCTGCCATAGATTCGCTGGCCAATTTGGCAACCAAGATTAATGCCGCCTCTGGTGGTGACCTTAAAGCAACTGTTTCAGTGGATGGAACGCTTGAACTGGCTGCTGCTACAGATAAGTCCTTTGAGGTGGCGCAAGATGATGCAAATCTTATGGCAGGACTTGGCCTTAATACCTTTTTTACCGGCTCCTCTGCTGAAGATGTAGCAGTGAACAGCTATGTTCTTCAGAATGCACAGCATATTAATGCAGGCGTTGTGAATGCGGACGGTACCGTTGTCAGCGGTAGCAACAATACAGCGTTGCAGCTAGCTGCGTTGGAAGAGTTGAATGTGAATATTACCGTGGGAACGGTGAGCTATGATGAATCCTTTTCCAGTTTTTCCAGCATGCTTGTTTCAAGTGTCGGAGCGGATGTAGTACGTGCAGAACAGAATCAGGCGTATGCACAGGGTTCAAGCGACTACTATTATGAGTATCAGCTGTCTTCCAGCGGGGTGAACGTTGATGAGGAGCAGGTGAACCTAATCAAGTATCAGCAACAATACGAAGCATGCTCAAAGATTATCAGTACAGCGCGTGAAATGTTAGATGAAGTATTGGGACTGCTCTAGGAGGTTATTATGCGAATTGCCACATCTCAGATTTATACCGCCTCGTTGAAGAACTTGAATAAGTCGCTCAGCAACGTGATGACGTTGAACATGATGACAACGACACAGAAGAAGTTGAACGCACCGTCAGATGACCCGTCGGGTGCTGCTCTGAGCATGCAGTTGCGCTCATATTCTGGAACGTTGTCTATGTATGAGGAAAACTGCGGGCTAAGCGCAAACTATTTGGCAACAGCGGGTAGTGCGTTGCAGCAGGGCAGTGAAATTTTAACCAATGTCAGCGAACTGGCTGAACAGGCTTCTACAGAGACCTACACTGCAGAGCAGTTGGAGAGTATGGGGATCGAACTACGACAGAATATGGATTCCCTTTTTCAGATAAGTAATACCAAGCTGGGCGAGAATTATCTGTTTGCAGGTAATGACATTGAAAACAGTGCCTATGAAAAGACGCTTGGCGTAACGATAGATGATCCGGCTTTGACGCACGCAGATGTTGTTTCCGTAGATGGTGAAGCTCCGTATACGGTTCAGATTCAGATGCTGGAATCCGGCACTGTCGGCGGTGCTGACGATCTGGACTACCAGTATTCAACAGATGGCGGTGAAACTTGGCAGACTGCGACGCTGGCAGCTGGTGATACCCAGATTGTAGCAGGTGATGCGTCCATTACACTTGCCACAGGAACAGCCGTTGTAGCGGAGGATGGAACCGGAAGCGGGACAAACCTCTATATACGTCCGGCGTATGAGTATGTAGGCGCAAGTGAGAATCTGTCTGTTGCCATAGGTGAAAACAGTACACTTGAGATTACATCCGTAGGCTCAACAGTATTCGGCGGTACTGATCCGGCAACTGGCCAGCCGTATGCGGAGCCAAATTTGTTTGAAATAATGGGCGACATGGTTGCGTACATGGAAACAGGCAACCACGCGGGTGTAGCATCCTGTATTGAAACGTTTACAGATGGATATGAGCAGTTGCTGCAGCGTGATGCGAATATCGGTACGCGTCAGAATACCGCTGACAATACGAAGACAGCCATCTCATTTACCAACGACAGAACTATTTCTCAGGTTAGTTTTGTAGAAGATGCAGATGCAACCCAGTTGTCCGTGGAGCTGGCTCAGGCTGAAGCTATTTACGAGACGATATTGAGGACAACGAACAGTGTGTTTCAACTGAACCTCACAAATTACTTATAGGAGAGGATATGTCGTACGTTTCTTCTGTCTCTTCTGATGTAATGGCTTATCAGCCGGTATCCTCGGCGGGAGCGGTAAACTTTACAGGACTTGGTAACGGAACAGACTTTAATGAGATTATTGACGCTCAGATAAAGGCGGAGAGTTATACCAAGGAAAAGTATGAAACAATGCTTGCAGAGAACGAAGCATGTTCATCCTTGCTTGATGACCTTGTAAGTTCAATGGCAGAGCTTGATACTACGCTTGATGACTTCAACTCAGTGGGGGAATTTTTAGAGATGTCTGTGACGTCCTCTGAAGAGGCAGTTGCAGGTAATGTAACCGGAGACTTGAAAGAGGGTAGCCACACTGTTGAAGTGAACCAGCTTGCGCAGAATGATGTGTGGGTTAACATGAATATGGTCTATGCAGAGCCTACTGACGTAATAACAACCACTGATTCCGTTTTCGCATTTGAGTGCAACGGTGAATCTATTTCTATCGATGTACCTGCAAATACGACTGCTCAGCAGTTAGTGGACATGATCAATGCTGACCCCGTTGCCCGTGATCTTGTTCAGGCAGATTTGCTCTCTGACGGGGATGATCTTTATTTCAGAATGTCCGGTCTGGAGACAGGAAAAGATAATGCCATTTCCGTATCTGCTTCAACAACGTTGGTAGATTACGAATCGGCAGATTTTACGAATGTACGTACCGCACAGAATGCCCAGATTAAAGTGGACGGGTTTCCTCCGGGTGCAGCAGACTGGATGGAGCGTGGAACGAATACTGTAGATGATGTCATCCCCGGACTTGAGCTTGTATTGAGTGATGTGACTACTGGTGAAGTGAACCTGACAATTACATGCGATACCGACAAAACCAAAGAATCGATCACGACACTGGTAGAAGATATTAACAAGCTTATCTACGACATTCAGGCTTTGACAGGACGCATTGTAACGTATGTTGAAGATGAAGAGAGCGGTGAGAAAATTGAGGCATACACCATCGACAGCTATGCTCTGGATATGGTGTATAATGACTTAAAGAACCAGTTATCCATGTCTGTGACAGGTTTTGATAGTACATTTGATACGTTCAATGCATTATCCCAGATAGGGTTTTCAACAGATACTGATGAAGGCTCGGATACCTTTGGGCAACTACTTATCGATGAAGAAGAGTTGGACAAGGCGCTTGAGGAAGACCCGTATGCCGTTGCCGAATTACTGAGTTGTTCCAACACAGGTATCAGTGACACTAAAGGAGTGCAGGTTCTTTCGACCATTGAGGGGATTACTGAACCCGGTGCCTATTCATTTGAGTATACGGTTGTTGGCGGGACTATTGTTTCTGCCAAAATAAATGGAGAACCTGCGACCATCAACGGGAATACTGTTACAGCTGCGGCGGGCACAGCGGCTGCCGGTATGGTGATGGAAGTTTCAAATTTGAACGAGGGAAGTCATACTGCAGACCTGCGTGTGAAAGAAGGTGTTGTTCCACAGTTGCAGGATTCCATTGAAAAATGGACAAACACTGAGAACGGGACGCTGACAACCGTGAGCAATACCTATGATACTGATGCAACAAAGTTGCAAAACGACATTTATTATCAGGAGCAGCGTCTTGCAAAAAAAGAGCAGGATTTGCGTAGGAAATATGCAGTGTTGGACGGGCAGCTTGCATATTATACAAATATTCAAAGTAGTCTGACTTCAATGATTGCCCAGACAGGATAGCACATTCCGAAACATGCTTGGTGAACGGAATAAAACGAGGAGCGCATACGCGTTCCTCGTTTTTTATGGGGAAGGCAACAGAGTATGCAATGTGCCAGCTTTTTTTACGCAACGAGTATGTTGAACATGTTTGGGACTTGAGTGCTTTCTGTCATCAAAAGTCTATTTATCTATTTAAATAGATAGTGTTTTTTGTGGTTGGTGTACCAATTGCTTTTATGAGGTGTACCAACTTTTTTTGTGCACTGTCACAAGCCGTCACTTACTGAAGCAGTGGCAGGCCAATAGGAAAAGGTTGCAGAAAATAGAACGTAACTATGCCGTTGGCACTTTTAGGGGGAAGCTATGCCTAAACTATTACAAGCAAATTATTCCAGAAAATACCATCGGGTGCAGCTCCCTGCACAAGTCATTGTGGAGGGGGAAGAGTGTGAGGTTGTTGATTGGTCTTTAGGGGGATTTAAGTGTGTGTTGCCAAAAGCCGGATTACAGGCTGAATGGAGTGACAATATAACCTTTGTGCTCCCTTTGCCGGATATGAATATTTCGTTCAGCACCGCTGTTGTATTGCGGTACGTCGGAGGGGGATATGCCGGATTCGAATTTAGTGAACTGTCTGAAAATAACAAAGCCATTATGCAAAAGTATTTTCAGGCAACTGTTGAAGGAAAAGTGGATGATGCGCAAGGAGTTGTAGCCAGCATTGAGTCAGCAGTGGTGCCTTTTAAAGCTGACCTTGAAATGACTGACGAAGAATGCGCCGAGTTTCAGAAGACATATAAGAAACGCGCCTCAGCACATGCTTTGGCAGGGTTGTCGATTGTACTGATTGTCCTTGGTGTTGTGTACAGTAACTGGGTTACTGCGGTGAGTGTGGACGCTGCCGTGTATGAGATGGTTGTACGGGCTGCACCAGAGCAGAGCGGGATTATTAAAAACATTGCTGTGCAGAAAGGGCAGGTCGTTAAAAAAGGTCAGTTGTTGTACAGCATGGATGACGAAAAGGGGCGTAGAGATGTTGAACAGTCCCGCATTGCTTTGGCTATGGCGCAGCAGCAGTTAGCAATGATGCGAATCCAGTTGACTGATGAGCATAAAGCTATGCGGCTTTACCGCGATGCTGCAAAGCAGAAGGTGGGCATGCTTCGACACAAATTCGAGGCTGCCAAAAGCACAAGACAGTTGGCAGAAAAAGAACTTGAACGGGCAAAGATGTTGGTTAAGCGCGGTGCTGTGAGCCGTTCCTATACTGATAAAAGAAGGCAGGCCTACCTTACCACTAAGGCTGAGGAGGACAGACTGCATGAAGAATTACGACATGCCAGAGTAAATGCCGTAAGTGCTGCCACAGGTAAATATCTGACAGATGGAGCGGTACGTGGAGAAGTAGAGAAGATACGTGCAGAGATTTCAGTACAGGAGCACAAGGTAGCGTTGCATAAAGTGCAGTTGGCACAAGCTGTAGAGAATTTGAAAAGATTTCATGTGAAAAGCATGGCAGCGGGACGAGTGCACGCAGTTAAGCAGGCGCAAGGTTCGTTTGTGACTACAGGACAAAGCGTGCTGACACTGGTTCCGGCAGACGCTGTCCCGTGGGTTGTCGCAAGATTCACATTTGAAGATGCAAAGCGGCTGGCTGTCGGGGATGAGGCTGAGCTGATTATTCCTTCCCTCAAGAAGAAGGTTAAAGGGATTGTTGATACCGTGGGTGATAACGCCGTCATAAGAGATGATCTTGCCTTTAAGAATCTTACCAAAGAACCTCAGGTAGTGCCTGTAAAGATCTTGTTTACCGACGCGGTTGCTCCTGCTCTGGGTGCCCGTGCTGAAGTGCGTGTAACTACCTCGTGGTTCTAGGAGCATTAGGGGGGATTATGAATATGCATACCCAAGCTTTTCAGCGCAAAGCCACAAGACAGACAGTGAAAACCTCGCTCAAGACGAGTGCTGTATACGTTGTCGCTGTTGTCAGTGTCCTTTGGGGATTGCCGGACAGGGCGTGGAGTTTTTCTTCACATTCTGTTGTGGCAGTAACCTTGTTCGGCCTTTGGCGGTATTCGTGGCAGTTACTTCATTGTTACCGTAGTTACCGCTACAGAAAATCTGTTTTTCCTTCACTGCGGGCTGCGGCGGATGCTGTGGCTAATCCTATGCCCAAGCGGCTGTATATAATGATTCCTTCGTATAAAGAGGAATATCGTGTTTCCAGAATGGTGTTTCAGGCACTTGTACGGGAGGTGCGGGAGCTACCGTGTGATGTGTTCTTTGTTGTAAGTGTTTCCGGCAGTGACGAGGCTGCGTTTATTTCGAGAGTCGTCAATGAGGAGCCCGGGGGGGGAAAGCTACATCTGACATTCATGTACCAGAAGGACGGAAAGCGCATGGCAATGGGGCATGCCCTACGTGCTATTGCCCGTGACTATAACGGGCTTGGGGGATGGCATGTCGACTCCGATAATGATCTGGTGGTGTTTATGGATGGGGATACCCTGTTGCTGCCGGACACTCTAAAAAAATGTCTCCCGTTTTTTAAATCAAACCCGCGTCTCGGGGCACTGACAACGGACAATCTGCCGTTGCAGGAAGGCGAAGATTCTATTTTTAAGGATTGGTATGCGTTGAAATTTATTCAGCGCCACCACCTGTTTAATTCGCATTCCATGTCAAAACGAGTCCTTACTGTAACAGGTCGTTTTTCTATATACAAAGCATCTGTGGTGCTTACGGAAGAGTTTATCCGTTTTGTGGAAGCAGATCATCTGCAAAGCTGGATGTTCGGGCGTATCCGTTTTCTCATGGGGGATGATAAGTCCACGTGGTTTTATCTGCTTAAGAACGGATATGAAATGTTCTATGTGCCAGATGCTCCAGTCGTCGCAATTGAGGCAAGGCAGGAGCGGTTTATAGCAACCAGTATTTCACTCATGACTCGCTGGTACGGGAATATGCTGCGCAATAATGCCCGTGCAATACAGCTTGGGCCAAAGCCGATGGGGCGGTTTATCTGGTGGTGCATTATTGACCAGCGACTTACTGTATGGACACCTCTTGTGGGGCCGTCCAGCGCGCTGATGCTCGCGATATTCGCTTCTCCTTACTACCTTGTTTACTATTGCTGCTGGGTTGTTGTGACAAGGTTGACTCTTTTTTGGGCATATGTGCTGCAAGGCTTTGAGTTACGGATACCTCATTTGCCGTTGATGCTTTACAATCAGTGGGTTGGAGCCGCGATTAAAATTTTCTCCGTGTATAACCTTGATGTGCAGGTGTGGCAAAAAACGAAGAGCGCAAAACAGAAAGCTGGCGGACAGAATCTGGGTATGCACGAAGTGCGTAGTTATTTTAAAAAATGGATGATTGCGGTCAATGTCCTTCTCCTTCTCTTTTTGAGCGGATTGGGGAACGGGGCGTTGGAGGTAACTCCCATTGTCCGCTCGTTATTTTGGGATGTGCACGCATTTGCATCAGGCAAAGAACATCTTTCAGAAATTGTACTTGCGGTGCAGACCGGCGATGATGCTGGTAAGGCAATTATGCAGGCAATTAAAGAGACAGCATTCTCTGAATCAATACGAATAGTAATTCCTGCAGGACGATTCTATGTTGATACGCCTGTGCGTATTACTCGCAGCAATGTTACCCTCGCGGGAAGCGGTATAGAGGCAACGGTACTTGTGTCACGTCTGAGGAGTGAAGACAGTGCAGTGGTTGCGGTAGCAGGCTCGCGAGGCGCAAAAGTGACGGACTTGTCGGAAGAGTATCAAAAAGGGGATAAGGTATTACGTGCGCGGACTGCAAACTTGCAGACCGAGATGCCTGTTTGGATTTCGACTCCTAACGATGAGACTTTCTTTAACAGTATTAACGCGGTGCATTGGCGCAGGCAATATCCATATCTCAGGCAGTATATAGGGGTGGTATCAGAAAAAGGGGAAGATGGCTTTGTGTTGAGCGAGATGCCTAAAACTTCATTTCCTTCGGGGGCAAAAGTCTATGAACCGTATATGCCGCAACACGTAACACTCTCTGACTTCACAATACAGCAGGACGTTTCTGGTATGAACCGGAGCGAAGTTGTTGCTGTGTATGAGAATGTTGTTCCGGAGTATGCCGTTGACGGGATTCAGTTTAAGTGGGCACGTAATTGTACAGTGGAAAATGTAAAAGTGCTTATGGCAGGGCGGCATCCTTTGGCGTTGGATAGCTGTCTGCAGATTGCGATTCGTAATATATACATAGACGGGGCATGGAATAAGGGAAAGAAAGGGAACGGCTATGTTCGTATTGCCCGCAGTTTTTACTGTACCATTACAGATTCGGTTATAAAAAACATACGGCATTTAGCGTTTCAGTGGTCAAGTGCGGATAACGTGGTGTCAGATTCTGTTATTGAAACAGACGTGAATTTTCATGGAGGATTCAGCCAGCATAATAGCGTGCGTAACTCACAAATACATCCACCAGCCGGACATCCTTGGGGAGAAGTAACACGTATGCCTGAGGGGGGAGCTGCGTACGCTCCACCGGATGGTGATGGCAATATCGTGCTTGAATCTAGGTAGGAATATGTATTTTACATAAAAAAGAGTGCAAAAAAAATTGTACTCTTTTTTTTATATATTGAAACAGGATTCTTGCTTACGGTTTGGCACAGAGTTGTTTTGCATTTAACGTAACAAAATATAACGGTAAAATATAAAATGAAAACGTTTTGCAAGTAAAATATACATCGGAAAATAGATAAAATTATGTTTGGCTACGGTTTTTTGCCGTGTTGACACTGTATTGCTTTTTTTGTTTTACACATACGCCTCGTATATTCTCATATCAGTGCAAAAAAGAGTGTGCACGTTACGTTTATATAGTAGTAAAAGAGCAATACTGCGTTTGTTTGAAGGTCAAGCGAGTTATTGTAAAGTGTTTTTGCTTAGTACCATATCAACGCATATAGTAAAAAAGGTGGAATGCGTTGTTGTGTTACATGAAAAAAGACATGCTTTTGCATAATCTCTTGCAATAATATGTATCGAGATGTTTTTTTACTATATATAAGGGTATTTTTTCGTTCTTTTTGCACCGGACAATGCAGACAGTTGTGGAAGTGTCTGTGTTGTGCTGAATATACGTGTTTTCTTTATATTTGAGTTGTTACGGAGTTGCAAATGCAAAGAAGAACGTTTTTGAAAACAACTGCAGCAGCAGTCACTGCAACCGCATTTACAGGATTGGGGCCTGCATTTGCGTTGGATAATGTAGTGAAAGAAGCTGGTGAGTGTAAAATTCAGTGGAGTAAACAGACCACATCTATTTGTGCGTTTTGTTCCGTAGGGTGTGGTCTGGTGGTTCACGCCAACAAATCAACCGGTCGCGTTGTGAATGTGGAAGGTAACAGCGATCACCCGATTAACCGTGGTTCTCTTTGTGCAAAAGGGGCAAGCTCCATCCAGATGACTGTAAACGCGGACAGACCTACCAAGTGTATGTACCGCGCGCCATACAGTGATAGCTTTGAAGTGAAGGATTGGGAGTGGTGTAAGAAACGTATTGCTAAGCTTATCAAAAAATCTCGCGATGAGTCTTTTGAAAAGAAAAATGCAGACGGCAACGTAGTTAACCGCACAATGGGCATTGCCTCCTTAGGCTCTGCCGCTCTTGATAACGAAGAATGCTATGCAATGCATTCGTTCATGCGTTCCCTTGGTCTGGTGTATGTGGAACACCAGGCACGTATCTGACACAGCGCAACTGTAGCGGCTCTGGGAGAGTCGTTCGGACGCGGTGCGATGACCAACCACTGGAATGATTTACAGAACAGTGATTGCATTTTGATTATGGGCAGTAACCCTGCCGAAAACCATCCTATTTCTTTCAAGTGGGTTACCAAGGCGCAGCGCGCCGGAGCAAAGGTAATTCATGTTGACCCTCGTTTTACTCGTACCTCTGCACGTTCAGATATGTATGCCGCGCTTCGTTCCGGTACTGACATTGCCGTGCTCGGCGGTATGATCAACTACATTCTGCAAAATAAGAAATACTTCACCGAATACATGGTGGAATATACCAACGCATCGTTCATTGTTGGTGAAGATTTTGACTTTAAAGATGGGCTGTTTACCGGTTTTGACCCAGCAACCCGTTCGTATGACAAGTCTAAATGGTCATTCGAGCTGGATAGCAAGGGTAACCCTAAGCAGGACAAGTCACTGGCACATCCGCGTAGCGTATTCCAGATTATGAAGAAGCATTACGGGCGGTATACCCTCGACAAGGTTTCTTCCATGTCCGGCGTTTCAGTACAAGACCTCAAAGAATTGTACGAATTATATGCAGCAACAGGTACAGCCAAAAAAGCCGGTACCATCATGTATGCTATGGGTTGGACACAGCACTCTGTTGGCGTGCAGAACATTCGTGCAATGGCAATTATTCAGCTTATGTTGGGTAACATGGGTGTTGCAGGCGGCGGTGTAAACGCGCTGCGCGGCGAGTGTAACGTGCAGGGCTCTACTGACTACGCGCTGCTGTACCACATCCTTCCGGGGTACCTCAAAACTCCGCTTGCTGGTCAGGATACTCTTGAGCAGTACAACAAAGCATTTACTCCGGTTTCCAATGATCCGAAAAGTGCTAACTGGTGGAGCAACTACCCTAAGTATTCTGCAAGCCTTATCAAGGCGATGTACGAAAATGATGATCCGAAAGACGCGTACAACTACCTGCCGCGTCTCGATTCTCATAAAGCCAGCCAGTACTCATGGTTGCCTCTCATCGACCGCATGGCAGACGGTAAGTTTTCCGGTGCGCTTATCTGGGGCATGAACCCTGCCTGTTCCGGCTCTGATTCTGAAAAGACCCGTAAGGCTCTTGGTAAATTGGACTGGATGGTGAACGTAAACCTGTTTACCTGTGAGACAAGCGACTTCTGGAAAGGGCCGAATATGGACCCTAAGTCTGTGAAGACTGAAACCTTCTTCTTACCATGTGCATCTGCCATTGAAAAAGAGGGCTCCGTTTCTAACTCAGGTCGCTGGATGCAATGGCGCTACAAAGCTCAGGAGCCGCAGGACGGTGTACTGACTGATGGCCATTACTTCCATGAACTGTGGGAAGAGCTTGTACACCTCTACGAAGAAGAGGGCGGCGTCTACCCTGAGCCTATTACGCACCTTACTTTTAATAGAATGTGTGAAGCAGATGAAAATGGAAAATACCATTTCAGTGCCCAGCAGACTGCGCGTCTGTGTAACGGCTGGTTTACCCGTGATGTTGAAGTAAAAGGTAAAAAGTTCAAGAAGGGACAGCAGGTTCCGAGTTTTGCTTACCTTCAGGATGATGGTTCCACCACCTCCGGTAACTGGTTGTACTGTAACTCGTACACAGATGAAGGAAACAAGGCAGAGCGTCACGACAGCACCCAGACAGAAGAACAGGCACGTATTGGCCTGTATCCTAACTGGACATGGTGCTGGCCTGTAAACCGCCGCATCATTTACAACAGAGCTTCCTGTGATCCAAAGGGCAACCCGTGGAATCCGGAAAAAGCTGTTATCAAGTGGAACGGGGAAAAGTGGATCGGAGACGTGCCGGATGGCGGATGGGCTCCGGGTACTAAGCATCCGTTTATCATGCTCAAGCACGGTATGGGGCAGTTGTTCGGTCCGGGACGTGTAGACGGCCCGCTTCCTGAATACTATGAGCCGCTTGAGTGTCCTGTGGAAACACACGCATTCTCCAAGCAGTTACACAACCCTACAGCGGTACATTTTGAAGATGAAGAAAAGGCCGTTGCAGATGAACGCTTCCCGTTCGTTGCGTCTACCTACCGTGTGACAGAGCACTGGCAGACAGGTTCCATGACCCGCTGGATGAGCTGGCTTGTGGAAACCGAACCGCAGATGTTTGTTGAAATCAGCCCTCAGCTTGCAAAACTGCGCGGTTTTGAGAACGGCGAAAAAGTCGTTGTTGAAAGCGTACGCGGTTCCTTGTGGGCAATTGCAATGGTGACTGACCGTATCCAGCCGTACAAGATTGCCGGAAAAGAAGTGCACATGGTTGGTATGCCTTGGCACTATGGCTGGGTGACACCGAAAGACGGTGGTGATTCTGCAAACTTGGTGACTCCGAACGTGGGTGACCCGAACACCGGTATTCCAGAGTACAAAGCCTTTATGGTGAACGTGCGTAAATGGAAGGAGGGTGATGCGTAATGATGAAAGGTAAAGCTTTTTTTGTAGATCTTACCCTGTGCACCGCATGCCGCGGGTGTCAGGTTGCCTGCAAACAGTGGAAAGACCTGCCTGCTGAGGAAACCCGTAACGTAGGCTCTCATCAGAACCCACAGGACTTGTCTTCAAAAACTATCCGTCTTGTACGCTTTAATGAAGTTAAAGAAGACGGCAAGTTGAAGTGGCTGTTCTTCCCTGAACAGTGCCGCCATTGCGTTGAGCCGCCATGTAAATACATTGGCAACATGTACGCAAAGGGTGCTGTGAAGCAGGATCCTGCTACGGGTGCTGTTATTATGACAGACAATACCAAAGGTATGTCCCGTCTTGAGAGCTGGGAAATCTGCCCGTACAACGTTCCGCGTCGTGATGCCGAAACAGGCATCTGGAACAAGTGCGATATGTGCATTAACCGCATCAGCAAAGGTATGCTTCCTGCTTGTGTAAAGAGTTGTCCGACCGGAACCATGAACTTTGGTGACAGGGATGAAATGCTTGCACTGGCAAATGCCCGTCTGAAAGAGGTGCAGAAAACAAATCCTGATGCATATCTGGCAGACCCTGAGCATGTACGTGTAATTTACCTGTGCGATTCAGCACCGGAAAACTATTACAGTAACCTTGTTGCTGCATCTGACCAGCATGAAATGCTCATGGCAGCTGCACCTAAGTCAAAAACCGTAAGCCGTCGCGGTATGCTGAAAAGCATTCTGAACGGAAGCGAAAACGCATAATACAAGGGAGATAGCATGAAAAAAATATGTATCATTTGTCTGCTTTGTATGAGCGTGATGGCAACCGCTGCGCTTGCAGAGGAAGAAGTGACTTCAGGGCCGGACGATATTGTTATCAACCGTATTCAGGGCCACAGTAAACGTGACCTTTCTGTTACGTTTAACCACTCCAGCCACGAAGGGTATTCTTGTAATACCTGCCATCATAAGTGGAAGGACCCTGAAGCAAAAGCAAAGTTCAGTGCACCGGTTCGCAATGCAAAGCCGCCGAAAGGGTGTGTGTCTTGTCATAACAACACCACCTTGGAAAAAAGTAACAAGTGGCGTTCGTACTTCCGTGCAATGCACAAAAAAGGCGTACGACCTTCCTGTCTGTCTTGCCACCTTGAAGAGTTTGGTAAGGATAAAGACATGACCGGCTGTTACGAGTCTGCGTGTCACCCTGACGGGCTGTACTAATTCGCACAATAAATCAAATTGTTGTGTTCGCTTGATTGCCGCAACAATATGAACAGTAAAAATCCTCCGTAGAGTTATTCTGCGGAGGATTTTTTTGGCGCTATAAACTGAGTTTCTATCAATAAACGATAGTAGTGAGCAGAAACGAAATTTCTATGAGCAGCTTGGAGCAGTACGGCTGCCTATGCAAGGTAGCCGTTATCCGGCATTACGGTAATTGTTTCGGAGTCAATGCCGTCTTGCAGGGTGATGGTTACATCATGCGAAAGCGGTGTGTTTCCGGTGCTGTCAGTGCATAGTCCACCCTCTTTGTTGAAGTAGAGGGTAAAATTGGAAATAGTTATGCTTCCCTGAAGACGGTAAATGTCATCTGTACCGGGAAGTGGAGAACGGTTGTCCGGTGATTGCTCAAAAAGGAAGTAGCCAATGTTACGGCTGCTTTGTAAGCCATAAATATTGCTGTAAGACTGGGCGAAGGTTTGGGCATGACGAATGTGCATGCGCAGGATTTCTGCCGCACCTGTGAGGCTTTGCTCGTCGGGCGTAAGTTTAGAGAGGATTACTGTGGTGATGAATCCCGCTAAGATAAGAATGGCCAAGATTTCCGGCAGAGTGAAAACATGCATGCACGTCTCCTGAGATCACAAAGTGTTGTCTATATATGCCCGTTATCCTTCTTGTGTATTGATATGGTTGCGTAAAAGCTAAGCCCAAACACCTGTCCCATTGTGTCTGGTTTAGCCAGCCTGTATCTTTTGAGTAAAGTTTTCTTGGGCTTCCTGCAACCGTTTCCTGTTCTTCAGGGTATTCTTTGGTGTCTGTGATGGTACCATAAACAAATCCGCTGCAACACCTGTTGCAGCGGATTTGTTATTTACGAATATACGTTGATTATTTTTCCCATTCTTCCAGCTTAACCCATGTGACCTCATGCTTGTTGCACGAAAGGTGGATGATTTTGGAATTGGGAATTTGCTTGAATTTTTCCAGCGTGGCGTAGTCTGTTTCGCCCTGAAACTTGATGGTGCAGGCAAAGTTGCGGCATTCACCATGTTCAAGCCAGCGTTCAACAAGTGTGTAGAGACGTTCCGGATAGCAGATAACATCGCTGAAAAGCCAGTCGATCTTTCCTGCATGTCGAGGGTCAAGTCCGAATGCGCTGCCGGTGCAGAAGTTCACATTAGGCATGGCACCAATGCGCGGGGTGATCTCTGCCTTGTCCACGCTGAACACATGCGCACCGGTATTCGCAATAACCCATGTCCAACCGCCGGGACAGCTACCCAGATCAAGACACAGTTCACCTTTTTTCGGGCTACGTTCAAGCAGGGTAAAGAGTTCCCAGAGTTTTAAGTAAGCACGGGTTGGAGAAGTTTCTTTGTCTTCAACAAAATTTAATTCTCCGTCGGGATATGGGCTTGTGCAACGACTGGCAGCAATAATGGTGTCCGGCTCCCAGAGAGTCCATGAACCCAGTGGCGCAGTAGGCTTAGGCGCACCGTATTCAATACGCTTCGCAGAAACATGCGGCAGCTTGGCTTGAATAAGCTTGGCGCGGCGGTGATTGTCCACACTGTGGAGCCACCAGTTACGCTGCATAGCTTTCAACTGTTTTGCACCGTCTCCGATGGAACTGATTGGGATTTCAACAGGGTTCAACCAGATATTTTGTGCCCAGACAGTCTTTTGTACGCCGCCTTTGGCGATGAACAACCGTCCTTTGTGCGCAACAATATTGGAAAGCTCTTTTTCAAGCTCGTGTTCAAACCCGCGCGGGGCAAGATATAGCGTTGTATTATTCATAGTAGGTAGATACCGTCTCTGCAAAATTTTCGGCGGATTGCCGGAACGAACTGCGGTGTACCTTACCGGTGCAGGGTAGGCAAGAAGGAGAATGCATTGTATATGCCGCAGAGAATAGTGATTTTAGAATAACATTCTGTTTTTGCAACTCAATTTTGATTTGATGCTTAGTGTGCAGAGCACATAAAAAAACGAGAAGTGCCTGCTCTGCACTTCTCGTTCTTTTTATTCCCCTCCTGGGTACTGTTCCTGCTCAAAACAGTAGCCGGAGCTGATCGGGATGAAGGTAAAATATATATTGTCGCGTCTGCGCTTTCTTTCTTAAGGGGGGCGGCATGCCTGCCGCCCCAACGGGAGTAGGTGTTTCAGTCGTTTACTTTTAAGAGGTGTGCGTTTTACGCATTCTCGAGTATTAACGATGCTCGATCGTTAGATGGATACTTTTTATTGCTCTCTATGTTAACAATCACGGAGTGTGATGTGATTGGTTTCGTCTGTTGTTTTCTTTATAGCAGAGAGTGTGCCAAAACTTATTAATTAAATAAAACAGTATGTTGTGTTGTTAACGGAGTTCATTGGTTGTGCAACTTGTGCAAGAAACTGTGTGCACAAATTGCTTTTTTTTGCACATTGTGCACTGGTTGGAAGATTGTTGATGTGGTGCAACAGGGTGTATTGTGATTATTTATGAGATCACGTATTTTTCCTCGATATTATTCAAAGACAGTGATCCGTAGTTGGTCAAATTTATGCAGGAGTTTTCATGCGCCCTCGGCACATTCCTTCTATATTACAGTTTACAAAAACAATCTGGTTGCAGGCGGCGGAGTGCTGGAGAGAAAAACAGCATACAGCTGTCGTTGTTGACGGCACCGTAGGAAATGGACACGACACTTTGTTTCTTGCCGAACTTGTTGGCGAACGTGGTCATGTGTACGGTTTTGATGTGCAGGAGTCCGGCCTTGCCAATGCGCAGGAGCGGTTAGAAACGGCACAGGTTGCTGAACATGCAACGTTGTTCCATGCAGGGCACGAGACCGTGGCAGATAAATTACCTGAGGGAACTCTTGTTTCCGGTGCCATGTACAATCTTGGCTATCTTCCAGGGAGTGACCATGCTGTTATTACCCGTGCAAGGACAACTATAGCTTCGCTTCAGGCTTTGCTTCCTGTTTTGATGCCTAACGGTATTATTACCGTACATATTTACACTGGGCATGAGGGCGGAACAGCTGAAGGTGACGAAGTGATGGCATGGTCAAAAACATTATCGTGGAAAGAGTATCGTGTCGGCAGGTACGATTTTCCAAATAAAGAGATCAATAAAGAACATCTGCTTGTGATTGAAAAATTGTAGCAAGCCGCAGCAAAAGGATTTTGTATGTCTGAAGAAAAAATTTGGCCTGACAAGACAGATACTGATTTATGGGAAGAAGTACGTGCTGCCATGATTGAAAAACATGGTGACAGGTTTGATGACGCGCATATGCGTAAGGTTTTTGATCTTACTTGCGACCATTTTGAAGATTATGTTTCCAAAAGTCGTTTTTTTAAAAAAGCGCTCATGAACTGTGTATGGGAACGACCTATTATTTCAAAAGAGCAGCAGGTGTATTAGGCAGATTGCTGCGATCTTTTTTGCGCACCGGTATCCTCATATATGTTGAGGATGCTCGTTGATACCTCCGGTGCGCATGCGGTAATAAGGAAAGGGATGCTCCGCAATTGCGGGGCATCCCTTTTTAGTATTTTTGAGGACAGCACCATACTGCAACCGGTTGTCCAGAGAGAGCAAAGGAGATGAGAGGAATCTGGAGTCGGCTGAAAGTTTGAGTTGCTGCCTCAAAAGAGTATTACATTTCAGTGAGTACAGCGTCTGCTTCTTTTGGAGCAGTTTCATTTGCAAAGTAACTGCGGGTTTCGCTGATAACAACGCCTGAGAGGCCGAGCAACCCGATAAGGTTCGGAATAGCCATCAGACCGTTTACGATATCAGCAAGAATCCAGATAAGCTCAAGCTTAAGGAATGCACCGCAAGCGATCAGTGCGATGTACACAAGGCGGTACGGCAAAATAGCCTTAACACCGAAAAGGTACGCTGTGCAGCGCTCTCCGTAGTAGTTCCAGCCGATAATGGTAGTGAAGGCAAAGAACATAAGGCCGATGGTTACAGCGTATTTACCGAGATCACTACCGAGTCCCATTGCAAAGGCGGTGTTGGTCATAGCTGCACCGGCAAGCCCCGGAGTATTCCATGCACCGGTAAGCACAAGTACGATACCTGTCATAGTGCACACAATAATGGTGTCAAAGAAGGTGCCTGTCATGGCAATGAGTCCCTGACGTACGCAGGAGTCTGTCTGTGCGGCAGCAGCGGCGATAGGTGCAGAACCGAGACCGGATTCGTTAGAGAAGACGCCACGGGCAACCCCGTTACGCATTACCATGAGCACTGTGATACCGGTCGCGCCTCCGAATGCAGCAGACGGGTTGAAAGCACTGTCGATAATCAGGCCGATAACCGCAGGGATTTCTGAAAGGTTGAGCAGAATGATAGCTACGGAAGTTACGATGTAGAGTGCAGCCATTAAAGGAACAATACGGCTTGCTACTGCTGCAATGGAGCGGATACCGCCAAGAGTTACGATTGCCACAAGCACGGTAAGAAGAACCGCAGTAATCCAGATTGGCATATCAAACGTAAGGCTTGCTGCATCAGCAATGGCGTTTACCTGTGCAAAAGTACCGATGCCGAAGAAAGCAACCCCGATACCGAACAAGGCAAACATGCGGGCGAGCAGTTTGTTGTTTAATCCGCGTTCAAGGTAGTACATAGGGCCGCCGGCCATCTGACCGTTTTCATCTGTGACACGGTATTTGATTGCAAGCAGAGCTTCTGCATATTTGGTTGCCATGCCGAAAAAGGCTGCTACCCACATCCAGAAAAGTGCACCGGGGCCGCCAGCTGCAATGGCAGTAGCAACACCGACGATATTACCGGTACCGATTGTCGCGGAAAGAGCCGTACATAAGGCTGCGAATGGTGTGACGTCACCTTTTTTCCCAGATGAGTTACGGGAAGCAGGTGAAAATACCAGCTTAAGTGCTGTAGGCAGGTGGACAACCTGTAACGCGCCGAGGCGGATGGTAAGAAAGAGGCCGGTTCCTACAAGCAGGATAAGAAGCGGTGGTCCCCATACGAGGGAATCAATTGTGTTGAGCAGTTCAGTGATGTTTTGCATCTCGTCTCCTAAAAAATTAATTAATCAGGATGGATGAGATGAGTCTCTGAGCGGAAGGGAATAGATAGGCGCAGCCACAGGGGCATAGATGCACCTGTGCTGTTACACTCACTCTGTCCTTGGTACCTGAGAGTTTCACCTTGCACGGCAAGGCTTGCTCCTTCGGTGCTCCGCAACATGCGAAGTCTCTCCAGAGGCTCGTCAGGAAGCAGTCCTTTTGCCTGAAAGATTTACTTCTTCGGCGGTGCCTTGCGGCACTCTCTCCTGCAACCGTCATCCGAAATTGTGAAAGGGCTGTTTATATAACCAGATAAAATTTGGCAAGAAGAAAGCGGATCAAAAATGAAGTGAACACACTATTTCAAGAAATCTAAATA
>NZ_JXMS01000049.1 GCF_001672295.1 Halodesulfovibrio spirochaetisodalis | reverse complement strand
ATTTTTTTTACAAGATGATAATGCTCAACGATACAAAAACACTGTTTATAGCATACATAATTTAAACTTAGAAATAAAAATACATGGCTATATTCCTTAATTTCACACGTTAACATTCATTTTTTATTTTTCTGGAGCTTATTATGGCTAGCACAAAAAAAGGAACACCCGGTGATGACATCATCAATGTTGATAGCACCGTTACTTTTGTAAACGGTGGCGATGGTAATGACACTATCAATGCCGAAACAGGGCATAAAAAAATCTTTGGTGGAGCTGGGAAAGACACTATTACAACTGGAAGTGGACACGACGCCGTACATGGTGGAACAGGCGATGACACCATTAACACTGGTGCTGGTGACGACTTTGTAGAAGGCGGCGATGGAAATGACACTATCACATTAGGTGATGGTAAAAACACTGTTACCGGTGGACTTGGTGACGACATTATTCATGGTGGCGTCAATCAGGATACCTATATCTTTAATATAGGGGACGGCCATGACACCATCTACGACAACGCTGGTGGTCTTACCTCTTCAGGAGTTTCTTCCGATAAATTACAATTTGGCGCAGGTATTACCAAAGAAGACCTTATTTTTACTGCTGAAGGAAATGACTGGCTCATCACATTCAAAAACAACTCCAGCGATTCTATCCGAATTAAAAATGTTATGAATGAATACTATCGGGGTATAGACTCCATTCATTTCATTGATAAATCCTCAATAAGCACATCTTCTATTAGATTCCATCTTAGCAGCCTTACTGAAGGCGCTGACACCATTGACATGTCAGACTTTGTTATGCCGGTAACCGTCAAGGCATTAGGTGGTGATGATACCATCACAACAGGAAATGCCACCACTACTGTTTTTGGAGGAAAAGGGAATGATACCATTGCCGCTACCAATGGACAGCTTATTGCCTACGGCGAAGACGGCGATGACAATATTACCGGCAAACACTACAGTGATCGTATTTTCGGCGGTGCTGGCGAAGACGTAATTGATGCTGGCTCCGGTAAGAACTATGTCTTTGGCGGAGCCGACAACGACACTATTACAACTGGAAGTGGACACGACGCTGTACATGGTGGAACAGGCGATGACACCATTAACACTGGTGCTGGTAACGACTTTGTAGAAGGCGGCGATGGAAATGACACTATCACATTAGGTGATGGTAAAAACACTGTTACCGGCGGCCTTGGTGACGACACTATTTATGGTGGCGCTAATAAGGATACCTATATCTTTAATATAGGGGACGGCCATGACACCATCTACGACAACGTTAGTAACGAAACAGAGACTGGTTACCATCTGGATGAGTTAAAATTCGGCGCAGGTATTACCAAAGAAGACCTTATTTTTACTGCTGAAGGAAATGACTGGCTCATCACATTCAAAAATAACTCCAGCGATTCTATCCGAATTAAAAATGTTATGAATGAAAACTATCGGGGTGTAGACTCCATACATTTCATTGATAAATCCTCAATAAGCACCTCTTCTATCAAGTTCCACCTTAGTGGCCTTACTGAAGGCGCTGACACCATTGACATATCAGACTTTGTTATGCCGGCAACCGTCAAGGCATTAGGTGGTGATGATACCATCACAACAGGAAACGCCACCACTACTGTTTTTGGCGGGAAAGGAAATGATACCATTGCCACGGCTCACGGGCAGCTCATTGCCTTCGGTGAAGACGGCGATGACAATATTACCGGCAAATACTACAATGATCGTATTTATGGCGGTGCAGGCGAAGACATCATTGATGCAGGAGATGGAACCAACTACGTCTTTGGCGGAGCCGACAACGACACTATTACAACTGGAAGTGGACACGACACTGTATATGGTGGAGCTGGTGATGACATCATTTACGCTGGCAATGGCCAAAACACGATCTCTGGTGGACTTGGTAATGACACCATACATGGCGGCAATCATGATGATACATTTATTTTCAATCTCGGAGACGGACACGACACCATCTTTGACAACACTGAAGAAACAGCAGGAACTTCTTTTAGCCGAGATAAAATAAGATTTGGTAAAGGGATTACAAGCGAGGACATTGTCATCACCCAAGATGGCAATGATCAACTCATTACCTTTAAAAACAGCTCAACAGACTCTGTGCGAATAAAAAATGTCGCGAGTCAAAACTACCTACAATTCGAATATCACTCTTCCTCAAATACCATCACAGGGACAGCCAATAACGATACACTCACGTCAAGTGCAAGCGGCAATACCGTTACCGGTGGACGTGGCGACGACACCATCTATGGCGGCATTGGCAATGACACTTACGTGTTCAACATTGGTGATGGTCATGACACCATCTATGACAATCCCGACGGAAAATCTGGTTCATACAGTGACAAAATTACCTTTGGAGAAGGTATTACATTTGACCAGTTAACACTCACGGTTGATGCGCAGGACTGGCTTATTACATTTAAAAATAACCCTGCTGATTCTATTCGCGTTAAGAATGTCATGACACAGTATTACAGCCGAATTGAATCTCTGACATTCTCAGACGACACCACTATCTCAACTTCCAACATCAA
>NZ_JXMS01000048.1 GCF_001672295.1 Halodesulfovibrio spirochaetisodalis | reverse complement strand
CAGCAGTACCCTGTTTGTGAGGAGAACCGAAACCAATGATGGTGCGGCAGCAGATAAGAGAAGGCTTTTCAGTTTCTGCTTTTGCTTCTTCAACAGCTTTTTTGATCGCTTCCGGGTTGTGGCCGTCTACATCGCGAACAACATGCCAGCCGTATGCTTCGTAACGTGCTGCTGTGTCTTCGTCGAACCAGTGACCAACCTTACCGTCAATAGAGATACCGTTATCATCCCAGAATGCGATAAGTTTACCAAGACCGAGAGTACCTGCGAAAGAACATGCTTCGTGAGAAACACCTTCCATCAGGCAGCCGTCGCCCATGAAAACGTAAGTGTAGTGGTCTACAACATCAAAGCCGTCACGGTTGAAGTGAGCAGCAAGAACTTTTTCAGCCACAGCCATACCGACTGCGGTTGCAATGCCCTGACCAAGAGGGCCTGTCGTGGTTTCAATACCCGGGGTCATACCGTATTCCGGATGACCAGGAGTCTTTGAATCCATCTGACGGAAATTTTTGATCTCTTCGATGCTCAGATCATAACCGGAGAGGTGCAGCAAAGAGTAGATAAGCATAGATGCGTGACCGTTAGAGAGTACAAAGCGGTCACGGTTAGCCCATGCAGGATTAGCAGGGTTATGCTTAAGAAAATCGTTCCAGAGAACTTCAGCAATATCTGCCATACCCATCGGCGCGCCCGGGTGGCCAGAGTTTGCTTTCTGCACAGCGTCCATGCTCAGAGCGCGGACTGCATTGGCGAGGTCTTTACGAGAAGGCATCGTTTCCTCCTAAAAGAATGATGCAATAAAATTTTTCCAGCTGGTTGCTGTGGCAGTCGATAGACCGTTATTGCCCACATGACAACCATTGATAACACTTTTCAAAAAAGCCGCTATGCGGAGCGTGCCACTTCTTCAAATGTCTTCAGTCGTTCCGCGTATGGAGGGAAACCAAAAAATGCAGAACCGGATACCAGCACATCAGCGCCGTTGCGTACCAATTCTGCAGTGTTGTCAGGATCAACCCCGCCATCAACCTGAATCAGGGTTGAGAGACCGCGTTCCTTAATCATGCCGGAAAGTTCTGCAACTTTACGCATGCTGAACGGAATAAACTTTTGTCCACCGAACCCCGGGTTAACACTCATAATGAGTACCATGTCGAGTTCGTCCAGAACGTATTCAAGAACGGAAAGCGGAGTATGCGGGTTAAGTGCCACACCTGCTTTAGCGCCCTTACGTTTAATTTCAGCAATGGTACGTTCAAGATGGTTGGTTGCTTCGGCGTGAATAACAACCATGTCAGCACCGGCATCTACAAAGTCGTCTACGTAGCGCTCCGGCTGCTGAACCATTAAATGAACATCAAAAAAGAGGTTACTCTCTTTACGGAGACGCTTGATTACTGGTGCTCCGAGAGTAATGTTAGGTACAAACATGCCATCCATGACGTCCCAATGTACCCATTTAAGTCCTGCCTGTTCGAGTGCCTTCAATTCGTCAGCAAGTCTGCCGAAATCTGAAGACAATAACGAAGGTGAAAGGATCATAGTTTCTTCTCTGTGGCTTACGCCGGTTATGGTACTGTGCTGGTGTGCTCGCCCCCAACAGGCAAACCACACAAAAAATACGGGTTCATCATCGACGACCCGTTGAAAGCATATCACGAAGTAATGTGAGCTCTGTTATGATTTCCTCAACATCAATAGCGGCTGTTCCCTGCATGTACTGCGGGTTTTCTACACCACTCCCCGTGCAAAAAGCCTCTATCTCCGGCCCGGGTAATTCCGGACCGGTGATAGAGCCATACATTTCTTCATATTGACCCAGCACCTTGCGGGCACCGTCAATGGTCAATCCGCGTTCGTAAAGCAAGTGCCGTATCACCCGCAGCAGAAGTACATTCTGCTCGGAATACATACGCTGCCCTTTACGGGTACGTATGGGGATAACAAAATGCCGCCATCGCCAAAAACTTCGGCAGACGATACAACGCAGTCATCATCGGCACATCGCTTTCTGAGAACTTCTCAACAGATGAGATGAGAAGAAAACTCGGCGTCGACACCATGAACCTCTCCATCAGTGGAGCTGAGTTCAATGAAATGCTGACTGTCCTCAACTACACGCTTTCAAGAAACCCTCAGGTTAAAACTGTCTTCTGGGGACTCCTGCCCCGCCACGTTTTTGCGTCAGAACACCATGCGGAACTGCCTGACACGTTCCCTGCATTTTTATACAACGACAGTGATCTGGACGACCTTAAAGCGTACTTCAGCAAACGATTTCTGCTTACCCCGCAAACAAAAGACGAAAACGACATCTGGAGCTGGTATAGCTATTACAAATCAAACGGTTTTTTTAGCCGCAAATGCTACTTCGATTCCGCCTGTCTGCTGATGGATGAAAAGATACCGCCTGTAGACTACACAGTGGACAACATTCCAAAACTCGAAGAAGTTCTTACAGCCCATCCAGATAGAACGTTTTATGTCTTCACACCGCCACGCTCAGGATTGTTCCTGAACCGACATGCAGATGAGTACCACAGGGCGCTGCTGGCATTATCAACACTGCTGGCGTACCCAAACCTGCGTTTATTCGACTTCACCCAGATGCGTTCTGTAACCATGGATATCTCACGCTACAAAGATGTGGGGCATTATGACGCAGCCGCGAACTCTGCCATGGTCACTGCCTTTGCAGAAAACCGATACAGAATAGTACCCGAAAACATTGATGACGCACTGGCACAAGTCCTCACCTACCAGCGGACAACACTGGCTGATCTTGGAATCACAGATCAGGACATTGCCATATTTTGCGCTGCATCCGCACAGGCGGAAAACAAAGGACACAGTAAGCAATCCAAACAGTAAGCAACGCCAATTCAAACTGCAGACAACAGAAAAGCCCCCATGCCAATCATGGGGGCTTCCCGAATTACGGTCGTTTATCAGTCAAGCTTAGGAGAAGTTCCC
>NZ_JXMS01000047.1 GCF_001672295.1 Halodesulfovibrio spirochaetisodalis | reverse complement strand
CCCCCCATCTACGCGTCCGCATTGGGCTCGTCGCCTTAGGCACCCTTTTTCTCTGTAGTGTCTTCGGGTTTATGTATGCAGAAAATATCCCATTTGCCGATGCTCTCTATTTTTCCGTCGTTACTGTAACCACAGTAGGTTATGGAGACATCCACCCAACAACTGGAGCTGGGAAAATTCTCGCTACTATTCTCATTCTCTCCGGCGTATGCACCTTCACTATCGTCCTCACCAGCATGACCGAACGCCTGTTAAATGCCAGAGAGAAACGCGAGCGGCTGCAACGTCTTAACATGGTCATAGGAAGCTTTTTCAGTGAAGTGGGCACCAAACTCTTGTTCCAAATTTCCAGTCTGGATACGAACCTGCCTACCGTGCAAAGCAGACTCGCCAATTGCGGTAAATGGCAGGCAAAAGACTTTGCCGGAGTACGCCAGCACATGCTGAATTACCCCTTTGAAGCCCAACATGCTGGAAACGATTTAGAAGAGCTCAAGCAGCTATTACAAACCCACACGCCTTTTTTGATGCGCATACTAGAAAACCCCAACATGGCTGAGCATGAACAGTTTACAGATCTGATGTGGGCAACATTCCATCTAAAAGAAGAGCTACTTAACCGAAGCACTCTCACCGATCTTCCTAAAACAGATCTCAAGCATCTTTCGGGTGATATCCACCGAGTATACAAGCTGTTGCTCTCCCAATGGATAGACTACATGCAACATCTGCAAACGGACTACCCTTACCTTTTCTCCCTCGCTGTCCGCACAAACCCGTTCGACAAAACATCCAGTGCAGTAGTACGATAGTCGGTTGTGCCTTTATGCGAGATTTCTGTGCACACATTATGTGACTATACCAAAAGAAAAAAGGCAGACTGAAATGAATCAGCCTGCCTTACTCTTATCTATGTTGTCGTAACCAGAACAATTTTCTTCTATGCATTAAGCCCCCCTTAGTCAGAGCACGATTGTTCTGCCCAGAGGCTTGCCCCAAAAGCACCACACATATCTGGTTGATCTGCAATATAAACAGTAGCGCTGCTTCCGAGTTCCTGTTGCAACTGATTGCGTATGCAGGCGTTGTTTGCCACGCCACCGGAAAATACGAGAGGGTATTCTAACCCTGTTCGCTTTAACATGGTGCACGTCCTGCGTACGACAGCCTGATGCAAGGCCAACGCGATATCTGATGGAGGAAAACCTTGTGCCATAAGCGATGTTGCTTCTGTTTCCGCAAATACGGTGCACATACTGTTAATAACAGGCGGGTTAATACCCTCTAGCGCATATTTCCCAAACTGTTCGACATCCATTTGAAATACCGCAGCCGTATACTCTAAAAACTTTCCAGTTCCTGCTGCACAACGGTCATTCATTTCAAATTTGAGAACTCTCCCTTTGTCATTAAGGGCGATAGCTTTGGTATCCTGACCGCCGATATCAAGAACTGTTCGGGCGTCTGGAAATAACGCATGAGCGCCAAGGGCATGTGCTTTGATTTCAGTAATCGTTTTGACTTCATACGGAAGCTCAATACTTTTAACCAATTCACGGCCATAGCCTGTTGCTGTGAGCAGTTTCGGTGTGTGACCATGTAATAGCTTTCGGCATTGTTCGAGGGGTAACAGTGCCTACGTCCTGCCCTTCCTCAATCCCTTCTTGAAAGAGGGTCGCAAACTGCTGGGCATCAACAAACTGCTCACTGGCTTCAGTAGGGAACACACTGTTAATGAACTCGCCAAGAGCTTCAGGAGAACGCTCAGCAAGCTTGCTTTTTGCAACCGCATCTGAAAGGGCAGAAAGCTGCACGCCATTTTGTGTAGCCAACAGACCAGCTTGCCTTTTGTCCTCCACACGCTCTGCAACCTTGGAAACCCCACCGGATGAACCAAGTATTATCGCGCCAACAGCAACATCAACGTTCTTCAAGCTGGCAATCACATCACTTACAACCCCGTCCATGTCCTTACCTTTAGCAAGGGCAGAAAACGCGGCCTGAAACGGCTCTTCAAGATACTCCGTAAAACCTTCTGCTGCACCGGCAGCACCACGCCGCGCAAGGTTCTGCATGATGGTTTTTGTAGGAATTTTGCGGGTAAGCTCTTCCAGACCTACCTTGTTCAGCAAGCCCACAACCACACCAAAACTTGTAGCAGCGGTCGCAGCGTCCGCCTGATCCACACCGTCACGCACCAAGTCTTCGTACAAACTTGCAGCTTCCTGTAACCCGCCAACCACGGAAGGAACCGCAAGGCTACCTCCAGAAACAGTATACGCTGCTACCATCGGCAACATGCTTGATGCTGCTTCGCCAACCTGCGTAACAAGGTACTCTGGATTCACAAGAAGCTGCGGATTATCCCACAACGACTTGGTGACATGCTCCGGTAACGCAAGCAGTTCTGAGTTTAAGACCTCATCGTTTATGTACTTGGACTGAGCAAGGTGAAACTGTTCGCTGCGTTTAAAAATTCCAGTGTGTCCAGTTCCAAGCGCATCACCTATTCCATGTTCAACAGAGTCCAAAGTTCCAGATAAATACGCCATGCTTTGGTTGTAGAACTGAAAAACTTTAGGCACTGCGCGGCCTGCTGTCTTACCAAGCGCTCGAAAGGGATTTGATTCCTGTTCTATTCTGATTAAATTCTCAAGATCGTCATGGGCCATGCCTGCATTTACAGGGTCACGCATAAAATACATGGTTCCGCCAGCATCCATAGTTTCCATCAAACGTTGCTGGCGTTCCGCTCTGTCCTGCGCAGAAAGCTGATCATAGTTTTGCTCAACAAAATCGGCATCCATACCTGTGCGCTTGGCAATCTTCTGCGCGTCTGCAACCGTGTCCGGATTACGGGTAACAGCATACTCCAACATCGGAGCTGCACTGCGCGGCAACCCTTCAAAAAGAGAACTGTCCACCTGCGAAACATCCGCGTCAGCTAAACGGCTTCCACCTGTAGATACAGGCGCCTGTTCCTG
>NZ_JXMS01000046.1 GCF_001672295.1 Halodesulfovibrio spirochaetisodalis | reverse complement strand
TTTTTCAACGCCATGTGATGGATCTACTAGTCCACCAGAGATACGAATGGAGTCATCATCGTGTCCTTTGATTTTGATAACCAGATCATCTCCATCGGCACTGAAGATAAGATCCTCAGTAGTGATACCTACGCCGATGTTGAGAATGTCCACGTCTACGCCATTGCATGTCCCTTCGTGTATAGTATCGTTGCCGTCTCCGACATTGAAGATATATGTATCACTGCCAGTGCCTCCAGTAAGGATATCGTCGCCGGTACCACCTGTGATGGTATCATCGCCGCCACCCGCATTGATGGTATCGTTGCCTGAACCACCAGCCAGAGTGTCGCTTTTTGAACCTGTGCTAATGGCGTCCTTTCCAGTCCCACCATCAACCACTGCAACAATATCACCGACAGTGATGGTATCATCACCGCCTTTGGCATTAACAACAGCAATTACTGCATCAGAAGGAACAACGAATGTGTCGTCATTGTCTGTCAGCACTGGGTTGGATATAACCGCTGCAAGGTCAATAGCAGTTCCATCAGCAAGAACGATTTTTTCAACGCCATGTGATGGATCTACTAGTCCACCAGAGATACGAATGGAGTCATCATCGTGTCCTTTGATTTTGATAACCAGATCATCTCCATCGGCACTGAAGATAAGATCCTCAGTAGTGATACCTACGCCGATGTTGAGAATGTCCACGTCTACGCCATTGCATGTCCCTTCGTGTATAGTATCGTTGCCGTCTCCGACATTGAAGATATATGTATCACTGCCAGTGCCTCCAGTAAGGATATCGTCGCCGGTACCACCTGTGATGGTATCATCGCCGCCACCCGCATTGATGGTATCGTTGCCTGAACCACCAGCCAGAGTGTCGCTTTTTGAACCTGTGCTAATGGCGTCCTTTCCAGTCCCACCATCAACCACTGCAACAATATCACCGACAGTGATGGTATCATCACCGCCTTTGGCATTAACAACAGCAATTACTGCATCAGAAGGAACAACGAATGTGTCGTCATTGTCTGTCAGCACTGGGTTGGATATAACCGCTGCAAGGTCAATAGCAGTTCCATCAGCAAGAACGATTTTTTCAACACCATGTGACGGATCTACTAGGCCGCCAGAGATACGAATGGAATCATCATGTCCTTTGATTCCGATAATCAGGTCATCTCCATCAACGTTGAAGATAAGATCTCCAGCAGTTACTCCAACACCAATATTAATGATATCGATGTCGGTGCACATATTATTGCACGAGCCTTCATGGATGGTGTCGTTGCCGTCACCAATATTGAAGATGTAGGTGTCTCCACCTGTTCCGCCAGAGAGAATGTCATCACCTGTACCACCTGTGATGGTATCATCGCCGCCACCCGCATTGATGATGTCGTTGTCTGCGCCACCTGAGAGGGTGTCGTTATGGTTTCCTGTGGTAATGGTGTCACTGCCTGCTCCACCATTGATTATCGCAGTAACATCACCACCAGTAATCGTGTCATTTCCACCTTCAGCGTTAATAATGGTGATATATTTATCTTCAGGAACAACTATTGTATCGTTTCCATCGGTAAAGGATTGACTTGAGATTATAGCTGTTAATGTAATAGATAATCCATTTGCAAAGCAAATCTTCTCAATGCCATGTGACGGATCTGTCACTCCTCCAGTGATGCGGATGGAGTCAGTATCATGCCCAGTAAAGCCAATCACTAAGTCATTACCGTCAACACGGTAGATGATGTCTCCAACAGAAATACCAACACCAAGATTGATGATGTCGATATCAACTCCGTTACACGAACCTTCATGTATGGTGTCGTTACCGTCACCAATATTGAAGATATAGGTGTCACCTCCAGTGCCGCCAGTGAGAATGTCATCGCCAGTGCCACCTGTAATGGTGTCGCTACCACTTCCAGCGTTGATTGTGTCGTTGCCAGATCCACCGGTGAGGACATCATTCTTAGCACCAGTAGTAATAGAATCGTTGCCTGATCCTGCATTTACAATGGTTGTGACGTTGCCACCTGTAATGGTGTCATTTCCTCCAGATGCATTCACAATTGCGATGAAAACATCTTCAGGAATTTGGATGATGTCATTAGCATCTGTGAAGTTTTGGTAAGAAATTACAGCAGTAAGCTCAATGGAACTACCATCAGCAAAAACAATTTTTTCAATTCCATGGGATGGGCCTGCAAGTGCACCCGTAATACGAATTGAATCATCATTATGACCGGTAAAGCCAATGATCAAGTCGTCACCATCAACGCTGAAGATTAAGTCACCTGTGGTAATGCCGACTCCGATGTTAATGATATCGATGTCAGTGCAAGCGCTGCTGCATGCGCCTTCTTTTATGATGTCGTGGCCGTCACCAATATTGAAGATGTATGTGTCGCTACCTGAACCACCATCTATGACATCATTACCACCGCCCGCGTTAATAGTGTCATTTCCTTGTCCGCCAGTAATGTTGTCACCTTGTGAACCTGTGGTGATCGTGTCATTTCCACTTCCACCATCGACAACAGTAGAGCTGTTGCCTGTTGTAATGGTGTCATTACCGCCGCCAGCATTAATTGATGTAATAAGGTTGCTAGTAGGGACTGTTATAGTATCGTCATTATCGGAATAGCTTTGCTGGGAAAGGAATGATGAAGAGTGTAGACGTGAACCATCTGCAAATTCAAAATTCTCGATGCGGCAGTAGCTATTGCCCATTGCGTTAACAATGCGAATAGAATCTGTTGAGGTGTTGGTGAAAGATATCACCCAATCATTACCGTCTGCTCTGATAATGAGGTTGTCTATTGTGAAGTCGACTCCAAAGCGAATGGTATCACTGTATGAACCAGATTTTCCGTCGGGATTGTCATAGATAGTGTCATGACCATCACCAATGTTGAAGATATAGGTGTCATTATCAATGCCGCCGTAGATGGTATCATCGCCAAGCCCACCAGTAACGGTGTTATTGCCGGCACCTAGTCTGATAGTGTCATTGCCGCCACCGCCTGTGACAGTGTCATTTCCTGCCCCAGAGTCGATAATGTCAGCGCCAGACCCTCCGTCTATGGTGTCTTTCCCTGAACTAGTAGTTAAGGTGTCGTTGCCGGCTCCTCCAGACACGTAGTTATCACCGTAGCTAGCATCAATGGTGTCATTTCCGGCACCACCATAGATGTAGTCTGCATTGCCGCCGCCAGTGATCTTGTCGTCGCCGTCTTCACCATAAGCAGTAAGTGGGCCGCCAGCAGAGGAAATGGTATCGTCACCTGTTCCGGCGTAGATAGTAGTTGCACCAGTTCCTGCTGTAATAACATCATTACCGCTAAGTGCATTGACAGTTACAGGCATAACAAAGGCAGACATGTCTACAATATCAATGTCTTCGGTGAGGTTGTTAAGGGTAAA
>NZ_JXMS01000045.1 GCF_001672295.1 Halodesulfovibrio spirochaetisodalis | reverse complement strand
CGCATTGAAGTCATTATTCTCGGCATTGTTTTTCGTGCCTGAGAACATACGTGAGACTCATTACGAGCCGCCGTGAATATTCCGAGAATAATGACGGAAAGAGGACGGATGGGGTGACGCGTTAAAGCGCAGAGGGAATGGAAAGGGAGATCTGCGCTAGCATCTCCCGTCCCCCCGCGGGAGCGTGGGAAGAGAAAGCTTGGGACTTAGTATGAGTTAAAGAAACGGGATGAGATAGATATGGGTTCAGCAGGGACAGGTATATTTCAAGCCAGCGTTATGGCTGGAGAATACCTGTCGGTAACGGCAAGGAGCCAAAAAAGAAAGACCAATCTACTCTTTCCTGACGTGGTCACTTTTTGATTGCATAGATTAGTTTGACCATCGGCTGTCGCCTCGGATCAAACCTCGCGCCGGTAGGCGCTCAGCGGCTCTTCTCGCCTGTGGGAAAGCAGGTCGCTAAAGAAAAGCTGTACATACAAAAAAAGACCGCGTTTCGTTTGAAACGCGGTCTTCAAAATAAATCTTGGCAGCGACCTACTTTCCCACAGGCTCCCCTGCAGTATCATCGGCGATGGCCGGCTTAACTTCCGAGTTCGGAATGGGATCGGGTGTACCCCAGCCTCCGTGGCCACCAAGAAAAATATGGCGGGTCAGTCAGTTCTTTGGAAAGGCGAGCAGTATTTACCCTGCTGCCACGTCAAAGGGCTAACCCTGAAATATTAATCTAATAGGGAGGAAAAGAATGATTTTGTGTAGAAAAATAAGGCTCACGGACTATTAGTACTGGTTAGCTGAAGGCATCGCTGCCCTTACACACCCAGCCTATCAACCTGGTGGTCTACCAGGGTCCTTTAGCTCATAAATGAGAGGGAGATCTTATCTTAAGTGAGGCTTCCCGCTTAGATGCTTTCAGCGGTTATCCCTTCCGAACGTAGCTACTCAGCTATGCCGTTGGCACGACAACTGACCCACCAGAGGTTCGTTCACCCCGGTCCTCTCGTACTAGGGGCAAGTCCTTTCAAATCTCCTACGCCCACAGCAGATAGGGACCAAACTGTCTCACGACGTTTTAAACCCAGCTCGCGTACCACTTTAAACGGCGAACAGCCGTACCCTTGGGACCTGCTTCAGCCCCAGGATGTGATGAGCCGACATCGAGGTGCCAAACCGCGCCGTCGATGTGAACTCTTGGGCGCGATCAGCCTGTTATCCCCGGCGTACCTTTTATCCAATGAGCGATGGCCCTTCCATGCGGAACCACCGGATCACTAACACCAACTTTCGTTCCTGCTCGAGATGTCTCTCTTGCAGTCAAGCTCGCTTATGCGTTTGCACTCAACGACTGGTTTCCAATCAGTCTGAGCGAACCTTTGTATGCCTCCGTTACTCTTTAGGAGGCGACCGCCCCAGTCAAACTACCCACCAGACACTGTTTCCTAACCGGATAACGGTAGAGGATTAGAGCCTTAGACTAGCAAGGGTGGTATTTCAAGGTTGGCTCCACAAACACTGGCGTGCCTGCTTCAAAGCCTCCCACCTATCCTACACATGCTAGCCCAAAACCCAATGTCAAGCTATAGTAAAGGTGCACAGGGTCTTTCCGTCTTGCTGCGGGTACACGGCATTTTCACCGCGAATTCAATTTCACCGAGTCTGTAGTTGAGACAGTGCGGAGATCGTTACGCCATTCGTGCAGGTCGGAACTTACCCGACAAGGAATTTCGCTACCTTAGGACCGTTATAGTTACGGCCGCCGTTTACCGGGGCTTCGGTTCGCTGCTTCGCTAATGCTAACAACTCCCCTTAACCTTCCGGCACCGGGCAGGCGTCAGTCCATATACGTCGTCTTACGACTTTGCATAGACCTATGTTTTTAGTAAACAGTCGCCACCGCCATTTCTCTGCGGCTCTCCGTTGCTTTGTTTCGCTAAGAAACTAACAACAAAGAGCACCCCTTATCCCGAAGTTACGGGGTCATTTTGCCGAATTCCTTAACTACAGTTCTCTCGAGCGCCTTGGATTACTCATCCCGCCCACCTGAGTCGGTTTGCGGTACGGTTTGCATAGACTAAACTTAGAAGCTTTTCTTGGAAGCATGGACTCAACACCTTACGTTCTTGCGAACACCACATCGTGTCTCAGGCATGTAGAGATACGGATTTGCCTATATCTCAACCCTACACACTTGTACTGGCTATTCCAACAGCCAGCGTGCCTATCCTACTCCGTCCCTCCATCGCACATCTATACAAGTACAGGAATATTAACCTGTTTCCCATCGACTACGCTTTTCAGCCTCGCCTTAGGGGCCGACTAACCCGGGGCAGATTACCTTTACCCCGGAAACCTTGGGCTTACGGCGAATGGGTTTCTCACCCATTTTATCGTTACTCATGTCAGCATAATCACTTCTCTACCGTCCAGCATGCTTCACAACACACCTTCAACCAGTAGAGAACGCTCTCCTACCACCAGCACAAAGTGCTGATCCGAAGCTTCGGTACCATGCTTAGCCCCGTTACATTTTCGGCGCAGAATCTCTAGACCAGTGAGCTATTACGCTTTCTTTAAAGGATGGCTGCTTCTAAGCCAACCTCCTGGCTGTCTAGGAAATTCCACCGCCTTTTCCACTGAGCATGGATTTGGAGACCTTAGCTGTCGGTCTGGGCTGTTTCCCTTTCGACTACGGCCCTTCTCAGTCGCAGTCTGACTCCCGAGGATCATTTATACGGTATTCGGAGTTTGATAGGGTTTGGTAAGCTGGTGAGCCCCCTAGCCCTGTCAGTGCTCTACCCCCGTTAAACTACCTCGAGGCTATACCTCAATATATTTCGGAGAGAACCAGCTATCACCAGGTTTGATTGGCCTTTCACCCCTATCCACAAGTCATCCAAATCGTTTTCAACCGATACTGGTTCGGTCCTCCACTCAGTTTTACCTGAGCTTCAACCTGCTCATGGATAGATCACCTGGTTTCGGGTCTAATCCACTGTACTTGTCGCCCTTATCAGACTCGCTTTCGCTACGGCTCCACTTTCGCTTAACCTTGCACAGTAGATTAACTCGCTGACTCATTATGCAAAAGGCACGCGGTCACATCTCAAGGATGCTCCCACAGCTTGTAGGCAACTGGTTTCAGGTTCTATTTCACTCCCCTAACAGGGGTTCTTTTCACCTTTCCCTCACGGTACTGGTTCACTATCGGTCACTAGGTAGTACTTAGCCTTGGAAGATGGTCCTCCCAGATTCCCACGGAGTTTCACGTGTTCCGCGGTACTCAGGAACAGTCAGTGTCAGGTTCGACTTCAGATACGGGACTTTCACCCTCTACGGTCAAGCTTCCCAGCTTGTTCTCCTATCTAATTCTGAATCACTTGATGACTGCCCTACAACCCCGCCGTGTCGAAACACGACGGTTTGGGCTATTCCCCGTTCGCTCGCCGCTACTAAGAGAGTCTCGTTTGATTTCCTTTCCTCGGGGTACTGAGATGTTTCACTTCCCCCGGTTAGCCTCTCTAAACCTATGTATTCAGTAAAGAGATAACGGGACATAACTCCCGCTGGGTTTCCCCATTCAGAAATCTGTGGGTCAAAGGATGTTTGGCTCCTCACCACAGCATATCGCAGCCTACCACGTCTTTCATCGCCTTCTAGTGCCAAGGCATCCGCCAGTTGCCCTTAATAACTTATTTTTCTACGGACATTCTTTTCCGTCCCTATCGATTGTAAAAGAGCAGAAACCGTCAAGGTTTCAGCCAAGTATATTACTTGGATTGTAACCACTACTTACGCAAAGTAATGATGACTACCAAAAAACTACTTGTAAAAGATCATATAAGCTTTTCCACCAAAATGGTGGAGGCGAACGGGATTGAACCGTTGACCCCCTGCGTGCAAGGCAGGTGCTCTCCCAGCTGAGCTACGCCCCCACTTGGGTAGATGGTGGGCCTGGGAAGATTTGAACTTCCGACCTCACGCTTATCAGGCGTGCGCTCTAACCAACTGAGCTACAGGCCCATAGCCTATCTTTGTAAAGAGCTAAAACCAACCAGAAGTTGGTTAATGCAAAACTCTTTGCAATTAAATAGCGAATCGGATTTTTTTCTTTAAAGGAGGTGATCCAGCCGCAGGTTCCCCTACGGCTACCTTGTTACGACTTCACCCCAATCATCAGCCCCACCGTAGACAGCTGCCTCCGTTGCCGGTTAGCTCACTGGTTTCGGGTAGAACCAACTTTCGTGGTGTGACGGGCGGTGTGTACAAGGCCCGGGAACGCATTCACCCCGGCATGCTGATCCGGGATTACTAGCGATTCCGACTTCAAGGAGTCGAGTTGCAGACTCCTATCCGGACTGGGATACACTTTTTGGGATTAGCTCCACCTCACGGTCTCGCAACCCTTTGTATGTACCATTGTAGTACGTGTGTAGCCCCAGGCGTAAGGGCCATGATGACTTGACGTCGTCCCCACCTTCCTCCCGGTTAACCCGGGCAGTCTCCCTAGAGTGCTCAGCATTACCTGGTGGCAACTAAGGATAGGGGTTGCGCTCGTTGCGGGACTTAACCCAACACCTCACGGCACGAGCTGACGACAGCCATGCAGCACCTGTCACTGCATTCCCCGAAGGGCACTGCCTAATTTCTTGGGCATTCGCAGGATGTCAAGCCTGGGTAAGGTTCTTCGCGTTGCATCGAATTAAACCACATACTCCACCGCTTGTGCGGGCCCCCGTCAATTTCTTTGAGTTTCAGCCTTGCGACCGTACTCCCCAGGCGGGGTACTTAACGCGTTAACTACGGCACCGAGGGTCAAGCCCCCAACACCTAGTACCCATCGTTTACGGCGTGGACTACCAGGGTATCTAATCCTGTTTGCTCCCCACGCTTTCGCTCCTCAGTGTCAGTAATAGTCCAGGAAGTCGCCTTCGCCACGGGTGTTCCTTCTGATCTCTACGGATTTCACTCCTACACCAGAAATTCCACTTCCCTCTCCTATACTCTAGCGATGCAGTATCAAGTGCAATTCCACGGTTGAGCCGTGGGCTTTCACACCTGACTTACAAAGCCACCTACGAGCGCTTTACGCCCAGTGATTCCGATTAACGCTTGCACCTTCAGTATTACCGCGGCTGCTGGCACTGAATTAGCCGGTGCTTCCTCTAGAGGTACCGTCAATTACTAAGAGTATTAGTCTTGATAGGTTTCTTCCCTCTTGACAGGAGTTTACGATCCGAAAACCTTCATCCTCCACGCGGCGTCGCTGCGTCAGACTTTCGTCCATTGCGCAATATTCCCCACTGCTGCCTCCCGTAGGAGTCTGGGCCGTGTTCCAGTCCCAGTGTGGCAGGCCACCCTCTCAGGCCTGCTATTCATCGTTGCCACGGTAGGCCGTTACCCCACCGTCTAGCTAATGAAACGCGGACTCATCTACTGGCGAGAGCTTTCAAGAAGAGGCCCCCTTTCCCGTTACCAGCGTATACGGTATTAGCAGTCGTTTCCAACTGTTGTCCCGTACCAGTAGGTAGATAATCCACGCGTTACTCACCCGTGCGCCACTCTACTCATCTCCGAAGAGACTTTCGCGTTCGACTTGCATGTGTTAGGCACGCCGCCAGCGTTCAATCTGAGCCAGAATCAAACTCTCCAGTTTAATAATTCTGTATTGTGACATCCACT
>NZ_JXMS01000044.1 GCF_001672295.1 Halodesulfovibrio spirochaetisodalis | reverse complement strand
ACGACCTTGAGGACAAGCAAGCTGAACAACATCTGTGCGACTTATGGCAGAAAGAGTGCTTGCATCGGGCTCACCGTCTGCCACGATAATCTCAACAGCCGGTGAACAGACAGCTTCTGCAGCGCGCTGAAAAACATGCTCGATTCGTTCATTAATCCCTTCGGCTTCATACCATACCGGAATTATCACGCTCACAGAAAATGATTCCATAGTCCCTCAAAAAAACTAGGCGTATCAACATACTACATAGACTGCATCATGCCCGCAAGCCGTGCCCTGTAATACTACTATACCAGCCGTTATTTTTTATTCTGCTTGTAGGCGTGGGTTGCGAGACGTCCGAGCTCTTTCAACCGTCGATCAACACGATCAAATAACGAATCCTTGGTAAAGCTTCCATCCTTTCGTCTGGAACCGCACTTCATCCCTGTAAGAATTTCAAGCGCCTCTTCAATGTGCGTTACCGGATAAATACTGAACAGCCCTTCTTCCACCTTGTCTGCAATCTCGCGCTTAAGCATAAGCTGGTCAACATTATCTTTCGGCATAATAACGCCCTGCTGACCTGTCAGCCCACGGCGGGAGCAAATATCAAAATAGCCTTCGATCTTACGGGTCACACCGCCAACAGCCAGAATCTCACCACTTTGTGACACAGCACCAGTGAAGGCAAGTGACTGGGACAGAGGCACCTCTGCGAGTGCGGAAAGCAGTGCCGCAAGTTCAGCGCCTGAAGCAGAGTCACCTTCAACACCTGCATAGCCTTGCTCAAAATAGAGAGAGCCGGTCAGCACCAGCGGTTTATTATGGGCAAACATGCCAATTAAGTAACTCTTCAAAATCATCATGGCTTTCGTGTGAATAGGGCCGCTCAGCTCTGCTTCACGCTCAAGGTCAATGACACCGCCATGACCTACACCTACTGTAGATGCAATCTGATGCGGCAACCCGAATTCAAAGTCCCCGTACATAGAAACAGAAAGCCCGTTCACACGGCCGATCTTTTCCCCGTGCGTAGTGACTTTAATTAAATCGCGATCATATTCTTCAAAGAACAGCTCTTCGTACAAGTTATTACGATAGTGACGTGTAACAAGAGTCTGGTGCACGACAGATCCATCCACAGTTTCTTTTTTGTCCATCGCAGCAAGCGCTGATGCTTCAATCATGATTTCACGCAGCAGCGGAAACTTAAGTGAAAGGCGGGTCTGGTCTTCCACTATGCGGGAACCGTAATCAATGACTTCTGCCATGGCATCTTTTGTAAACGGCAAAAGATCGCAGTCATCAATAATGCCTGCCATTCTATGCAAGTATACAGCATAGCCTTCCTTACCACGAAGCATGGCGTCGTTCAGATGCGCTTTGATTTTAAACAGCTTAGGAAAACGGTCATCAGATTGAAGCAGTTGCTCATACACGTCTTCTCCGCCAATGAGAATGACTTTAAGGTCCAGCAACAACGGTTCAGGCTCAATACCTTTTGTTTTCGTTGTTTCCTGTCCCTCTTCACTGTCTTCAATGCGTACCATGCCGGAGCGTAGTGCACGCATCAGCCCTTCCCACGAGCCGCCCTGAGAAAGAATGTCTTCAATGTGCAGTAACAGGAACCCACCGTTTGCCTGATGCAACGAACCGGACTTAATCAAAGAGAAGTCGGTAATGAGCGCGCCCATTTCAGCTTCGCGTTCAATGCAGCCCAGCAAATTGGCCACAGTCGGATGATCATCCAGAATAATCGGCGCACCTTTAGACTCAGAATGGTCTACAAACACATTGATTTCGTATGGTGCAGCCGCATCTTCCTGATGCTGCTGTTGCAAGGCCTCAGGAAGGGTCAACGGGGCTGCGGAAGGCTCTTTAGGAAGCAGAGCTTCCACATGCTCAATAATATCTTCTCTAGCTGCCTTGAAAAAATCGCTTAATGCTTCGCTCTGACAACACTCTTCGTACTCTTTCACTACCGGCTGTAAGAGTTCATCAAGCACTTCGGTTGTCAGTTCTTTATCTAAATTTTTCTCTTTAGTGCGCAGTGTCTGCTCTGCTTCATTCATATTGCGCAGCAAGGTATTAAGCGCCTGCAACAGCTTATCGCCCTTGCCCTTCAAGCTCTTTTTCAGCCCCTCGTCTATACGCTCGAACTCTTCTTCAGAAAGACGTTTACCGTCAATGAGCGGATACAGCGTAATGCTCCCCTGCTCATCCAGATCCATATGGAAACCTTCTTTTCCAGCTATGGAGTCCATTTCTTTAAAGAGCGCATCACGCTCTTCTGCAAATTGATCCATAATGATGGTTCGTTTTTTCAGGTAGCTGTCACCTTCAAAACGCTTAGGAAGCTCTTTGCGGATATTGGAGATCGCCTGAGAAAAGTCCTGTTTAAGAGAACGCCCCTTTCCGGCAGGTACAGAGAGCAGAATAGGCGCATCAGGGTCATCAAAATTATTCACGTACAGCAAGTCCGGCGGAACAGGCAGTGCTTTTGCTTTCTCACGCAAATATTCCTGCAGCATATAGTTACGCCCAAGGTTGGCGCACCCTGCTAAAAAGATGTTGTACCCGTTGTCGTTAATATGCAGAGCAAGCTCAAGAGCCTGCATTGCCCGCGGCTGCGGAGCATGAACACAGGTTGCATCCAGCTTTATGTCTGAACTGCTTTTGTAAGGAATATGGGACAGCGCAAGCTTAGCGCGAAGTTTCTTGGCAGGAAGAGGCCGAATCTTGCTCATGGTACTCCAGCTATTATCAACTGATTAAAATAGGATAGATGACATACCGGCACTGCTCTTAGACACGCCTACCCAAAAAGCCGTGTGCAGTACCGATTGTAAACATACCTGTTTGATATTTGATTGTCACTACAGCAGGTTCTAAAAGTCATTTTAAACCATACGGGATGAGTTGCAACCCGCAACCACTCCGTCGCGTAATAAAAAACCCGGACAAACAAATGTATGTCCGGGTTGTATAAGCAAGCAACAGGTGCCTATGTTTTCACATAACCACTCTGAGATGCAAAACTGCTAGCGCATAGTTTCTTCTGCAGCTTCCACTACATGCTCAACGGTGAAACCGAAGTGCTTGAAGAGTTCGCCAGCTGGTGCAGACTCACCGAAGGTAGTCATGCCAATCACGCGACCATTGAGGCCAACGTACTTGTACCAGAAGTCAGCAGCTGCTGCTTCCACTGCAACACGTGCAGTAACAGAAGAAGGCAGAACGCTTTCTTTGTATTCTGCATCCTGTGCATCAAATACAGAGGTAGAAGGCATGGAAACAACACGTACTTTGCGGCCAGCTGTAGTAAGGCGGTCATATGCTTCTGCAACGAGGCCAACCTCAGAACCGGAAGCGATGAGAATACACTCAGGAGTGCCTTCACAATCACGCAGGATGTAACCACCGCGCTTAACGTTTGCGAGCGCTTCTGCACTACGCTCCATGAACGGCAGAGTCTGACGGGACATGGAGAAACAGGTCGGTGCATTCTTGGTTTCAATACCGGACTTCCATGCTTCGATGGATTCAACAGTATCGCAAGGACGCCATACGTGGCAGTTAGGGATCAGACGCAGACCTGCAAGATGTTCTACCGGCTGGTGAGTCGGGCCGTCTTCGCCAAGACCGATGGAGTCGTGGGTCAGTACCCAGAGAGTACGGATGCCCATGAGAGCGGAAAGACGGATAGCGTTCTTAGCGTAGTCGGAGAATACGAGGAAGGTACCTGCGTAAGGAATGATACCGCCGTGCAGTGCCATACCGTTCATCATAGCACCCATACCGAACTCACGAACACCGTAGGACATGTAGTTACCAGTCCAGTGATCGTTAAAGAGCAGCTCGTACTGATCCCACTTGGTGCCTACAGAACCGGTAAGGTCAGCAGAACCACCGAGGAGTTCCGGCATTGCAGGGCCGAATGCGTTAAGAGCAACCGGAGAATCTTTACGGGTAGCAGCAGACTTAGCAGCAGCGTTCGCTGCATCAATTGCTTTCTGTGCGAGATCTTCAAAAGATTCAGGAAGGTCGCCAGCCATGCGGCGGATAAATTCTTTAGAAAGTTCAGGATGCGCAATCTGGTAGCTTGCGAACATGCCGTCCCATTCTTTTTCAACTGCTGCACCACGCTCACGCGCGTTCCATGCATCAGAAATATCAGCAGGAATATCAAATGCAGGATGATCCCAGCCGATTTCTTTACGGGTTGCAGCAATCTCGTCATCACCAAGAGGTGCACCGTGTGTTGCAGCAGTACCCTGTTTGTGAGGAGAACCGAAACCAATGATGGTGCGGCAGCAGATAAGAGAAGGCTTTTCAGTTTCTGCTTTTGCTTCTTCAACAGCTTTTTTGATCGCTTCCGGGTTGTGGCCGTCTACATCGCGAACAACATGCCAGCCGTATGCTTCGTAACGTGCTGCTGTGTCTTCGTCGAACCAGTGACCAACCTTACCGTCAATAGAGATACCGTTATCATCCCAGAATGCGATAAGTTTACCAAGACCGAGAGTACCTGCGAAAGAACATGCTTCGTGAGAAACACCTTCCATCAGGCAGCCGTCGCCCATGAAAACGTAAGTGTAGTGGTCTACAACATCAAAGCCGTCACGGTTGAAGTGAGCAGCAAGAACTTTTTCAGCCACAGCCATACCGACTGCGGTTGCAATGCCCTGACCAAGAGGGCCTGTCGTGGTTTCAATACCCGGGGTCATACCGTATTCCGGATGACCAGGAGTCTTTGAATCCATCTGACGGAAATTTTTGATCTCTTCGATGCTCAGATCATAACCGGAGAGGTGCAGCAAAGAGTAGATAAGCATAGATGCGTGACCGTTAGAGAGTACAAAGCGGTCACGGTTAGCCCATGCAGGATTAGCAGGGTTATGCTTAAGAAAATCGTTCCAGAGAACTTCAGCAATATCTGCCATACCCATCGGCGCGCCCGGGTGGCCAGAGTTTGCTTTCTGCACAGCGTCCATGCTCAGAGCGCGGACTGCATTGGCGAGGTCTTTACGAGAAGGCATCGTTTCCTCCTAAAAGAATGATGCAATAAAATTTTTCCAGCTGGTTGCTGTGGCAGTCGATAGACCGTTATTGCCCACATGACAACCATTGATAACACTTTTCAAAAAAGCCGCTATGCGGAGCGTGCCACTTCTTCAAATGTCTTCAGTCGTTCCGCGTATGGAGGGAAACCAAAAAATGCAGAACCGGATACCAGCACATCAGCGCCGTTGCGTACCAATTCTGCAGTGTTGTCAGGATCAACCCCGCCATCAACCTGAATCAGGGTTGAGAGACCGCGTTCCTTAATCATGCCGGAAAGTTCTGCAACTTTACGCATGCTGAACGGAATAAACTTTTGTCCACCGAACCCCGGGTTAACACTCATAATGAGTACCATGTCGAGTTCGTCCAGAACGTATTCAAGAACGGAAAGCGGAGTATGCGGGTTAAGTGCCACACCTGCTTTAGCGCCCTTACGTTTAATTTCAGCAATGGTACGTTCAAGATGGTTGGTTGCTTCGGCGTGAATAACAACCATGTCAGCACCGGCATCTACAAAGTCGTCTACGTAGCGCTCCGGCTGCTGAACCATTAAATGAACATCAAAAAAGAGGTTACTCTCTTTACGGAGACGCTTGATTACTGGTGCTCCGAGAGTAATGTTAGGTACAAACATGCCATCCATGACGTCCCAATGTACCCATTTAAGTCCTGCCTGTTCGAGTGCCTTCAATTCGTCAGCAAGTCTGCCGAAATCTGAAGACAATAACGAAGGTGAAAGGATCATAGTTTCTTCTCTGTGGCTTACGCCGGTTATGGTACTGTGCTGGTGTGCTCGCCCCCAACAGGCAAACCACACAAAAAATACGGGTTCATCATCGACGACCCGTTGAAAGCATATCACGAAGTAATGTGAGCTCTGTTATGATTTCCTCAACATCAATAGCGGCTGTTCCCTGCATGTACTGCGGGTTTTCTACACCACTCCCCGTGCAAAAAGCCTCTATCTCCGGCCCGGGTAATTCCGGACCGGTGATAGAGCCATACATTTCTTCATATTGACCCAGCACCTTGCGGGCACCGTCAATGGTCAATCCGCGTTCGTAAAGCAAGTGCCGTATCACCCGCAGCAGAAGTACATTCTGCTCGGAATACATACGCTGC
>NZ_JXMS01000043.1 GCF_001672295.1 Halodesulfovibrio spirochaetisodalis | reverse complement strand
GCAGGTCGGCACTTTATATACTGTATATGAAGAGCTGTTAGCCGAATTGAGATGTACTCAACTTCATACCGTTCTTTGTTACAATTAATGCCTCACGTCCATTGAGAGATTCAATAAACCGGAGTCCTTTGCGGGACTGCATGATGAAGGCCGCTGTAGCAAGAGCGTCAGCTTCCATTACACTCGGAGCCATCACAGACACGGAAGCCACGTTGTTCGGGCTTAAACCGGACTCAGGGCTGACGAGATGGTGGTACATGTGATTCTTATCGTAGAACACCTCATACCCGCCAGATGTGGCAAGAGCACCTGTGTTCATCTGAATCACCGCAGGGTAGTTTCCTTTCTTATCAGGATCCTGCACAGCAACAACCCAAGGCTTGCTGCCGGCTTTTTCACCCATAGTCCGGATATCACCACCAGCATTGATCATGTGATTCTTCGCACCATGTGCAGCGAGCACTGCTGATGCTTTGTCCACAATGTATCCTTTTGCAATGCCGTCCAGTGTTACGCCCATTCCTTCACGATTAAGACGGATGGAATCACGCTTCTGAATAAGAGAGCCAGCATCGACAAGAGAGAGAGCTTCTTCAAATTCAGCTCTGGACAAGTCCATTTCGCCTTTGCGGTTTGCTTTCTCTGTGTAGAGATCAACTACAGGCTTAATGGTCACATCAAAGGCATTGTCAGAAAGCTTGCTTATCAAGCGTGCACTGCGCACAACTTCTGCAAGCTCCTGAGGAATACCTGAAACACGTCCGTCTCTGTTGAGCACAGAAACAGGTGAATCACTCTGGTAACGGCTGAGAAGTGCCTCAAGTCGGGCAATCTCTTCAAAACTGCGACCAATTGCTTCCTCACCAAGCTGTTTGGAAGGATGCAGTGCAGTAATCGTTACCACAGTTCCCATCATAAAACGGGTTTCCTGCACTTTGTATTCGTTACCCACACGGGCGGCAGATGCAACTGCTGGCACGCCGGTTACAGCGGCACCAAGACCGAGCACACCGCAAGCCTGCAGGAACTGTCGACGAGATGTAGTCATAGTCTTCGCTCCTATTAGGCGGTTGGCTGTGGATTTTCTGCTTCTGCTGCCTGAGCAGCCTCTGCAGCTTTTTTCGCAGCAGCAGCTTCCTGTGCCTTGGCGGTAATACCCACAGGACACATCAAGCGCAGAATGTCACGCGGACAAACATCAACACATATTTCTTCGCAATCAGGGCCATATGCAAGACATGCGGCCTGATCAATTCTGATCTGACCATCAACGTGAGAGATAACCTTTGCAGGACATTTCTTCACGCACTTCATGCAGTTAATACAGCCGGCTTCACACACGTCCATAACAGCTTTCATTTTGTCCTTGGTAGAACAGAAAACCTGAACACGTGCGCGACGCGGAATCATTTCCAGAACCTGATTAGGACAAACATTGATACATGCGCCACAAGCAACACACTTTTCAGGGTCAATCACAACCAGATCATTTTCAATGTACATGGCATCAAACGGACATGCTTTTACACAATCCCCGTAGCCAAGACAGGAGTATTTACAAGCGTCAGGACCATCTTCAAGCAGACCGGCTGCTGTACAAGACAATACACCCTGATACCCGAATTTCTTTTCAACCTTGCCTTCATCCTTCACACAACGGCGGAAGGAGATTTCCGGATCATCGCCACCGGCAGCTTTGCCGGAGAGTTCAGACACTGCAACAGTCACTTCAGCACCACCGGCACAACACAGGCCGGCAGAAACGTCAGGATCGGTAATTACAGCGATGGCGTACGCTTCACAACCAGCGTAGCCGCAACCGCCGCAGTTAGCACCCGGAAGTGCATCGCAGATTGCCTCTACTCTCGGGTCTTCTTCCACGTAGAAGACACGTGATGCAGCAGAAAGAACCACTGCACAGAAAAAGCCCAGAGCTAGCAATGAAAGGACAGATGTCAAAACCATAATGCTATCCTTGTTGGTTTATCCCGCAAGGGGAGTCACATGCATAGTACCCTGCGCCTAGGAGATCATGCCCTTAAAGGCCATGAAGGACAGAGACATGATACCGGCCATCACCAGAGCCGCAGGTACACCCTGCATGGACTTTGGCAGATGGGTAACTTCCAGCCGTTCGCGAATGGCGGCAAGCAACACAAGAGCGAGTAAGAAACCTAAGCCGGATGCAAATGAGTAGAAAATGGAAAGGCCGAGGTCGAACTCTTTACGCTGAACAAGAATTGCAACACCGAGCACTGCGCAGTTTGTTGTAATGAGAGGAAGGAAAATTCCCAGCGCGTTGTACAACGGCGGAACAGATTTCTTCAGGAACATCTCAACAAGCTGTACCAGTGATGCGATGACGAGAATAAACATAATGGTCTGCAAGTACCCGAGATCAAGCGGCAGGAGCACATACTCCTGAATAAGCCATGTAAGCGGGGTTGCAATAACCATAACAAAGATAACCGCGCCACCCATACCCAGAGAAACGCCCTTTTCCTTGGAACAACCAAGGTATGGGCACTGTCCCAGATACTGGGCAAGTACGATGTTGTTAACAAAGATCGCGGAGATAAGAATCAGGAAATATTCCATAGGTAGTACCTCCAGTTACTTGTGACCAGCACAGGCGCGACATGCATGACAGCCTGTAGACGGGTTTTCCGGTGCAGGTTCACCGCGACGTTTTGCCTTAACAATGCTGAGGTAGTTCATACCCGCAAGAATAAGACCAAGCGCAACAAACGCACCCGGAGCAGCAATCATGAACTCAACCGGTTCAAATGAACCGCTGAGGATTTCAACACCAAAAACATAACCGGTGCCGAACAACTCACGAACAGCTCCAAGGAAGGTAAGCGACAAGGTAAAACCGATACCCATGCCCAGACCGTCTGCAACAGCCAGGTGCACAGGGTTTTTACCTGCAAACGCTTCCGCCCTGCCAAGAATAAGGCAGTTAACAACGATCAGCGGTACAAAAATACCAAGCTGCTGATATAATGGATAAGCGTATGCCTGCATCAGCAATTCTACAGATACTACAAGGGAAGCAGCTACTGTAATGTAACAGGCGATACGAACTTTTTTCGGAATAATCTTACGGATCAACGAAACAATAAAACTGGACAGAGTGATAACGAATACAACCGCCATCCCCATACCAAAACCGTTTTCTGCTGTGGTTGTAACCGCAAGAGTCGGACACAGACCAAGCAGGAGTCGGAACGGTGGAAGCTCCGCCCACAAGCCTTTGGAAAACTCTTTCCACATGGCCATATTTTCCTCCTCAAATCGCGCAGTATTGCGCGTTCACGTTCTTCTTCAGCCTATTTAAAGGCTTCAAGAATATCAGCTTTCAAGGCGCTGTAAATTTTGCCAGCATCTTGAACCGCAGCCACAGTACCACCGGAAGAGATGGTTGCGCCGGAAAGGGCGTCAATCACACCGCCTTGAGACTTCAACTTAGCCTCGGACTCAGAAATACCGTTAAACTGTGCGCGGAAATCCGGCTCAGCAATACGGGTTCCAAGCCCCGGGGTCTCTTTCATTGTGGTTATGCCGATACCGACAAGCTTGTTGTCTTCAAGGTCAAAGCCGACCATAACACCAATGTTATCGCCGTAACCGCCACCAAAGCCTTCAATGGCAACAGCTTTAAGCTCGCCATCCACTTTAAGCGGAAATACGTTTACAGGCTTGTCAGTAAGAGGATTCGTGAACTTTTTGCGTTCCTGCACAGGGTCATTTGTATAGTCAGGCAACACCTGCTTCAGGGAAGGTCCCTGAACAAATGTAAGCAACTGCAATTCAATGGTCGGTGCGGTCATCTGCTTGAGCGAAGATAACGCAAAGCCTGAGATACCACTGATGCAGGTCAACACAACGATCATCTTCAAGATTTCACGCATAGCTTACCTCGCTCCAAACGGTTTAGGCTTAATCATATCACAAAGCGGGGTAATCATGTTTGCAAGTAATACCGCAAACAGCACACCGTCAGGGTACTGACCATAAGTACGAATGAGGATGATAAGGAAACCGGCCATCAAGCCGAACAGAATTTTACCACCACGAGTATTCGGCGTGGAAGTGAAGTCTGTCAGCAAAAAGAAAATCGAAAGCATGGTTGAACCGGTAAACAGGTGGAACAACGGATTCGCATACATCTCCGGATCAATTGCATAGTAGATTCCACCGGTAATCAGTACTGCTGCAATGGTAGCAACCGGAATCTCCCATGTAATTACGCGGCGTGCGAGGAGAATAAGCCCGCCAAGCAACAATGCACCCACCTGCACTGCGCCAAGCGCACCCAGCTGGTCACCAATAAATAAATTGTACATTGAAGCATCAGCAACAGATTCAACACCAAAATACCGTAACTGGGTAAGCGGGTTAACCAGAGTTGTATTCAGCATGGTTGCATCAACATTGATGTAGACCGGCCATGAGACAATACAAAATGCCCAGCCAACTGCAACCGCGCTGATCGGTGCACCGCCGAAGTTACCCCACAGCATTTTACCCAGCACCATTGTCACGGCAGAGCCTGAAACAACCAGCCACCATTCGGCACCGGCAGGCAGGATAAACGCAAACAACAAACCGGTTACAACTGCGTGGTAGTCATCAACGCGCACTTCTTTTTCCATAATTTTGGAACACAGTGCTTCAACAATAACCGCAGTGGCAATTGAAAGCGCCATAACGCGGATGGCTTCCATGCCGTACCAGTACACTGCACCGATAACAGCCGGAAGCAGTGCCAACAGAATCGTACTCATCATTCCCTTGATGGAAGTTCCGCAATGCATGTGCGGTGCGGAGGCAACCGTCAGGAATGGAGCAGTGGACAAAGATTTTTTAGCCATATTATCCTCCTACTCATCAACCTGCAGAGCACATGCCGCAACCTGTGCTTCTTCAAGGGCAATTTTGTGTTTACCAAGTCTGATGAACTGGAGCATCGGACGACGAGCCGGACAGTAGAAGGTACACAGGCCGCATTCAATGCAAGCGCCTATGTTTTCCTGACGGCAGAAATCAATCTCGTTAAACTCAACGTAACGAGAGATCATGTTCGGCAAGATACGTGACGGACAATGCTGCACGCAGGCACCGCAACTGAAACAGGCGTGATCAGACACAGGCTGAAAAACTCCCGCAGGAACTACAAATACGGCCTTTGTGTCTTTCGCTATGCCTTTATTCAGGTCGCCAGTGGCTTCCCCGCGCATAGGCCCGCCCATGATGACACTGTCGCCGTCTGCAACTTCTATGGAAGCCTCTTTCAGCAACGCACCTACTGGAGTCCCGATAGGGGCAACAATGTTACGCCCTTCAACGCAGACAACAGTATGTGTCAGCGGCATTCCGCTTTCAGCTACTGCGCCCAGATTGTAGAGCGTATGCAGGTCAACAACATTGACACCTTTCATGCTCTCTTTGCCGGTAATGCTGGCAACGACAAGCTCATCAAGGCTGTTTGGATATTGAGGATTAATGAAAGCGATATCAGTACCGTCAAAAGCAGCAGTGGACGCTGAAGGCAGAGCAACAACGGTTCTGGAAGCCGGAGAAAGACGCTTAAGCATCTCCAAGCCTGCATTAACAGTACTTTTTGCATGAACAAGCATGCTTTCTGCGTAGGTAATACCCGGCTCTGGATTCAGCGCGTTAATGACGAGCAGGTCACAACGTCTGATAAGTGGACGAATATCCACTCCCAGTCCTTTAAGTGCGGCGCGCAGCTCATCGCCTTCGAGTCCGGCAAGAGCAACCGGCTCCACACCAGTAGGTTTAGGGTCTTCACCGTCTGCAGCAGGAGCAAGCTCCTGAGCTTTGATGACAACGTGTTTTTCCGTAACTTCTGTTACGACACCGGTAATGCCTGAATGCATATCACCGATTTTAGCGTTCGAGTGGTCTGCCACAAGAAGGCCCGGGTATACTTCAGCTTTTTTCTTTACCGCTTTTTTTCCATGTCCATTTAGGGGAATACGCACTTCGAAAGGAACTGAACCAGTCTCAAATGCTCCTGTGTCCCCATGAGTCAGAATGAAGATATTCTTATTCATAAGACATCCCTATTTGAAGTGGCACTGGTTGCACTGGTCTTTTGTGTAAGGGCCAGCGTCGATTTCTTCGTGGCAACCCATACAAGACTGATGGTACGCGTCCATCAAGTTCGGTACATCTGGATCGTCAGAAACTTTTGAATGGCAGTCGCTACATGGAACCGGTTCTGCGTCGTCCGGAATGTTTCCGTCCTCATCAGCTTCGTCAAGAAGCTCATGATGACAGGTCTCACAGTCCACGCCGTACTCATCCACATGCTTGGTATGGTCAAAAACAACCATACCTGCGCTGTTTTCTAACAGCACACGCATAGGAACGGCCGCAGTTTCTGCGGGACGCAAAAAGCCGTAGCATGCAACGGCAATAAGAATCGCAGTGATGATTGCGATTGGAAAGTATCTCGTTGGCAAGGCACACCTTCCTGATACTGGTGTTAAACCCGACCGTCCGAGTAAGGAGAAAAAGATAGTCTGTTGGCGCCTTTTAACTAGACCATTTTTCCATTTTTGAAAAGGCTCATACGCCCCTGTATTCAGGAAAAATAACGGTATGTTATGACTATCAAAGTTCTTTTGTTTGATTTATCAATCAAATCAATAAGTAACCTCAGGAACTTATTTTTCTGTCAAAAATACAGTGTAGTTTCATGATGTTATCAAAAACAGCTACTGGTTTTCAACGCGCCCAAACTACGGTACAACCCCACCACATCAACTCAAAATACGGTGCAATTTATGCTTACTCAGACCAGTTCTCAGGCGTTTAAAAAAATATTTACTTTCTCTGCCGGCTCAGAAACATTCGGACTACCGCTCCACCTTCTGCACGAGGTGATCTATCCCGAACATATCACCAGAGTTCCTAAGGCCCCCTCCTTTATGGCAGGCATATTAACATATGGCTCTGAAACAATTTCCGTGCTGGACATAAGCAAAAAACTTTGTCTCGCAGCGCCGTCCATACGAGTTCATCATCCGGCTATAATCATCAATACTAGTATCGAAGGCAAAATAACGCAATTAGCTTTACTTGTTGAGAGATTTGGCAAGATCGTCCAATACAAGAGCTCCGAAGTGATGAAGCGTAAAAACATTCCCTTCAACTCGAGTACAGCAAAAAGCACTGCCACAGGCCAACCGTCCGCTTCATACATTCAGTCCCGCGAAGCAATCCGGAAGTTCGTCAGTGAAGAACTGTACAGAGCCGGTGTTCGAATTCGCCTTCTCAACGAAACCACCCTCTTCTCTCTTGATGAGCTTACATAACTCAGTACCGTCAGTGTGGTACCCACTGCGAGAAGCAGCACACAGACTATTGCAGCACTGCAACACACTTGTACTTTTTGCTTAAATGCCTGCACTTTCCGCTATCTTGTAAACAGTGCTCACTCGAAGTCATTCAACAAAAATCAGACACAAAAAAAGGGTCAAATGACCCTTTTTTTAACTCGTTGATGTTTTTTTCTATGCTCTGCGTTCCCACAAGCGCATATCTTTCATCTTTTTACGGCGCTCACGCTGTAACGATTTACAGACAAGCGGCGTGTTCTTTTTGTATCCGCAACGAGTACGGTACTCTTCTGGCGTAAGTCCGTGTGTTGCAAGATGCTTTTTAGTTAATATTTTAAATGACTTTCCACACTCAACGCATGTAATGGATTTTTCCTTAATTGCTTTTTTAGGATCAATCGCCTTACATGCAGGGTCATCTTCAACGGCACAGCTTGCACTAATTTCCTTAATCCCCCGGCAAGCTTACGCACCATTGTTGTAATTTCTTCCTCTGTCATTGTCCTTACACTGGCTTGTGCTTTGACAATTTCCAGAGCTTCCTTCAAATAACTTTCCATATAAAACTACCCCTCCTATCCATTAAATGAACAAGTATTATACCCAGAAAATGAAAAAATATTTAAAATAGCGTTCTGGAATGACTATTTACTTATTTTATAGCCCTCGTAAAACAACTACTATATTACACATAAGTGCCGCTAAACTCATGGTAAATACAGCATAGACATACTACAGAACTGCATATGCGCACAATAGAATTTTTTGCAGTTTTTTTTATTATATCAGCATAATCAAATTACATATTTTTACCATCAATGATGCATAAGCACTGTATATACTACAGTTG
>NZ_JXMS01000042.1 GCF_001672295.1 Halodesulfovibrio spirochaetisodalis | reverse complement strand
CAAGGGCACTTTTTTTATTTCCAGCAGCTGGAGCTATACCAATAAAAATTTTGGCTCCAGAAAAGACAAAGGCTTGAGGAGCCACCTCAAGCCGAAATATGTCTTTAGTGAATTTAAGAAGTACTTTCTATGTAGCAGGATGTGTGCCAATAGTTATATTTCAATGAACTTCAAAGTAACTATATGTAATGTATGGGTTTATTAAATTTTCGCTTTTGCGGAGAGAGCTTTGAACCGTATAAAATTTTATACTATGGGGGGTGAAGTCCAGCAGAGACAGTATAAAATTTTGCACTCGAGGCTGTTTTCGAGTGTGCCAAGTAAGTACAATTTCATAAAGCCTTGAAAAGACGAATGAAAAAATAATGCCTCACGATGTAGAGCCAATTTGAATCTAATGAAAAAGGTATTGAAAACCGTGGGCTTTTCTACAGAGAATCAATTCATTTTGGATTAGTGTAGTGAGAATGCTCAGGGCATGGTTGGAGATAAGCTGTCGATAGCTGCCGAATGAGCTAGATTTCTTGTATTACTGAATCTGGACTGCCAAAGAAGGTAAAAGATAGCTGCGTAACAGGGCTATAAGCATGCTTGTAGCTGGATTAGCCTTGTGATCCGTTGTGTTAGCGCAAGTATAGCTTTGCTGGAGAAACTTGAAGACATAGCGTGAGGTATTATATTTGAGATGGCTTTTTTGAGTGAAACAAAGGCTTGTTAGTAAGTGGGTACATGAAAGGTAAAAAAAATTTTACCCACCTGCGTATTCTCGGTTTGTTATAAATTATGAAAAAAAATGCTTTTCAAAAAAACTGGCAATTCGAGAGGTTATGTCAAGCTGCTTGTATGGGCGTGAGGCATGAGTCGGGTGTATTTAGTGGAAATGATGCGCTGAATACGTTCGTTGTTATACGTACGCCCCATGATTACCGGTCTATGGACAGGCCATAATCCTGTGTTATTCTCTTTGTAAGTGGTGAGCACTGTGGCTCGTCTCCGGGAGTGTTTAGCCGGTGGCTATCGCAGGTGTCTTAACGCGTGGTACACAACGATGCATTGCATCAATCCCCTCAATTGCGCACCGTGGTGTGACCTTTCAGGCGCACACACGAAGGGTTGATCCTCAATCCGCGCACAATGCGGCTAAGGTGTTTGCTGGAACAACCTCGACAGGAGGTATGAACTCACGGAAAAACGGTACCACCATAATGGCAAATAGAGTTGCCCTGAATGCGGGGTGGATCGTACCCTAAAGTTCGTGCACAGCAACGGTTCTTGAGAAATACTCATGAACTTACCGGTCACCGGAAATTGTGCATTTTTTTATGGTCTTTTACAAGACGTCGTTGTCTGTCAGACCAAAGAACACCTTATCCCCATTACATAGCGTGCGGAAGAAATACCCTGAACTCTGCGCCTTGATCTTGCGCGGAAGTAACAGAGATTCTGCCACTGTGGTTATTGGTAATAATGAAATAGGAGACAGACAGCCCAAGTCCTGTTCCGTCACCAACCGGTTTCGTCGTGTAGAATGGCTCAAATACACGTTTACGGATTTCTTCATTCATTCCAGGCCCGTTGTCAGCGATAGAGATCATAACACCCGAATTTGACTGTTGGGTTGTTATGGCGATTGTCGGATTCTCTACAGGCGGTGTAGCTGCTGCGAGAGCCTGCGCTGCATTTTTCAGTAAGTTAAGAAGAACCTGTTCAATTTCTTGTGGGGCACAGGATATTTGTGATGCTGACTCGTCAAATTCTCGAATAATATTGATCTGTCTGAATCGTTGCTGTGTTTTCAGCATGTAATCGCTTGCTGCAAGGTCAATTGATTTCTCAATCAGATCATGAATGTTACACGGTACACGTTTGGTATTTGAACTCCTACTGAATTCAAGCATATTTGCAATAATGGATGCCGCACGTTTGCCTGATTCTGCAATGCCGTCCAGTAAACCATAGATCTCCCTGTGCTCCATGTAGGCCGTCATTTTTTCTAGTGAACAGCCAAGCTGTTCTGCTGCACGTACATTCGGCGGAAGATCCGGGCTGAATCTGCGTTGTACATTCTGTACTCCCTGCAAAATGCCCCCGAGCGGGTTGTTAATCTCATGTGCCATACCTGCGGCAAGCCCGCTGATTGAGGTCATTTTTTCAGACTGGATAATACGTTCTTCCATGCGTAAGCGTTCTGTAATGTCATCTATGCGAAGCACTGCCACCTGTTTATTATTGATGGTAACAGGGAAAATTACAATATCATACGTTACAGAGACATTGTCATGGGTGGATGCAACCTTAGGGACAGACACAGGGGTTGTCTGGGTAAACGATTGCAGGATTTGTGGTTCAATGTCGGATAAGTCCGGTAACATCTCTTTGAAAAGTCTGCCTTCGGCATCTTCTGCATTGATGCCGGTATATCCTTCAACAGTCTCATTCCATAACGTAACTGTCAGCTCCTGCGTAACTCCCACAATTAAGGAAGGCATGCAGTTGATAATGTTCTGGAGCATGTCTTTTGCGGAGATAAGACGCTCTACAGCTTGTTTTTTATGCGTAATATCTGAGTGGGAACATATAAACCTGTACGGCTTACCATTCTGGTCTGTCAGCAGTTGGCCGCGTCCAAGGAACCATCTGTAATTGCCGTCCTTATGCAACATGCGAAATTCCATTTCAGCACGTCCTGATTCATCATAGTAATGCCCGTTGCTTAATGCTTCAGTCATTTCACGATCATCCGGATGAACTTTATCAAGCCAGAGGGCTATGGAGTTTGTCAGCTCGTCATCAGAATATCCCAGCAACTCTTTCCAGCGTGGGGTGTAGCGTAAGGTATCTTCATCCAGCTTTCTGTCGAGGATACCATCCATTGTTGAAGCAGCAATAAGGCTGAATTGCTCCTGACTTGATCGCAGTTCATATTCTACACGCTTTCTTTCTTCGATATTATCCTGCAGTTGTTTGTTAATGCGGGTAAGTTCTGTTTCGCGTAACGCTACTTGTTTTGCCATTTCTTCAAAATTGGTGGCAATGTCTTGCAGCTCACGCGTGCTGAGTTTTGGATAATGATCAGGGTAGGTACCTGTACGCAATTGAGTTATCATGTCACTCAATTGGGTAAGGGGCTTTTTGAGGTATTTATCTAATATTATTTGCGTTAAAATAAGGATAGCAACGAGTAACAAGCCAACAGTAAACAAGTCGATGAAGAGTTTCTTTTTTTGATCTTGTCGAAATTTGGCAAAAGAAAGGTGTACTGTCAGCCTGCCTATGTTCTGATCATTGTAAAAAATATCTCGTGAAATAATGTGGTCTGCAGAAGTTTCTGTATCACTGATTCGTTCAGCAATCAGTTTTCCGTCAGGCTCATCAATCCGTATCTGTAGTACCGTGCTCGATTCTGAAAATACAGAGAGAACTCGTTCTACAGTATCTAGATCAATATTCCATACAGGAACAGCTAGTATCTTAGAAAGGTTTTGTATTTTGTGGTATGTCTTTTGTTCGACTGTTGTAAGTGAGTGACGATAGACTTGGGAGTATTGGAAAAAGCTCAGTAACAGAATCGTTGTGCATACAATAGTTACAGTGCCGAGTAATAAATTGCGTGATAAAGAATTTACGCAAAAAAATTGCACAATTTTATTGGTTTTAAAACTCTGCATATACTCTCCTGTGCTCCCGTTGCTAGAATGGGCAGAGATTGTTTAAAACGAGTCATAATAATATAGAAAAGATTTTAATAGTCAATAAAAGTACTTAACAATATCTGCTGCATCTAATGCCATATTGAGAGGAAAATAACGGGAGAGAGCCGGCTCGTGAAGAATGCCTCACAGCCTTGAGTACTTGACTCTGGTGCTGTAATAAGCAAAGTATTCCGATTCGGATAGTATGATAAAAAACAACAGAGCGTTTTTCTCTGTTATGTAAAGGATGGACTATGGGTTTTTTTTCTAAACTGAAACGACTTTGGACTGCAGAAGATTCTCCTGAGCATCAGGCACCTGAAGGTGCTGTACAAGCCGATGCGGAGGAAGAATCTGGAAGTACAGAACAGACAGCTACGGATGATGCACAAGCAGAAGTAGCAGAACCTGTTGCACAGGCACAGGAAAGCGGTGCCGAAGAAGTTGTTCCGGAACCAGAAAAAACGATTGAGGAAGAATCCCCTGAGGAACCAGAAATCGTTCTTACACCTGAGTTCATTCAAACCGAAGAAGCTGAAGAGGTTGTAGAAGAACAGCCTGAAGAAGCTTTGCAAGAACCGGAAGTTCAGGAAGAACCTACAAAGGTAGAGCCTGCACCTGCTCCTGTTGAACCAGCGCCAGTCGAGCCTGCTCCGGCAGAACCAGCTAAGCCGGAAACTGCTACATTGATCACAGATGATCAGCCTCAGTGGCAGAAAGACCTTACTGTTGCGTTGCGTGCAGCAGAGCCGAAACTTTCTGTATGGCTTGAGCACGTACTGGATGGCATTGAAGAAGTTGGCGACCCGTTATGGGAACGTCTGCGTTTCTTCTTTGACGCACTTGATGCTCCCAAAGCCGAAGCCGAAGAATTTATTGCCAAGTTTGCTGATTGGCTGGATGACATGGAATATGACTATGTCAGCGATTTCCGGTCAGAACTTCAATACCGTTTAGCGCTTGCTCTTGATCTTGAAGATGAAGAGGACGAGCGTTCCCGTCTGTTCCTCAAGTTGTCTGAGGGACTCTCCAAGACAAAAGAACAGATTACCAAGCAGATTGACGGACTGCTCGCAACACACTCCGAGATTGATGAATCCTTCTGGGAAGAGTTTGAAGAAATCCTCATCATGTCTGATGTTGGATTCGAACCGACCATGAAGCTCGTTGAACGTCTGCGTGAGCGTGTGCGCAAAGCAGGAACCAAAGATCCCGCGAAATTTAAAGAATTTATGCGCGAAGAACTGGAAGAAATCTTCAAAACAGGTCCTCGCATTACAGCAGTTACCAAACCGGAAGTGGTGCTGATGGTAGGCGTTAACGGTGTAGGTAAAACAACCACTATCGCTAAACTTGCATACCGCGCACAGCTTCAGGGTAAAAAGGTACTTATCGCCGCAGGGGATACCTTCCGTGCTGCAGCAATTGAACAGCTTCAGGTATGGGCAGATAGAATCGGTGTTGATTTCCACGCCAAGTCTGCAAATTCAGACCCTGCTGCCGTAGCCTATGAAGCAGTGGAAAGAGCCGTTGAAGGAGGGTACGACCTCTTGTTCGTTGACACCGCAGGTCGTCTTCAGACCAAAGTCGGCCTCATGGATGAACTGCAGAAAATCCGTAACGTGCTCGGTAAAAAGCATGAAGGTGCACCACACCGCACCATTCTCACCATCGATGCAACAACAGGTCAGAATGCGATGTCGCAGACTAAGCTGTTTAATGAAGTTGCCAAGCTCGATGAGATTATTCTCACCAAACTCGACGGCACTGCAAAAGGCGGTATTGTTGTAGCAATCGCAATGGAATTCAATATCCCGATTACCTACATCGGCCTTGGTGAGAAAATGGAAGATCTCAGACCGTTTAATGGCGCTGATTTCGCAGCCGCGTTACTGGGACTTGAGGATACACCGGAAGAGTAAGCATGTTGCCTCCGGCGGCTCTCCGAGGGGCAAGGGCTCTGCCCTGCACCCGCAAGGGGGACGCCCCCTTGACCGCGATTAAGGGAAATGGCGTTGCAGTTTGTTAGTATGAAAGGCGGATGGGGAGACCTGTCCGTCTTTTTTTCGAGAGGAGGAGAAGAGGATGATTCCAAGCGATTGGTGCGAAGCCGTTCCGTATTTTAAGGAAGCAAGGCATGAGCGAGTTTTGCAAAAAGTGGCAGAATTACGAAAAAAGCACACGGTTTTTCCACCTGAAGAGCAGGTTTTTGCCGCGCTTAACGCTGTACCTTTTAATGAGGTTCGCGTGGTCATTCTCGGTCAGGATCCGTATCATGGAGCAGGGCAGGCGCATGGATTGTCTTTTTCTGTACAGGAAGGGGCTAAGTTTCCTCCTTCGCTCAGAAACATTTTCAAAGAGATTGATGCGGAATTTCATAATGGCGTGAAACGTGAGGTTTCGACAGATCTTACGCGCTGGGCAAAGCAAGGAGTACTCCTGCTTAACGCAACTCTGACGGTGCAGGAAGGGAAAGCTGCGTCACATGCAAAGCTTGGCTGGCAAGCCGTAACGGACGATATTATTAAAGCCATCAGTCGTAAGCGTTCAAATCTAGTTTTTCTTCTATGGGGCAAACATGCTCTGGATAAAAAGCCGCTTATTGCTGATAATGACCACTGTATTCTCGAAGCTGTGCATCCGTCTCCTCTCTCAGCATCCCGTGGGTTCTTTGGCTGTAACCACTTTATGCTCACCAATGATTGGTTACAAAAGCATAATCAGCCTGAGATTGACTGGTAGATAAAAGATACACGCGTTACTGCATCAGGTCGAAAAAGTTAACGTTCTTTTTTAGAATGATGTTGCTACGTAAAAAATAAAAAGGCTGTCCTTATCAAAGGGGACAGCCTTTTTCATATTCGAAAGGTAGTGGTTACGCGGCTTCCAACGAGTTATGAGACGGATTGGGTCGCGTTTAAACGGGGTCAAGGGGCAAGCCCCTTGCGGGTACAGGGCAGAGCCCTTGTCCCTCGGAGAGCCGCCGGAGGCAACAAAAGCCTCGCTGGCAAGCGCCGTCGGAGACAACAGACTAACAAATGCGCGGCAGTTGTTCACCTTCAAGCATGTTGAGGAGTCTGTGCCCACCGAGTGGTGTCTCCAGAATGACTTGACCGGCTTTTGCTGGTGAATCTTCTGGAGCGAGGACTGTGCCCACTTGCGTGGCTTCTTCCCCGTATTTCATTGATCGCATGAGATTCAAGGCTGCTTCTGCTTTTTCCTGTGGAAGAATGCAGATGAGCTTACCTTCGTTTGCGAGGTAGAACGGGTCGAGGCCGAGGAATGAGCAGCCGTTGCGTACGGATTCACGAACGGGAACCTGATTTTCTTTGAGATTGATTGTGACGTTTGACTGCACAGCAATCTCGTTGAGGGTGGTGGCGAGGCCGCCACGGGTAGGGTCACGCAGAACGTGGATGTCGCCAATTTCCTGAATGAGTGCTGCGACAATGTGGTTCAGCGGTGCTGAGTCACTTTGTACGTCTGTGGCGAAATTGAGGCCTTCTCTATTGGAAAGGACAGTCAGGCCATGGTCGCCCATTGTGCCGGAAACGAGGATCGCGTCACCTGGTTTTGCGTGCGCACCGGAGGTTGCTTCTGGAAGAATTAGTTCGCCGATGCCTGTTGTGTTGATGAAAATTTTGTCTACGCAGCCGCGCGGAACCACTTTGGTATCACCTGTAACGATGAGAACATCTGCTTCTTTGGCTGCTTCTGCCATTTCAATGACGATTTTTTCGAGCGTGCTCATTTCCAGTCCTTCTTCAATGATGAAGCCGCAGGAAATGTAGCGTGGCTTTGCGCCGAGCATGGCGACGTCGTTGACTGTGCCGTGGATGGCAAGAGTACCGATGTTGCCACCGGGGAAGAATATCGGGTCAACGGTGTAGCTGTCCGTACTCATGGTGATAGGGCCGCTGATGTCCAGCAGAGCAGCGTCGTTCATTTCATTCAGAATCGGGTTGCCGAAGTGTTTGAAAAAGAGATCGCCGATGAGTCGGTTGGAGGCCATGCCTCCGCTTCCGTGGTCGAGAAGGAGTGTAGATTCGTTCATGATTATGCTGTCACCTGATATTTGAAGTACGCAGCACAGCTGCCTTCGGTGGAAACCATGCAAGGGCCTACTGGCTTTGCAGGAGTACATCCTTTTGCAAAGAGCGGGCAGTCACTTGGCTGCATTTTACCTTTAAGCACCTCGCCGCATTTACAGCCTGGTGTCTGTGGAACATCAGTGAGGGTGATATCAAGGGCTTTCAGGGCATCAAATTCTTCGTATTCGTCTTTGATAACGAGTCCGCTCTCTGGAATGGTGCCGACACCGCGCCACTGAGCCTCAGCAATATTGAATACAGAGAACATGATTTCGCGTGCTTTAGCGTTACCGGAATCGGAAACAGCGCGCTTGTACTGGTTCACAATAGAAGCTTTGCCGTTCTTGCGCTGCTCGACCATGATGAGCAGGGATTCCAGAATATCTACAGGGTCGAAGCCTGTGATAACGCCCGGAGTGTTGTAGCGCTCTGCAACGAAGTGGTACGGCTCCATACCGAGAATTGTGGATACATGACCGGGAAGAAGGAATGCGTCTACTGCACAGTCTGGGTCTTCCAGCAATACCTTGAGTGCTGGTGGAACCAGCTTATGGAACGAAAGTACTTTGAAATTTGTCAGATTTTGCTGCTTTGCCATTTGAATGGATGCGGCAATGGTCGGTGCAGTGGTTTCAAAACCCACGCCAAGGAACACCACAGTATCATTCGGGTTTTCCTGAGCCAGCTTCAACGCGTCCAGTGGAGAGTACACAATTTCAATGCGCGCACCTTCTGCTTTGGCGAGCTTTAAATTGCGTCCTTTAGGACCCGGTACGCGCATCAGATCACCGAATGTGGCAAGGATGACGTTATCTTTTCCTGCAAGGTCAAGAAATGCTGCAACTTCGCTTTCATGTGTCACGCACACGGGACAGCCGGGGCCGGAAAGGTGTACGATTTCTTTAGGCAATAACGGACGAAGTCCGCTCTGGAAAATTGCTACTGTATGCGTGCCGCAAACTTCCATAAATCGAAGTGGAGAATCAAGCTCCTCATGCAGCTGTTCCAGAAGTTTTTTACATAATTCTGGGTCTTTAAAGGAATCAGATACATTCATGGTGTTCATCCTTACATGGTTGGATCATAGGCAAGATGCGGCAGGGTGTCCGCGCACTGAATACTGCTACGCTTTCAGATTCTCGGTGTCAACGGGGCGGAAAAAGTAGGCGTGTAAGCTGCCTTTGCTTTTTTTGCACCCGCTTGCTACAAAACATTGAAAGCCGGTCTTTTTTTGTAATTATCTTGCCGGACATATAGAGGTTTTTATGCGGTCGCAGTCTGACTCTCAACACAAACAATGCGCAGGATTCGGAATACTACCGTTCCATCACTTTCCTGTTAACCCGCAGTGGCATATTCCCACGCGGGAAGAGTGCATTGCGTTGTGGGACAAATATTCAATGCCTGAGCATATTCGTGCGCACAGCGAACAGGTTGCGCATGTTGCTGCCGCAATGGCGGTGCTTGCAAATGATCGCGGTCAGAACATTTCTGTGGAAAGCGTTACAGCAAGCGCACTGCTTCACGATATCGCCAAGGCCTATACCATAGAATTTGGCGGTGATCACGCATGGATTGGGGGCTCAATCGTTTTATCTGAAACGGGGAACCCTTACGTAGCACAGGGCGTGATGCACCATGTCCAGTGGGACTGGCCGGTTGATTCTGAATTGTGTTTTTTGCCATTGGCGATTATCTACGCAGACAAGCGAGTCATGCACGATAGTGTTGTGTCTCTGGATGAACGGTTCGAAGATCTTGTTGTCCGATATGGACGGACAGACAGGATTATTGACTATATAATGAAGGCAAAGGTGCTTGCCCAAGAGATTGAGCTGGCCTTTTCCGAACAATTAGGAATTTCGTTACATGAATATTCTTTTGATAGCGGGCGGGTGGTCTAGCGAGCGGGAAGTTTCGCTTAATGGTGCCAAAGGCATTCACGAAGCGTTGCTGCGTCTTGGTCATACTGTAACTTTTTTTGATCCGCAGCACTCCCTCGACGGGTTGTTGACTGTAGCGCGCAGTCATGATTTTGCGTTTATCAACCTGCACGGCTCCCCGGGTGAAGACGGCATGGTGCAGGCAATGCTTGCTTCTGTGAAATGCCCGTTTCAGGGCAGCTGCGCAGTAGGCTCCTTTATTGCGCTGAATAAGTCTGTTTCGAAACAGGTTTTTCGTTCTCACGGTTTGCCGACTCCTGAGTGGGAGTTTCTGGCAAAACGTCCGTCTGAGGATTGGCGTCCTAAATTTTCTTACCCTGTCTTCATTAAGTCAAATACCGGTGGCTCAAGCTTAGGCCTTTGCCGGGTTGCAAGCGAAGCAGAGCTTGCTGAAACGCTCGATACCTTATTTGCAACGGAGAGCGAACTCATTGTTGAACCGTTGGTAGAAGGTGTTGAGGTTACATGCGGCGTGCTGGGAGAAGAAGCTCTTCCGCCAGTACTTATCGAGCCTGCAGACGGTGCTGCATTCTTTGACTACGACGCCAAGTACCGTCCGGGTGGCGCACGCGAGATTTGTCCTGCTCCATTACCGGAAGAGATTACTGCACAGGTGCAGGACTTCGCGCTTAAAGCGCACAAAGCTCTTGGACTTCGTGGATACAGCCGCACAGATTTCATTTATTCGCCGGACGGCAGCCTGCATTTGCTGGAAGTGAATACCCTGCCGGGTATGACCGCAACTAGCTTGTTACCGCAGGAAGCTGCCGCTGTCGGTCTTTCTTTTGATGATCTTATTGCCAGACTGATTGAACTCGGACTGGCTGCTGAGTAATGGCACTGCGCATTGTCAGGATGATGTATTCTTGCGGTTGTGGAGAAAGCTCTTCGTCAGCCCGTAAGGATTGCGTTGTCGTGCATTGCGCTTTTGCATGCTCGCTTAAAGGATTTGGTTAGCAGACTCACTCTCAAACTTAGGATGCTTTTATGAGCCTTGGATTCTCGCACAATATGATGCTTGCAGTCTATGGAACTGCATGGCGTATTGCCCGACCTATTCTTGATCGCAACAAACGTTTGAAACATGGACTTGCCCAGCGGTTGGTGCCGTATGGCTGGTCAAAACGGGCACATGTGTGGATTCAGGCTGCCTCAGGCGGAGAAGCTTTCCTCGCTTGGCAGATGCTTCGTGAAATGCCGGATGATCAGCAGATGACTATTTTGCTTACTTCCTGCACGAAGCAAGGCATTGAAGTTCTGGAAAGAGCTAAGGCATGGGCTGCTGAAGAAAAAAGCTATCTTGATGTTCTGGTTACCTACTTTCCATATGATCAGCCTCATTTAATGGAACGTGCGGTGGAGATGGTTGCTCCGAAAGCTGTTGTACTGCTTGAAACAGAGCTCTGGCCGGGGCTTATGACCGCCTGTGCTGTGAACGATATTCCTGTGGCAGTCTTCAACGGGCGCATGAATCCTCGCTCTTTGGCCGGATATTTGGCGGCGCCGAGGTTTTGGAAGCGAATCCGACCAGCAATGGTGCATGCGATTTCTGATAAGGATGCCCGCAGATATGCCGCGCTGTTCGGTGAGCAGGGCGTTCATACAATGAATAATATCAAGTTCGACAGCGTTTCTGTTGGACGTAAAGCTGGCAAAAACCCGTTGCTCGGCAAAGTGGTGAAAAAGAATACGCCGCTGGTCGTGCTCGGTTCGGTTCGGGAAGAAGAAGAGACAGATATTCTTGATCTCGTTATCCGTTTGAAAGAGGCTCGCCCTAAAACAAGTATTGCCCTTTTCCCGCGCCATATGGAACGTATAGGCCTTTGGGAGATGATGCTGAACGGAGCAAAGCTTCCTGTTGTGCTTCGCTCCCAAATCACAGAACCGCCTGCACCGGGCACGGTTATTCTGTGGGATACATTTGGAGAACTGGGATACGCTTACCAGCTTGCCCGCGCTGTGTTCGTTGGTGGCAGCCTTGCGCCGCTGGGTGGGCAGAACTTTCTGGAGCCGCTTGCCGTTGGTAAGAACCCTGTAATCGGGTACAGCTATCATAATTTCCAGTGGGCAGAAGGCGTTATCGATGAAAACATGGTGTATTCCATGGATAATGTCGATGAAGTCTTTGACCAGCTTATGCGTATCCTAAAACGTGCTGCAAAGCCGCAGGCTGTGCAGAAGCGCTTTGCCGCATGGCTTGAAGAACGTCAGGGCGGTACTGAACAGGTTCTTAATGCGCTGTGGTTGCTTATGAATCGCACGCAATAGCGTCGTGTTTTTTCAAAACAAAAATTGTTGACAGAATAAATAAGTTCGCTTTAAGGTTTCCTTTATGCAGAAAACAAACAATTCTTCCACTCTTTCTCTTCGTAATTGGTGGTGGCGCTGGTAAAAGGCGCCGTGGATTGTTGTTGCCTGCGTATAAAATTTACGTAGAACTTACTAAAACCGCGGTAGTGCAAACTGACCGCGGTTTTTTTATGGTCTGAGCACTGCCGTAACATATTAAGGAGACTCATTATGCCTACAGCAGTGAACAAAGACGTTACAGCAGCGGGTTTTTTTGGCGAGTACGGCGGACAGTTCGTTCCTGAACAGTTAAAGCCGGTGCTTGCCGAGCTGGAAGCAGCCTTTGAAAAATACCGTAACGATTCTGAGTTTATTAACGAGTACAACTACTACCTTTCTCACTTCTCAGGGCGCGAAACTCCTCTTTATCTCTGTTCCAATCTTACCGAAAAGCTTGGTGGCGCAAAAATCTATCTTAAACGAGAAGATTTGAATCACCTTGGCGCACATAAAGTAAACAACACTATCGGCCAGATCCTGCTTGCTAAGCGTATGGGTAAAAAACGTATCATCGCTGAAACTGGTGCAGGTCAGCATGGCGTGGCAACCGCAGCAACCGCTGCTCTTATGGGTATGGAATGTACTATCTATATGGGGGAAGTGGATATTGAGCGTCAGAAGCTCAATGTGTTCCGCATGCAGATGATGGGCGCCAAAGTAGTTGCTGCTACCAGTGGGCAGAGAACACTTAAGGAAGCTGTAGACGAAGCTCTGGCAGAGCTTGTGCAGTCATCAGAAGATACCTTCTACCTCCTTGGCTCTGCTGTAGGCCCGCATCCATACCCGACAATTGTTCGTGAGTTCCAGCATGTAATCAGTAAGGAAGCCAAGCGCCAAATTCTTGAGCTGGAAGATCGTTTGCCTGATTGCTGTCTTGCCTGTGTTGGTGGCGGTTCAAACGCTATTGGTATGTTTGCAGACTTTATTGAAGAAGAAGGCGTACGCCTCATCGGTGTTGAGCCATCAGGCCGTGGACTTGAATACGGTCAGCATGCAGCGACATTAAGTCTTGGTGAACCGGGTGTTATGCATGGTTTTAACTCCTACATGCTTAAAGATGAGAATGGCGACCCTGCTGAAGTATACTCTATTTCTGCTGGCCTTGATTACCCGAGCGTTGGGCCAGAGCATGCTTTCTTAAAAGATAAAGGTCGTGCAGAATATGCATATATTAGTGACAAGGAAGCAATGGACGCATTCTTTGCTCTGTCACGCAGTGAAGGTATCATTCCGGCTATTGAGTCTTCCCACGCGCTTGCCCATGCAATGAAGATTGCACCTGAGATGGAAAAGGATCAGATTTTGATTGTTTGTCTCTCTGGTCGTGGAGATAAAGACGTTGCACAGATCGAACAGATGGTTGCAGCTGGGGAAATCGTTGTTCCTAAGCTGTAAGTGATGAATAAATAGAGCGTAACAGACGGCACTCTGGAGACAGAGTGCCGTCTGTTTTTGTCACGTGCGTGTTTTTAGAAA
>NZ_JXMS01000041.1 GCF_001672295.1 Halodesulfovibrio spirochaetisodalis | reverse complement strand
TTTCCTCTTTCCGCTGTCAAACTCTTTTTGAAAGTTTTTTAAAAAACTTTTTTCGAAGCGTCTGACGACTCAGGTTTTACCGATCTGGAAATGAACTGCCCCGCTTTGGAAAACTGCTTTTCCGCAGCGAGGAAGGCGGTTCTATGGTTTTTGACCTCCTTCGTCAACACCTTTTTTAATTTTTCTGCATTCTTTTTTCCACAACGTGACGGATGGTTAGACCAATTTCTGCAAAACCGTTGAGGCTCAGTACTTTTCCCCCAAAGTCTCTCATCAAGACGCTGGTGCACGTTTATCTGCCTAGTGGAGACCTATGCCTCCGGCGGTTTAAGAACCTCTTGCAAGAGATTCTTAAAAATCTCCAGAAACCTTTATATGCGATGCCCTTCCGTCTTTACACAACCCTCACGGCTTATCCTCCACTCTCTTTCATTAATAAAAGGGAGAGTCCACATAATCGCTTCCATCCCTTTAGGTTTAAGATTTAAAAGGCAACGTGTTTGCGGCTTCCAATATCGCAAAAAACGAACTCACTCGCATATAATCAGGGTCAAGGGGACGCGTCCCCTTGTGGGGGTGCAGGGGGCAACGCCCGCCTGCCCGTCGGAGACACAAAAGATGACTTGCGGCATAAAAAAAGAGCGAACCACAGTGTGATTCACTCTTTTTAATAGTACTAAATAGATCGGGTTAGCTTTTAATTACGCCAAACCCCGGAATGTACAAACGCTGCTCAAATTTCTTCAAAAGCCATCCGGCAATGGTTACCAAGAACAGGTAGTATGCTCCAACAACCATGAATGCTTCTGTGAAGCGGAATGTATGGGCAGCAATGCCGCGCGCCTCACCGGTCAACTCAATGCAGGTGATGATGTACGCAAGCGAAGAGTACTTAATAAGATAGATTACTTCGTTACCGCAGCCCGGTAATGCCCTGCGAAATGCTTGAGGCACCACAATCCAAAGTACGGTCTGAAATTTACTCATTCCTAAAGCTGCGGCTGCTTTTAACTGACCTTCACGAATGGAAAGCAAGGCTCCGCGAACATATTCTGAGTTATATGCCCCACTACACAGGGTAAAGCCAACGATAGCGGCCTCAGCTGGCTCGAGATAGATTCCGATTTTTGGGAGTCCATAGTACAGAATGAAAAGCTGCACCATCAACGGGACACCGCGGAACAGTGATGTATAGAAGTCCATCAACTTTTGAACCAGCCTGTTGCCGAACACACGACAACATCCGACACCAATGCCGAGCAACTGTCCCATGATAGCGGATGGAACAATGAGCACGACGCTCATCAGCAGCCCCCTGTTTACAGCAGGAAGCAATTGTTCAGTGTAAAACGGATCCACTAGTCAAGCTCCTCGCACATGTCAGAGAGCTTATTACAGAAATCCGCAGTACGTGTGCCGGAGCCTTCTTTAAGAAGCGCTGCCGGAGAACCGCGTTCGATGATTTCGCCCTGCTGCATGAATACAATTTCGTCTGCCAATGCGCGTGCAAAGTCCATCTGGTGTGTTGCCATAATCATGGTAAGCCCTTCTTTGGCAAGATCACGAATAACAGACAGCACCTCACCCACAAGCTCTGGATCAAGCGCTGAGGTAGGCTCGTCCAGAAGAAGCACTTTCGGCTCCATGGCAAGTGCGCGGGCAATAGCCACACGCTGCTTCTGTCCACCGGAAAGCTCTGCCGGATACAAATCGCCTTTATCAGAAAGACCAACACGATCCAGTTCCTTACGTGCAATTTCAAGAGCCTGCTTCTTGCTCATGCCCTTTACTTTACGTAATGCAATAGCAACGTTATCGAGCGCAGTCAGGTGGTCAAACAGGTTAAAGTCCTGAAAGATCATTCCTACCTGCTGGCGGTAGTTGTAGAGGTCTTTTTTGACACCCGGATTTACCACGGTATCTTCAAGGATAATCTGTCCCTGTTCTGGAATGAGAAGGTAGTTGATACACTGGAGGAATGTAGACTTACCTGCACCGGACGGCCCGATGAGCACTTTAAGTTCCCCGCGATTAATATCGAGAGAAACAGATCGTAAAATTTCTTTCCCGCTCAGAGTCTTACAAATGTTTTGCATCTGCAGAATCGGGGTATTGTTCTCACTTGGCATGTGTATATTCCTTACGAGGTATAGCCCGGGATACGGACTTTCTTTTCAAGTGCCAGCAGGAGCTTTACGCCTACTAACGTAATCATAAAGTAGATTGCACCGGCAGTAATAAACAGCGTGAGGTGCTCGTATGTTCGTGACGCAACAAAGTGCGTACGGGTAAACATATCCATTGCACCTACAACGTATGCCAGAGCAGAGTCCTTAAGAATAATGGAGAACTCGTTGGACCATCCCGGAATAGACAACCGCAAAGCCTGCGGGAGAATAATGGTACAGACGCCCTGCATGTCAGACATACCAAGTGCACGGGAAGCTTTAAGCTGCCCCTGCGGTAAAGACTCAATTGCACCTCTGAAAATTTGTGACTGATACGCAGCACTTGTCATACCCAGCACGATAGAGGTGGCAGCAAGCGCAGACAAGTTAAGTCCAAGCAGATCAAAAATGCCGAAGTAGAAAAGGAACATCAGCGTCAGAATCGGCACCCCCCGGAAAAACCAGACATAGAATCCCAGAATGAAGCGAACGAACCGAGGCCCGTAGACCAAGCCAACTGCCATTGGAATACCCATGACCAAACCAAGGCTCATGGCTCCACCGACAATCCCCAACGTCACGAGCGCACCTTCTAATATGTACGGCAGCGCGTCTAAAATTACTGCTAACTGTTCTAGCATATACTATCGGACAAACCTTCCGGCTATGCCCATCCTCCTTAGGTGTGCCTAGTAGCACGCAATAAAAAAGCTGAGGGCGTAAATTGGAACACGCCCTCAGCTGAAACAGTATCTTTATGAATGGGCAAGAAGCCGATTAGTGCTTGCCACCTTTCAGATGCTTTTCTTTGAGAACTTCCCAGTATGGGTCAGCTTTCAGCATTTTGATACCTTTGTTGATAAGCTCAAGAAGCTCAGCATTGTCTTTGTTTACAGCAACGCCGAATTCTTCATGGTCACCAAAGGTGTCAATAACAGTCAATGGCAGTCCACGACCAATCGCATCGTTAACAGGAGCAGCGTCCATAGCTACAGCCTGAATACGACCGTTCATAATGTCCTGGAATGCAAGCGGAGCAGAGTCATAGAACTTAAGGGTGAAGTTCCAGCCTTCTTTGCCCATATGTTCTTTAAGCCATTCAACCTGCGGGGTGCCGGACTGCACACCGAGACGTACTTTATCGTGCTGTATTTTGTCTACAGTAAGGCCGGAACCTTTTTTAGCAGCATAGACGTTAGCAACGGTGTAGTAAGGCTGAGAAAAATTCACTTTAGCAGCGCGTTCTGGAGTAATAGTCATACCGGAGTAAACCATATCAATTTTATTTGAGAGAACGCTCTGTACGATGGTTGACCATTCCATAGGCTTATGAACAACCTTGAAACCGAGCTTCTTGGCAATCCAGTTCAAGGAATCTACGTCAAAGCCGGCTGGTTCACCATTTTTATCAACATAGGCAAAAGGAGGGTAGTTTGCATCAATACCATTAACGTATGTTTTTTCTGCAAACGCTCCTGTGCCGAACATTAAAACCAGACCAAGTGCTGCAATAAGCACACGTGTTGTTCTAAGCATTTTGTTCTTCCTTCTAGCAAGACAGGTAAGCAACGTGAGCAAATGATATCCTAAGTCATTTGCTTTCCCCAATAACCCACAACTATCTTGGCTAGCAGAAAGTGGTTCTACTCGCAACCACGAAATAGACAATTTTGCAAAATCAGCTTGATGCACATAGAACGGCACCTGCAAAAGCAATGCTATCTAGCACTTATATAATTTCTTTAATTTCAATATATTAAATCAAATTACAATTAGGAAAAATGTAGTTACTGAGTATCACGTGAATACTGCCTCACCGGAGGTTCCGCCTCCTTTTATGCACTTGCCCCGCGACTGGCAACACTTTTGCGCCACTTCAACGTTTTTACCCCTGCTCTCAATAAAATAAAGCCGCCGTGTCCTAAACACGGCGGCCTATCAAATCACTTATTCTAAACACGGAACCAAGGTTCAGCGTTTTCAAACAAAATTACTGCAGCTTACCTGCCTTTTGCAGTGTGAATATAAACGCAGCTCCGGTACCCGTGTCTGAATTGATTGGAGATTCCACCCAGATATCTCCACCGTACGAGCGAATAATGCGACGGCAAATGGCCAGTCCAAGTCCGGCACTGCCATCTTTAGCGACAGGTGATTCCTCATTTTCCAACCGATAGAACCGTTCAAAAATTCTATTCTGGCTTTCAGCCGGAATCCCTGAGCCTTCATCACGAACACTGAATGCAGCAAGCCCGTCACGAAGTCTCAATCCCACAGAAACGGTGGAATCTTTAGGGCTATACTTAATCGCGTTATCTACCAAGTTACGCAGCACTTCCGATAATCCGTCTGAATCTGCGGTCACTGAAATATCACTGCGCTCTATATGGTATTGCAGGGTAATATTCTTTTCCTGTGCCGCAGGCATCATGTCACGAACAGTCTGCTCAACGACTGCTCCGCCATCTACGGCTGTCAGCTGGCTGCTGTCTTTATTATGTTGCGAACGGGCAAGGACAAGCAGCGAGTTAACCATCTTTGTCATGTGATCAGCATTGCGAAGGATCGTCGTCAGAAACTTCACAGCTGTAGAATGCGGAGTTTCCGGTGTATCAATCAGAGTTTCTGCATACCCTTTAATACTGGTAAGCGGAGCCTTGAGTTCGTGGGATACATTCGCCACAAAATCTCGCCGTACGCGCTCAAGCTGTTCACGTTCGCTGACATCATGGAACACCAGCACCATTTTACGGGCTTCCTGCCGGTCACGGAACGGCACGAGATTCACAGCAATATAGACGGAATCCGGTAATTCCAGCACCAGACTGGAGTTCTTAGGAATTGGAGAGCCTAAAATATCATCAACCGCCTTTTGTAAGTCCGGTTGCATGGTTGCTTCAATAACGGTTCTGCCTTCACAGCCATCAGCACAGCGCAGCATAGAAATCAACGCACTGTTGCAGGAGTGAATTTTACCCCGCTCGTCCAGCACCATAACCCCTTCAGTCATGCCGTCGAACACCGCCTCCAGACGATGTTTCTGATCAACCACCATCCGAAGGTGCATTTCAATATTTTGCGCCATGTCGTTAATCGCAGTTACTAGCGGCTCAAACTCTGTCCCCGGGTACGTTCGGATTCTTCGCTGATATTGCCCGAGACCAATGGCCTGAGCAGCGCTGGCCAATCTTCGGATAGAAACAAGAAACGGTCGGGTTACTAAATACCCGAAAAGAACCGTACCGAATGTCGTAAAGATAAAAACCCAAAGCATACCGGCTTCAAGCCTGTTCAGCCGTTCGCTTGCCGAAGATGCAGGAATAGCAACACGCAGGACACCGGCAGGAATAACTCCTTGCCCTATGTCTGTTCGAGCTGCATAGATTAAGTCTTTTTGAATTGTCGTAGAATAGCGGACTTCAACGCCGATCTGCCCTTCCAATGCGGTCAGGACTTCCGGTCGCTTCGCATGGGAAGGCAACTGTGCAATTTCTGCATACGGAACATTTGTATCTGCCACAACCATACCGTCAACAATGTAGGTTACGCGCACTTTCAAATGCCGTGAAAGATCTTTCAACCAGGTATCAAATTCCTGTATACTGGAAAAAGTGTTTTCGTGCGTCGTCCAAGCGACTGTATTCAGATAGGTAACCGCTCTATCTTTGGCATCACGTAGGATATCTGTACGTAATGATGAATCAAAATAGTAGAACGGAGGAATCAGGGCGACCATCAGCAGGAGGAACATTCCCGTTAACAGCCTGTTACGGATGGAGTAGTTGTTCATGGCATTTCTTATCCGTTACATTGTGGCAATTGTATGACTGTTATGTTACATCGCGACAGTACGGTGCGGAATTGATTTTGACAATAGTGTGGCCTTTTTCAGCCTGCTCTCGAGCGTAGGTGTGCTGCGAAAGAAAACAAAACATTCGGAATCTCCAAAAGTATGGATATATATACTGTTTTCCTTGTACTGGCTGTACTGGCCGGTTTTATGATGGCGTTCAACCTCGGCGCAAACGATGTTGCCAACTCCATGGCATCTGCTGTTGGTGCGAAAGCCATTACCGTTAAGCAAGCTGTGCTCATTGCGGGTGTCCTTAACTTCGCAGGCGCAGTTTTTCTTGGTGCTCAGGTTACCAAGACAATTTCAAAGGGAATTATCAACCCGGAGATGATCACCGATCCTAAGATCCTTATGATCGGTATGTTCGCAGCACTTCTGTCTGCGGGGCTCTGGGTTCTTGTTGCAACTCTCACTGCACTTCCTGTTTCCTCCACTCACTCCATTGTCGGCTCTATTCTCGGCTTTGGCTTTGTTGTTGGCGGGCCGGAAGTGGTTAACTGGGGAAAACTGGGCTTTGTAGTCCTTTCCTGGATTATTTCGCCGCTCTTCGGTGCTATGATTGCAGGACTTATTTTCTCTTCAATCCGCAAACGAATCCTGTTCCGAAGCCAGATGCTGATGCAGGCACGTAAGTGGGCTCCGTTCTGGATTGCACTCACCTTTACTCTGGTGTTCTTATCATTCCTGTTTAAGACACCGTTCGGCAAAGGTCTGCACCTTACATGGTGGGATGCTTCCTACCTTGCGCCTATTGTAACAGCAATTTTCTGGTGTATTTCCAGGGCGTTTATCCATAAACTTATCCCTAAAGTAGACGAAGAGTCTGAAGCTGTTGAGGGGCTGTTCCGTAAAATGCAGGTGGGTACCTCCTGTTACGTTGCAGTTTCTCAGGGTGCTAACGACGTTGCCAACGCCATCGGTCCAGTGGCTGCTATCTACATGATCGCCCGTGACCATGCTCTGCTCAGCAGTGCAGAAGTTCCAATCTGGCTGCTTATCGTCGGTGGACTTGGTATCACCCTCGGTATCTCTATTTTAGGCTACAAAGTTATGGAAACGGTTGGCACCAAAATCACCACCTTGAACAATACACGTGGCTTTGCCGTAGACTTTGGTGCAGCAACTACCGTACTGCTTGCTTCCAACCTCGGTATGCCTGTTTCCACAACACACGCATCTGTTGGCTCCATCGTAGGTGTTGGTGTTGCCCGTGGTTTTGGTACCGTTAACTTCCAAATTTTATTTAAAATCGTTCTCTACTGGGTTCTTACTGTGCCTATTGCAGCACTGAGCAGTATTATTATTTTCCAGTTGCTTAAGTGGACGATTCTGTAAACTTTTCTTATCGGTAGATTCTTAGGAGGAAACTGCAATGAAATTTCGCGTTCCATTCTTTGGAATGTTATCTGACCGCACTCCGATGAGCGGACTGCTCGAGCACTACGGGCAGATTGAAAAAGGTATGGGACTTATCCACGAGTCCATGGAATGCTACATTACCGGTGGCGCTTGTAGAGAATTCTACTCCCTGCAGCAGGAAGTGGATGAAGCAGAATACCATGCGGATAAAATTAAACGTAATATCCGCAACCACCTTCCACACGGTCTGTTCATGCCTGTGGATAAGACTCTGTTCATCAACTACACCCGCAGTCAGGACAACATTCTTGACTCCGGTCAGGAAGCACTCAACTGGCTTGGTATGCACCGCCTCGCTATTGAAGAAGACATGCAGAAGCTTCTTCTTGATTACCTCTACGAGGTAGCTAAAACAATTGAGCTGCTGAAAGACGCGCTTGAGGCAACCATTGACCTTATTCAGGGTACAGTGTCTGAAAACCGCCAGAAGACAAAAGAACACTACCGTGGAATCCGTGCGCAGCAGCGTAATGTATTCCGTATGAAACAAAATCTGATGGCAGAACTCTACGACTTAAAGCGTGACTTCAAAGAAGTTTACCAGCTTATGAAGTTTGTAGATTGCCTCTTTGATATGAGCCATAACGCAGAAAATTGCAGTGACATGCTGCGCGCTATGATCGTACGATAAAACACTTGCCTGCGATGCCCTGCATCGCAGGCTTTTTTATACTCCTATGAACAACCACTCTCCAGCTGTCTCCGTTGTTATGCCAGTCTATAACGGCGCCGCTACTCTTTCTACTGCTGTAGACAGCATTCTCGCCCAGACATTCACCAACTTTGAACTCATCCTTGTGGATGACGGTTCTACCGACTTTACGCTCAAGCTCATTCAACACTACATGGCGCAGGACAGCCGAGTGCGCGGTTTCTCCATACCGCATTCCGGTGTCGCCACTGCAGCCAATACTGGAATGTCCAAAGTTACATCCCCCCTCATTGCCCGCATGGATGCGGACGACTATTCTATGCCGGAACGCCTGTCACTTCAGGTGGCATATATGAACAGCCATCCTGAAATCGGCATACTCGGAGCTAGAGTAAAATTTGGTGGTGATAGAAAAACAGCTGGTGGATATGCACGATATGTCGACTGGACCAACACGCTTCTTGAACCCGAGGAAATCTTACTGCGACGTTTTCAGGAAGCCCCTTTCGCTCATCCAAGCACTATGATTCGAACAGAATTGGTACAGCGATACGGGGGATACAACACAGGCAACTTACCGGAAGATTACGAACTGTGGCTCCGCTGGATGGCAGTGGGCGTAAAAGCAGCAAAGCTTCCTTCCACGCTGGTTGTATGGAATGACCCGCCGACAAGACTCTCTCGTACCGGAGAACAATGTACTGTAGAAAATTTCTATAAAATGAAATCCCCGTACCTAGCGAGCTGGCTTCATGACAATGTTTCACCTGAAAAGAAGATTTACGTCATAGGCGCTGGCAAAACCAGCAGGCAGCGGGCATTGATGTTAGAACAATACGGCGTTGTAATTTCAGGCTGGATCGACGTTGATCCCAATAAAATCGGGAATATCGTAAATGAAAGGCGAGTATTCGGGAGAGATGTACTTGATAAGGAACCGTGCTTTGCCGTTGCCTATCTTGCAGGGCATGACGCAAACGATCAGCTTGAAGAATTCATGCATACAAAAGAATTCCAGCTGGGCAAAGAGTATATTCTGGCCTCATAGCCCCTTCTTCATTCCTGCCCCTTCCAAAGAGTGCAACAAACTTCCTGCAGTATATTGCTTTATACGGTAGGCAGCGAGCATACTGTTCACGTCTTTGTCCGCTATATCAAAATGTTCCAACGCAAGGCGCGTCATTTCTAAACTGGCTTCAAGAACCGGATTGATAACCACATCAATTTCACATTTTTTCAACTGCTCAACCTGACTATCAGAGTTTACACTGGCTACAATCTCCATCCCATGATAGCGGGAACGGATACTTCCAATCAGCGGGTAACAGCCCGTTGTAGCAGGAGCCGTAATAATGGTGAGATGCGCATCAGCCGGATCTGCTGCATCAAACACTTCATGCACGGCAGCATCACCGAACACCGCTGGGTAGCCCTTCTTTTTCGCATTAAGAAATTTGGGCAAGTTGTACTCTACAATGACAAACGGAATTAAAAATTCTGTCAGGATACTTGCGATAGCAAGTCCCACTCGCCCAGCCCCGATAATTATAACATGATCACGTTTATTTCCTGACGCATAGGAAGACGCCTCAACGGACTCAAGACGGAATGCCTTTCTGCAAATTCTGAACACCATCGGAGCTATTGCAAATGAAACTGGTGTGAGAAGCATGGTTAGTATTGCTGCAGCCAGCATCAAAGCAGACTGTTGATACGTTATCACGTTCATTTCATCAGCAATATTCACCAGCAAAAACGATAGTTCGCCAATAGAAAACATTCCGAATCCCATCATCAGCGCTTTTTGCTGCCTGATTCCAAAGATCGTAGCGACCAACCAAAAGATAACGCCTTTCACAACAATAATAGCCGCTATCAGCTCGAGTACCGGAATAATATTTCTAAAAATGAAGCTAAAATTGATAAGCATTCCGATGGAAGCAAAAAAGAGCATGCAGAAAAGGTCTCGCAGCGGCGCAATGTCACCAAGTGCTTGTCGAGCATAATCAGATTCACTGATAAGCACTCCGGCAACAAAGGCACCAAAAGGAAAGGACAGTCCCAGTAAAAAAGTTGCATACCCAACCCCTAGCCCGATAGTTGCACATGCAAGCATAAACAGCTCACGAGATTGTGCGGCTGCCACAACTGAAAGAACCCACGGAATAAGCTGTGTTCCTAAAACAAACATTGCTGCAAGAAACAACACGCCCTTTCCTAACGCCCATACAATGGGGAGCAGCCCAACGTCAGGCATGCTTAACGCTGGAAGAACAACAAGCAAAGGAATGGTACAGATGTCCTGCATAATCAAAACGCCGACAATTACAGCGCTCAAATACGTACCCATCTTTCCACGATTCTCAAGTGTCTTCAGAATCATCATGGTATTGGAAAATGCCATGAATGCTCCAAACCATACTGAAGGAATGTTTTCCCACCCCAAAGCATAATGGGCGATTGCCCATCCCGCAGCCATTGTCATGCAGACCTGTACAGGCGCTCCTAACAGGGCAATGGTTCGTACCGGCTTCAATTTTTTCAAGGAGAAATCCAAACCAAGCGCAAAAAGCAGCAGGGCAACCCCAATATTCGCCAGCAACTCAATATTATGCTGTCCTGTTCCAGAAACAGTAGGACCTGCGGTATAAGGCCCTACAAGCATTCCGCCCAGAATATACCCAAGTATGTATGGCTGACGAAGCGCACGGGCTATGATTGCCCCCAACAGAGCTGCGAGCATCACGGTTATCAGATCAGCTGTAATTCCCATTGTACAAACCTGCATTGCCTATTGCTAAAAAAACGTTCACACCACCTCACATTGTAGTGAGGGTACGCAGGAGTCCAAGGATTTGTTTTCTGTTCAGCCCGTACCAGAAAGCATAAAAAAGCCCCGAGTATCCTCGAGGCTTGAATTGAATATTTGCCTATGCAATCTCAATCTTTTTTGCTTCCTGTATTGCTTCAGCTTTTCGAGGAAGCGTAATTGTAATGACACCATTTTTGTACTTGGCTTTAATATTATCTACATCAGCATCCTTGGGAACGGTAAGCACACGCTGGAACGATCCATACGTTCGTTCCACCCGGTAGTACCCTTCTCCTTCGGACTTTTTCTCCTGACGCTTTTCACCTTTCAACACTAAGGCGTCACCTTTCATTTCAATCGAAATATCCTCTTCAGTCATACCCGGTAGTTCTGCCGTAACGGTATACTCTGTGTCCGTTCCGGAAATATCCACCTCTGGCTTTAGCACTCCCTCTTTAACCATAGGGAATGCTTCTCTGTCGAAAGTAAAAGCCTTGTCGAACAAACGATCAATCTCGTCATGCAGGTTCAGTAATGGATTGCCCCCACGATGACGTCGTTTCATTTCCCTATGCTTTACCGGCAACTCTTTTTCTTGTTCGTCTTCTTTTTTAAGCCAATTCCAAGGATTAAGTTTATTGTTATCCATAATGCTCTCCATTGATGATTGGTAAAAGAATTTTGGATTCAAAACATAATTCCAAGTATCATATGCAGAGAGGCTTATGAGTCAATGCTAACCAATGATATATACCTTGTCTCAACGAGCTTGAATAAAGAGAGCCCAACATGCGACAACTGCCTATAGGCGAGCCTTCTCAACTATTGCAGAGTGTAATGAATGCTCTGCGCACAGAAGGCAGTGCTTCTGGCTGCCCATATCTCGGGCATATCGCTTATTCACAGACTGTGCTACTACGCATCAAAAACGAGTTTTGCTCCCAGCCCCACCAAGCACACACCAACAACCTTTTCGAATGAATACTTCCATTTATTTACAAGCGTTACCGACCGCTCATCAGTCAGCGCCACTACGATAAATGAAAACCATATGAGGTGAGCCAGTGAAATAAAAATTGCCACCCCCATCTGGGCATATTGAGGTGTATCCGGTGCCACAACCTGAGTAAAAAGCGCTACGAAGAACATCATTGTTTTCGGATTTAATGCATTACATAGAAAACCATTTCGAAAGGCTGCCCAGTGGGTAATATTGACTGATTCTTCAGTATCGCAGTTCTGTGCAAGAGATGCATTTTGCGGTCGAAAGGCTGAAACTCCCAACCAGATAAGGTACGCAGCACCGGCATATCGAACCGACTCCAACACCCAGCTGTATGATGAAAGAATATAACTTAGTCCAAGCAGCGTGTATGTCGTATGCACAATCACCCCGCACGCAATACCAAAAGCTGTTGCCAAGCCAAGCTTTCGCCCATAGCGCAGACCATTCCGCACGATAACAGCAAAGTCCGGCCCTGGACTGATAACTGCAAGTAGCGTGACCATCACAATCATAACCAAACTAGATTCCCAACTATTACTCACATTATCCTCCTTTTTTACGAATAACTTACCCTTATCTAACAAGAAGTATTTAAAAATGACTAACCATTCATTTTCACATAAGCTGTGAAAAAAAATCACAGGAAGATGACATGAAGAATATTCCACCCCTAAGTCCCTTAATCAGCTTTCACAGTGCAGCAAAGTATCAAAGTTTTACGGAAGCAGCACATCAACTGAACCTGACTCATGGAGCTGTAAGCCGCGCTGTAAAGCAGCTTGAAGACTACTTTGGAACAAAGCTGTTCCATAGAGAAAGTCGTGGAGTATATTTGACGGAGAAAGGACGTTATTTTGCGAAACATGTTGCACGAGTTCTAAAAGAATTAGAACACGCAAGCGAACAAGTGCGTACAAACTCTGAGCAGTTCAAGCTATATGTTTCTTGTGAGCCGTCGCTAGCTATGCGCTGGTTGATGCCTCGATTAGAAGAATTCAAGGAGCTAGCCCCACACATTGATATTCACTTATCCACAAGTGGTGGGCCAATTGATCTGTGTGCTGAATCTGCTCATCTGGCAATCCGCAGGGCTGATTTTGCATGGCCTAAAAAATACAATGTAACGCTAATAGGTAATGAACGGATTGCTCCTGTTTGTAGCCCCTCGTACTGGGAGAAGACGAGGGGAAACGATATGAATTTGCTCCATACTAGAACACGCCCCACAGCTTGGGAAGATTGGAAGTCGCTTACCAGTTTTAAAATTTCAGAGCTAACTAATCAGTTTTTCGATCATTTTTATTTTAGCCTGCAGGCAAGCTCAGCAGGCATGGGAATAGCAATCGGCCCAGAGCCGCTGGTCAAAGATGATATTGACCGTGGCTTACTCGTTGCCCCGTTTGGCTTTCAAACCACAGAATTTGAATACGTTATACTCTCACATGCATCACCTGAGGTAGACCACAGGCTTATTAAGTTTACTGAGTGGATAAAAGAACAACTTCCAATGGGATAAAATATCGCCTGTGGGAAAGCAGGTCGCTAAAGAAAAGCTGTACATACAAAAAAAGACCGCGTTTCGTTTGAAACGCGGTCTTCAAAATAAATCTTGGCAGCGACCTACTTTCCCACAGGCTCCCCTGCAGTATCATCGGCGATGGCCGGCTTAACTTCCGAGTTCGGAATGGGATCGGGTGTACCCCAGCCTCCGTGGCCACCAAGAAAAATATGGCGGGTCAGTCAGTTCTTTGGAAAGGCGAGCAGTATTTACCCTGCTGCCACGTCAAAGGGCTAACCCTGAAATATTAATCTAATAGGGAGGAAAAGAATGATTTTGTGTAGAAAAATAAGGCTCACGGACTATTAGTACTGGTTAGCTGAAGGCATCGCTGCCCTTACACACCCAGCCTATCAACCTGGTGGTCTACCAGGGTCCTTTAGCTCATAAATGAGAGGGAGATCTTATCTTAAGTGAGGCTTCCCGCTTAGATGCTTTCAGCGGTTATCCCTTCCGAACGTAGCTACTCAGCTATGCCGTTGGCACGACAACTGACCCACCAGAGGTTCGTTCACCCCGGTCCTCTCGTACTAGGGGCAAGTCCTTTCAAATCTCCTACGCCCACAGCAGATAGGGACCAAACTGTCTCACGACGTTTTAAACCCAGCTCGCGTACCACTTTAAACGGCGAACAGCCGTACCCTTGGGACCTGCTTCAGCCCCAGGATGTGATGAGCCGACATCGAGGTGCCAAACCGCGCCGTCGATGTGAACTCTTGGGCGCGATCAGCCTGTTATCCCCGGCGTACCTTTTATCCAATGAGCGATGGCCCTTCCATGCGGAACCACCGGATCACTAACACCAACTTTCGTTCCTGCTCGAGATGTCTCTCTTGCAGTCAAGCTCGCTTATGCGTTTGCACTCAACGACTGGTTTCCAATCAGTCTGAGCGAACCTTTGTATGCCTCCGTTACTCTTTAGGAGGCGACCGCCCCAGTCAAACTACCCACCAGACACTGTTTCCTAACCGGATAACGGTAGAGGATTAGAGCCTTAGACTAGCAAGGGTGGTATTTCAAGGTTGGCTCCACAAACACTGGCGTGCCTGCTTCAAAGCCTCCCACCTATCCTACACATGCTAGCCCAAAACCCAATGTCAAGCTATAGTAAAGGTGCACAGGGTCTTTCCGTCTTGCTGCGGGTACACGGCATTTTCACCGCGAATTCAATTTCACCGAGTCTGTAGTTGAGACAGTGCGGAGATCGTTACGCCATTCGTGCAGGTCGGAACTTACCCGACAAGGAATTTCGCTACCTTAGGACCGTTATAGTTACGGCCGCCGTTTACCGGGGCTTCGGTTCGCTGCTTCGCTAATGCTAACAACTCCCCTTAACCTTCCGGCACCGGGCAGGCGTCAGTCCATATACGTCGTCTTACGACTTTGCATAGACCTATGTTTTTAGTAAACAGTCGCCACCGCCATTTCTCTGCGGCTCTCCGTTGCTTTGTTTCGCTAAGAAACTAACAACAAAGAGCACCCCTTATCCCGAAGTTACGGGG
>NZ_JXMS01000040.1:11770-35537 GCF_001672295.1 Halodesulfovibrio spirochaetisodalis | reverse complement strand
TCCCAATTATATCTTTTTTGTGTAGAAGAAACTCAACAAGCAAAAAGACTGCCCGCACATCCAACAGGGCTACAATATAAACTTTACTGTCAGGAGATATCTCATGATTGAACGTTCCGGTATCATCACTTTTCAAGGCAACGGACTCACCCTCGAAGGCTCTCCGGTAGAAACCGGCGATACAGCCCCTGACTTTTCCGTACTGACAACCACCTTGGAACCTCGCACTCTTAGCGATTATAAAGGAAAAGTAATTCTTCTGGTAACTGTTCCTTCTCTTGATACCCCGGTATGCGACGTAGAAGCTCGTCGTTTCAATCAGGAAGCAGCAGACCTTCACGAAGACATCGAAGTGCTTACTGTTTCCGCAGACCTTCCTTTTGCACAGGCACGCTGGTGCGGTGCTGCAGGTATCAACGCTGTAGAAGTTCTCTCCGATCACAAAGATCTTTCTCTAGGACATGCATACGGTGTTGTTATTAAAGAACTCCGCTTACTTGCACGTTCTGTTTTTGTTATCGACCGCGGTCTTAACGTTGTCTACTCACAGATCGTTCCTGAAGTAACAGAAGAACCAGATTACGAAGCTGCAATCAAGGCTGCCGAAAGCGCCTTGTAAAGCATACATCCTCTTTGGAAAAGCCCAAGGCCCCTGTTCGATTGTTTTCGGACAGGGGCTAAGCTGTGTATACGGTTGCACATCCATTTTTTATTGCAATTTTATCCCCTGCTTCTTACTACCCTGAATTACTGAAAGTACAATATTTGCCATATAAAAAGCATACCATGTAACCCTTTTCTTCTTCATACAGCTTGCTTCTTTTTTCTGTCTGCCTATTGCCCCGACAGTCACATTCCGGTACTCTGCACCTGCATTTTTTGGAAATGCCTTTATGTTTTTTCGCCAGCAACAAAGGGATTTAACATGGATATTCTTGCAATACGTGAACACTTGATTGCATCAGTTATGACCCGTATTGACAATTCCCTGAGCAGCCGCTCCGAGGCGCTTAGAGAATTCATGGATGTAACTCTTCCTAATATTGAAAAAGATGCTTCCGCTGAGATATCTCAGCACATACCTACACTACCGCCGGAAGTGTATAAAAAATGGGCAGAAATGTTTGCAGATCGCATGTTGCAGACAGTAAAGACTGATCAACTTGCAGATATGTGCGACAACACAGAAGAAAGCAATGCAACAATCGCCCTTGTATACCTCATGTTTATGGAATCTGAGCGCATGGAAAAGCAAATCGCTCAAGATTTAGCAGCATTGGGTGTGCAGGAAAGCTCCTCAGATGAAGTGGGCAACTTTTTAGGGGATTATCTTCGAACCGCGTTGGGAGCGCGTGGAGAAGAACTTACTGAACAGTAACAGGCACTGAACAGAGAATTCAATTTTTGCAGCAAGGCTAACTACGCTGCACTTCATTACAAAAAAGACCAAATTCCATATGAGGAATTTGGTCTTTTCTTTTACAATAAGTACAGTGCCTATTATCCAGTTACGTAATTTCGCTCTTGTCTTATCAGACTACTTCAGTTCTACTCGAACCCCGTCCGGCTCAGAAATAAGCGTTACATGCTGTTCGCTTGCATTCAGGTCATGAGCCATTCCCTGAAACAATGAAGCTCTGGACGTCCATTCATCATTAATAAAGATGTCATGCGCTCCGCCGTTTGATTCAAACCGAACCTGCGTGCCATCCTCCAGAGTAAGTAACTCGGTTTCTCGCAACACCATTGGCAGGTCTTTATGCGTAAACGTCATATTTTCCTCCTTTCCCACATGGGCAATGCGGTGTTACATTGAATGTACTGTTTACCTACCATAGCATATGAAAAAAGAGAGCATTAGTTATAATGACAGACTCACAAAAAATTATAGCCAAGGAACTTAATCTGGCTGAAAAAAACGTTGCTGCCGTTCTCGACCTGCTTGCTGAAGGCGCAACTGTTCCCTTCATTGCTCGTTACAGAAAAGAAGCAACTGGTTCACTGGATGAAGTTGCTATCACAGATATTCGTGATAAATTTGAAGCATTAAATGCACTTAATAAGCGAAGAGAAGCCATTGTTTCTGCTCTGACAGAACGAGAGCAGCTGACAGACGAACTGTCCCAAGCCTTACAAAATGCTGCGACTCTCTCCGAACTCGAAGACATTTATCTGCCATACAAGCCAAAACGCAGAACAAAAGCACAGGTGGCACGAGAGCGCGGTCTGGAACCTCTCGCAAATCTGATTTTTGAACAAGATTCCTGCAAACTCGAATCGCTCGCTGCGACATATGTTTCTGAAGAAAATGATGTTCCAGACATGCAAGCTGCCCTTCAAGGGGCTCGGGACATCATTGCCGAGCGCATCAGCGAAGACACACAAACACGAACAGTCTTTCGAAAAATATTTGCAGTAAAAGGTGTTTGTTCCTCAAAACTCGCCCGCGGAAAAAAAGAAGAGGAAGCCGCCACCTTCAAGGACTATCTGAACTGGGAAGAACCAATTGTAAAAGCTCCGGGGCATCGCCTGCTTGCCATGTTCCGCGGCGAACAGGAAGGTCTGCTCAGCTTATCCATCAGACCGGATGAAGGCATGGCACTGAATGCGCTACGTAATCATTTTGTTGCAAGCAAAAATGATTGCGGCAAGCAGGTGCTGCTGGCATGCGAAGACGCCTACAAACGACTCCTTGCCCCTTCTCTGGAAAATGATATTCGCAATGAATTAAAAACACGGGCAGATATTGAAGCTATTTCTGTCTTTGCTGCGAACCTGCGTGAACTGCTTCTTGCTGCGCCTCTCGGTCAGAAACGAGTACTAGCGCTTGATCCAGGGTACAGAACCGGAGCAAAACTTGTGTGCCTCTCCGAACACGGAGACTTACTGCACAATGAAACCATCTTCCCCACCTCTGGTGCTGCTAAAGAAGCTCAGGCTGGAGAACGTGTGCAGGCACTTGTTAAAAAATTTGCCATAGAAACTATTGCGATTGGTAACGGTACAGCATCACGTGAGACAGAGACATTTGTCCGCAATCTCAACATGCCGAATGTTACCGTCAACATGGTAAACGAGTCCGGTGCATCAGTTTATTCAGCTTCTGCCGTTGCCAGAGAGGAATTTCCTGACCAAGACATCACTGTTCGCGGTGCCGTCTCCATCGGACGCAGGCTCATGGATCCTCTTGCAGAGCTGGTCAAAATTGATCCTAAGTCCATCGGGGTCGGCCAGTATCAACATGATGTGAATCAGGTCGAGCTAAAAAAAGCACTGGACGATGTGGTTGCCTCGTGTGTGAACAGCGTGGGGGTAGAATTAAACACAGCAAGTAAAGAATTGCTCACGCATGTTTCAGGTCTAGGGCCTGTACTCGCACAAAATATTATTACGTATCGTGCAGAAAACGGTGCCTTTGCATCACGAAAAGAACTTCTCAAGGTACCACGACTTGGCCCAAAAGCGTTCCAGCAATGTGCGGGTTTCTTACGCATTCATGACGCAACAAACCCGTTAGACGCGTCCGCTGTGCATCCAGAATCGTACAAAGTAGTAGAGCAAATCGCGAAAGACCTTGCATCAAGCCTTCCAGATTTAATTGGAAAAACAGACCTGTCATCAAAAGTTTCTCTGCCAAAATACGTTACAGAAACTGTAGGCTTACCAACACTCAACGATATTATGAATGAGCTAGCACGACCGGGACGTGACCCGCGCGAGCAATTTACTGAGTTTTCTTTTGCCGATGTCCATGCAATTTCTGACTTATATGAAGGTATGACACTCCCCGGAATCGTCACCAATGTAACCAAGTTTGGAGCGTTTGTAGATGTGGGCGTGCATCAGGACGGACTCGTGCACATCTCTCAACTGGCAGATCGCTACGTAAGTGATCCGTCAGAAGTAGTGCGTGTTCAGCAGAAAGTTCACGTAAAAGTGCTGGAAGTTGATGTGCAACGAAAGCGTATTTCATTAAGCATGAAAGACGCAGCTAACTAGCGTTATTGATTCCGGTAGATTGTAATTTATGAGGCATAGTCCTCATACTAACACTTCCCGTTCTTCGGGATGATCGGCACTACATGCTTACCTAAAACTGTTCCCAGTAATACCAGTGCGTGCTGAAGGCTCGTATTCATTTCATAAAAAAAGCTCCCTGAATACTTTTCAGGGAGCTTTTTCAATTCAATAGATCTAAGACTTACTCAGGCTTAGCATCTTGTTCACGAATTTCAACACGGCGAATCTTACCGGAAATCGTCTTCGGCAATTCCTTCACATAGTTGATAATACGCGGGTACTTATATGGTGCTGTAACCTTTTTCACGTGATCCTGCAGCTCTTTAGTCAACTGCTCTGATTCAGAATAATCTGGAGCAAGGACGATTGTTGCCTTAACCAACTGTCCGCGCAGTTCATCCGGCACGCCGGTAACTGCAGCTTCAACAACAGCAGGGTGTGCAACAAGTGCAGATTCAACTTCAAAAGGCCCAATACGGTAGCCTGAAGATTTAATAAGGTCATCCACACGACCAAGGAACCAGAAATACCCGTCTTCATCCATCCACGCTTTATCGCCAGTGTGATAATAGCCGTCAAACATAACAGACGCAGTCTTTTCAGGGTCCTCAAGGTAACCTGAGAACAATCCAACAGGAGCACCTTCAGAAGTTTTTACGCAGATTTCACCTTCCTGACCCGGGTCACAGATGTTGCCTTCAGCATCCATCAGTACAACATCCCAGCCCGGCGCAGGTCTTCCGATGGAACCCGGCTTTGCTTCCATGCAAGGGAGGGTCAGGATCTGCAGAGTGGTTTCTGTCTGTCCATACCCTTCATAAATAGGTAATCCTGTCATTTCCTTCCACTCATGGAACACACTGTCATTCAGCAACTCGCCTGCGGTTGTGCAATGGCGGAGAGCTGAAAGATCATACTTAGTAAGATCCTGACGAATAAGGAAACGATATACAGTCGGCGGAGCGCAGAAAGTAGTAATTTTGTGCTGCGACAACTGCTCAAGCAGTTCTGCCGGCTCAAATTTACCACGGAAATCCCACACGAACACAGCAGCGCCAGCCATCCATTGTCCGTAGAATTTTCCCCATACAGCTTTGCCCCAACCGGTATCAGCCAAGGTAAGATGAAGATCACCCGGCTCCAGATCGTGCCAGTACGCACCTGTCACATAATGCCCTAAAGGATATGTATGGAGGTGCTCAACCATTTTCGGCATTCCGGTTGTTCCGGATGAAAAGAAAATGAGCAATGGATCATCGCCACCAGCATTACGCTCAGGTTCCTGAGGGCGCGGAAATACTGAGGCACCGGATTCAATCAATTCATTATATGCATTCCAGCCATCGGCAACTGAGTCGCCACCAACCTGCACAAGGCACGTTAACGACGGGCAGTTTGCACGTGCAGCTTCAACCCTGTCCGCTACGGAATCTTCCACAATCATCCCGCGAATATTCGCGCGGCGGACACGGAAATCAATATCTTTTACAGTCAACTGTGAGGGAGACGGAACCGGAACGAGTCCAAGCCTGTGGCAAGCAAGCATGGATACCCAGAACTCAGCACGGCGATACAGAATAAGCATTACTCTGTCGCCCTTTTTGAGCCCTTGTTTCTCTAATGCACCAGCAAGTTTTGCGGACTGTTCCTGAAACCATGCAAAGGAGTAGTCATTACGAACTCCTGCATCATCAACATGCACCATGGCAAGACGCTGCGGGTCCTCTTCCGCAATGGAATCCAACACATCATATGCAAAGTTAAAATTCTCAGGAACACGTAAGGTAAACTCGTGCACAAACTCTTCGTAGCTGGTACTGGAAAACTTTTTCATCACTCTATCCTCATCCCTCTTCGGGACACCTTTCACCGCACTAAGCGGTATTAACATCATAGCTTTTGACAACATCCCCTGTGTCATGTCCCTCTCCGGCGTGCATTCGCACTAGCGGGGTTGCAGCAGTTCAATCACTGCACCGGAAAGGAACTAGCTAATCACGTCAAGAAAGGTGGCCGATTCGCCGTCTAATCCGCGTAATGCATGCGGAATGCGAGAATCAAAGTAAATTGAATCGCCCGCTTCAAGCTTATGTCGTTTTTGATCAAGCCAAACTTCCAACTTGCCTTCAAGCAGGTAAATAAACTCCTGCCCGTTGTGCTCATTCCAAGTAAGCTCGTTTAAATCTTTTGCAGGAACAGTTACAAGAAACGGTTCCATCATCTTATTTGTAAACCGCGCAGCAAGGTTGAAATAGTCATAGTCAACACGACGCTCTACGCTAAGCCCTTCACCTTTGCGTACAAGCGTATAGTCATGCAGGTGCCCTTCCTGCCCTGTAATAAGGGAAGAAAGATCCACACCACAGACAGTTGCTACGTCTTTAAGATAGCTAACAGGAATCTCTGTTTCGCCCTCTTCGTACAATGCAACGGTTTCAGGCTTTACACCGATTTTTTCGGCAAGCTGATCAACCGTCATGTCAACTGCTTCACGAAGCCCGACCAAGCGGGGAGCAATTTCTGTATATGCTTTATTTCCGTGCATATTTTCCTCCTAACTGACAATGCAATAGCAGCACTGAGCAGTAGCTATTACATTTTTGTAAAAAAGCAAAGCTTTTCTTCCTCAACCACTTACCAGTGTTCGGACAGCAACGTACATTTGCCAATGGGGATGTAAAGCAAGTTGCTTTCGCTGTACGGGTACTGACAAACAAAAAAGGCGCGTGCCGCATCGAGCGGTACGCGCCTTTCCACTAACAAGACTAACGACCCCCGACTATTCTCAGGGGGCGGAAATTCGTCCATTTTTTTCGATCATCTTCACAGTATTAGACACCTGACGACCTGTAGGTGTACTACGGCTCATTTCCCGTTCTAAATTCGTAATGCCTTTAAGCACTGTTGAATGACGACGGTTAAATTGCAAACCAATCTGCTTTAAAGACAGATCAGTATGCTTTCTTGCCAAGTAGAAGATGGTATTGCGCGCTGTTACCAGTTCACGCTTACGGCTGCGTGAATTAAGTTGATCAAAAGAAAGATCAAAGCAGCTACAGACACAACGAACAATGGAATCCATGTTCATGACAACTTCACGTGATGCGTAATGACCAATCACGTCCCATGCCATGTCCATAGAAATCTGTTCATTTAAAATACGTGCTTTCAATATCAGGTTGTGCAAGCAGCTTTCAATCTGACGTACATCTGAATGAATGTTTTCTGCAAGCAAATCAGTCACGTTTTCCGGCAAATCTACCTGATAAAGACGTGCTTTCTTGCATAAAATATCACGGCGTGTTTCAAAATCCGGCTTATCAATAACCGCAAGAAATCCTGAACAGAATCGGGAAACAAGCTGGTTATCCACGTCTTTTAAATCACGCGGGGCAAAAGAACTGGACAGCACCACGCGGGAACCACGGGACTGCAAAGATTTAATGGTTGCAAGCACTTCGTCCTGCATGCGTTCTTTACCCTGAAGAAAATGAACATCTTCGAGCAACAGCAAATCAACATCACGGTAGCGTGCTTTAAAACGGTCAGTGTCGCGATGTTTTAATGAAGTTACAAGACCTGTCGCAAACTCTTCTGCTGTAAGGTATTCAACTTTCGGATTAACACGGTTGCTGTGTTTACAGAGCTGACCGCCGACAGCCTGCATGAGGTGGGTTTTACCCAATCCCGGTGCAGAGCTTAAAAAGAGAGTGCTACAGGAAAGAGAATCACGTGTGATTCCCTGTGAGGCGGCAAAAGCAAGATCATTGCTCGGCCCTACAACAAAGCTGTCAAAATCAAACCGCCAGTCCAGCGCCTTAGATACTAAGGTTCGCTCAACTGGAAGCTGCTGCTGAACAACACGCTTGGCATCAGTACTAATGGTTACAGGGGCAGACGCAGTCTGAGGCTCAGACACAAGCCCAGACTTAGGTGCAGCAGACTGCAACACTTGCACCTTTGGTCTTGCTACAGCTTTTGCAGCTCCTGCAACGACAGTAATAGCAGGACGCTCACCCATGACAGACGTTGCAGCTTCTGCAATATCGTTCACCAGACGCTCACGCACCCATGATGCCACGAAATCATTAGAAGCAGTCAGTCGAATGGTAGTACCATCGACTTCAGCCTGCAGTGGTGAAATCCATACTTTGAATATGCCGGGATTAAGGCTTTCTTGTAGAATTTCTCGGATTTGACCCCAAATATCAATCATGGGGATTTTCCTACGTTCTTTCATGCTTTTCCGCAATTCGAGTTAAACCAGTGATAGCCTTTAGTCTCTACACAGGCAGCATCATCCGGACAAGTTCAACAATATCTCGTTTTATCTACCTTTTTTGGCAAAACACACTTTCATGACGAATTCTTCAACTCGCGTACAACCTGTGTTAGCGCGGTAGACTTTATAGATTCCACAGTTTTGTGGAAAAGTTTTCCACAGGAAGAACTACCAAAAACTGAGGAATTCGCCTTTTAAAGCTAATATTCGAAAAAGGCAATCATCTGACGCACTTTTTATTCTAGCTTTTTTGTAAAAAAGTATGTGAGAGCATCACTCTAATAGAGTACGCACGATTGACACAAACGAGGAATACTATTTATTTACAGCGCGTTATCGAAAAATCTAAGTAATATAACTTTCTTTTTTTCTGTACGCTGAAGCAAAATCTAACGAACCGCATACCAAAATAAGGCAATTATACGCGGTGAGAGCTGATTAGTTATGGGAGCGGATAACGCCCGCAAGTGAATTTCTCCCCTTCAGGGCAGTACTTCAATTTTTCACAGCGGGCACCTGCATCTTCAAAGACACAAGGCAGAGCAGTGCGGCAAATTTTAAGCATCTGATTTGCCATATCTCTGATTTCCCACTGCGCACGGGTGCAGCACCGATGCTCAAAAAAGTTGAGGAGGCTGCGACAGTTCATTGTCACAACAATCTTGGATTCAGTTGCCTGAGGAAGCACAAAACGGGCATCTTCTTTTGCCTTCTCGCCACGCCCGTTCTCTTCAAGAATCTGTTTCAATTCCTGATATGCATCACCCACCTCATCAAGAAATTTCTCGAAGCGTGCTTTTGCTTCAGGAATTTTGGCAAAGGCAGGCGGCAGGATGTAATCAAAATTACTTCCATCAACATAACGCTGGCTCTGCTGAGAGAAAGAGGCAATACGATGACGCACAAGCTGGTGTGTCAGCGCACGGGAGACACCTTCAATTGCAAAGGTAAAGGAAACATGTTCAATCGGACTTGCATGACCGGATTCCATTACTTTTTTAATAAAGGCGGCTTGTTTTTCTTCGGAAATATCCCCGTCTACAAGCTTTGTATGCATGTCGCCTACAAAGCCGGCATGGTAGCACTGTCTGAATGCTGCATAAATAACTGCCATCGGATTTGGAGTTGAGGCAACAAGTTCTACCCTGCATGTTTTCTGAGGCATATTTCCTCCACGGCTATGAGTTACGGCATATTGTTATGCCAGAAAATTCAAATGACGATACGCCTTTGCTGTGGCAACGCGTCCTCTGTGGGTACGCTTAATAAAACCGCACTGGATAAGATACGGTTCATAAATATCTTCAATAGTCTTCACGTCTTCTGAACAGGCAACGGCCAAAGTCTTGGCACCAACCGGCCCGCCGCCATAATGTTCAATCAGGACACTCAGCAGCTTTCTGTCCATCTGATCAAGCCCGCTTTCATCAACATCCATCATTTTCAGGGCGCTGCTTGCCAGTTCCGCATCTACGGTTACACCACCCTTTACGGTTGCAAAGTCACGAACACGACGCAGCAGTCGGTTGGCAATACGAGGAGTACCACGCGAACGACGGCCTATTTCAAGTGCTCCATCCGGTGCTATATCAACGCCTAGAATACGTGCTGTGCGGGTAACAATTGTAGAGAGTTCCTGCGGAGTATAAAACTCCAGCCGGCAGATCACGCCAAAGCGATCACGTAGCGGTGAAGACAATAATCCGATGCGGGTTGTGGCTCCTACCAGAGTGAAGGGTTCCAAGTCAATCTTTACTGTCCTTGCCCCCGGCCCCTGTCCGATAACAAGATCAAGCTTGAAATCTTCCATTGCCGGATACAGAACTTCTTCAACACTGATAGGCATTCGGTGAATTTCATCTACAAAAAGGATGTCGTTGCGCCCAAGATTAGTCAAAATGGCGGCAAGATCACCGCTTCGCTCAAGCACAGGCCCTGATGTAGATACGATATTAACCCCGAGTTCTTCTGCCATAATCTGAGACAGCGTTGTTTTACCAAGTCCCGGATTACCGTAGAACATCGTGTGATCCATAGCCTGACCACGGGCTTTTGCAGCCTGAATGTAAATTTTTAAATTTTGGCGCAGCTCTTCCTGACCAATAAAGTCGTCCAAAGAGGACGGACGGACAGACTCGTCCATGCAGATATTCTGATCAGTATCCATGCCTATCCTTTTGCAAGAGCTTTAAGCGCACTGCGCAGAGCACTGCCTACATCGAGATCCGGCTCATTCTTCAAAATAGTTTTCAGTAATGGCGCGGCTTCATCTTCGCTGTACCCAAGATTCGCAAGCCCATCCAGAGCATCACGGAATACGCTGGTTGCAGGAGCATCACCTTTACCGGACACAACGGGCATTTCATCAACCTTAAGCTTGTACTTCAGCTCAAGGAAAATGTGCTGAGCACCCTTTTTTCCGATTCCGGAAACCTGCGTCAACGCGTTAATATCTTCTTCAAAAACAATACGGCGCAAGTCGTCCGGACGATACACAGATAAAATACCAAGTGCAGTCTTGCCGCCAACTTTTGAAATCGAAATCAGCGTCGTGTACATCTGACGCTCATCCCATGATTCAAAACCGTACAGTTCCAACGCGTCTTCACGCACAACAGTGTACGCAAAAACCGCAATGTCACCGCCTTTAGCAGGAACACGGTTCATTGTATGAGCCGGTAAACGGACTTCGTACCCTACACCGCCTTCAGTGACGATAATAACACTCTGCTCCGTGGTCTCAGCAATTTTGCCTTCAAGATATGCAATCATATTGTCTGCTTCAAAATTTTATCTATAAATTTAACCGGAAGCATCTTGCGTCAGCAACGACGCAAAAGACTCCAAGATTATCTACGTGCTTTTACCCAAGACTCTTCAATAAATAAAGATGCTTTTACATTTGAATAAGCCATTTCACCTTGTGTGACATGTACAATCTATTTCAAGTAATTGTCCCTGACGGCGCTTGCCCGCAGCTTTTTTGCCTCCGGCGGACTAAGAACCTTGTGTCACTGTCCTCATCCGTAATCTTTCATTCTTCAAGGACGGCTGAGGCTCTGTAGAAAGGTTCTTAGGAATCTCCAAAGACTTTTACTCGCGAGATACATCCGTTGCTTATGGCTTCACGCAGCTTATCCCCACTACCTATTGCGATACACAGCTAGCAATTATCGCAAGCAGGTAAGGCACAGCACACCACCAAAAACAATAAAAAAGAATTAGGATTCAATACCATAAGAAGAGTGTAAAGGCACGGTGAGAATATCTAGCCAGCCTCTATAAATATTTAGCATATCGGCTGGTATTGAGATGACAGACCGCCGCAGCAAGCGCATCGGACGTATCAAGTGCCCACTTCGGCTGCTTAACCCCAAGAATCTGTGCGACCATGAATGCAACTTGTTCTTTGGCAGCGCGACCACCGCCTACGATTGTCTGTTTAATCTTGGTCGGCTCATAGCTAAAAACGTCGACATCATGCGCAGCACAAGCTGCAAGAGCAACTCCGCGCGCTTGACCAAGCTTTAAGGCAGATGCTGGGTTCTTTGCCGTAAAAACGTTCTCTACCGCCGCAACAGTCGGTTTATGCAGTCGTACGATCGCATCCAGCTCTTTAAAAATAGTCCCCATTCGACGTGCAAAATCCTTATCTGAAGCACGAATGGCACCGCAGTCTACCAACTTGGCTACACCGGAAATCTCTTCTACTACCCCCCACCCCATCACACGGGAGCCGGGATCAATGCCGAGTACTCTTGTCACAGTCAAAACTTACTCCACTGTTCATATAGTGCTGATTCTAAATGTTCAGTATGAAGCCTCAACACTTTTTCGTCTACTGATGAAACAGTACAACGACAATTTAGAACACACCAATAAAAAAGGAGAGAGTAACCTCCCTCCTTTTTATAGTTCGTCTTTCTGCGACAGCCTGATGTAAAGCCGTAACTGCACTTCGCAGTCGCAAGCTCTTTCGTATATCGCAGTCGAGAGGGCGTCCCTCTCGCGGGGATGCAAGGGGCTGGCCCCTTACCCGCCGGAGGCACAAGTACTCCGGCATCGCAAGTCACTACAACCTGCGTATCAGCGTCACTTACTCAGCGTTAAGTTCAGCCATTACATCGTCAGACACGTCCATGTTGGTGAACACATTCTGTACGTCATCGTTTTCTTCGAGAAGATCGATGAGACGAAGCATTTTCTTAGCACCTTCAGCATCAAGCTCAATGGTGTTCTGAGGAATTTTTGCCATTTCAGCAGATTCAATTGCAATGCCAGCTTCTTCAAAAGCAGTACGTACTGCTTCAAGGTCAGTCGGCTCACAACGGATATCCCAGTTTTCATCTTCTTCGATGATATCTTCAGCGCCAGCTTCAAGACCGAGATCCATTACTTGCTCTTCAGAAACAGCATCTTTTTTGATGACGATCTGGCCTTTGTTATCGAACATCCATGCAACGGAACCAGCTTCACCCATGTTACCGTTACCTTTGTTCAAGGTGTGACGCATTTCAGCTACGATACGGTTTTTGTTGTCGGAAGCAACTTCAATAAGAATTGCTACGCCACCAGGACCGTATCCTTCGTAAGTAATTTCATGGATATCGCCACCAGCGAGTTCGCCGGTACCTTTTTTAATCGCATTTTCGATTTTATCTTTAGGCAGGTTTACTGCTTTAGCAGCAGCAATAGCAGAGCGCAGGCGCGGGTTGTTAGCTATGTCACCACTAACTTTAGCAGCAATGATGATCTCTTTAGCAGCACGTGTAAACTGCTTGGAACGAACTGCGTCCTGACGACCTTTACGGTGCTTAATGTTAGCCCATTTACTATGTCCAGCCATGATTCCTCCTTACATAGTTGCAGCAGACAGCACTGCAACTGGAACAATAAAAATACAAACACCCTCAACCATTCGGGGTGCTAAAAATCAAAGGGAGTCGACTACAGCATTCCGGCTAGTATTCGTATTCGAATTTCTTCCCGTTAAAGCCGAGGCCGACATAAAAAATTTCTTTACTCTCATCCCGTGAACTTTTCGGCTTAAACGATTTCACGGTCTTAAAGTACTTACGCATTGAGGTAGCGTATGCCTGCACATCCGGCCCCATAAATATTTTTACAATAAAACTACCACCCGGCTTCAAGCAGTAGCAGGCTACATTAAGTGCTTCGTAGCAAAGCTCGGCAGAACGAGCCTGATCTGTAAATTTATGACCGGTAGTTTTCGGCGCCATATCACTGATCACCACATCAAACGGCATAATTTCCGCAAGTACGTCTTCAAATTCCTGAGAACGCTCAAACACGTCTTCCTGCATGAAGCGCACATTCGGTGGGAACACCGTTTCAGTTGTCTGAATATCAGCACCGATAACAAGCCCGTTTTCACCGACTTTTTCAGCAGCACCAAGCGACCATGACCCTGGAGCAGCGCCAAGGTCGAGCACCTTCATGCCTTTTGAAAAGATAGCGAAACGCTTATCAATCTCTTTTAACTTATATACTGACCGTGCAGGGTAGTTATCTTGTTTCGCCCGCAGGAAGTAATGATCACGATATTTTTTCATAGTAAAACCTGTGCAGTTGTACAGTAAAGCGCAGCAGACGCCAAGCGGCGCAACCTCGTACTCAAAAATGCAGCATGCTGACATAATAGCATATCAGCGTGCAAACAGCACGATATGGTTGCTGCGCACCGTCAGGCAAAAACAGATTGTTCTTGCGACGAAGAATCCGCAATGGGTGTAAAGGGAAAGTGAGATTTCTGCAAGTTTCTCGCTACAGCATATTCGGTGCTGCAAACTGAGGCTGTAACCGCAACCCTTCTATAGCAATGCGGGCGCAAGCTTCAGCATCAGAGCCCGCATGGTGGTGCTGCAATTGAATACCCAGATGACTGGATACCGTATTCAGCTTATGGTTCACCAAGTCTGGCCATACCTGCCGTGCAAGTTTGACGGTACACAAGAAACGTTCACTGACTGTCGGCATTCCGGCTGCAGCCAAGCACGCAGAAAGAACAGAGCGGTCGAAAGATGCGTTATGCGCTGCCACAAAATCAACCCCCTCAAACAGAGGAGAAAATTCCGGCCATACTTCGGCAAAGACAGGCTCGTTCTCAACATCTTTCCAGCGAATATTATGCACGCGCACACAAAATGGGCTGAAGTTGCTGCGCGGAGGCTGCACAAGCCGGTACAGGCTGTCTACAACGTTCCCATTTTCCACACGAACAACCGCCACAGCACAGGCACTGTCACGTTTTGCATCGGCGGTTTCAAAGTCAATCGCTGCAAATGTTCCTTTATATTCAGACATACTACTTGCCCCAAGGAAGAACAGGTACCGTGGAAATGGAGTTTTTAGGCGAACCTTCTACCACACGGTCACTATAGGAGAGATACACAAGCACATTTCGTTTAGGGTCATAGAAACGCACAACCTGCATTGTTTTAAAAAGCAGGGAAGTACGCTTCTTGAATACTGCTTCACCATCTTCTTTACCGGACTTTACTCGTTCCGGAATGTTGATTGGCCCGATCTGCACGCAGTCCACAGAAGCATCAGATGTATCTTCTGCAAGTCCTAATGACCCGCTTACCCCACCTTTTTTGGCACGGCTCAGGTAACAGGTAACACCGTCAATGTCCGGATCATCAAATGCTTCAATAACAATTTTATCATTAGCCCCGATCATCTTAAAAACAGTGCTCACAGAACCAATTGTTTCTGCTGCTGCTACAGATGCCATACCAAGCACAAGTGCTGTACTCAGTACCAAAGTACCCAGTCTCATACGCTCTCCTATCCAGAATGAATTCAAGTGAGCGATTCAACCGTAAAACAGGTAATTTTGCAAGCATTGCCCGTTTTCTGTCGATTGTTGCGACCGTATCATTGGAGTTTCTGATCGTTGATGTACACTGTAACAAATCCCTCAACCAATCCAAATGCCCGTAGTACGGGCACCGGAATAGAATATAGTTGTTAACAACCAACCACCAAGGAGACACATATGCTACCGGAAATAAATAAAATTCTTCTTGCAACGGATCTTTCCGAGGATGCTGGAGTTGCTTTGCGCTATGCAATTAGCTTAGCTGAAAAGTATGAAGCAGAGTTAACCCTTCTTCATGTACTTCCCGACATGAAAGAACAGGTTTACTTGAACTCTGGATTTGATTTTGCTGCAGTCTATGACGACAAGACCTTAAAAAACTTACTGGAAGCAGGTACAGACAAGGCTAAAGGAACCATTACAGAGCTTATGCATAAGCAATGTGAAGAATTGATGGAAGGCAGAGCAGCCTGTGCAAATATTCCTGTGAAACCTATTATTTCCAGCGGTAATGCAGTAAAACAAATTACAGAACACGCAAAAGCTTGCGACGTCGTTGTAATGGGAACCAAAGGGCACAGTAAAATTGGCGGCATCCTAGTAGGTAGCGTTGCACAGGGTGTTATTGCCAAAAGCACTGCTCCGGTTCTTATTGTTCGCTCATAGTAACCCTCAGACTACCGGAGATAGCTATGTTGCCTCACATTCAGAAAATTCTGTATGCTACTGATCTGTCTGAACCTGCGAAACATGCTCTGGGGTACGCTTTATCTGTTGCTAAACAGTATCAGGCAGACCTCATGCTACTTCACGTTATTCCTGACTGGGCAAAAAATGTAACGCTTGCTTCAGGTCTCGACTTCGCCACTATTTACGACGAAAACACATGGCTTAAAATCAAAGATGACGTTCTCAGAACCAGCATGAAGCACGCACGAGAACGCATTGCTTCTACCTACAAAACCTATAAGTACGAATTGGAAGAATCCGGCATTGCCACAAGTGTGCATGTGCTGACAGGACACCCTGTGAATACCATTTTGCAATTTGCAAAAGAGGCTGACCTCGTCATCATGGGCACTTACGGACACTCCAAGCTGGGCAGTCTGTTTGCAGGCAGTGTTGCACAGGGAGTTATTTCACGGTCACATACACCGGTAATGGTCATCCCTCTTCAAAAAGACGGCACAGCCCCCCCCGCTGTAAAAAACAATCTGCGAGATTGATACAATCAGTGTAGAACAAAGCATAAGAAAAAACTCAAAAGTGAAGCATCCGTAGCCCGATGTGATCTTTTGAGTTCTTTCGAAGCAGCGGGGTGAGGTGCTTATCTCTCATCAATAAAAACAGGATACTGTGTAAAAACAGCATCCTGTTTTTTATTGCTTCACAGACTGGCTAGCAGAGTTTTGCCCCCAATGGCACATCTCTGTCCACACCGCATAAGACAATTGCTCCAGCATCATCGGCAAATCCTGTCACGAGACACTCAGACATAATTGGCCCGATCTGCTTTTTAGGAAAATTAACCACAGCCACGATGCGCCGTCCCACAAGTTCTTCGGGAGTGTAGTGAACGGTAATCTGCGCACTGGACTTTCTCAGTCCAATCTCTTCCCCAAAATCTATTTGCATAATGTAGGCAGGCTTGCGTGCCTCTTTGAATACTTCAGCAGAAAGAATTTTGCCCACGCGCAGCTCTACTTTTTCAAACTCATTCCACGTAATTGTTTCCATTATGAACACTCCTCTTTTTGCTCCAGTGCAAACCGTCCGGCAATGGAAGCGGCAATAATGACCACCATTCCGAAAATAACCTGCTCAGATACGGTCTCTCCATTCACAATTGCTACCATCAGCACTGCAAGCGGCGGCGTCAGGTAACTCAAAAATCCGATCACAACCATGTTGCCTCCCCTTACCGCCTGAGACCACAGAAAGAACGATAATCCAAGGGGGACACAACCCAAGTACATTGCCGCCAATATATTCTGTGCTGATGGTACTGGGTGAGCCGGACTGACCAGATACATCAGCACGGACAGCAAAGCAGCATAAACAGTAAACGCCGTCATTGGATTCGCTTTCATGTTGCTTTTCGATAAGCCGACAGAAAAGCTTGCCCATATTAGCCCGCATAGAAGAGAAAGCATGTATCCCTGCATGTACTGCATGCTAATGACTAAATCTTTACCAGCTGCAATCACCATTGCAGCTCCTGTCAATCCTGCCAGTGCCGTCAGTACAATACTCAATTTGATCCTTCGAAACAGCAGCAACGCAGAGAATACAACGATCCAAAATGACCATGTAGTTGTTAATATTGCAGCTTCGGCCAACGGGGTCTTGTTTAATGCGGTATAGTATACATAATGGTACCCGAATATTCCCCATATCCCCAATAAGGACACTTTGCAGTCAGGAAAATATATTCGAAACGAGCGCGTACATACAACATCTTGCGCGTACAAATATATTGCAGCACAGCAAAAGCTGATGACCATCAGCAATGGCACGCTCATTCCGGTCAAACTGGAACCAGTTGCAGCAGGGAGACTTGCCCAGCATAAAATGGCTCCCAGTGCATACAGATAGTGTTTCATAAAAAAATCCTCTTGGCTTTGTCTAACGACAGTAAGCCAAGAGGATTACATGGTCTTGAATAAAACTGACATGGATCTGCAGCTAACTCAGTAAGCGCTGCTTGCGATACGCACCGGGAGTAAGGCCGTACCGTTTTTTAAATTGCCGGGTAAGGTGACTTTGGTCAGAAAGCCCTGCTTGCGTCGCAGCAGAAGACAAGGACTCTCCAGAGTCAATTAATGTGCGGGCTCTTTCCAACCGCAACTGCGTAAGGTACGCATAAGGCGTCATCCCTTTTTGCAGACGAAACAGACGAATAAGATGATAGCTGGTACACCCTAGCATGTCTGCCAACTGCTCCAACTGAATCGGAGCAGCCATTCCAGCATGAAAATACTCAATAGCAGCTGCAACACGCCTATCCCCGAAATCGCGAACCGGCTTCAGCTTGCGCCCTCCGCACTCGTTAAAGAATGCAGCAAAAATTGTCACCACAAGCTCGTCGGTACAAAACGTATCCTGTGCGCCCAACAGCGCCTCATGCAACAGGGTTAAGTTTTGCCATAAACTCGTGTGTGACACCACTCGATTACCTAATGGAGCTATGTAGTCAGTTTCATATATCTGACGATACTGATCCTGAAGAAACGCCTCTGTACAATAGAAACTGCGCAGATGACTGTTCCCTTTATCACAGGAACGATTTGCATGAGGCACCCCCGGCTCAATCAAACTCACAGAACCGGTAGGCAGCACATCACGAGTTCGATTTACCGTATATTGCTCGCCAGTCTCAGAGTTCAGCCACAAGACATATGCATCGTGCAGATGCTCACGAAATTCATGTCCTCCGGCACAGGAGAGTATCTCCAGTCCGGCATATCTTGATGGTGGATACAGTATGTTCATACCCTATCCTACCTAGTTACGGATTCAAAAGGCAAGCGAAGCTGTCTGCCATGAAAATTTCGGGTAAATCAATACGTCAGGCTACACATAATAAAAAAGTCAGACACACACACAGGAACCCTATGCTCAGCATCTGACTTTTTATTACATATATTGCGCAGCATTAAATCAATACCGGCAATTGATGTTCAGTAACAGCTAATGTGGTTACGTACATTAGACTGCGGGCGACATTTCACCTTTTGTCTCGCGTTCATCTTCAATCATGCCAGCAACACGCTCTGCCAGTCGTAGCAACTGATTGGAGAAACCGGCCTCATTATCGTACCATGCAACAAGCCTGAGCATAGTGCCGTCCTGAACCGCGGTTAACTGGCTGTCCACAACAGACCCAAACGTTGAACCGTTGAAATCGCATGAAACAAGTGGCTCATCTGTATAGCCCAAAGATTCGTCAGCTGCTTCACGCAGGACGGTATTTACGTCTTCTGCCGTGGTATTCTTTTCCAGCTCCAAGGCACAATCAATCATGGCTACACTCAGTGTAGGTACGCGGTATGCCAGTCCCTGCAACTTTCCTTTCATGTCAGGAATCACTTCCGCCACAGTTGTGGCTGTCCCTACAGGAGTTGGAAGCAAGTTCATGTGACACGCACGGGCGCGACGAAGATCAGGGTAGTCATCATCCAGCAGCTTCTGACGTTGCGTAACCGGATGAATGGTTGTCATGTATCCGCATTTTACACCAAAGTGTTTATGAATATGGTGCAGCGGAAGTGCAAGACAGTTTGTCGTACAAGACGCGTTTGAAATAATATGGTGATCCGAACACAACTCATGTTCGTTCACTCCCATAACAATGGTTACATCTGCTTCTGGCGCTGGACAGGCAACAAGAACCTTTTTTGCACCGGAAGCCATATGTTGCTGACAATGCTCGCGGGCTGCAAAACAGCCTGCTGCTTCAATCACGATATCACAGTCACTCCAATCCCACTCTGTATGGTGTTTTTGGGTAACCGATACAAAGGAACCGTCCAACATAAAGCCGCCTTCGACAGCTTTTGCGTCCAGAAAGCGACCATGAACAGAATCGTATCGTAACAGATGCGTCGCATCTTCAGGGGACATGAGGTCATTAACAGTTACAAGACGCAATGTCTCATGTCCGGAGAGTAAGCGGGTCAGATACCGACCAATGCGGCCGAATCCATTAATCCCAATAGTTACAGACATCTCTCCCCCAGCTGAAAAACACAACATGCCGGACGAATGGGAGCCGTCCGACCGTGGAAGGAGTTACGCTTCCCAAATTTCAATGCTTTCATCAGAGATTTCTAAATCCTCAATGAAAGCACTTGCGAAGCCTTCCTCACCTTCCGGAACAATGACGACAAACTGAGTATCGTGACCATCTGCAAAATCTGCAAACGCTTTAAAGCGCTGGGAAGTTTCCGGAAGAGCAAAAAAATCTTTGGTAACAACATCAAAGATAAACTTAATATTCTTACGATTTGTTGCCTGCAGTTCCGGCATAAACCCGTTAACTTCTTCCGGCTCATCAAAACCTTCGAACCCGTAGGTGCGAACATCCTGATATCCAGAATCCAGCAAGGCTTCCAGTGCGGTTTCTACCAGCTCATCACGCAGTTGTAACACGTCATCATGCATGTTTTTCTATGACCTTATAATATATAGTAAAAGATATTCTCCCGTTGCTTTCCACACAGGTAGAACGGGCCTCATAATTTCAGCATACACTCGTACTGCATAGCTAATCCCAACTGCCTGGTCAGTCAAGGCGAATACTCTCGATGATACAGGATTTTCAGAACACATTCATATCAAAACATAAGAGTCTATTTTCTACTTTCACACTCTACTTAAAAGCGACAGAAGCAAGTTTCTATCTACCTGATACAGCTAAGTATAAGGCATCTTCAGTTGCTGCCTGTTATATTTTGCATCATTGCTGCTCATCAACTCCATAAGTTTTTTTTGATTGCACTATGAAAAAATAGGCGTACAGTGGTGTTCGCAACACGTTTGTCTTCCAAAAAGTTTATTCAATACCTGCTCGTTGTGTTGAATGGTCATAAAAGGCAAACGTCGGTAGCAAAATTTTACGTGTAATCCCTCTGCAGTATCAGTACCGCAGGGGGATTATTAATTCTTTTTTCGCAAACTACAGCCTTTTCTCGTATCAAGCGGTAATTTCCCGCAATGAGCGCCGACTACACAGTTAGTACGTGCTCGTTATATATGGAGTAATTTGCAGACTATTTTGACTATCATACCAATTCCCCGTAGTCTTGGAACTGGTATGGAGGATTCATGAACTTTCGACAGCTAGAACTTTTTCTTTCTCTTGCAAAGACGCCAAACATTTCTGTTGTGGCGAAGGAGCACTTTCTTACTCAGTCTGCCGTTTCAGTCGCTATCAAGGGGCTTGAGCAGGAACTTGGCGTACAGCTTTTTGATCGCCTTAACCGCAGACTCAGCCTGAACTCAAACGGGCGTCTGCTCCTGCAGAACCTCGAACCGGTTATGGAGAACTTCCATAACGTGCTCCACTCTTTTGAAGGCGATCTGCTTACCGGCATTTTGAAAGTCGGGGCCTCTTCAACCATTGCCGACTATATCCTTCCACAAATTCTTTTCGAGGTCTCAGATTCCTATAAACAGGTCACCATTGAAACTGTTTTTTCCAACCCTCAGGTTATTATTACTAAAGTAGAAAACGGTGAAATTGATCTGGGACTGGTTGAAAAAGAAATTCCCAACAAGCTGCTCATTTATACCCGCTTGTGTGAAGACGACCTTATTATTGTTTCCACAGATGAAAAGCTGGCTAAAAACGGCCCCTACGATATTGAAGAGCTGCTTGATAAAAAATGGATCATCCGCGAACCGGGAGCAGGTGTCCGTGATGCGCTTGAAGAGTATATGGGGCCATTGATGAGTAAACTCAATGTCGTTCTTGAACTTGATCACACTGAGTCCATCAAACGCGTTCTGCACAACCCGAACGCTATTTCGTGTATGTCTCCGTTTGCAATCCAAAGCGAACTGGACAGCGGGGAAGTCTACCCTATTGAAATTAAAGGGCCTCCAATCAGTAGATATTTCTACTCAGTGACGCACAAAGTAAAATACAGAACACGCCTGCTTGATAAATTTGAAAAAGCTGTGACGTCATATCTTGATACTGACAAACTGCTTTACAGGAACTAACCGCAGCGCTTGCCAACCATACCATTCGCACGTAGTGTTTTCGGCTACATGATTCTTCAAAGAGGTTAGCGCAATGTCATGGAATGAACTGGTACATTTGGTGGGACAAGACTGGATGCTTTTCGGCCTTGCTTTCATCTTATTATTTATGTTTTTACGCCGCACCCTGCGTGTAGGCGGATTTTTAGGATTCACCGGAGTAATTACCACATGTATTCTACTCGCCATGCTTACATGGATGCAGTGGAACAGATATCAAGTAGGAAACTCCATCGTTCATATTATTATTACGGACGATCCAAGTTACAGAATCCTTACTCCAGATCAGGAACCTATGTTCCGCCCGGCTGTTGTGACCGTTGACAACGTCAGATACGTCACTGATGCCGACAATGAAAAATCAAAAAAGTATCTCCCGTGGCGCGTAATCGCCATGCCTAAATAGATACCGCTTCCTGTAGGATACCTGTCTACTATAGCAGGTACACTCCAAGTCAAAAAAAGTCAGGTGCAACGCAACGTAACTACGTTGCTGCTGCACCTGACTTTTTAGTATTTTTTTCCAGTCGCTATCTGCATAGCATCCAGATAACGCAATTGCGTGCACCTTGCAGAATTTGCTGTGATACACTGCCGAACAAATACGCATCACTTCTTGTCACACCGCGGCGTCCAATCACCAGCGTATTGTACTTTCCTTTTTTTTGCTCATCCAGAATAGCTTTGGCTATCAGCTTCTTCCGTTCAGAATCTTCCAGTGGTTCATCACGTTCATCAAGAACAATAAATTTGTTTTTCACACAGCCGGGATCAAGCTCGGATTGCTTTAACTCAGCAACCACTTTTTCATGCATGGCCAACTGTTCCTTATGCACCTTAGCACATTCAGTTTTCCACACTCCTGTGCTCGAAAAGAGAGAACAAGCAGGAAGCTGTTCTACAGTAAGCACCAGAATTGTATATCGTTCGTCACACTTGTCGGCAACCAGCTCCATTAATTCCCGACAGTACCGTAACGCCTCTTGAGCACTTTTACTGGCATCATATGCCACAAGAATTCTCAGTTCTTTCACTGTACATCTCCTTTCCGCTGCACAGCAATATCTGCTGTTTAGTCCAGAAAAGTGTACCGTTCTCGTAATATTATTTCACATGATAACTATTCTATTATACTATTCCTCTACCTCTCTTACACTGTAGTACGTGCACATGCCTCTACGTATTACACATGAACAGGAGTATGTTATGGAAAAAGCATTCAAACAGATTCTGCAAAACCGAAGAGCGATCAATTTTTTTGATCAGGAACGGGATGTACCAGAAGCGTTACTTCGTGAGATAGTCGAAGAGGCAACCCACTCGCCTTCCAGCTTTAATCTTCAGCCATGGAATATTATGGTATTGCGTGAGCAGGAAGAAAAGATGCGTTTGCGTAAGCTTGCCATGAATCAGCCAAAAGTCAGTGAATCACCTGTAACTCTTATTCTTTTGGCAGACACACGAGCCTGGCATAAGGACAATGATTCATTGAATATTGTCCTTAACCATAAACTAGATGATGGCGAATTAACTGAAGATAAAAAAGACTGGTTTTTCGGAGTCTGCGAACGACTGTACGGAAAAAGCCGTGATTCACAACTTGCATTTGCTGTTAAAAACACGGCGTTTTTCGCCATGTCTCTTATGTACTCAGCCACTTCTCGGGGATTACAAACACACCCTATGGACGGGTTTGACCATGACGGCGTGAAAAAGGAATTCAACATTCCAGATCAATATTGGGTTCCGCTACTCATGTCAGTTGGCTACCATGCAAAAAATGCAGAAATCCTTCCTGTAAAACAAAGAAAATCCTACGACGAACTTGTTGTTTCCTTCCCATAAAAAATCGGGGT
>NZ_JXMS01000040.1:0-11765 GCF_001672295.1 Halodesulfovibrio spirochaetisodalis | reverse complement strand
CCCCGTTTAGTTTTATAAGTTAACTCTATCTGCCAGCTCCAGACACATGTCCGCTTTATTCAGAGTGTATAGGTGAATTCCCGGCGCTCCACCATCCACAAGCTGACGAATCTGGTTCACCGCAAACTTCAGACCGGCTTCTTTAACAGCTTCATCACCGCCCTTCTCGTTTGCTTCCTCCAGCGTAAGATACAGCTGACCTGGGATATTTGCGCCGCAAAGGCTCAAAATACGTTTAATTGAGTTCAGAGACTGTATCGGAAGAATACCCGGTATTACAGGCTTATTGATACCGTTGCTGCGTAAACGTGAAACAAAATCAAAATATTCACGTACATCAAAAAACAGCTGAGTAACAACAAAGTCACTGCCTGCATCAATCTTTACACGAGTATAGTGCAGATCATCTGCAAACGTTGGTGATTCAGGATGCGCTGCCGGGTACCCTGCGACAGCTACCCCAAAATCCGGGTGCTCCTTGCTCACAAGAGTAACCAGATCTGATGCATATCTGAACTCCTGATCTGTCCAACTGAAATTTTCATCCGGCGGACAATCGCCTCGCAACGCGAGTACGTTATGAACATCTGCTTCACGCAATTTATTAATAAACCCGTTAATTTTCTCTCTCGAAGCACCAACACAAGTAAGGTGAGCCATCGGCTCAATACCGGCAACATGCTTCATTCGTGAAGTAATTTCGAGGGTATTATCCTGTGTTGAACCGCCTGCACCATAAGTAACAGATGCAAATAATGGATTAAGCGCCTTCAATCGCTCAACAGTAGAGAAAAAAGAATCCCATTGCTTTTTCTCTTTTGGCGGGAAAAATTCTAAAGAATAAAACGGCTTACTCTGACTCTGAATAGCATCAATAATTTTCACAAAACTACCCTCAACATTTCTATTTGGACAACCCGACATCACGTAATGCCGCTGTTACATTTATGTGTATATCAAGAGAAGTTGATATGTCAATATGTAAATATACTAATTTAGTTTCAAGTAGACAGACACCAAAGCGAGGCGTATTAAATAGATAAGAAAAATTCTGGAATATTCATAAGGAGTATTAATTCGTATGTATTCTTGGCAGATTATCTATCTTGCAGTTGTTGCCGCTCTTATCACGTTTGTGCTTCTCCGCTCACCTCAGGGAGCCGTGGGAAAGATCATAACATTTATGCTTAACTGGCTTGTTCCATACACTTCTATTACAATTGCGTTTGTGGCTATCTTCCAGCAGGGCTTTTTACCTGCTCTGCCTTTTTTTGCGCTTGCAGGATTCTGTTTTATCACCTTCCTCAGACGGAGCATTAACGTCGACGCAAAATAGATTAGCTGCCTGTAGATACCGTTACTATTTCATATCATACAGGAATTACCCAACATGATTCATTACCGCCGTGTTATACTTTCTCTTTCAATCGCATTCATATGCCTCCTGAGCCTGAGTACTCCACTCATGGCCGGCGTCACATGGACAACGGTTGCTAAAGGGCTTGCAATAGCAGAAATCCCTGTAGAATCCGGCGGATTACGGTCATCTTCCATCACTGCCTTGCGCATCTCACCGTCTGAATTCGAATTCATGCTATTGATGCGTTCTAAGGAAGGTGATGCGTTTACCCCCGAGGAATGGGCAAAGCGTTACAACCTTACAGCCCTTATTAACGCTTCCATGTATCTTCCGGATAACACAAAAAGTACCGGCTATATGCGCGACAAAGGACATATTAATAACGGATTCATTCATAACAGTTTCGGTTCGTTCTTTGTTGCCAATCCGACACGTTCAGGTATTCCGGTTGTAGACATTATTGACAGGCACAAACAGCAGCATGGTGCCCTGCTGCCGCAATACACTACTGTCATTCAAAACTACCGGCTTTTTTCAGCCTCCCGCAAACCGCTGTGGCCTAAAAAAGCCCGAGAAACATCTATTGCAGCCGTAGCTAAAGATTCCAGCGGAAACATTGTTTTCATTCATTGCCGCACCCCTATGACAGTACGAAAATTCACAAAACGGCTCCTTGAATCACATCTGAATCTTGTTACTGCCATGTATGTGGAAGGAGGGCCGGAAGCAAGTATGTACCTGCGCACTCCACAAACATCCCGTGCGTGGGCTGGCCGCTATATCGGAGACTTCTGGAATACCGAAAACAAACAATGGATTCTTCCTAATGTGCTCGGCATCAGGACAAAGGCGCATCGCTAGCACTTGATTTTGCACTGATGGCTTGGTAGTCCTTCAGCACTCCTGAAAAGCGACACGTCGCTCCAGGGTATAAACTATTTGTCTTAACGCACGTACCTCGCCGTTGAATCGGCTGATAACGACTAATATACGCAGGAGAGTGCACATGCCTCTTTATGATTTTGAATGTCAAAAATGCAAAGAAATTTTTGAAGAGATTGCTTCTTCAGACTGCACTTCAGGAGAAACCTGTCCTGCATGCGGCAGCACTGAAACAGTCCGTATGGTAAGCGCCCCGAGCCCGATTCCCGGAAGCGGCACAAACCGCCTGCCGAGCACGCTCGCCCGCGGCGGAGGTGCTAAGTTTGAGAAAGTGCCTATGCCTAAACGGCCTATCCCTAAATCCAAACCCAATTGCCCATCCGGTGGATGTGGCAGCTGTTCCAGCAACTAGACAACAAAAGCCGAAGCAACTGCTTCGGCTTTTTTACATGCAATATTTATCATACCCGTAGTGCTTACAATCCATCCAGATAAAACTAAGTTCTCAGTGACTATCCATACCTAACTATAGCACCTACCAGTTTTTACTTAAAACATGTCTCGCCCTCTTCTCCGGCGTCTGCGCTGCTGGCTCTTTGCATCATTACTACTAACCGGATCAACATGCACAAGGGCATCTGCGACTTCATACTCACTGTTTTCAAGCACATTCTCAACCGAATCCGCTATAGCATGACCTTCTTCAACAGTAATTTTGCCATCCACTGAAATGTGCAGATCGACAAAAACTGCCAGTCCCTGATAGCGGGTACGAAGCTTGTGCACATCCATTACTCCCTCTACAGAAAGAACAAGGTCTTTAAGGCCACCCAGAACATCATCAGGGGCACCTTTGTCCACAAGCTCATTCACAGCCGGCACAGTCACTTCCCATGCGGCATGGATAATGAAGAACGCGACAATAATTGAGCCTACTAAGTCAACCCAGTGCAGCTCAGGAAAAATAAGCGCAACGAGCACAGAGGCAGCAGCTGGAATAGAACTTAGCGCATCACTTCGATGATTCCATGCATTCGCCACCACAGATGGAGCCTTATGAATACGTCCATAGTATGCTGTCCAGCGATAAAGAATCTCCTTTACCACAATCGACGCCAATGCTGCCCATAATGCTACAAGCTTTGCATGATGAATATGCTGCTCAGAGTAAGCAACTGACGCATCCACAACAACACCGACAGCAACAACAGCAAGCAAGATACCGATACCTGCTGTAATCAATGTCTCGAATCGTTGATGTCCGTATGGATGCAGTTCATCCGGTGGTGCAGTCCACATTCGAACTCCCACCAGCAAGGAAACATCAGTAATCAAATCTGATAAACTATGGATACCATCAGCAGTCACTGCCCTGCTGTTTCCCATAATCCCGGCAACAATTTTAAGCACCGCCAGAAGGACGTTAACAATAAGCCCTACCCACGTTACTTTTGATATTGCTGCTACCTTTTCTATTCTTTTGGCTTCCTCTAGCATACACCATCCGCTATTAATACAACGCACCACTACAGGGTTACATTTTGAAAATTCATATCCATAAGATCAAAGAATAGGAGTGACGAAGAAGGCTTGTCCCAACATAGAGTCTTAAGTACTTCGTTAGCCTGCAACGACGCTGCTACAGCGACTGCCGGAGCCGGAGTACCTAGCACATCTTCAGCTGCACCACCCGAGCCCAGCAGCTCTGCAGGGCCAGTATTACCAGGAAGAATTGTACCAACATACCCTGTCAGGCCAGCAACTGCGGCTGTTACCAAAGGCACTTCACAAGCTGCGGCTGCCTCTTGCAACTCAAGCCTTGTATCTAACCCGCCAAGACAATCAACGACTAAATCAACATGCTTCGCGTAATCCACAAGGGCATCACCCTGCAGAAAATGGTCAACACCGATAAACGTACAACTAGGATTAACACACCGAAGTCGGCGCTCTGCCCGCTTGGCTTTTTTTTCTCCAAGAGATTCAAACGTCGCATTCAACTGGCGGTTTAAATTCGTAGGTTCAAAAAAATCTCCATCCGCGCCTACGATAGTACCAACCCCAAGACGTGCAAGCTGTTCAATAACATGCCCGCCTAACCCGCCTAGACCTACAACAAAAACCTTGGAACAAAGCAGTGTCATCTGATCTTTCATGGATAGTAGCGAAAAGTTTCGTACATATCGCTCAGGCAGGACATTCTGCTCCAAGGCAGCCTTTTCTATCTCAATAAACGAGCAGCCCTCTGCTTTTGAAAACGCCTCTACGGTCTTAACAGTGACCGTAGAAATGGTTCTACCATCTGGAATTGTCAGCTGCTCACTAGCTTCTTGTATTGCATGCGAAAGAACGAAATTTGAGTTCATAGACAATGCTCTCCCTTCAGCTACCTAAACATATCAGCAACCTATAGGCAAGATTGTTGGCACTTTTGAAAGCAACTTTCAGGTAGTTGTAGCACTAATTTTACTCAACAAAACGCTCATCATCTAAAACGTAACCTTACAATACCTTTTCAGATTTTTTCATTGATGAGTGCACTGCTACTTCTTCGCAAAAAATAAATAGCGTTAGATCTTAACCCTTGAGTAACCATTCAAACTATATCGTTACACCATATTTTTCATAAATAGTATGTAACAAACGTTACATCAATTCTTCTTTCTTTACTAAATTAGACACACACTACTTATAACCATTAAAGGGGAACAGGATGTCTCAGAAAATTCAATTGTTAGTTGTACTCATGCTTGCTTTTGCTCTTACAGGTTGTGCAACAATCGCAAGCGAGAAAAAATATGACATTGCTTTCTCAAGCATGAAAGAAAATGTTTCTTTTGAAATCTTTGATGACGAAGGAACTCTCATTAAAAAAGAAAAAGCACCTGCAACAATTACTCTCGATGCAGGATCTGGATACTTTTCCAAAAGTGAGTACACAGTAAAATGGACGTATGCAGACGGGAAAACAAAAACAACTAAATTAAAATCTTCTATTGATGGATGGTACTTTGGCAATTTAGTTTGTGTTTGGCCAATCGGAATGCTTATTGTCGACCCAATTACCGGTGCAATGTGGAAGCTCCCTGAAACCTATAACGACACATATGCCGCAGTTGTAGATAAAATCGAAAAAGAAGACGGCAAAAAACAGCTGAGTTTTGTAAATATCAACTCTATCCCTGCTCAGTACCGCGACAAGCTCGTACCGGTAATGTAACTTACAAATAAAGTGACTTACAAAGCGCTCTAACCCAGGTTGGAGCGCTTTTTTATTACCTTTGTTACGAGATGGGCGACTACAAGTTAGTTGCTCCCGCTTCCCACCATAGTATCTCCACTTTCACGCTCAGCTACTGTGTACTATATGCAGTTCTGAGCTTTTATGTTTAGTCTTGCCTGAGAAAGCACCTCAAGGTTACCACGCCTTCTGACGTAATGTCTCTTGTGGCAACTCACTCATTTTCATTCACAAATTGTCTCTCTAGACTCTTTCAAACGTTCTGCTAATAACGAATTTATTTGACCAGATAGACAGCCTCTTTCCTTCCTGTCTCGCATTGAAGTCATTTTCTCGGCATTGTTTTTCGTGCCTGAGAACATACGTGAAACTCAATACGAACCACCGTGAATATTCCGAGAATAAGGACGGGAAGAGGACGGGTGGAATGACGAGTCAAAGCGCTCGGGGAATGGAAAGGTAGCGGCAGCCGTTTGTGAGGAACGAGCATTACGGATGGCTTATGCAAAGCTGGAAGAACGCTAGCTTCCCCCGTCCCCCCGCGGGAGCGTGGGAAGGGCAAGCTTGGGACTTGGTTTGATTCAAAGAAACGGGATGAGGTAGGCAAGGCTTGAGCAGGGACAGGAATATTTCGGTATGATGCTTTGATGGCAAGAGAAGATCTTTCAGGCGATGTAAAGAAGCCAAAGAAGAAAGGCTAAGCTACTCTTTTCTGACTTGGCTACTTTTCGACCTCATAGAGTAGTTTGACCGTCGGCGTGTCCGCCTAGGATCAAACGCTCGTGCCCTTGGCACTCATTCTCGCCTGTGGGAAAGTAGGCAGAGCATACAAACAAAGAAAGCCCGTTAGCTTTATAGCTAACGGGATTTCTGAAATAAATCTTGGCAGCGACCTACTTTCCCACAGGCTCCCCTGCAGTATCATCGGCGATGGTCGGCTTAACTTCCGAGTTCGGAATGGGATCGGGTGTACCCCAACCTCCGTGGCCACCAAGAAAAATTTGGCTACCTTACTTAGTGTGGAAAGAAGTAAATCACATCACACCAGTGGGCATAAAAAAAATCTAGCAGCGACCTACTTTCCCACAGGCTCCCCTGCAGTATCATCGGCGATGGTCGGCTTAACTTCCGAGTTCGGAATGGGATCGGGTGTACCCCAACCTCCGTGGCCACTAGAAAAATATGGCGGGTCAGTCAGTTCTTTGGAAAGGCGAGCAGTATTTACCCTGCTGCCACGTCAAAGGGCTAACCCTGAAATATTAATCTAATAGGGAGGAAAAGAATGATTTTGTGTAGAAAAATAAGGCTCACGGACTATTAGTACTGGTTAGCTGAAGGCATCGCTGCCCTTACACACCCAGCCTATCAACCTGGTGGTCTACCAGGATCCTTTAGCTCATAAATGAGAGGGAGATCTTATCTTAAGTGAGGCTTCCCGCTTAGATGCTTTCAGCGGTTATCCCTTCCGAACGTAGCTACTCAGCTATGCCGTTGGCACGACAACTGACCCACCAGAGGTTCGTTCACCCCGGTCCTCTCGTACTAGGGGCAAGTCCTTTCAAATCTCCTACGCCCACAGCAGATAGGGACCAAACTGTCTCACGACGTTTTAAACCCAGCTCGCGTACCACTTTAAACGGCGAACAGCCGTACCCTTGGGACCTGCTTCAGCCCCAGGATGTGATGAGCCGACATCGAGGTGCCAAACCGCGCCGTCGATGTGAACTCTTGGGCGCGATCAGCCTGTTATCCCCGGCGTACCTTTTATCCAATGAGCGATGGCCCTTCCATGCGGAACCACCGGATCACTAACACCAACTTTCGTTCCTGCTCGAGATGTCTCTCTTGCAGTCAAGCTCGCTTATGCGTTTGCACTCAACGACTGGTTTCCAATCAGTCTGAGCGAACCTTTGTATGCCTCCGTTACTCTTTAGGAGGCGACCGCCCCAGTCAAACTACCCACCAGACACTGTTTCCTAACCGGATAACGGTAGAGGATTAGAGCCTTAGACTAGCAAGGGTGGTATTTCAAGGTTGGCTCCACAAACACTGGCGTGCCTGCTTCAAAGCCTCCCACCTATCCTACACATGCTAGCCCAAAACCCAATGTCAAGCTATAGTAAAGGTGCACAGGGTCTTTCCGTCTTGCTGCGGGTACACGGCATTTTCACCGCGAATTCAATTTCACCGAGTCTGTAGTTGAGACAGTGCGGAGATCGTTACGCCATTCGTGCAGGTCGGAACTTACCCGACAAGGAATTTCGCTACCTTAGGACCGTTATAGTTACGGCCGCCGTTTACCGGGGCTTCGGTTCGCTGCTTCGCTAATGCTAACAACTCCCCTTAACCTTCCGGCACCGGGCAGGCGTCAGTCCATATACGTCGTCTTACGACTTTGCATAGACCTATGTTTTTAGTAAACAGTCGCCACCGCCATTTCTCTGCGGCTCTCCGTTGCTTTGTTTCGCTAAGAAACTAACAACAAAGAGCACCCCTTATCCCGAAGTTACGGGGTCATTTTGCCGAATTCCTTAACTACAGTTCTCTCGAGCGCCTTGGATTACTCATCCCGCCCACCTGAGTCGGTTTGCGGTACGGTTTGCATAGACTAAACTTAGAAGCTTTTCTTGGAAGCATGGACTCAACACCTTACGTTCTTGCGAACACCACATCGTGTCTCAGGCATGTAGAGATACGGATTTGCCTATATCTCAACCCTACACACTTGTACTGGCTATTCCAACAGCCAGCGTGCCTATCCTACTCCGTCCCTCCATCGCACATCTATACAAGTACAGGAATATTAACCTGTTTCCCATCGACTACGCTTTTCAGCCTCGCCTTAGGGGCCGACTAACCCGGGGCAGATTACCTTTACCCCGGAAACCTTGGGCTTACGGCGAATGGGTTTCTCACCCATTTTATCGTTACTCATGTCAGCATAATCACTTCTCTACCGTCCAGCATGCTTCACAACACACCTTCAACCAGTAGAGAACGCTCTCCTACCACCAGCACAAAGTGCTGATCCGAAGCTTCGGTACCATGCTTAGCCCCGTTACATTTTCGGCGCAGAATCTCTAGACCAGTGAGCTATTACGCTTTCTTTAAAGGATGGCTGCTTCTAAGCCAACCTCCTGGCTGTCTAGGAAATTCCACCGCCTTTTCCACTGAGCATGGATTTGGAGACCTTAGCTGTCGGTCTGGGCTGTTTCCCTTTCGACTACGGCCCTTCTCAGTCGCAGTCTGACTCCCGAGGATCATTTATACGGTATTCGGAGTTTGATAGGGTTTGGTAAGCTGGTGAGCCCCCTAGCCCTGTCAGTGCTCTACCCCCGTTAAACTACCTCGAGGCTATACCTCAATATATTTCGGAGAGAACCAGCTATCACCAGGTTTGATTGGCCTTTCACCCCTATCCACAAGTCATCCAAATCGTTTTCAACCGATACTGGTTCGGTCCTCCACTCAGTTTTACCTGAGCTTCAACCTGCTCATGGATAGATCACCTGGTTTCGGGTCTAATCCACTGTACTTGTCGCCCTTATCAGACTCGCTTTCGCTACGGCTCCACTTTCGCTTAACCTTGCACAGTAGATTAACTCGCTGACTCATTATGCAAAAGGCACGCGGTCACATCTCAAGGATGCTCCCACAGCTTGTAGGCAACTGGTTTCAGGTTCTATTTCACTCCCCTAACAGGGGTTCTTTTCACCTTTCCCTCACGGTACTGGTTCACTATCGGTCACTAGGTAGTACTTAGCCTTGGAAGATGGTCCTCCCAGATTCCCACGGAGTTTCACGTGTTCCGCGGTACTCAGGAACAGTCAGTGTCAGGTTCGACTTCAGATACGGGACTTTCACCCTCTACGGTCAAGCTTCCCAGCTTGTTCTCCTATCTAATTCTGAATCACTTGATGACTGCCCTACAACCCCGCCGTGTCGAAACACGACGGTTTGGGCTATTCCCCGTTCGCTCGCCGCTACTAAGAGAGTCTCGTTTGATTTCCTTTCCTCGGGGTACTGAGATGTTTCACTTCCCCCGGTTAGCCTCTCTAAACCTATGTATTCAGTAAAGAGATAACGGGACATAACTCCCGCTGGGTTTCCCCATTCAGAAATCTGTGGGTCAAAGGATGTTTGGCTCCTCACCACAGCATATCGCAGCCTACCACGTCTTTCATCGCCTTCTAGTGCCAAGGCATCCGCCAGTTGCCCTTAATAACTTATTTTTCTACGGACATTCTTTTCCGTCCCTATCGATTGTAAAAGAGCAGAAACCGTCAAGGTTTCAGCCAAGTATATTACTTGGATTGTAACCACTACTTACGCAAAGTAATGATGACTACCAAAAAACTACTTGTAAAAGATCATATAAGCTTTTCCACCAAAATGGTGGAGGCGAACGGGATTGAACCGTTGACCCCCTGCGTGCAAGGCAGGTGCTCTCCCAGCTGAGCTACGCCCCCACTTGGGTAGATGGTGGGCCTGGGAAGATTTGAACTTCCGACCTCACGCTTATCAGGCGTGCGCTCTAACCAACTGAGCTACAGGCCCATAGCCTATCTTTGTAAAGAGCTAAAACCAACCAGAAGTTGGTTAATGCAAAACTCTTTGCAATTAAATAGCGAATCGGATTTTTTTCTTTAAAGGAGGTGATCCAGCCGCAGGTTCCCCTACGGCTACCTTGTTACGACTTCACCCCAATCATCAGCCCCACCGTAGACAGCTGCCTCCGTTGCCGGTTAGCTCACTGGTTTCGGGTAGAACCAACTTTCGTGGTGTGACGGGCGGTGTGTACAAGGCCCGGGAACGCATTCACCCCGGCATGCTGATCCGGGATTACTAGCGATTCCGACTTCAAGGAGTCGAGTTGCAGACTCCTATCCGGACTGGGATACACTTTTTGGGATTAGCTCCACCTCACGGTCTCGCAACCCTTTGTATGTACCATTGTAGTACGTGTGTAGCCCCAGGCGTAAGGGCCATGATGACTTGACGTCGTCCCCACCTTCCTCCCGGTTAACCCGGGCAGTCTCCCTAGAGTGCTCAGCATTACCTGGTGGCAACTAAGGATAGGGGTTGCGCTCGTTGCGGGACTTAACCCAACACCTCACGGCACGAGCTGACGACAGCCATGCAGCACCTGTCACTGCATTCCCCGAAGGGCACTGCCTAATTTCTTGGGCATTCGCAGGATGTCAAGCCTGGGTAAGGTTCTTCGCGTTGCATCGAATTAAACCACATACTCCACCGCTTGTGCGGGCCCCCGTCAATTTCTTTGAGTTTCAGCCTTGCGACCGTACTCCCCAGGCGGGGTACTTAACGCGTTAACTACGGCACCGAGGGTCAAGCCCCCAACACCTAGTACCCATCGTTTACGGCGTGGACTACCAGGGTATCTAATCCTGTTTGCTCCCCACGCTTTCGCTCCTCAGTGTCAGTAATAGTCCAGGAAGTCGCCTTCGCCACGGGTGTTCCTTCTGATCTCTACGGATTTCACTCCTACACCAGAAATTCCACTTCCCTCTCCTATACTCTAGCGATGCAGTATCAAGTGCAATTCCACGGTTGAGCCGTGGGCTTTCACACCTGACTTACAAAGCCACCTACGAGCGCTTTACGCCCAGTGATTCCGATTAACGCTTGCACCTTCAGTATTACCGCGGCTGCTGGCACTGAATTAGCCGGTGCTTCCTCTAGAGGTACCGTCAATTACTAAGAGTATTAGTCTTGATAGGTTTCTTCCCTCTTGACAGGAGTTTACGATCCGAAAACCTTCATCCTCCACGCGGCGTCGCTGCGTCAGACTTTCGTCCATTGCGCAATATTCCCCACTGCTGCCTCCCGTAGGAGTCTGGGCCGTGTTCCAGTCCCAGTGTGGCAGGCCACCCTCTCAGGCCTGCTATTCATCGTTGCCACGGTAGGCCGTTACCCCACCGTCTAGCTAATGAAACGCGGACTCATCTACTGGCGAGAGCTTTCAAGAAGAGGCCCCCTTTCCCGTTACCAGCGTATACGGTATTAGCAGTCGTTTCCAACTGTTGTCCCGTACCAGTAGGTAGATAATCCACGCGTTACTCACCCGTGCGCCACTCTACTCATCTCCGAAGAGACTTTCGCGTTCGACTTGCATGTGTTAGGCACGCCGCCAGCGTTCAATCTGAGCCAGAATCAAACTCTCCAGTTTAATAATTCTGTATTGTGACATCCACTGCATAACAGCAGATGACGCTAGCTGATCTCTAAATCAATCCGATTCGCTATTTAATTGTCAAAGAG
>NZ_JXMS01000004.1 GCF_001672295.1 Halodesulfovibrio spirochaetisodalis | reverse complement strand
TGTTTGATACTCTTTTTCGTATTGATCTTATGTAAAAAAGTCTACATAGTTCCGGCGAAGAAATAGGATTAATGGCTAGTTGGCCTTACGCGAAAGAAGTTCGGACTACTTGCAGATTTTTTGGAGTATGGATCTTGTTTGTATGCGCGAGAGTACTCGCCATTCTTTCATATAAAGAGAGGGGCTCTTGAAAAAAACAGAAAATATGAAGTACTTGAAAGCGTATGAGAAAATACGTGATTTAATACTTTCTGGAAAAAAATTGCCGGGAACCAGATTGGTTCTTGCTGATCTGGAAGCTGAGCTCCAAATAGGACGCGGAGCCTTAAGAGAGGCGCTGTTGCGGTTGGACAGATCTGGACTTGTGCGGAACATTCCATATAAAGGGGCGGTCGTCGCAAGCCCACCAAAGCAGAAAGAAATTGAGTATATTTATAAAATGCGGGCTGATATTGAAGTCGAGCTTGCTTTAGTTGCAATGGAACGTATGGATGACTCGGACTTTACCGAGCTTGAGAATATATACGGTGAAATGGTGAAGCTTAAGTCTACTAATGAGGGCTTTTTTGCACTCGATCGTCAGTTCCATTTGTATATTGCTGAGAAGTCGGACATGTCGCACTTGTACTCAGTTCTTGAAAAGTTACTTGAGTTCATCGAAATGTTCTTGAGTTTATACCAGTACAAATCGAATGATTGTGTACGGTTTAATGAAGAACATGCACAGATTGTTTCTGCACTGCGTGAGAAGAATGCCGAGGTGTTGGCAGAAGTGTTGAGCGCCAATATCCGAGGTGGGCTTGGACTTGTGGGAGAAGCATACGACAGAATTCGGTGTTCAACTGAATAGAAATAGCTAAAAGAGGGGGCTGTTGCTCAGCCTTTTCATTGCGTTAGCGTAATAAGAAAAGCCGCTTAGAAAACTAAGCGGCTTTTTTGGTGTGTTCATTTCATCGTAGCGATTAGGAATCGCACAGTACGGAGACAGCACACGCTCCCGGGCCACTGTAGCAGCCAAGAACAGGTGCAGCCTGCAGTTCAAATTCAATGTCTGAATGAAATTCTTTTTTAATCATCTCTGCAAGGCGTTTTGCTTTGTCAGGTGCTTCTACGTGTGTGATGGCAAAGCGAAGATTGGTTTTGCCTTTCACACGCTGTTTGAGCAGCTTGATGAGACGCGCTTCAGAATGGCGAACGCCGAAACATTTAGCAGCAATGGCGCACAGCCCTTCATTGCGTGTAGCAAATTCAATGACTGGCTTGATGTTGAGTAGTTTGGCAATTGTACCGATGTTTTTGCTCAAACGTCCGCCGCGTACGGCAAAGTCTACGGTGTCCATTGCAACGAGTACAAAGACGTTTTTACGCATTGCTTCAACGCGTTCTGCAATTTCTTTAGCGCCGAGACCTTGCTTTGCAAGCTTTGCAGCCTCAAGAGTTACCAGACCAAGACCGCCTGTTACGGTGTATGTGTCGATGGCATGAGGATCATCAAGGATGGAAGCCCCCATGTTTTTAGAAGACTGGTAGGTTCCGCTATGCACTGCCATAACGTGCAGTGCCAGCACTTCTTCGTAGTTTGCTTTCAGTGACTCGTAGAGTGCTTTGTAGTGCCCCGGGGAAGGCTGAGATGTCTTTACAGACTTTGACTCCGGAAGCATCTTATTAAATTTTTCTGTGGAGATATCAACTTTATCCAGCAGTTCCTTATCATCTATATATAATTTGAGAGGAGCAACGTGGATGTCGTATTTTTTCAGCAATTCATCCGGCAGGTCGCAGGTTGAGTCGGTAAGAATGCCGGTGCGCTGTTCTTTGGTTGTCAGAAGGTTTCGATGCTGCTCAAGCATGTCTTCTTTTTTCTGATGGGAAACTTCGCCGTATTCTGCAGCAAGTTCGAAAACGGTTTCAGGTTCGTTTGTGTGAACATGTACTCGGGCTTTTGCAGAAGTCCCTGCAACTACGAGAGAATCACCAAGTGCACCGATCTCTCTGCGCAACGCTTCAAGATCGATGTTCTCGCCGGTCACCATACATTCTGTACAGAAAGAGTAGGTAAGGCTTTCAACGGCAACACGGTCATGAACAGCCTGAGAAGGCTCTGGGATGATGCTTTGCTCTTCTTGACGGTCAAGGCTGCCACGTTCTGTAAAGTCAACAATACCCTCAAGCAGGTATACAAAGCCAAGAGCGCCGGCATCAACAACATCAGCAGCTTTCAGGGAAGCAAGTTTTTCTTTTGTTGCCAAAACAGACTGCTTTGCATGCTCAAGGGAGTCATACAGCAGGTCGTGAAAGTTGTTGTAGTTGTGATGGTTTGCGGAAAGATGATCTGACCAGTCGCGGATAACTGTCAGAATTGTTCCTTCTTTTGGTTCGGAGATAGCTTCAAGAGCACGACGGGATGCATTGGAAGCCGCATCGGAAAAGTCTTTCAGCGTAACACGCTGCAAGTCTTTAACGCCTTCGGAAAAGCCGCAAAGAAATTGCGCAAGAATAACGCCGGAGTTACCGCGGGCACCTAGCAGGGCGCTTTCTGCAATAATCTCACTCATTTTCCCGATGGACTGGTCAAGTGCATGGGCAGATTTTTTGACGACATTATCCATGGTTCCAGCCATGTTGCTTCCAGTATCTCCGTCTGGAACCGGAAAGACGTTAATGTCGTTAAGGTGTCCATGCTTTTCAATGAGACGTTTCGCAGCAGCGTTAACAACTCGTTTGAAGCGAATACCGTCTAAATATTGAATTCTTGTAGATGATGACTTCAAGCTTATCTCCTTAAGCAGCCTTGTATAAAGCGCAATAGCCACCAACCTATAAAGGAGAATCACTGTTTAGGCAAGGTGAACAGTGTTCGCTAACCTGAAAAAACAAGAATTTATCGTTTTGAATTGCCTTGAGATATGCGGTGTCACGGCTGGACATTACAGGTTCAATTGCATACATATGGTCGGTACTGGTCGAGGAGTGTTTTCTTTATTGTTTTGCAAGCTCATAGGGGTACTGCAAAATATTTTTACGCTGTCTTATATCTTGGATAGTTAGACCGGTATCAATGTGAAACTGTACGCTAGGCAACAGGATTTGTCTCGTCAGTTTGCAAGGGGTATGACTCTTTGCTGTGCTTTGTTTTTTTGGTGTTAATTGTTTTGTGATACATGATGTCTGGAGGTTTTTTTGCAGACTCAAGTACTAGTTATCGGTGCGGGTGCAACCGGCACCGGTATTTTCCGCGACTTAGCCCTGAGGGGCGTAGAATGCATGCTCATCGAGCAGCGGGATGTGAACGCCGGAGCATCCGGCGGTAACCACGGACTGCTTCATAGTGGCGCACGTTACGTAGCTACTGACCCGCATTCTGCAAATGAGTGTAAAGTTGAAGGGGACATCATCAAGGAGTTTGCTCCTCACTGCATTGAAAATACAGGCGGTTTGTTTGTAGCAGTGAAAGGTGATGATGAAGAGTACATCAATCAGTTCCCTGTTAACTGTGAAAAAGCTGGAGTACCATGCAGGGAAGTCAGCCCTGAAGAAGCATTGGAACTTGAGCCTAACCTTAACCCTGATGTTATTGCAGCCTATGAAGTAGAAGACGCGTCAATCGACCCGTTCAAGCTTTCCTTGGAAAACGTTGCAGATGCTGAAGCACACGGGGGTGTGTACAAGCGCTACATGCAACTGCTCGGCTTTAACAGAGATGGTGGCAAAATTACCGGCGCCCGCGTGGTTAATACCCGTACCGGTAAAGAATCCGTCATTGAAGCTGAACAGTATGTAAACGCAACAGGTGCATGGGCTGCAAACGTCGCAGAAATGGCAGGTGCCGATATCCGCATGACATATGCGAAAGGCAGCCTGCTTGTAACCCTTTCTCGACTGAACCATCGTGTGATTAACCGGCTGCGTCCTCCAGGAGATGGCGATATTCTCGTTCCTGGCGGTACAGTTTCCGTATTAGGTACCACTTCTGTTCGTGTTGAAGATCTTGATAATGTGGCTCCGTCCATTGATGAGATCAACCGCAACATTGATCAGGGCGCCCAGATGGTACCTGCTTTGGATACTTGCCGTTATGTGCGTGCATATGCCGGTGTTCGTCCTCTTGTTCAGCTTGGTGAATCTTCCAGTGACCGTGCAGCAAGCCGTGGCTATGCTCTCTTTGGTCATGAGGAAGATGGTCTCGATAACTTTATCACCATTACAGGTGGTAAGTTGACTACCTACCGTTTGATGGCAGAGCGTTGTACAGACCTTGTATGTAACCGAATCAAGGTCGATGCTCCGTGTCTTACAGCTGGTAAAGTGCTTCCTGACTACGTGCAGACAGAATGGGCAGAACCGTCCATTTTGACGAAACGTGAATGGATGCGCCGCCATAAGTCTGATGACTATCTGCTGTGTGAATGTGAAATTGTACCGAAAAGTGCTGTTGACGCTATCCTTGATTCCTTCGGTCCGGACGAAAAGCCTCGTATTCAGGCTGTTGGTCTGCGCAGCCGTGTTGGTAAAGGCTCTTGTCAGGGAGCATTTTGTGGTGCGCGTATTGCTGCTCATATGTATGATCGTGACCTTTTTGAAGGTGATGCAGGTCTGGACAGCATGCGTGATTTCCTTTCCAAGCGGTGGAAAGGTCAGCGTCCTATTCTTTGGGACGCGCAGTTCAATCAGGCAGAACTAAAAGAAGCACTGTATTTCGGTCTTCTTAATCTGGAAATGGATTAGAGGGTGATATGAGCACTATGCCAGTCACTGAACGTGATCTTTTTGTAGTAGGTACCGGTATTGCCGGTATGTCCGCCGCTGTGTATGCAGCAAAACGCGGACTGTCTGTCTGTCAGGCAGGCAGCACCGGTGAAATTGTTTTTTCCAGCGGATTGTTCGACGTAATGGGCGTTCATCCGGTTGCTGAGAAAAAACTCTGGGAAAACCCTTGGGAAGCAATGGCTGCTGTGGCTGCCGATATGCCTGACCACCCTTACGCGCATGTGACTCGTGAGGAAGTGGAAAAAGCATACGGTGAGCTGTTTGATTTTCTGTCTGAGTTCGGACTCGAGTACCGGATGGTGAAGGACGCAAACAGCAAAGTTGTTACCCCTATTGGAACAGAAAAAACTACATGGGCTGTTCCGGCTACCATGTGGGCAGGTGTAGAGGCTTTTAAAAACAACACTCCGGCGTTGTTAATTGATTTTGAAGGCCTTCGTGAATTCAGCGCAAAGCAGGTGGCAACAACCCTTGGCGACAAGTGGTCAAACCTGAAGACAATGCGTATTGAGTTCCCTGACTCTGCTTCCATGAAACCTATCCTTACAGGCATCATGGCGCAGGCCATGGAGCTTAAAGAAACCCGTGAAAAATTGTACAGCCTCATCAAACCACATCTTGATGGTGTGGAAGCTGTTGGTGTACCGGCGATTCTCGGGTTGTATACTCCGGGCGAAATTCTTGAAGAAATGGAAAAAGAGCTCGGCGTAAAAGTCTTCGAACTCCCGACTTTACCGGCTTCTGTACCGGGAATGCGTTTGAAGAGCCTTTTTGAAGGAAGAATTAGTACCTTAGGTGTTGATTTGAAGTTACAACATAAGGTATTTTCTATAACCCCGCTCAACGATGGTCGCTATGAAGTGACTTTCGGTGTGCAAGCACCAACAGAGAAAGTGGTTGCCAAAGGCGTTGTGCTTGCTACCGGTCGTTTCCTCGGCGGCGGACTGTTTGCCGACAGACATCACATTGTGGAGACTGTGATGAACCTGCCGGTATCCCAGCCAGCTGACCGTGAAGAGTGGCACCGTACCGACCTGCTTGACCCGCGCGGACATAAAGTAAGTTCTGCCGGTGTTGAGGTCGATTCATCATTCCGTCCAGTCGATGAAAATGGAGAAGTCGTGCACGAGCGTGTATACGCTGTAGGCTCTCTGTTAGCTCATCAGGACTGGATGCGGATGAAATGTGGAACTGGCATTGCGGTTGCTAGTTCACTCCGTGCTGTTGAAGCATTTGTTGCACAGCAGTAAACAAGCTGTTTAGTTTTAATCAGTTTTATTATTAGCCTTACCCTAAAAGTGGAGGATCACTATGGCTAAGTACATTGGCGCTGTTGACCAGGGAACTACAAGCTCACGCTTCATTATTTTTGATAAAAAAGGCCGTATCGTCGGCATGGATCAGAAAGAACATGAGCAGATCTTCCCTAAACCGGGCTGGGTAGAGCACAACCCAATGGAAATTTGGGAAAATACTCAGGAAGTAATTAAGGGTGCTTTACAGAAGTCCGGCCTTAAAGGTTCCGACATCGCTGCTATCGGTATCACTAACCAGCGTGAAACTACCGTTATCTGGGATAGAAATACCGGCAAGCCTTACTACAACGCAATCGTTTGGCAGTGCACCCGTACTGACCAGATTTGTAAAGAGTTGATGGCTGAAGGCGGACAGGATCGTTTCCGTGAGAAAACTGGTCTTCCAATTGCGACCTACTTCTCCGGTCCTAAAATGAAATGGATCATGGATAACGTTCCTGGCGTAAGAGCTGCAGCACGTAAAGGCGACGCTCTTATCGGTACCATGGAAACTTGGATTATCTGGAACCTTACCGGCGGCGCAAAAGGCGGCGCACATGTAACAGACGTATCCAACGCTTCCCGTACTATGCTTATGGATCTTGCTACTCTTGAATGGGACAAAGAAATCCTTGATATCATGGATGTTCCTCAGGAAGCACTTCCACGCATCGTGTCTTCTTCTGACAACGAAACTTGGGGTTCTACCGACGAACATGGCCCTCTTGGTGCTCGTGTTCCTGTTTGCGGCGCGCTGGGTGACCAGCAGGCTGCACTCGTAGGTCAGGCTTGTTTTGATACTGGCGAAGCTAAAAACACATACGGCACCGGTTGCTTTATGCTTCTTAACACCGGTACCAAACCAATTCAGTCTAAGCAGGGTCTTCTTACAACCGTAGGCTACAAATTCGGTAACGAAGAAACTGTATACTGCCTCGAAGGCTCCATTGCGATTGCAGGTGCTCTCATTCAGTGGCTGCGCGACAACCTTAATATCATCAACTCCGCTCCTGAAGTAGAAGCTCTTGCAGCTTCTGTTGAAGACAATGGTGATGTGTATGTTGTTCCTGCATTCCAGGGTCTGTTTGCTCCTTACTGGCGTTCTGACGCTCGTGGTGTAATCGCAGGTCTTACCCGCTTCGCTAATAAAGGTCACATTGCACGTGCTTGTCTTGAAGCTGTTGCATACCAGACCCGTGACGTTCTTGAAGCAATGAACAAAGATTCCGGTGTTGACCTTACTGCACTCAAAGTTGACGGCGGTATGGTAATGAACGAACTGCTCATGCAGTTCCAGTCTGATTGTCTGTGCGTACCGGTTATCCGTCCACAGGTAACAGAAACAACTTGTCTTGGTGCTGCATATGCTGCAGGTCTTGCTGTGGGCTACTGGTCCAGCATTGATGACCTGCGTGCTAACTGGGCTGTTGATAAAACCTGGGATCCTAAACTCAGCAAAGAAGAACGTGAAAAAGGCTACGCTGGTTGGAAGAAAGCTATCGAGCGTACTTTCGACTGGGTTGAATAATTCGTTATTCACCACACGTGACTATAAGCGCACAGGGCATGCCCTGTGCGCTTTTTTTATTGGTTGCAGGTAATAACAGAATAATTACTCCTGCGTGGTACAGTAGAAGTCCAAAGCAGGAGGCACGTATGGGCTTATTGGATGGAAAAAAAGTTTTGATGTTTGTAGGAGATCTGTTTGAAGATCTGGAGCTCATGTATCCGAAAATTCGTCTGGTAGAGGAAGGCGCAGCTGTGGTTCTTGCCGGATTGGATACAAAAAATACATTTAAAGGATATCACGGGTATCCGGTAAAAGCTGATGCTTGTCTTTCCGACATTAATCCGGATAACTTCGATATTCTGGTAATCCCCGGAGGATTTGCGCCGGATAAGTTGCGGCGGGATATGGATGTAAAGAACATAACTCGTAAAATGCATGAACAGGGCAAGATAATAGCGTTTATCTGCCATGCAGGGTGGATACCTATTTCAGCTGGAATCGTGAACGGGTACACTTGTACATCAACTCGGGGAATTATTGATGACCTTGAGAATGCAGGTGCCAAATGGGTAAACGAGCCCGTTGTGGTTGATAGAAATTTGATAAGCAGCAGGGCACCAGATGATTTGCCGGCGTTTTGCAGAGCTATTATTCAGCATCCAAATAATCATAGTTAGAATACGTCGGATGCAAAAACGCCCTGTGGACACCAGTTCGCAGGGCGTTTTTTATTAATTTTCAGTCTGGTCGTCTGGCGGACAGTTCAGTGCCAGAAGGAACATACCTACGCAGACAAGAATTGCTGTATAAAATACCGCTGATATGCCGCCATAGATAAACGGAATGGAAAAGAGTGGAGGACTGATTGTTTGTGCGATCCGAAGTACAGACCCGTTTACCGCCATGACCGCCCCGCGTTTTTCAATGGAGGCTATACCGGTAAGCTTTGCAGCCAGATTAGGGAATGACAATCCTTGTCCCATACCAAAACACCCGACAGGCAATGCTAGAAGCCAGAAAAAGGTGGGTATAGGCATAGTTGCCATGGCAGCGATAAAAAAGAGTGCCGCAAGGCAAAGCATGGTGCGAACAGATAAATATTTTCGTACCCGACCTAACTGTGATGCTGCAACTCCTGTAAATAATGAGGAAATAGCAAACAGGAATCCAATTCGTGAAGGACTGACTTTGAATACGGTGTCAGAAAGAATCGGGACATATGTGATAATTGGCCCGTAAAGAATAATAAAGGTGCAGAGCGTCATGCCGAAAAGAATAAGAGCGTTCTTTGAAGAAATGATCTGCACAGTTTTTCTTACGTAGCTGCTGATGGATTCCTGTGATGTTGGATTCGGGATATCCAGATAAAGAACGCAGAGTGCAGCAAGGGGGAGCGCTAAAATTGGAAGCATGAACGGGTACTGCCAGCCCAGCTCTCCGAGCATTCCGCCTATAAAAGGGAAGATTGCAGTGCCCATACTAAGGACGCTGGCATTGTATCCCATGATTTTGAGTCGTTCTTTTCCAGAGTATAGATCTCCGGTTATTGTTGTATACAATACACTGATTGGAGCCGCACCAACGCCTTGCAGGGCACGAAGGCAAAGGATTGTCTGGAAGTCGGTCGTAAAAGCACAGGCAAATCCGGCAAGGCCAAAAATTGTTAAGGACGGAATAAGGACGGTTTTTCGACCGTATCTGTCTGCAAGAAGTCCTGCAAGCGGTGTGAGAAAAATGCCCGGAAGAGTAAAGCTTGTGAGAAGCAAGCCGATTTCAGACATTGGTATCTGCAAGGATCGGCCTGCACTTGGGAGTACAGGAAGAATACTTGATACACCCATCACAACAAACAGTGTGATACCAAAGAGTAATAGTAAGTTTTTGTCTTTAAAGGAATATCTCATGCAATACTCGCGGTTGAATAATTAAGTGCCAGACATGTTTAGTTGCTGCGGTGCATAAGGTCAAGATGACCCGCTGTTCGTATTATGCTGGGACTGATGCCGTTGAATTGCTGATTGTTGGGAAGGTTAGCTGTTGCAACTGAGTTTATTCCTCTATAGTGTGAATACCAAGGGGGATAGGAGAGAAATATGAGTATGGAAAAAAAGATTAGGTGTCCTTACTGCGGAAAAGTTTTTCGCTGCCGAATACGTTCTGTCAGTCCGGAAGGACGGGCAATTTCTTTAAAATGCCCTTACTGTAAAGAAGAATTGGTATTGAAAAGAGAAATGATCGCCAGCGCCAGCTAGCGCTTGTTATATAAATAGCCAGAACAAGCAAAACGCCTCGGGAAGTATATCCCGGGGCGTTTTGTTTATTGTGAACGTGAAGGAAAGGAGAATCAGTTCAGCCTGCTGCAAATGTCTTCAGTGGCAAGAAGAAAATCAGGCGTCGGTGAGCGGTAAAGTCGGGTATATGTATCTGCTTTCAGTGGAGGATGAGCAAGCAGGTGGGCTTCCAGATTCTTTCTACCAAAAGATATAGCTTGAGTGGTTTTAGGCATAAACACGTCAATCTGGTTCGTCTTGCGTTTAGCCATAAGGTCTTCAATGGTAAAAACACCGAGTGACTTGATGTACACTTTCTTTCCAAACGTCCAGCCTTTATCGAAAAGATCTCGTGAAACCGCGATAATTCCTGGGCGCACCCTTGTATTATAGGCTGTAATAAAAGGAGTGGAGTCAGTTTCTTCTACTCGTGGGCTGTAGGCAGTTACCTTGACGAAGCGTTTGGTTCGAGAGTCGTGTAATGATTGCTGAGTGCTGCGGCCTATTTGCAAAGCGAGTGTTGTCTGTAAGGACATATTATGCTGCGTCACCTGCATGGCGTGGATTACTTGATTCTGTGAATCAAGTTGATGCCTTAAGTGACGTATTTCCCGCTGATGCTGAACAATAAGAACAGCAAAGGCGGTAAATATGACTATGTAGATACAATGTTTCATAGTGTCCTTTGCAAGGTAAAATACAGTGTGCGAGATTCCACTATACAACAGAAATGATGGTCGGCAATGCACTTTTACTGTTAAATTGTATATAGTTAGCATGTTGTAACTCTGCTAAGGTGTTGTATCGATACAAAAAGGCGTAAACATATGGGGGAACCCACGAGTGGCGGGGGAATATGTGTACTAATACGTTTCATAAAAGAAAAAACGCTATGCAGAATAATTGCACAGCGTTTTTTTAGAGACTGGTAGTTTTGGTATTTTTCTAGAGAAACAATAGAAAATGTACAGAGTATATTTAGTGTAGCAAGTTATTGAAGAAAATTCATTCCTGCTTCTACGGCAATGTCTGTGAGAGTAAACATTTCTTCGCTGTGATCATATCCAGCGAGGTGGAGCAGGCCGTGAGCGATAAGCCTGAGTGCGTGTTCCGTTCTGTCCTGTCCGTACAGCAGGCATTCTCTTTCTAGGGTATCCATGGAAAGGGCGAGCCATCCTATACTTTGCTCGCTGCCGTCTTCGGTCGCAGGAAAGGAGAGAATATTGGTGGGCCCGTTACATTGCAGAAAAGAGGCGTTTAAATCAGCAACGGTAGCGTCATCCACCAGATGGATTTCAACGTCTTTTCCTGTCTGGTTGATTGCTGCCAGCATTGCATCCATTACGCGCGTCAGTTCTGTACTTGAAAAGGGAAGAAGCCAGTCGACTGACTGGCTTTTTTTTATTGTAATCATATAGTGCTAGGCTGCTTCAGGAGCAGGTCCGTTTTTAGGTTTATCCGGCTTGTCACCGTTACCATTTTTTTCGTCATTGTTTTTTACGCATCCGGCACGTTGTTCTTCCGGATATTCAATTCGTCTATGGAAAATGCCGGTCAGAACACGATGGAAGCTTTCGCCGACCTTACTTAAATCAGCAAAGGTTAATTCAGAGTCATCCAGCTGACCTTCAGCAAAGATCCCCTTAATGATGGTATCAATATGTCCACGCAACCTGCTCGGAGTCGGGTCTGCAAGAACACGGCTTGATGCTTCTACCGCATCGGCAAGCATGACGATAGCTGCTTCACGACTCTTAGGTTTAGGACCTGGGTATCGGAAATCATCTTTACAGAGACTTTCATCCTGATCAGCCGCTTTGGTGTAGAAGTAGCGGATAACAGATGTACCGTGGTGCTGCTGAATAATATCTTCAATCTCATGGCCGAGGCGATACTTACGGGCAAGGCAGACCCCTTTCTTCACATGAGAGATAAGGATCAATGTACTCATGGCAGGGGTAAGTTTGTCATGAGGGTTTTTAGCTCGACCTTGGTTCTCAATGAAATAATGAGGCTTAGCGAGTTTGCCTATGTCATGGTACAGAGCTGCAACTTTACAGAGCAGGCTGTTTGCACCAATGGACTTAGCACCAGCTTCAACGAGGTTGGAAAGAATGAGAGAGTGATGATAGGTGCCCGGAGCATTCATCATCAGTTCCTGAAGCAAAGGCTGCTCAAGGTTCATAAGTTCCATCAGCTTGAAGCGAGTAGTGTAGTTGAAAATAAGTTCAATGATCGGGCTGAGTGCAAAAACAATGAGCAGAGAAATGAGTCCGTTAGCAGCAGCAAATGATGCACCAACTGCAATGTTAGGCATTCCCAGTTGTTGATAGAGTGCAAGCCCCAGCCATGTAATAAGTAAGCCACCCATGAGCGGCAGTCCGCTTATGGCAATGTCTTTACGGCTTTCTGCATGCTGTACAAGCCAGACGTTGAGCATGCCGCCAATGAAGTAGAAGAGGAAAAGCTCAATGCCTCCCCCAAGCATAACTGTACAAAGGAATCCAGTGATCAAAGCAATAACACTGCATCGTCTGACACCAAAAATGAGTCCGGCAAGGCCTAAGGCACCCGGAACAGGGTACAGAATAGGGAGCATGTCCGCTGCGTGTTGTGCTCCATCAAAGTTACCTTGAAGCAAAGTGAATGCTTTGGCTCCACCTGCGAATAGAATGATAAGCAGGCTGGTAAACAGTAAGTCTTCGTTGCGAAGAGAGCTTAACCGACGACCGCGTCGCTTAAAGGCCAGTCCAGCTCCCAGTAACAGGGTAGTCATGAAGACCCCGAGCATCTGGTACGGGAAAAAACGTTGGTTTTTATGCGCAAGAAGTGCCTGTAATTTAATCTGGATAGGCAGAGTTACACGTTCGCCTTTGCGAACGATGCTCTCGCCTTTTTTGATGCTGTAATAGACGGGGTCAACAGCATCCAGAGCAAGTTGCTCACGGAGCTGAGTTTCTACTCTGTTTGGAGTAATAGTTGGTGTCAGCACCGGGGAAACAAGAGAAAGAACAGCGTTGCGGGTTCGCAGAGGTGCTTTTCCCTTTTTACGCAATTCCTTAAGTAACCCTTTCTTGGTAGATGCAAGATCTCCAATTTTGAATGCTACAGAATGGAGTGTTTCATTACTCTGCGCCAGATCTCTAACAATATATCCGTTTCGGTTTTGTAACAGCAGGCTGCTGTCCGCAACAATCCCTTTGTTGAGTTCATCAACTATGTATGGGATGGCCTGAGAATAGAAGATGTTCTGGAATTGCTCTTCCTTCCAGTGATTGAATGTCTTGCGGGATACCTCAACATTCAGAATTTCTTCAATTTGCCAGCGAACAGTGTCTTCGTCTGTTGCTGTGGCAATGGGAGAGTTGATGAGATCAAAAATCAGACGGAATTTGTCTTGAATTTTTGCAAGCGGAGTTCTGTCCAGATCATAAATAGGTGGTTGCAGTTCCGCCACTTGTCGGCGTTTGACAAGAGTGGAACTGGTGTCTTCAAAGAGTAGGTCCTGAGTGGCGAGCACGTCTTGTGCCGCTACTTCCCCTGCAACATAGAGTGGCAGAGGCGGGCGCAGATTTGTTCCGCTGAGAATCGCAAGGGATATGAGCACAGTAAGGAAAACAAACATGCCGAGGCGCGGATATCTTGCAACAGCGTCCCGTAGTTTTGTTGAACCTTTTTGTCCCGAACCGCGTGCTTTACCTTTAGAAGTCATAGCCTGCTCGGTTAGTCTTTGTTTGTCAGTTCTGCTGTATAGCGTTCGTACGCATGTACAACTTTTGCAACCAGAGGATGACGAACAACATCATTCTCATGAAAATGTAAGAAACGAATTCCGTTGATGTTTGTCAAGACCCGTTGGGCTTCGATAAGACCGGAGCGTGGCGCACGAGCTTGACCGCAAACAGGCAGGTCAATTTGGGTAACGTCGCCTGTAACGACCATGCGGGAACCGTAACCCATACGTGTTAAAAACATTTTCATCTGTTCAGGGGTAGTATTTTGCGCTTCATCCAATATAACAAATGCATTATTCAGCGTTCTACCGCGCATGAATGCTAACGGAGCTACTTCAATAATGCCGGTTTCAAGCATGTGGTTAACTTTCTCGGAATCCAGCATGTCATGCAGGGCGTCGTAAAGTGGGCGCAGGTACGGATCCACTTTTTCCACAAGGTCGCCCGGTAAAAATCCTAATTTCTCACCCGCCTCAACAGCCGGTCTGGTAAGAATGATTTTTTGCACTTTCTTGGTGAGAAGCATGGACAGTGCCATAGCCACAGCGAGGTACGTCTTGCCTGTTCCTGCAGGACCAACAGCAAATACCATTTCATTGTCCCGTAAGGCGGAAACATAGTCGCGCTGGCTTAATGTTTTGGGAGCAATTGTCTTTTTGGGAGAGACTACAAAAACTGAGTCTTTAAACAGTTTTTGCAAATTAATGCTTGGTTCACGCTGCAGCATGCCGTAAGCGTAGACAATATCTTTTGTGTATACAGGATTACCAGCTTTGAGCAGGCCGTAAAGTTGTGTGATGAGATTAAGAACAGTTTGCAGTGAATCCGGATCGGGTGAAGTGGCGTGGAGCGCTGTTCCTTTGGTGTCCAGCTCAACCCCGCTTTCTTTTGCGATGACTGCGAGATTTTTATTTTGTGGGCCAAAAAGTTCGTTCGCAAGCTGAATGTCATCAAAGTCTAATGTCTTCGTCACGGATGTGTTTGTCATATATGTTCTGTCCGCCTGCATGCGGAAATGTTAATGTGTATAATCTGCCCGTGTGGTAGCCTGTTTTTTTGAATGAGTCTACTCAGGTCGTTTTGCAACGTTTTTTGAGACACTTTGCAACCCTGTCGCAGAATAAAGAAGGGTTGTAATTAAGACAGGTTGACGTAGCAGGGGCTCGGGTGGCATTTGTCTCATTTCCTATTGTTAACGTTAGTGATGTAGAGTCAATATGTGTGAACGTGTGGTTTTACACGCTGTGATATCATAGATATATTTCTTTTTGTTTATAAAAAACAGAATGTTATATTTTTATTTATATGAGCTTGGGCGCTTTCACTCAGTTGAGATACGCATACTTCACATGAAGAAATGCCCATCTCGTCAGGCTTATTACTTATAACAAGACAGCAGTGTAACTATGTTGTTGTCATGAGTAGATAAATGAAGACGATTCAAATAATAAATGTACGCTGGTTTAATGCGACTGCGTGGTATGGTCTGTACCTTGCTCGAATGTTGCGCGATGCCGGACATGAGACCCTTGTCATTACTGAGCCGGATACTGCTGCAGATGCAAAAGCAAGGGAGTGGGGCTTTTCTCCACTGCATTTTGATTTAAATTCTTCTAATCCAGTAAGATTGCTTCGTGCCTACTCTGAATTGCGTAAGCTTGTTACTGAATTTTCTCCTGATATTGTTAATTGTCATCGCGGAGAAGGATTTATTTTATGGGGGCTACTGAGAAAAGCTCTGGGGACATTTAAACTTGTCCGTACAAGGGGAGATCAGCGTCTTCCTAAAAATAATTTGCCCAACCGCTGGTTGCATACAAATGTCGCAGATGCTGTGGTTGCCACCAATAGCGTGATGGCAAAACACTTTATTTCAACACTACATGTTCCAGAGGAGAAAGTGTCTACTATCCTTGGGGGCGTTGATACGGACAAATTTGTCTATAGTAGTGAAGGGCGTACTGATTTTCGTAAAAAACTTGGTTTTGATGATTCTGATTTTGTTGTTGCAATGCTCGGGCGTTTTGACGAAGTCAAAGGGCAGAAGGAGTTAATTGAAGCGGTGGCAAAGCTGTATCATGAAAAAGGGATGAAAAACTTACGATTGATGTTGCTCGGGTTTGATTCCGCAACCTCTCAGGAAGAAGTCGAATCTTGGATAGCTGTCAATAATTTACAAGAAATTAACCGGATAACCGGTAAAGTAGACGATGTTGCGGCTGCAATTTCTGCTATGGATCTTGGAGTGATTGCCTCTAAATGGTCGGAAACAATAGCCCGTGCTGCTTTTGAAATTATGGCATGTGAACGACCTTTGATTTCAACCGGAGTTGGGGTTATGCCGGACTTTATGGATGATGAAGCAATGTTCGAAGCCGGTAATGTTGATGCATTGGCAGCGGCGATTGAGCGAGCAGCGACAGACGAAGTATACAGAAAACGTATTTTACGTTCGCAGCAAAAGGAAATCGCTACATTGTCCGGTACTAATTTTCTTGAAAAGACACTTGATCTGTACAGAGCGTTGTAGCGTTCAGTACAGTTGAATAATCGTTTTTGATACTTTTCGGCCGCTTCTTGGAAGCGGCTGTTCTTTGTGTGTTTGAATAATGATAAGGAGCTAGATCATGATCAATTTTGCCAGTGATAATTACTCTGGAGTGCATCCGCGTATCATGCAAGCTCTTGCAGCAGCCAATCAGGGGTGCGCATGCGCATATGGCGACGATACGTATACAGCGGAAGCAGACACTGCCTTTAAAGCGCTATTCGGCGAAGATATTGTTTCATATATTATGGTGAATGGTACCGGTGCTAACGTGCTTGGACTTGCTTCTATTATGAAGCCGTATCATGCGGTGGTTTGCTCCTCTATGGCGCATATTAATGTTGACGAAACCGGTGCTCCAGAAAATATTCTTGGTAGTAAACTGCTTACCGTCGACTCTGAAGATGGCAAATTGACTCCGAAGGATGTTGAGCAGTTCCTTTTCGCCAAAGGGGTAGTTCATCATAGTCAGCCGAAAGTGATATCAATTACGCAGTCCACAGAGTATGGCGCGGTATATACACCGGAAGAAGTGAAAGCTCTGGGCGATTTTGCGCGCGAGCACGATATGTACCTGCATATGGATGGTGCACGGATTGCAAACGCCGCTGCTGCGCTTGATGTGGATGTAAATGTCTTTACCCGTGATGCCGGAGTAGATGTTCTTTCTTTTGGCGGCACTAAGAACGGCATGATGTTCGGTGAAGCTGTTATCTTTTTTGATAAAAAACTTGCCGAAGGGTTTGAATATCTCCGTAAGCAGAATTTACAGCTTTTGTCGAAAATGCGTTACGCATCTTGTCAGTTTAAAGAGTTGCTATGCGACGGGCTTTGGCTTGAACTTGCGAAAAATTCTAATGCAATGGCTAAACGTCTTGCGGACGGCCTTGCAGAAATTCCTGCTATTACTATTTGTAACAAGGTGGAAGCGAACTCCGTTTTTGCTATTATTAAGCCTGAATATCAGGAAGAACTTCATAAACAGTTTGCGTTTTATGAGTGGGTTGAAGCAACTCATGAGTCGCGCTTGGTTTGTTCCTTCGATACAACAGAGCAGGACGTAGATAGTTTTATCGCTGCAGTGAAAGCAGTGTGCGCATAATTTTGCTTTATAATTAAGTGTGTTATTTTTTAACAGCACATTGTTCTGAAGATTGATCGGGGCAATGTGCTGTTTTTTATTGGCAATATTGCGGCAGGTCGGGGTTGACTCGATGAAACCTGAACCTATTGTAGTGTTGTATCTATCTGTTCATCAAATAGAAACCGGCTGTTGCTATGCAGGACGCTGAGTAGTGATGGCTGTATCACTGTGTCGATTGGGCTTCGGGAAAATATAAGAGTCCCGGCATCTGGTTTACGTAATACTAAACCGGTGTGCACGGCCCCATATCGAAGATGTTAGATTCTTAAAAAATACGTATTTTATATAGATAGGGGTGATCATGTCAGTTGAGTATAAAGATTATTATAAAATTTTAGGTGTATCTAAGACTGCAGAGAAGGATGAAATTTCTCGTGCGTTTAAAAAACTTGCGAGAAAATACCATCCGGATTTGAACCCCAATGATGCAGAGGCAGAAAAGAAATTTAAAGAAGTCAATGAAGCACATGAAGTGCTTAAAGATCCCGAAAAAAGACGCATGTATGATCAGCTTGGGCCGAACTGGCAGCAAGGTCAGCATTTCGGCGGTGGCGCTGGTGGTTACCAGAATATGAATTTTGGTGGTTTCCAGGGTGGCGGCGACTTCAGCGATTTCTTTGAAACCATATTTGGTGGTGGCGGTGGTTTTCAAGGCGCCGGAGGGTTTCAGGGCTTCGGTGGTCAGGGCGGGTATGCTAATCGTCCTCAGCGCGGACGTGATGTAGAAGCTTCGTTAACATTAACATTAGAAGAAGCGTATCACGGTGGCCGCAAGTCCATCACTCTTTCCGATGCTGGTGGCGGTTCAAAGGCTCTTGAAGTTAATATTCCTGCTGGTGTTAAAGATGGAGCCCGCATTCGTCTTTCCGGTCAGGGAGATCAGGGGTACGCAGGCGGCGGTGCTGGTGATTTATATCTTAAAGTCAACATCGCTGCGCACCATAGATTCACACTGGATGGTGTGAACGTTATGCTCGACCTGCCGTTATCTCCATGGGAAGCAGCTCTTGGAACAGAGGCTACAGTGCCGACGTTGGATGGCAATGTAAGTCTTCGTATTGCTGCAGGCACAGGTAGCGGCCGGAAGTTGCGCTTACGCGGTAAAGGATTGGGCAGCGCTTCGAAAAAGGGCGATCAATTTGTACGTATCAAAATTGTTGTTCCAGATTCTGCAACCGATAAGCAAAAAGAGCTTTGGGAAGAACTTGCGAAAGAGTATGAAAGTTTTACCCCTCGTGATTTTTAATATGTAGTAATATCAATGCAAATACGGGAGGCTTGCAATGTCACGAACGATTCTGGAATTACAGGCGATATCTGAAGAGTTACCTGTTCAGTCTGATCGCATTGCATGGGCGCAGTTTATTGAGCTTACAGGAGTTCATCCTTCCAGATTAGGCGAATTGCTTGAAATGGAGTGGATTGTTCCTGCCAAGGCTGCAGACAAGCATTACTTATTTACTCGTAAAGATGTTTTTCGTGTACGCAAGCTTATCCGTATTTGTGATGATTTCAGTTTAAGTCCTACAGGCGGTTCGATTATTGTTGATTTGCTCGAACGTGTTGAGGATTTGGAACGTAAGGTTCATGAATTGGAATCAAGTGTGGAATAATGCTGCACATATTTTTATATATCAGAATGTTCAATGATTCGGAGAGTGCACTATGGATTTAAATCAGTTTACTGAAAAATCTCAGGCAGCTATCAGTGAGGCACAGAACATTGCTATTCGCTTCGGGCACCAGCAGGTAGATGTTGATCATCTGGTACTAGCGTTGGTGGATCAGGAAAATGGCCTTGTAAGACGTATTCTAGAGCGGGTACATGTAGACCCTTCCCGATTTGGTTTGGCTCTTGAAAAAGAGATTCGTAAACGTCCTTCTGTAAGCGGGCCCGGTGCCGGACATGACACTGTTCTTGTTACCCAGCAGCTGAACCAGCTTTTAGTGCGTGCGCAGGATTTTGCAAAGCGCATGAAGGATGAATATGTCAGCGTAGAGCACTTATTTTGCGTTGCTTTGGAGCCACCAGTGGCCCCTACGGTTGCAACCGTGGTGAAAGAAACAAATCTTTCGTACGAAGATGTTCTGAAGTCCTTAAATGAGGTGCGGGGTGCCCAGCGCGTTACATCCCAGAATCCGGAAGACACATATGAGGCTCTGGTCAAGTATGGTCGGGATTTGGTGGATGAAGCTCGCAGGGGTAAGCTTGACCCTGTTATCGGGCGAGATTCCGAGATTCGTCGCACTATCCGTATCCTTTCTCGTCGTACTAAAAATAACCCTGTCCTCATAGGCGAAGCAGGGGTTGGTAAAACCGCGATCGTTGAAGGGCTTGCGCACCGTATCCTCAATGGTGATGTTCCGGAAAGCCTTAAAGATAAGAGTTTGTTTGCCCTAGATATGGGAGCGCTCATTGCTGGTGCTAAATATCGTGGTGAGTTCGAAGAACGTCTGAAAGCTGTCCTGTCTGAAGTGGAAAAATCTGAAGGCCGGATTCTTATGTTTATTGACGAGCTGCATACTATTGTAGGCGCCGGTAAAACAGAAGGAGCCATGGACGCGGGTAATCTGCTTAAGCCGATGCTTGCCCGGGGCGAACTGCACTGCATTGGTGCTACGACACTTGATGAATATCGTCAGTATATTGAGAAAGATCCGGCTCTTGAACGCCGCTTCCAGCCATTGGTTGTAGAGCAGCCTTCTATTGAAGATACCATTTCTATCCTTCGCGGATTGAAAGAACGCTTTGAGGTGCACCATGGTGTACGCATCAGTGACTCCGCACTTGTTGAAGCTGTAACGCTTTCGGACAGGTATATTGCAGATCGTCAGTTACCTGATAAAGCGATTGACCTTATTGACGAAGCTGCGGCCATGATCCGTACAGAAATTGATTCTATGCCTGCGGAGTTGGACGAAGCGAATCGTAAGATTATGCAGCTTGAAATTGAGCGTGAAGCCTTGCGTAAAGAGACTGACGAGGCTTCCCGTGAGCGCTTGGAAAAACTGGAAAATGAACTTGCAGAATTACGTGCCACCCATGTTGAACTCATGTCTAAGTGGGAAAGCGAGAAGGGCGCAATTGATTCACAGCGTGAGTTGAAAGAGCAGATAGAAGAAACTAAGCGCAAGATTGAAGAAGCTGAACGTAATTATGATTTGAATACTGCGGCGCAGCTTAAATACTCTGTGTTGAACGATCTTGAGCGGCGTTTGAGCACTGAACCTGAAGAGGGTGAAGGTGAAGAGCGCCTTCTTAAAGAAGAAGTCCGACCGGAAGATGTCGCTGGTATTGTAGCGCGTTGGACAGGCATTCCCGTAACCCGTCTCGTTGAAGCTGAACGCGATAAGTTACTGCGTTTGCCGGCAGAGTTGCATGAGCGTGTCATAGGGCAGGATGAAGCTGTTGATGCTGTTTCTGAAGCTGTTCTTCGGTCCCGAGCCGGACTGTCCGACCCAAACCGACCGATCGGTTCCTTTATCTTCCTCGGGCCGACAGGTGTGGGTAAGACAGAGTTATGTAAGACGCTTGCAGAGGCACTATTTGACTCAGAAGATAATATTGTCCGGCTTGATATGAGTGAGTACATGGAGAAACACACTGTGGCTCGCCTTATTGGGGCACCTCCGGGCTACGTCGGATATGATCAGGGCGGCCAACTTACGGAAGCTGTGCGTCGAAAGCCGTACAGTGTAGTGCTTTTTGACGAAGTTGAGAAAGCACATCCTGACGTATTCAATACGCTGTTGCAGATTCTGGATGACGGGCGCCTGACAGACAGTCAGGGGCGTACTGTGAGCTTCAAAAATACCATCATCATTATGACCTCGAATATTGGCGCGATGAACCTGCTTGAAGGTATTTCACCGGATGGTCATCTTGCTGAAGGTGTACGCGATACAGTTATGCACGAACTCCGTAAGCATTTCAGACCAGAATTTCTCAACCGTGTGGATGAAACTGTACTCTTCAAGCCATTGCTCAGAGAACAGATTAAGGAAATTATTGAGCTTCTTCTCGGCAGGTTGCGCGGGCGTCTCAAAGATAGAAAGATATCTTTGGAGCTTACTGAAGCGGCACGCAATTTTATTGCAGACAATGCGTACGACCCGGTGTACGGTGCACGCCCTCTGCGACGCTATTTGCAGCAGAAAATAGAAACTACACTTGCACGAAAGTTGATTGGCGGTGAATTACGGGAAGGTCAACAGGTTATCATTGATGTTGCGACAAATGATGATGACTTTGAAGATCTGCAATTTGCGATTTCATAACACGCGTATTGCAGAGGCAGGCTGCTTTTGATAATGCACCACAATCAATCTTAAGAATATGGAGAGAGTGCACATGCGACTTTTACACTTACTGGGCGCAGTAGCGCTTCTTTTAGCAACATTCACCTCCAGCGGCGCGCTGGCTAAAGGGGAACCTGTTTTGATTAAATTTGAAACTACAATGGGCAACTTTGTTGTTGAACTCGATACAGAAAAAGCACCTGAAAGCTCCAAAAACTTCGAACAGTACGTTCGTGACGGTTTCTACGATGGTACTATTTTCCACCGTGTAATCGACAACTTTATGGTACAGGGCGGTGGTTTTGACACTGACATGAACCAGAAGCCAACCCGTGAGCCAATTAAAAACGAAGCAGACAACGGTCTTGCTAACGATAAATACACTCTCGCAATGGCACGTACTCAGGATCCTGATTCTGCTACTGCTCAGTTCTTCATTAACGTTAAAGATAACGCATTCCTTAACCACTCCGGCAAGACTGTGAGTGGTTGGGGCTACGCAGTTTTCGGTAAAGTTGTAGAAGGTACTGAAGTTATTGATGCAATGAAAGGCGTAAAAACAGGTAGCTTCGGTTTCCATCAGGACGTACCTGCTGAGCAGATCGTTATCAACAAAGCATACGTTGTAGAAGACTAGTTTTTCTAGCATCACGCCGGTTGCGGCGGGATGATCCAACGATACAGAAGAGAGCTTCGAAGAAATTCGGAGCTCTTTTTTTATGCAGAAAGGAAGGGAGACCAATTCTGTAAGTTAGGTCAGGAGCGGTAAAGAAATCTGACTTGTGAATTTGAGGGGGAAGGCACAAAAAAAGCTCACAGCATATACTGTGAGCTTAAATTTCGTGGTCGGAGAGACAGGATTCGAACCTGCGACCCTCTGGTCCCAAACCAGATGCGCTACCAACCTGCGCCACTCTCCGTCGCGAAGAAGTAACTAAGGAAAACTGGCGTGACTTGCAAGTAAAAAATGAAAAAAAGAGCTTTTTTTTATGATCTTGCGCTGAAGTCTGGTCGTGGCTTTGTGTTTTTGCTGCGTATCAGAGAATGACGACTACTGGAGACAGTTCCTAAATAGCAGGCGATGCTGTTGTCCTGTTGACTTTGTGCCTTCAATCAATACATAACCCGTGTGCACATGGTTGCTTAAATAAAAGTAGTCAGGTGGATATCATTACTTTTATATTTTTTGAGTGTATCTTTCTGCAAATGCAGGAAAAAAGGATTATAGATGGAATTGCTTAGCTTTGTTTCTGGTTTTATCGAAGGCATGAGTTGGCCGGAACGTATCTCAATTGCAACCGGCCTTATTTATATTGTGCTCAGCGTCCGGCAGAAGCCGCTATGCTGGCCTATTGGTATTGTAAGCGTCGGTATCTGGATGGTGGTTGTCTTTAATGGCAAGCTGTATATGGATGCTTTCTTGCAATTTGTATATGTTGTGCTCGGCTTTTATGGCTGGTGGCAATGGCTGCGTGGCGGAGAAAACGAAACGCCGCTTCCGGTGCGCACAGTAGATCGTCCGCTTGCATTGAAGCTTGCAGGAATCGGTGTGGTTGCCGTGATCATTTTCGGATATATTTCACAGTATGTGCTGGATGCAGCTTTCCCGTGGCTCGATACAATTACAACTGTTATCAGCTTGATTGCTCAGTACCTGCTGGCAAGAAAATATCTTGAGAACTGGATCTTATGGATTGTTGCAAATTCAATGTATATTTACATCTATTTTGCAAAAGGTTGGACAGGATATAGTGGCTTGATGGCAGTGTATACAGTCATGGCAGTAGCTGGCTTGTACAGCTGGTATAAATTTATGCAGGCAGAATCAGCAGAAGCAGAGGCTAAATGCCAGACTGCTTAGGACAGACGAATGGCATGCAGAAGGCTGGTGCTCAATTGATACGCATAGTAGTGACAGGTTCTGAGTGTACAGGAAAGTCGACGCTGGCTGCACTGCTGGCAGAACATTATTCTGTTCCGTATGCACAGGAGTTTTTGCGTGAATACTTTATTGCTAACAACGGAGTGTTGACCTTGGCAGATGCTGTTCCTGTTGCGAAGGGGCAGTTGCAAGCTGAACTAGATGTCGAAGCACAGCAGCCACTTTTTTTGCTGTGTGATACAAACATGCTGTCCTCTGTGGTGTACAATAAGTATTATTACAAAGAGAATCCGGAATGGATTGAGGCTGCCTTCTCAGAGCGTTCGTATGACCTGTATTTGTTGTGCGGCATAGATGTTCCGTGGACAGATGACGGGCAGCGCGACAGACCGCAAGAGCGTGAGTATATGCAGAGTCTTTTTCGTAAAGAGCTTGATGACAGATGTCTGCCGTATATTGAGGTGCAGGGGGCTCAGGCTGTGCGGCTTTCGAAGGCTGTAGCAGCTATTGATTCATTGCTTGCCGGGCGCTAGTCAGCGCTAAAATTATATCTACTAAGCCTTCGTGATCTGTCGCGGAGGCTTTTTTTGATTATAGTGTTGGCCTCTGGTGCAGTGTGGTGCAGGAAAAGAGTAGCTGTATGTAACGTATTCTTATGTATTCAGGCATGGTTAGTATCCCGCGTCGGGGGGTGGAAGGATGGAGCAGTATAAAAACGTTACTTGGCTCTTGGGCATCAGACATAAAAAAAGCTCACAGTATGAACTGTGAGCTAAATTTACGTGGTCGGAGAGACAGGATTCGAACCTGCGACCCTCTGGTCCCAAACCAGATGCGCTACCAACCTGCGCCACTCTCCGTCGCGAGAGATGTAACTAAGGAAAACTGGCGGGACTTGCAAGTAAAAAATGCAAATTTTATAAATTTTCATTGCAAGAAGTTGCATATAAACGGTGTGGCTGGATCTGGGGAATATGATTTTTCCTGATTGGAATTAGGGCATAAAAAAAGCTCACAGTATGAACTGTGAGCTAGATTTACGTGGTCGGAGAGACAGGATTCGAACCTGCGACCCTCTGGTCCCAAACCAGATGCGCTACCAACCTGCGCCACTCTCCGTCGCGAAGAAGGTACTAAGGAAAACCGCAGCGACTTGCAAGGAAAAATTTCAAAAAACAACAAAAAAAAGCAAAAAAAGACTGTTGGTTTGAACTTCAATTCAAAAAAGGTACATTTGCAGAGTTTACTTCACAAAACAGGACATATTTATTCGAAGGCTCCCTGCTTTAATGAAGTCATGAGGGCAAGTGATATTCTTCGGCAGTTTTCTTGTAACGACTTTCAGCATGTTCTACTCTCATACGATGGGAACCCCTATCTCCCTTGTTCGTAAGAGACATTGGCATGCTGTGCTGAAAGACTGCGATAGCACAGAAAGGAGAGTCGTTAATGGACACCATTTTAGTATCAGGGTTCGGACCTTACGGGAATACTCCTGTAAATCCTGCGAATCAGTCAGCCAAGGCTTTGGATGGTCAAATAATTTCTGGAGCGCGCGTAGTTGGAATAGAGGCTCCGAGTTACTGGTTCAAATGCATAAATTCTGTGATTACTGCCATTGAAGAGTTTAATCCGGTAATGGTGATCATGCTTGGTGAGTTTGGCGGCAGAGCTATGTTGACGATTGAGCGGATTGCGCAAAATATTAATGACTCAACTCGGTACGGGTTGGCAGATAACGCAGGACTGACGCAGCAAGGGGAGCCTGTGGTGCCGGAAGGGCCGGTTGCCTATTACACGACTCTTCCGTTGCGTGCTATGGTTCTGGCAATGCGTCGTGCTGGTTTTCCGGCAGATATTTCAGATGCAGCAGGAACACTCATGTGCAACCACTTGATGTACGGAGTGTTGCATCATATTGCTGTGAATACGTTGCCGATCAGGGCGGGGTGGATTCACTTGCCATCTTTGCCGGAGGTGGCTGCGACGGATGCATTTCTGGGTAACCCCAGCATGTCACTCGACACGACAGTGTCCGGTTTGAAGGTAGCAATTCAGACGGCGATGGAGCATGACCGCGATGTTGATACTGCGGTTCGTTCCTGCTGGCAGCTTTGATGAGTAGAGAATAAGGCGCACCAGTTTGAGTAACGGGGCAGGGCGTGTTGATTTTGCAAAGTGATATAAAAAAACAAGGCGTGGATGCTGTGCNAGCATCCACGCCTTGTTATTATTGCTAAGAGAAATTCGGGTTACCCGAAGAAGTATGCCAAGACAGGCGCAAAGAGAAGAGCCGGAAGCATATTAGTCAGGCTGATTGTGCGCAGTTCAAGAAGGTTGATGCCGATGCCGATGATGAGTGCACCACCGGTTGCAGTGAGCTCGGTCATCATGCTGTCGGTCATTATTGGCTGCAAGAATGTGGCGAATTCAGTTAATGTTCCCTGATAGATGAATACGGGCAGGGCGGAGAACAGCACTCCGGCTCCGTAGGTTGCTGCAAAGGCCATTGCTGCAAATCCATCAAGAATTGATTTGGCAAATAAAATTGTGTGCTCGCCACGTAACCCCTCTTCAAAAGAACCGAGGATTGCCATGGAGCCTATGCAGAAGAGCACTGAAGTGGAGACAAATCCGTCGGTAAATTTTGAGTTGTTGGATTTAACCATACTTTTGAGCTTGTCGGCTGCGAGCGTGAGTCCTTTTTCCAGATTAAGCAGCTCGCCAGCAATTGAGCCGAGCAGGACGCTGAATACCAGCACAAGCAGGTTTTTACTCTGCATGCCCATTTGAATTCCGATAATGAGGACGCATAGTCCCAGACCGGAAAAAACGATGTTACGAACCCGATCCGGCAGTTTGCCGCCAAGGGCTAATCCGAATGCACCGCCTGCTATGATGCAGGCCACGTTAAAAAGAGAGCCGACTGGAAGAATCACAACAAAAACTCCGAAAATGACAAGTTTGTAAACAGAAGGCAGTGATACGATGTATTGTGAATAAAATAAAGCGGTAGTTGTGATGTTCTGAAGGAAAAAAGGATACAAAAAAAGCTCACAGTATAAACTGTGAGCTTAAATTTCGTGGTCGGAGAGACAGGATTCGAACCTGCGACCCTCTGGTCCCAAACCAGATGCGCTACCAACCTGCGCCACTCTCCGTCGCGAAAGAAGTACTAAGGAAAACTTGCGTGAGGTGCAAGCAAAAAATGCAGAAAATGCAAAATTAATGCAGGGTCACCTCGTTTTGGCGTAAGAAGAGACTATATTCTCCTCTTACAGCGGCTGCCACTATAAAAAGAATGCTGCTGATGATTTCATCAGTCGGCAGTCGGAAAATAAAAAAAGCTCACAGTGTGTACTGTGAGCTTAAATTTCGTGGTCGGAGAGACAGGATTCGAACCTGCGACCCTCTGGTCCCAAACCAGATGCGCTACCAACCTGCGCCACTCTCCGTCGCGAAAGAAGTACTAAGGAAAACTTGCATGACTTGCAAGTAAAAAATGCAGAAAAAATCAAATTTATCTCTTCGAGAGACGTTTTTGATTGCACAACAGCATATTCAGGTGGTCATACGTTGAAAACAGTATGTGAACTATACAAAATTTTGTTGCAGGATTGTGCAGTCTGCATTCAAAGCAAAGAAAAAAGCTCACAGTGTGTACTGTGAGCTAAATTATCGTGGTCGGAGAGACAGGATTCGAACCTGCGACCCTCTGGTCCCAAACCAGATGCGCTACCAACCTGCGCCACTCTCCGTCGCGAAAGAAGTACTAAGGAAAACTTGCATGACTTGCAAGTAAAAAATGCAGAAAAAATCAAATTTATCTCTTCGAGAGACGTTTTTGATTGCACAACAGCATATTCAGGTGGTCATACGTTGAAAACAGTATGTGAACTATACAAAATTTTGTTGCAGGATTGTGCAGTCTGCATTCAAAGCAAAGAAAAAAGCTCACAGTGTGTACTGTGAGCTAAATTATCGTGGTCGGAGAGACAGGATTCGAACCTGCGACCCTCTGGTCCCAAACCAGATGCGCTACCAACCTGCGCCACTCTCCGTCGCGAAGAAGTGTTTAAGGGAAAGTACCCTTACTGGCAAGAGGAATTGTATAAATGAATGTTAAAATTCGATTCCTTTCTGTGCCGGAATACCTGCTTTATAATGATGCTTGATCTCGGTCATCTCTGTAACAAGGTCTGCTTCATCGATGAGCCATTGCGGCGCTCCGCGTCCGGATAGAACCAGATGTGTATCGTTGTTGCGGGCAAGTGCAATAAGTTCCTCAAGCTCTTCTTTTTTTATGAGGTCGGAGGAGAGGGCGTAGAGTGCTTCGTCAAGAATAAGCATATCTACGTCAAGAATACGTTCTTTTGCCCACCAGATAACTTTTTCAGACGTTGCTCTGTGGGCAGGGTACTGTTCCGGTTTTGTAAGGAAACCGTCACCCGGTGCATAAAAGAATTCACCAAGCAGCTTGCGCAGCATGTATTGCTCGCCCGCCTGATTATCCCGTTTCATAAATTGTCCGAAGGCGACTGAATGCTCCTGTCCCAGTGCCCGTATGGCCTGACCGACGCATGCAGTAGTTTTTCCCTTACCGTTTCCTGTGTTAACGAGGATCATTGGTACTCCATATGCCTGCAATATCTGCTTTGCAGGTTGGACAGTGTGAATAGTCGTTTTTTGCAGCTGTGTAGCTTTTGCGCCGTATCACAGTACATCCGCAGGCAGGACAAAGCGTGTCCCGTCCGCCATGACCGTGAACGTTGCCGACATATACATAGTGCAGCCCCGCATCTTTGCCAATAGCTGCAGCACGTTCAAGATCTTCCAGTGGTGTGGCAATGTGGTCCTGCATTTTATAGGTAGGATGGAATCTGGATAAATGCCACGGAGTATCGCTTCCCAGTTCATCGTTAATAAAACGGGCAAGGGTTGCAATCTCTTCCTTGTCGTCATTTTCACCCGGGACAAGCAGGGTGGTGACTTCCATCCACCAGCCCATGTCTCGTATGGTTTTAAGATTGCGTAATACCGGCCGGATATGGGCTTTACAGATTGAATGATAGAAGGATTCAGTTGCCGCTTTCAGGTCAATATTACAGGCATGGATAAGGTCTTTCAGTTCTTCAAGGCATTCTGGAGACTGGTATCCATTGGAAACGATAATGTTTTTTAATCCATGCTGGATGGCAATTTCTGCGGTTTCAGCCATCAGTTCAAAAAAAACGGTTGGCTCGGAGTAGGTGTACGAAATTGACTTTGCACCGGACTCAAGCGCCAGAGCAACAATTTGCTCCGGCTTGGTCATCTGTCCGGTAATTTGCCCTGTCAGTCTCGGAGCTGTTGAAAGTGAATAGTTCTGACAAAAAGAGCACGCAAGGTTGCATCCAACGGTGCCAAAGGAGAAGGTGTTAGTACCCGGAAGAAAATGATACAGCGGTTTCTTTTCCACAGGGTCAAGGTTGGCGGCCGCGACTCTGTCGTAGACAAGAGTATACAGCTTTCCGTTGACGTTTTTCCGGACACCGCAGAGTCCGATATGTTCCGGTGCTATTGTGCAAAAATGACTGCACAGTCTGCATTTAACGTCAGCGTATTCGCTGTGATCCGCTTTTTCTAAAGGTCTCCATAATCTGGCAGGATGCATAGTCACCTACTTTTTATGCTTTGGAAAGTTGGGGCGTAAATCCAAATCTAAAATAATGGGGTACTGACCGTTAGTATATTTGTTGCACTCTTCCTCTTTTTGCTTAGGCGGTGTGGCTCGCAGAATTCTATCACCGTTCATTGGATCCTCTGTTATGCTTATGTCTGGTGAGCCAGTTCCTATAACTGTATCCTCTCTTGGAACAGCACGTGTTTTTTTGGCAACAGTAAGGGAAGGCATGAGTACGACAGTACATAGTGCGCTTGCACAAAGTATAGCCGCCATGCGTTTTGATAAGGATGATGATCTGTTTGTAACTGAGATGTGATGCATGTGTTTCTCCCTTGCTCTTTGTTTCGTAAAAGCCTATGTACGGGCTTCCCGAAGGATCTTGTTATCATACTAGTATCAAGGAGCAGATAATGTCTGAAGATCGTTCAAGAGCGTATACCGAAGCAGGTGTTGATATTAATGCAGGAAACGCCCTTGTTGATAGAATTAAGCACGTTGTAGCTGATACCCATACCAAAGGTGTGCTTTCGGACATCGGTGGCTTCGGTGGCTTATTCAAACCGGATCTGTCGGGTATGGAAGAGCCTGTGCTCGTGTCCGGAACCGACGGAGTGGGAACTAAGCTGAAATTAGCCTTCATGTTCGACAAGCATGATACAGTAGGTATCGACCTTGTTGCCATGAGCGTTAATGATATTCTGGTTCAGGGTGCAAAGCCACTTTTTTTCCTTGATTATTTCGCCACAGGTAAACTTGATGTAGATAAAGCAGAGCAGGTAGTAGCCGGTGTGGCTGCTGGCTGTCGTAAGTCCAAAATGGCTCTGCTGGGCGGTGAGACCGCAGAAATGGCGGATATGTATGAAGAAGGCGAGTATGATCTTGCCGGATTCTGTGTCGGCATGGTGGATAATGCGAATATCGTTGACGGTTCTAATATCCGTGTAGGCGATGTTGTTATCGGTATTGGTTCAACAGGTATTCATTCTAATGGATACACTCTTGTTCGCAAGCTTTTTGAAAAGAGCGGGCTTTCCGGTGATGATATTATGCCGGGAACAGATAAGCCTGTAGCGGAAGTTTTGCTTGAACCTACTGCGATTTATACAGAAACAGTTAATGTTCTCATGCGTGACTTTGCAATTAAAGGCATGGTGCATGTAACTGGTGGCGGATTTTACGATAACATTCCGCGCGTACTTCCTTCCTCGGTTGCTGCGTCCATCACCTTCGGTTCATGGGATGTGCTTCCTGTGTTCAAATGGCTGAAGGAGCAGGGTGATCTGAGCTGGCCGGAAATGCTGCAGATTTTTAACTGTGGTATCGGATACGTACTTATTGTCAGTGCGAATGATAAAGATGAGATTATGTCCCGTCTTGAAGCCATGCATCAGGATGCATGGGTCATTGGCAATATTGAAAAGCGTTCAAGTAAAGATGCCGAACAGGTTGATGTGGTGTTTGCATAAGCTTTTGCAACCTGTTGTTATAATAATAAAGGCCGGATTCCCAAGGGTGTCCGGCCTTTCTCCGTATTTATAAAACTCTGGTGTTTTACAGAGTGATACAGTACATTTGGCTAACTGAAATTGTAAGGCATACAGTAATAAATATGATGAAACAAAAACTACTTCTTATAGGTATAGCGTTTGCTGCTGTACTCATGGTGGGGTCGCTTGCACAGGCTCGTGTTGCACAGTCCGTATGGTATGAATCTATACCGGATGGTGCTGACGAAGAGGGATTTTCTGTTCGCAGTAAATCTGCCGCACTTCAGGCTGCATTTGCCAATGCAGTATATGATGAAGCACTGGAAATTATTGATTATGATATTTCCGACGTGCGTAAGGAAGAGTTGCATAACTTCCTTACTCCGCGAGCAAAGGCATACGTGACAAGCTATCGTGAACTCGGATCAAAACAGCTGCCGGACGGGTACGGACATGAGATGTCCGTGGAGGTTTCAGTCAACCGTCCCTCTCTTACATCTGTCATCAAGCGGCTTGGATTCTTTAATACCGGAGCGGAACTTGTAACATATAATCCGCAATACTCCGGTGTGCAGAGTGAAACATGGGACAAACTTGGTCGCTTGCATCAGTTGTACGGCTTGCGCCCAGATTACAATGCTCCTCTTGTGCTGGTAATGAATACCGTTGATGGCACTTGGGAGCTGTCATTACAGGGAGCTGGCACGCCAATTTCCGCACAGTCAAAAGATCTCGATGAAGCGTGGTATCAGGTGTGGGGTGAGTATTTTGCCCAGAGCAAAACTCCGCAACCTGCAGGTAATACACAGCATGGCGTGCTTCAGGTACGCGGCTGGTTGTTCCCTGATGGCGTTGAAGCGTTTGACAGAGTGCTGCGTGAATGGGTTGGTTCTGCTTCTGATGCACGTCTGGATGGCGTCGTCATCCAGTCTGACTCGGTTGTGGCACGGTGGGTTATCAAATCCAAAAACATTGACCGTGTGCTGACAAAGTTGTCTGAATATGTAAATGGACGCGGGTTGACTTACGAGTTTCAGCCAGCCTCCGAATAACGTTTATTACGAATAAAAAAATCCCGAAGTACGATGTACTTCGGGATTTTTTGTAAGCTGAAAAAGCTTGCTAGTCTTCTTCCTTCTTCTTTTCAGAAGTTGGAGTGACATCAATTTCGTCAGGCTCGGTAGTAGCCTTTTTGAAATTTTTAATGGCACGGCCAAGCCCGCCGCCGATTTCTGGAAGCTTGTTGGCTCCGAAAACGAGCAGAACAAGGACAAGAATAACTAATAATTCTGGAATACCGATACCGAACATAGTTCCCTCCAAAAGGATATGAAGCCGCTATACACACGGGGGGAAGACAGGTCAAGGGGTTGTTCTTGCGCTGTTTCCCGTAATATGTCGAATAACAAACGGAAAAAAGGCAGTACTCCGTTTGTTAAGTTTTTTAAGAAAAGAGGAAGTGTAAAATGGAACGTATTGTTATTATAAGTTCTGGTCTTGCCGGTGCCAAGACCGCTGCGCGCATTAAAAGGCAGGCTCCGTCTGCTGAAGTTAATTTAGTTGTTCCTATTGAAGTTGAGGAAGGTTCCAAAGAGGGTGTATTTGGTAAACGTAACCCGATGGCACACGTATCTTCTGTTTTGCTTGATGCTAAACAGATAAGCGTGCTCCCGATTGCTTCAATGGAATTGGATTTTGAAAATAAAACTGTTCACGCTTCTTCTCCGCAGGGCACTATTCCTATCCGCTACACAAAGCTTATCATGGAAATAGACGCTGCCCCAAGATTGCCACGCGCTGTCCGTGGAGCACAGAATGTGATTCCGTGGCCGCTTGAGCAGGCTGGTCTGGTTGATGAGTGGCTGGAAAGCTACAAACCGCAAACCGCAGTTGTATACGGCGGTGCTCATGCTATGGGCTTGATTGACCCGCTCGTGAAGGCCGGTGTTTCAGTAACATGGGCACGTTCTGAGTGTGCGGAGTTTGACCCTGAATTCTGGCATGCCGTAACTGACAGAGTAGAGGCTGGCACAGAGGGTTCTGTGCGGGTTGTGCCTATGACAGAGACTGCTGTACTGCCGGAGTTGTCTGCTGAAGGTGATGTTCGTGCGTTGACTTGCGGGGAACAGGTTGTTGAAGGCGATGTGTTCTTCTGGGCGGATACTCCGCGAGCTGTGCATCCGATTGTTGCGGAGCAGGGCGTGGAACTTGAGCCTTCCGGTTTTATTTCAGTCAAGGATGATTTTTCCTGCGGACTTGAAGATGTGCATCTTTTTGGTTCCGCAGTAGCAGTAAAACGTGCTGAAGTTTCCGGTAAATACAATGCTCCGTTTGAAGCAAGCTCTGTGGAGTCCCTTATTTCACAGGGGCGTGCATTGAGCAGCATTGTGCTCGGTCAGCCGGTCACATGGCAGGGAAGCTGTGCTTCCTCCCGCTATCAGGCCGCAGATTGTGTAGCATTCCGCACTGGGCTGACACAGAAGGAAGCTGTAGAAGCCGGATACGAGCCAGAATTTGTTGTTTTTGATGCAGCACCAGTTCTTGCCGGTATCGATGCGACAGCAGTTGTAAAGCTTGTGTGTGATAAAGCCACAGGTGTTGTCCTTGGTGCTCAGGCATGTGGCGGACGTAATGCAGGCTGGCTTGATGGCGTAGCTGCCGGTGTAGCCGTTGCTCTGACAAGCAATATGACCGTGCAGACTCTCGCGTGTGTAGATATGACCGCTGGCGGCTTGATGCTGAACAAAGCGGCCTGTATGCTTTCTAACAAACTGGAAGAACGTATTTTCGGCATCACACCGGATGAATTACTTGCCTCACGCGAAGCGGGCGCCAAGTTCTTTATTCTTGATCTCCGTGACCAGATTGCATGGCGCGAGGGACATATTGAAGAGGCGTACAATATTCCATTTACGCAGCTTAAAAAACGTTTGCAGGACGAAGTTCCGCGCTTTACCCCGCTGGTCATTGTAAGCCACAATTCTGATATCCCGTATTCCATAGCATGCTACCTCTATGGCCTTGGAGCCAAGAGCCTGTATGTGCTTGATGGCGGCATGGATATGTGGCCGTATGATGTAGTGCAGGGATAACGTGTGGCTGGTCAGGTTCAAAGACTACCCGGTATTCATTGCGCTTTCTACAGGCTGGGACATTGTCTGTATGAGGAACATGTGAATCCCGGTGATAATGACGAATGGGCGTGCTCAGAAGTTACGCGGTTTATGCGTGAATATGACGAGTTTATTGACCGTGCTGATCGTTTTTCTCTGGACGATGATAAGGCAACGCGTTTGTGGGAAGGGTATGTGGATGAACTGCCGCCGGCAGGTGCCATGTGTTCTGCTTACAATCCTGTTTGCTGTTCTGATGAATGTGGTCAGAGTTCGGACAACGATAATTTGACTGACTGTTATTACGAATTGAACCTGATTTGTGTTATAAAACTACCTGTTTGTGCCGGCGTTTGCCGCCGGTACAAACATTCTCAAAATGCTGGAACAGCGGCAGGCTGTTCAAAATAGTTGGATGAATTAATGAGCGCATCTGAATTGAAAAATCTTACGTTAGTTATTCCGGCTGTGCAGCCGCAGCATGTGGAAACAGTGTTGCCGGAAGGAATACAGTACTGCTCTCCTGGCTTACGCGAGGCTACTGGCGCACAGTTTTACGTGTCGCCGGAGCTTCCTTTCACTCCGGCAGAGGCGCGCGGACAGCTGCATGAACTTCTTCAGTACGGTATGTCATTTCGCAGTGCACGCGATATGTCCGGTGCTGTTCTGGCTGAAAAAACTGCCGATACCGAAAAATCAAAGCCGTTAGCAGATGAATTTGCGGATCTTGATGCGTTTGCAGCAACTGGTGAATTCATTCCGAAAGAGAAAGATGAGCCTGTTCAGGACCCTGCTTTACAGGCACGGATTGCAGCACAGAAAACCTTGCTGTTGGCATGGGATATGGAAGGTCGTGTAGCAGAACTGGCAGCACTGAAAGACAAATTTTCTGCATCCAGTGCCAATATGGATGCAATTCTCGGTATTACAGACGAGGACGAACTGGATGAACTTCCTGGTTTAGAGCCGAAAGCAACACTTGCAGGTGATGTTGAAGAAGATCTGGGTGTGCCGTGGCGTGCTGTGGCGAATGCCATCATTGAGTTTGCGCCTGATTACGCCCGCTTTGTTGCCGTGAAGAAGGAGCTGGTAGACGTGCTGACTGAAGCAGGCACGGATATTACACCTGAATCAGTAGCTGTTGAGGAATACGGGTTTTCTCTGCCGGAGCAAAGCGGTTGGAGATTGTATTCAATCCCTGCATATGCTTTACTGGGGCATAGCCGTGCACCGGAAGGTCAGGCACATCTTGGTCGCGCAGTGGAAATTTTCATCACAGCATAATTGCCTGCAAGCACAACAATAGCCTTGATGGGGTTATGGCATTTTGCTGATGTGTTATATGACGTGCCAAATAGTTTCTCACATATTTCTAAAAGGATTTTGTGTAGTCTCTGTTAACCCTATAGATTTTTTATAGCTATCAGTCGGTATGTTGGCTGAACTGGTTGGCATGGCGCACAAGGGGACACATACTCGAAAAATGGACATATAAAATGAAGTTTACGCCTGAATTACTGGACGACATGTTCCCCAACGGACTTGGCGGTCTTATATTCGATTGTGACGGGGTGATGTTTGACACACGTGCCTGTAATATAGGATATTATAATCAGGTGCTCGAAGTTTTGGGAATGCCTCCCCTGACAAAAGAGCAGGAAGACGTGGCGCATTACTCCTCTGTAACGGGGTTTTATGAAGCCATTGTGCCGAAGGAGAAACATTACCTTATTCCTGCGGCGCAGAAAAAAGTTAACTATATAAAAACTGTGCTCCCGCTCATGACTCCTGAAAAAGGGTTGTATGAGTTACTTGAAGCGGCTGTGGGGCTTGGCATGAAGCTGGCGGTATTCACGAACCGTTCTGACACTATGGAAATGGTTCTTGAACAGCATGACATGGATGATTTTTTCCATCCTGTTATGACTGCTGCAAAAGTTGAGTGCAAGCCGCACCCTGAAGGGGCACTTGAAATTATGAAGGCATGGGATGAACCTGCGGAGAGGGTTGTCTTTATCGGCGACAGCATTGTTGACGAAGAAGCAGCCAAGCGGGCAGGCATTCCTTTTTGGGCTTATAAGAGCGCAACGCTGCGCGGTGTTCATATTGATGATTTTGCTCAGGTTAAGCAAACACTTATCGAGTGGATTAAGCAGTCTGGATTATAGACTCTTTACAAAAAAATAAAAAAAATTGCCAATTTCGTAATTTTTTACTTGATAAGTAATCCATCATGATGATTAAGTAGAACTTAGTGGAGCTCCCGACGGTAGGTAATCGTGGGAGAGTAACCCGGAGGCTTAATGGAGATTTTTGCGATGAATTTTGTAGTAGGGATTGCACAGGTACTCGACGCAATCTTAAGCATATATTTTTGGGTAGTTATTATTTCTGCACTTCTTTCATGGGTCAATCCTGATCCGTATAACCCAATTGTACGCATACTAAGAAATCTTACAGAACCGGCATTTTACCGCATTCGTAAGTGGTTGCCGTTTACGTATTTCAACGGGCTGGATCTATCTCCCGTTGTGTTGCTGCTTGCAATTCAATTTGCACAGATTTTTGTTATCCGTTCCTTGTACCAACTCGCCGGAGCTATTCACTAGCACTGGCAGTCTCTGTCAGAGCTAACCATGCACCTGGCAGGGCATGGTGAACACTGAGGAGACGCTTGCTACCGTTGAAGCGGCAGGAAAACAGACTGAAGAATATTCGCAGCAGGAGAGTTGGAAAAGTAGAGAAAGATTAACCTTAAAACTGATTAAGCACATAAAAAGCTCAAAAGTAACGCTTGGAGAATGATGAAAAGAGTGTCTTACACTCTTGCTATATACGATCCCGTTACTCGTGAATGTAACGGCTTCGATTCCCTATGGGTGGTCTTTAACCGAGAAGATCGCCGATAACCTCCAAAAAAGGAGAAGAAATCATGGAAGTACGTGACGTTGAATTACTCGAGAAACACTTGCCCCATGATGAGAACCTCAAGGCGCTTTGGGATGAGCACATCTTATTTGAAAAGCAGGTAGATAAACTTGAGAGCAAGCAATTCTTAACCCCCCAGGAGGAACTTTCCCTGCGGGAAATTAAGAAGCAAAAGTTAGACGGTAAAACCAAAATACAAATAATGCTTGATCGGTACAGGGAATTGGAGATGTAAATGGAGTATTCTGGAGCCAGAATCCTGTTAGAGAGTTTAAAGAAAGAGAACGTTGATGTTCTCTTCGGGTATCCGGGCGGAGCGGTTCTTGATATCTATCATGAATTGTCTAACCACAACGATTTAAAACACGTTTTGGTACGCCACGAACAAGGTGCAGTTCACGCAGCAGACGGGTATGCAAGAGCCAGCGGCAAAGTCGGTGTCTGTCTTGTTACTTCGGGGCCGGGTGCAACAAATACCGTTACCGGTATTGCCACCGCATATTCAGACTCTATTCCGCTAGTTGTTCTAACAGGTCAGGTTCCAACTCCTCTTATTGGAAACGATGCGTTCCAAGAAGTTGATATTGTAGGTATAACACGTCCTTGCACCAAGCATAACTACTTGGTGCAAGACGTGAGTCAACTTGCAGCGACTATCAAGGAAGCATTCCACGTGGCTCGTTCCGGCAGACCGGGGCCGGTGCTTGTGGATATTCCAAAGGATGTTCAGAACCAGATGTATGCGTTCCAGTATCCGGAACGTATTAAGATGCGCAGTTATAACCCGACGTATAAGCCGAATAACAATCAGGTACGACGCGCTATTGAACTGTTAAGTGAAGCAAAGCGCCCGTTAATTTTTGCAGGCGGCGGTGTTATTTCTTCAAACTCAGCGGAAGATCTGGGAATGCTTGCCCGTTCCATGCAGATTCCGGTAACAGGTTCCTTGATGGGCTTGGGTGCATTCCCCGGGGATGACCCGTTATGGCTTGGTATGCTTGGCATGCACGGAACCTATGCTGCAAACAAAGCAGTGAGCAATGCCGATGTTATTCTGGCAGTTGGAGCACGCTTTGATGATCGCGTGACCGGTAAACTTTCGTCTTTTGCAGCCGGAGCCAAGATCATTCATATTGATATTGATCCGACTTCAATCCGTAAGAATGTTGAAGTTGAAGTTCCGATTGTAGGCGACTGTAAGCTTGCATTGCAGGGACTGGTTACTGTGCAGCAGACTGAATTTGCCGATGTTGACTGGGCTGGTCAGTATGATGAGTGGAACGAGCAGATTAAAGAGTGGTCGGTTACGCACCCTGTGCGCTACCACAAAGAAGAATCTTTGAAACCGCAGCACGTTGTTGAAACAATTTTTGAGCTGACAAAAGGTGATGCCATTATCAGTACTGAGGTAGGGCAAAACCAGATGTGGACTGCACAGTTCTACAAGTTCCGTCAGCCGCGTACGTTACTGACATCCGGCGGTCTTGGCACAATGGGCTACGGTTTCCCCGCAGCTATCGGTGCACAGATGGCATTTCCTGACAAGCTGGTGATTGATGTTGCCGGTGACGGTTCAATTCAGATGAACAGTCAGGAACTTATGACAGCTGTAAGTCACAAGCTGCCGGTTAAGATTGTTGTGTTGAACAACTGCTTCCTCGGAATGGTTCGCCAGTGGCAGGAACTGTTCTACGACAGGAATTACTGCTCAACATGTATGGATGCACAGCCGGATTTTGTGAAACTTGCTGAAGCATACGGTGCGGAAGGGTACAGAGTTACTGAACCTTCCAAGCTGAAAGAAACATTGAAGGCTGCTTTTGCTTCTCCGCTTCCATGTATTGTGGATGTTCGCGTTGAAACAGAAGAGAATGTGTATCCGATGGTTCCTGCGGGAGCCTCTCTTGAAGAAATGTTGCTGGTGTAGGGGAAAGATATGAGACACGTGTTATCCGTACTTGTAGAAAACGAACCGGGCGTTTTATCCCGTATTTCCGGTTTGTTCAGCGGACGCGGCTTCAACCTCGATTCTCTGAATGTAGCACCGGTTCTTGAAGAGGGCGTCTCTTTGATGACCATCGTTACCCGTGGCGATCAGCAGATTATTGAGCAGATTGTTAAGCAGCTGCGCAAGCTTGTAACAGTCATTAAAGTGACTGATATGCAGCACAGCACAACTGTAGAGCGCGAAATGGCGTTGATTAAGGTTAATGCAACCGAGTCTAACCGCGCAGAAATTCTACGTATTGTAGATATTTTTAGATGCAAAGTCGTTGATGTGAGCCTAGATGAACTAACACTGGAAGTCATCGGCGATCATGGTAAAGTAGAAGCAGTTATTGCACTACTAGACCGTTTTGGCATTAAAGAAATTGCACGCACTGGTACTGTCGCACTGCGACGTTCCATGCAACCTGAGAAATAAGAATCATTTGCTTGGCATGCCCCCGCTTGTGATTACCCTCAGGCGGGGGTTTTTTATACTATCGATAACCTAAACGTATGTTCCGTGCAAAGCACGGCAGGGAGTGGAGATGAAGGTTTACTACGAACAGGACACCAACTTGGAAATCCTGAAAGATCAGACTGTAGCAATCATTGGCTACGGTAGCCAGGGGCATGCACATGCTCAGAACCTTCGCGAGTCTGGTGTTAATGTTGTTGTCGGGCAGCGTCCTGGCGGAGCAAACTACGACTTAGCTAAAGCTGACGGCTTTGAGCCGGTGTCTGCAGCAGAAGCAGCTGCTCAGGCAGACATTATTATGATCCTACTCCCAGATCAGTACCAGTCTTCTGTCTTTGAGAACGACATTAAGCCGCACCTCAAAGCTGGTGACTCTCTTGTCTTTGCACATGGCTTTAATATTCATTTCGGACAGATTGTACCTCCGAAAGACGTTGATGTATTCATGGTAGCCCCGAAAGGCCCAGGTCATCTCGTACGCCGTACCTACACCCAGGGTGGTGGCGTACCTTGCTTGTTCGCAGTTCACCAAGACGCAACAGGTAAAGCACAGGAGAAGGCTTTGGCTTACGCTGAAGGCGTTGGCGGTGCACGCTCCGGTATCATCGAAACAACTTTTGCAGAAGAAACAGAAACTGACCTCTTCGGTGAGCAGGCTGTTCTCTGCGGCGGTATCTCTGCACTTATTAAAGCCGGTTTTGAAACCTTGTGTGAAGCAGGCTACCAGCCTGAAATTGCATACTTTGAATGCCTGCACGAGACAAAACTGATCGTAGACCTGCTGTACGAAGGTGGCCTTGCCAACATGCGCAACTCCATCTCCGACACAGCTGAGTATGGTGACTATGTAACTGGTCCTCGTATCATTACAGATGAAACCAAAAAAGAAATGAAACGAGTTCTCGAAGATATCCAGAAAGGTCGTTTTGCACGTGACTTCATCCTTGAGTCTCAGGCAAAATACCCGTTCTTCACTGCTACTCGTCGTATCGAAGCTGCTCATCAGATTGAAGAAGTCGGCGGTCGTCTCCGTGAGATGATGCCTTGGCTTAAAAAATAAGCAGTATTACAATAAAAAAAGCCGCACATTGTGCGGCTTTTTTTTTGTCTAATTTTCTGGAATGATTACGTTCCATCCATAAAAAAGGAACGTTCTATGTTTGACCATTTTTCCCAATTTACCCGTCCAGAACCACAAAACAGTGCGTTGATAACTATTGATCTGCAAAACGACTTTGTGCTGCCCGGTGCTCCGGCAGAAGGGGAAGGAGCCGCAAAAGCCGCAGCAGTTACGGCAACGATAGCCCAATGCTACAGAGAACTTCGGCTGCCAATTATCCATGTGGTTCGAATCTATTCCCGTGAGGAGGCAGCGCAAAATGTTGATGTGTGCAGACGGGAGGCAGTACAGAGCGGTCTTGATCTGGTGATTTCAGGAACGAAAGGGATGCAGCCGGTTTCTGCAATTATTCCTGAAGGCGTGGTTGCTGATGGTGAATTGCTGCGTACCGGAGAGCCGCAACGGATTTCTGATACGGAACAGATTCTCTATAAACCGCGCTGGGGATGTTTTTTCCGTACGCAGCTGGATATAATGCTGCGTGCTATGGGAGTGACAACGGTCGTGACTACCGGCACATGGTTTGCCAATTGTGTCCGCACCACAATTTATGAAGCGGCAGCGTATGATTATCGTGTTGTCGCCCTTCGTGATGCTATTGCGGGTATTCATTCTTCCGGCGAAGCAGATTTAAAAAAGATAGAATGCGGTGTCTGCAGCAGTGCGGAGTGGATGGAACTTTTGAAAGCACCACGATGAAGAATGGCACGTTGTCAGCGGGATATGTGCTGACAGATTACGCCCCTTCCTCAATCAACTGGGCGTAAAGATATTCGTCATCCGGATACTTGATGCCTTTACCGGTGACAATAATGCTTGGAGACATCTGGTCGGATTTAGGGTCTGCAAGTTCGCGCACTTCCCAGCGTCCGTCTTCTTTGCCCACTACAAATTCTTTTTTCTCTTTGTGCGCAATTTTAATTCCGTACATGACAGATTCTTTAAACGTCACGGCAGTATCTCCTGAGCATAAAAAAAGCGGCCTCAACATGAAGCCGCTTTTTTGATTTATTGGTAGTTATCCGTGGCAACCGCCTCCGCATCCGGAGCAGCCTCCACCACCAAGCGGGTTTGTTGTTTCAATAACAAAGCCTTCGTAGCGGATGTCTACAGTAAGGTCGCCTGTTTTGTCGAGCAGTTCCTTGTTGATACAAAAAGAATACGGTTCTGCATTCAGGACAGTATCGTCATCTGTCGGTTCGTCCATGGCGAGGCCGAGGTGAGGGCCGCTGCATCCGCCCGGTGCAAGGTATATACGGATAGATCCAAGTTCTTTATCTTCGAAGTGCTGGTCAAGTGCGTTACGAGCTGCGTTAGTCACAGTGAACATAGTGTGTTCCTCCAGTTATGGTATAGGTAACCACTATGTGCGCTATTAATAAAAAGTCAAACAGCTGTTGCCGGTATTGATTCACGCACGGGCATGGAACGCAGACCTATCGGTTTTTTATATACCAGAGACAATAAAAAAGGCGGCTTCATAAGAAACCGCCTTTAGTAAGCTAAGCTGGTCTAGCCGCAAGAACCTGCGCTGGAGCAACCGCCACATGAGCTGCCGCCGCCAAGAGGGTTCTCGGACTCTACAACAAAGCCCATGTAAGAAAGGTCGATGGTAATTTTACCAGACTTTTCAATGAGGTCTTTATTGATGCAGAAAGTAAATTCTTTCTCTTCAAATACGGAGTCGTCGTCGTTTGGCTCATCCAGAGCCAATGCCAATCTTGGGCCGCTTCAGCCGCCCGGAGCCAGATAGATGCGGATAGGAGATTTTTCCTTATCTGCAAAATACGCCGCAAGTTCTTTGTGGGCGTTTTCAGTCAATGTAAACATTGAATTTCCTCCACGTAGGTTGTTCATATCAAGTAAAGACAGTTATTGGCTTTGTCAATAGAAATGGAACCGCAGCATCAGGGTTTTGGATGCGCCGGAAAAGGCTCTTTACGGGCATCTCAGGGAATTTGCTGTGCATGCCTGTGTTCCCTGAAGGCTGTGTTTTACAGTGCGCTGAAAAGAGTCCTTTTCAGTTTTTCATACTACCATAGACGGGGCATTTAGTAACCGCTAATGTGCTGATGATAGAAAGAGTACTGTTCCAGTAGGCAAATGCCAAGGATAACAATACATAAGTATAGAAATGGCAAAGTCAATCGGTCGGGTCATAAATAACTGAATCCTGAACGGGAGCCATTGACATAGGTCACATGTGGCACGCGGATGCAGTTTATTTTATGAAAGAAAAAAGATACTGTACTCAGCATTCGTTCCTTGTGGAATAACGCAGAACAAAGGACACAAAGATGGGAAACGTTAAGACTGTTATGACCGAAGATGAAGTGCGACGCACAGTAGATCGCCTTGCATTTCAGGTAATAGAGAATCATGGTGAATGCGACAGCCTTGTTCTGGTCGGAATCCAGAGAAGGGGAGTGGATATAGCTGCTCGAGTGCGGGCTGTTCTGGAAGAACGTCTCGGAAGAGATATCGAGTTCGGATCACTGGATATTAACTTGTACCGTGATGACTGGACTACTCTGGACGTGCAGCCGATGATTAATAAGACAGATATTCCTTCTGGAGTAGATGGTAAAACATTGCTGCTGGTGGATGATGTGCTTTTTACAGGACGCACTATTCGTGCTGCTCTGGAAGCTGTGCTTGATTACGGCAGACCTAGCCGCATTGAACTGATGGTTCTGGTCGATCGCGGGCATCGGGAGTTGCCTATTCAGGCAAATTACGTGGGTAAGCAGATTGCCACAGCCCGTAATGAGCAAGTAGATGTTTTAATAGAAGAGATAGATGGCAGGGATGAGGTGCAGCTGCAGCATGCAGGCTAACCGCTTTTCGTTGCCTCTTACATCCAGATAAAGAAAAAACCCGCTTCATGTGAAGCGGGTTTTTTTATGTATGTTGTGTCTGAACCGTTGAAGGATCAGAATACGCTGTTACGTTGCAGATTACTCTGCGCCGTTGGATTCAGCTTTGTGGCCAAGGGTGAATGCGCTGAACAGAATGGTAAGCACACAACATGCTACCATAGTGATGAATACACCGCGCCATTCAAAGTTGTCTGCAATCCAGCCAACACCGGAACCGGCAATAGCGGAACCGAATACGTATCCGAAGAAACCGGTAAAGCCTGCTGCTGTACCTGCTGCTTTTTTCGGTACGAGATCAAGAGCGTGAAGGCCGATGATCATGATAGGGCCGTATACGAGGAAGCCGATAGCAACAAGTGCTACGTAGTCGATCCATTTAGGGCCGCTAAGGTTGAACCAGTATACAACAACAAAGACGAGTGTGAGTGCCATAAAGAGCATGGTTGCTGGCGCACGTTTGCCTTTGAAGATTTTGTCAGACATCCAGCCGCAGACAATGGTACCCGGAATAGCAGCGTATTCGAACAGAGACCATGCAATGGAAGATTCTTTAAAGGAGTAGCCTTTAACTTCCTGCAGGTATGTTGGAATCCAGTCAACTACACCGTAACGAACAAAGTAGCAGAATGCGTTCGCGATAGCGATTGCCCAGAGGTACTTGTTTGTAAGGATGTTTTCAAAGAAGATTTCTTTAAAGGTAAAGGTCTTCTCATGTTTCTTGGCGTCGTAACCTTCAGGGTAGTCGTTTCTGTATTCCTCAACACTTGGCAGGCCGCAGGACTGCGGTGTGTCACGCATGAGAAGGAATACGAGTAACGCGAGGCCAGCTGCGATGGCTGCGTTGAAGTAAAATTTTGCACCCCAGTCGTTGAACATCATAACACCGAGAAACGCAAGGTTAGCAACAAGAGCGCCACCGATGTTGTGTGCAACGTTCCAGACAGCAACTGTCATGCCGCGTTCTTTTGTGGAGTACCAATGAACCATGGTTTTGCCACAAGGAGGCCAACCCATACCCTGAACCCAGCCGTTCAGAGTCATAAGTACAACCAGCAGAGTTACGCTTTCAAAGACCCATTTGTTCAAGCCGGTAAAGGCGAGAATGGCACATGAAAGGAGCAGGCCGCAAGGCAGGAAGTATTTAGGGTTACTTCTGTCTGAAATAGAACCCATGATGAATTTAGACACACCGTACGCAATAGACAGGCCAGTCATTGCAGTACCGAGCATTGCTTTGGAATATTCAGGATACTCTTTAAGGATATCAGGAATTGCCAGTGCAAAGTTTTTTCGTACAAGGTAGTAGGCTGCGTAGCCAATAAAAATACCAAGAAAAACTTTCATTTTGTTTTTCTTGTATTCTGCATCTACCTGCTCATCTGGCACGCGTGCAATGTGCGGTGCCGGTTTGAAAATACCAATCATCCTCTCTCTCCAAATAGGTTAAAGGTATTAAGCAGTGTTCAATTGATAAAATAGCAACTAAAAATGTGCATTAATCTTTAAAAATAATGCAAAAGCTGAGCTACTAGAAAAAAACTGATGTTGCAACGCTTTTGTCAACTTTGTGTAATATAGCAATAGTTCTTATGGTACTGTAATAGAATTGTAACCGTATACATCTACTCTTTTTTATTAGTGCTAATAAGTGGTATAAAGGTTTTTTAAAACGAAACCGTTTACACATTGTTGTTATGATGTTGTGTAAACGGTTTCTTTAGGAGTAAGTTGCGTCGCATATTGAAGTGTTAAATTGTTTTTGTTCATTTATAATTACGTAATATAGCTTCTCGCTCTAGTGCACTGGAAAAAAGAAAGCACTTGAAATTAAAAAATCAGTAAAAAACTATCTAGTAATGTCCTGTACGGTGAGGTGTGCGAAAGAACGCTGAGAGGAGCGGGTAGATACAATAGTGAAAAGCCATTGTATGCAGCAGGGGCAACGTACTCGATGTGGATTTATCAGAGTACGTCTGTGGGGTGAGGTAAGAAAAGATTATGGTTAGGCTGGATGCCTCAACGCCCCTGAAAACAGAGGCGCCGAGGAAAGCTTTTCTTATTTTAATGCCGTAATGATTGGCTGAATTGTAAGTTGAATGTTGCTGAGTCATTTGGCGCAAGGTGAATACGGATAAGATGAACACCTTTCGGCGTATCCAAGTTGCTAAAAACATCTGCTAGTTCTTTTTCAGTCCGTGCAACATAGCTCATGCAGTCCACACCTTTTATTCCGCCAAAAGCCTCTGGAAGCAGTTCGTAATTCCAGACTTGAATGTCGTTATAAGAGCGGAACTTGTCTGGATAAATGGCTCTTTCAGCGCCATATCCTGCATTATCAAGAACTATGATGATGGAGTCAGTTTTCTCCCGAATCAGTGTGGATAGCTCCTGAGCGGTCATTTGGAATCCACCATCGCCGGTAATGCATATCCGGCGTCTGGATCGTGCCTGTGGAGCCAGTGTTCCACCGACAAACATACCAAAACCACTTCCGAGGGATGCCCAGTTTCCACATCCGAAGACTTCACTGTTAGCAGGAAATTCGGTTTGTGAGCTATTAATGTAGCCTCCGGTGTCACCAAATACGATGTCCCCCTCCTGCAGGAAATTGGCAAATTGTACAAAGAGCCTGTCTATGGTGAGATTATTACCTGTGGGGACAAAGGCTTCACTACGTTGAAATGCAAATCGTTTGGTATCAAACGGGACAGAAACGGGAACAGGCGTTATTGTACGGGATTCTTCAGCCAGCGCAGGAATAAAATCACGCAGATATACATTGGCAAAATGCTGGTCGTTTATGATGACGTGGTCATGGTGAACGTGAATGACATCTTGTTCTTTGCCTGTTTTGGTCGTGAAAATGCCGGTGTCGAATTCATTATTTGTCCGCCCCAGATTCAGAAGAAGATCCGCACCTTCAATTTTTTCTTTTGTGAATGTCTGGCTCATTGCGCCTGTGTAGACGCCCACGCTATGGGGATGTTCTTCAAAATCAGGTAATTTTCCACAAAACGTTGTGGCAGTTGTTGCGCCGATATTTTCAACGATTTCTATGCCTTCAGTAATGCAATTTTCTCTGCGGAGAAGGTGTCCTGTTATGACTGCGCGTGAAGATGCATTGTTGATAAGCTCCAGCGTGTTTTCTACTGCTGCAGTAAGCTCCTGTTCTGATGACTGAAACAGCATGAGGTCTATAGGGGCAGTTGGTGGATCAACAAGCGCTGTTTGCAAATCGTATGGGATTTCCAGATATGCCGGTTTTTTTGTCTGATAACAGGTGCGGATGACGTCATCGATTTCTGAAGGGGCAGTGTCTATGTGCAGTAACTGCTTTGAAACACATGTGATGGGGGAGAAGATATCGATGTTGGCAGAGAAATTTGTATCGATAGCGTGATGAAGGAGCCTGTGTGTCGGTGTACGCATTATTTGAACTGCAGGGGCTCCGGCAATAATAAGGATGGGAGTATCATCAGCATATGCCCCTGCGACAGCATTGCTGGTATTGAGTGACCCCGGTCCGAAAGTCACTGCGGCTGCACCAAAACCGGACAGCTTTGCGTAGCCGTCAGCACAGTACGCTGCGTTCAATTCATTACAGGTGCCGATATGCCGTACACCGTGGTTGCCATCCAGCAAGTTGTTGAAAAAAGGCAGAACATAGTCGCCTGGAATACCAAAAAGAACGTTCACATCACGTTCTTTAAGTCTCCGCAGGAGATACTCGGATATGGTTATTTTCATATGATTCTCCGATAGGGCTGAAGCAGCAAGTCAGACTGCTGTTGGGTATCGGTGAATCATACCAGATTGATACATGCAGTATTGTGATAAATGCATACATGGGGAAAGCCATCGAGATGTAAGCAGAGTTGCTTTATGTATCACATGATGTTGAAGTGCAGATGGTCACGGTTCCGTTATCAATAGTAGCAGCATGCGTTGCCCAATCGTGTGACTCTGCAGGGTGATGAGTGGCAAGCACCATAGTCAGCCCTTTTTCAGCAAGCATGTTGAGGATAGTGCGCATGTCATTACGTGATGGAGCATCCAGACCGCTGAATGGTTCATCCAAAATCAACAGGCTGGGGCTGTTTACCAGTGCGCGTGCAATAATAGCCTTACGCAACTGTCCATACGAAAGCGTGTTTGCGCTGCGTTCTGCAAGGTTGTGTATGCCGAGGGCAGACAATGTGCTTTCAGCTTGTTCGATCATAGCCGCAGTAGGAAACGTATGTACTCCGATGTGTTGCCAGAAACCGGAAACCACCACATCCAGCACCGTAATGTCCATTCTATGCAGTGTTTGCAGGAGAGGGGAGACAATTCCCATGCGTTGCTTTATTGCCCAGAAGTTTTTGTATTCGTCACTTTCCGGCATCCGCTCCTGACCGAACCACCGGACGGTACCTCCTAGAGCTGCAGGCAGCTCTCCTGTGATCATCCGCAATAACGTTGATTTGCCTGCTCCGTTGGCACCTGTAATCATCCATCGGTCGCCAGCTTCAATAGTAAGACTGGCATGTTGTACGATACCTGCCGTAGCGTTGTTCATGTAGATAACTGGTTCTGAGCCAGCAGGTGTAGGTTGTGGCAGTAAAGAAAAGTCCATGCTTGCTGTCTGACGAATGCTGTCCGGCGTGGTAGCAGAGGACGTAAGCACAGGTGCTGGTTCTTGAGTGGCGCTGATTGTCCGCGCTCCGGCATGAACAATACTTCCGTTTTCCAGCAACAGGATGCGGTTTATACAGGCAGGAAGTTCAGTTGCCCTGTGTGTTGCACAAAGGATTTGTACACCTGATTCAGCCAGCCGGTCGATGAGTTCCATAATCTCTTTTCGTGATTGGCGATCAAGACCGTCTGCATATTCATCAAGAAAAAGGATGTGCGGTTTACTTGCTAATGCACGGGCGAGAAAAAGCCGTTTGAGTTGACCTGTCGAACATTCAGTCAGCGGTTTATCTAACAGCGATGTGACACCCATGCGTTCTGCCAGAGCATATACTTCGTTCCACTCATCTTGTGTCGGTGGAGTATATATCAGTGGAGTATTGTGCAGGCCGCTCATAAGCAGGGTTTTACCTGTAATGCCCCGTTCCAGATGCAGATAATGTTCAATCAGCTCCGCAGAAATTGTCGTGGTGTGTTCTCGGAATCCTATGGGCGAAAGGGAGCGGCTACCATCGTCATTGAAATAATGGCGCACTCCCATATTCTGGGTAGGCCATATATCTCCTCGAACAAGTGAAAGAAAGGTGCTTTTTCCGGCACCGTTCCCACCGATAACAGCCCAGTTTTGCCCTTCGAGCAGTTCCCATGAGACATTGGCAAGAGCCATAATCTGCCCTTTACGTACACTTACAGTATCAAATTGAAGAATCGGCATATCGATGAAGTAATCCGGTTGGGCAGAAAAGTGTATGCAGGGTATCCTGAAAATTTTCATCTGCTGTTGTTGAGTGAAATTACGGGTGCCATCAAGCAGGGAGAGCTTGTTTTGGGCTATGTGTCCCTATCCCCACAAGGTAGCCATTTTTATATTGGTAGATCAAGTAGCCATGCGTCATCTGTTATTTTTCATATTGCAGGTATGAGCAGCTGTTTTTTTAAAGGGTGCGAGCAAAGATGGCTTACTGGCAGGCTGTATAAAAAGTAGACAGTTGCTGTTTTTTCAATATGTACCTGTATAAAAATTCTACACTTTTATTAAAAAAAGAATTGCAGTTTCAGTAAGATGTGGCCATACCTGACTGAAATAGTAAGGATTGAGTGGTGTGGTATTGATTTTGCTTCTCATTTGAAAGGGATGGGGCGGAAGCACACTCCAATATTTTACAGAAAATAATAACTACCATTGTAATTGCTTGATTATATACGTTTTATACCTGTGCGACATAACTGTAAGAGAGGGAGTATGTTTTCACGTCTTTTTGTTATAGTATGGCTCTTGCTTGTTGCTGTGGGCGATTTATATGCAGCTGAGGAGCAGCCGAATCCGTTACCATCGTATTTAAAGGTGGCAGCGCAAAACAACGGGGAGCTGCTGGCAGCATTCAGTAAGTGGAAGGCGGCTGTGCAAAAGGCTCCGCAAGTGTCCACACTGCCGGATCCGCAATTAACCTTTGGTGTGTACATCGTTCCTGTTGAAACTCGTGTCGGTCCGCAACGGATGAGCTACGGGCTTACGCAGAAATTTCCGTGGCTTGGGAAACTGAGTACCAAAGAGAAAATTGCCCTGCGCGATTCCGATGTGCTGAAGGCCAGAGCCGACAGTATCAAAACAAAAATTTATCGTGACGTGAAGGTTGCCTATTACGAACTTGTCTATTTGCAGCGCGCTATTCAGCTGACAGGTGAGCAGGTCGAGTTGCTGGAATTTTTAGAAGCAACCATTCGTGCCAGATACACTGCCGGAAACGTTTTATATTCAGACGTACTTCGTACACAAGTCGAGCTTGATTCTACCCGAAACAGAAAGGCTTCTCTTGAAGACATGCTTGTCCCGCTACAGGCACGTCTTAATGCTGCTATGGGGCGTGACGTGGAGTGTCCGGTTTACCTCTCCGATATTGCAGAACTGGAACTCGGGATTGACGGCAAAGAACTCATCGCACTTCTGGAAAAGACAAATCCTGAATTACTGAGCTTTGATCAGCAGTTAGCCAGTGCAGATGCACAAATCGTATTGGCAGAGAAGAACTATTATCCTGATTTCACACTGGGGATTACATCCATATATACTGATAAAGCTCGGTCAGGAAATCCTACCCAGAACGGGAATGATCCTGTCATAGCAAGTGTAAGTGTGAACATTCCGTTATGGCAGGACAGCAGGGATGCTGCTGTTGAGGAAGGCAGGGAAAAGCGGCTGGTAGCGATTCAGGCAAAGAAAGGCCGAAAGGATGTGCTGCTGGCAGATCTGGAACTGGAGCTTTTTCGCTACCGCGATGCTGTGCGGCAGATTGCGTTATATGATGAAAGCCTGATTCCGAAAGCAGAGCAGTCTGTTGAGGTTACGCTGGAAGCGTACCAGAGCGGTAAGGTTGATCTGCAACAGGTTATAGCCGCAGAAAAAACATATTTTGAGCTGTACATTGCTCAGGCGCGTGCCCTGACAGATCAGGCACAACGCATTGCACAACTGGAACAACTGGTGGGGAAAGAGTTGCCTGTCTTGCAAAAGCACACAGCAAAAGTGAAAGGCTTGCCCTTACCACCGCCTGAACTTGATGTAAGAATTAATTAGAAAAAAACGAGGAGATGAGAATGAAATCACTTGTAAAAATCACTGTGCTGGCACTGGCTATCATCACATTTGTGTTGCCGGCTACAGCAGGTTTTGCGGGCACTCCGCAGACTAAGTGTCCTGTAATGGGCAACGAAATTACCAAAGACCTCTATGCAGACCATAAAGGTAAGCGCGTCTATTTCTGCTGCCAGATGTGCCTGCCGAAGTTTAAAAAGAACCCTGCGTTTTTCATTAAAAAGCTCGAAAAACAGGGCGTTGAAGTAGAAGTCGTTAAATAATTGGTTCATACGCGCTTCCAACGCGGTATGTTGGGAGCGCGTGTGGCGTTTTGGAGAAATGAGATGCAGTTACCTCGTGGTATGGGTAAAATTGTTTTTGGTGCAGCCGCCATTGCGTTGGCTGGCGGTATATGGGCATCCGGCATATTTATGCCTGCCGGTGATGAGCTGACAGATGTTGTTCATATGGATTCTGCCAAGCAAGGTTCGGAAGAAGGACAGGCAGAAGGCAAAGTTGTCTGGACATGTTCTATGCACCCGCAAATTCAATTGCCTCAGCCGGGGAAGTGCCCGCTGTGTTTCATGGATTTGATTAAACTGGAAATCGACGCCAATAGAGCTGCGGCGGAAAGCTATCGTCAGATTGAGCTTGATAGCAATGCCCGCAAGCTTGCAGAAGTTGAAGTAACACCGGTTGTCCGCAAGGCTGTTGTTGCCGGACGACGGATGGTCGGTAAGGTCGATTATGATGAATCCCGCGTGGAAACAATCAGTGCATGGACAGCGGGACGTATCGACCGTCTGCTTATTGCCAAGACAGGCAGCACAGTTCGCAAAGGGCAACCTATGGCGGTTATCTATAGCCCTGAACTGTATTCTGCTCAGGCTGACCTGATTCAGGCTCAAGCCGCTATGGCAAAAGTCACCTCCCGAAGTTCCTCAATTATACGAAAATCAGTGCAAAACAATATTGCTGCTGCAAAAGAAAAGCTGCGTCTTCTCGGTTTATCAGAAGGGCAGATAGCAGCCATTGCCAAAAAAGACACCCCTTCAAAAAACCTTACGGTGTATGCACCGCAGGCGGGTATTGTTATTCGCAAAGACGTTGTGGAAGGCGCGTATGTAAAGGCGGGACAACCGCTGTATTCTATTGCTGACCTTTCTGCTGTGTGGGTTGTGCTGGATGCATATGAAAGCGATTTGCCGTGGATTAAAGAAGGGGACAACGTTTCCTTTACGGCTGAAGCCTTCCCTGGTGAGCAGTTTACAGGGCGGATTGTATATATTGATCCTGCTGTAAACCAGAAAACCCGTACCGTTGCGGTGCGCATTGAGGTAGCGAACCCTAATGGAAAGCTTAAACCGGGAATGTTTGTGCAGGCTGTGCAGAAAAAGACAGCAGACAGTGATGACTCTTCACTGGTGATTCCTGTTTCTGCTGCGCTGATAACGGGTAAGCGCGCCATTGTTTATGTGCAGAATCCTGAAAAAGAAGGCACATACGAAGGACGCGAGATCGTACTCGGCGCAAAGTCTAACGGTACATATGTGGTTAAAAGCGGCCTTGAAGAAGGTGAGCTTGTAGTCAGCAACGGGGCATTCAAGCTGGACAGTGCGCTTCAGATTAAAGCCAAACCAAGTATGATGAGTGACACCGCAGGTGGGCATATTTCTGTCGATCATAGTGCTCATGAAGGGCATGATCACGGTTCTGACCATTTGGGCGCTCCTTCCATTCTTGTTTCTAAGCTCTATTTTATGAATAAGGATTTTGAGGCATTACAGCTGGCATTGCAGCAAAGAGATGAAGCCCGCACCAAAGCATTATTCGAGCAGATTGGCACAAAGCTGCGTTCAATAGAAACATGGATGCTTGAAGGCGAAGCAATGCTCGCGTGGAAAGAACATGGCATGCTGCTGGTAAATGACTGCATTTTAGGTGCTGAAGCAGATTCCTTTAAGCGCCAGCATGAACTGTTTGCGTTGGCACAGGCACACTATGCAGCACTGAAAAAAGCATTCGGTGTGCAAAGCGCAGCGAAATCTCTTGTACCTGTTGTGCAGGTTCCAGAAAAATTTAAAACCCAGATCGGGTCAGCACTGGTCGCATACATTGGTGTTTCCGAGGCGTTAAGTAAGGATAATCCAGACGGTGCGCGTGTTGCCCTGAAAGGTTTTGCTGCGTCATTGAACGCAGTGTCCGCTTCCGGCTTATCAAAACAGGCATCCAAACTCTGGACAGACAACAAACGCTTGATGACGACCGGTATTGCGGAAATGCGCAATGCATCCGATATCGAATCAATGCGTAAAGGTTTTTTCACTATCTCAAACGGATTACTCAATGTGGCAAAGAAAATGGGCATTGTATTGAAAGGTGATGTGTTTGAGGTGCATTGCCCAATGGCCTTTGACAACAAAGGTGCAAGTTGGTTGCAGCAGGATGAAAGCATTCGTAATCCGTATTTCGGGGCAAAAATGTTCAATTGCGGCGAAGTGAAAAAGCAGCTTGCTGTGGACTAGGGGGAGCCTGTGAGTGATATGGAAAATACACCCGAAAAGAAGGCTACTCCTCAAGAGTGCGTTCTAGCCCCTGACGCTGAATCAGTAAGCACTGTTGTTCCACGCACCTTTACAGAAAAGCTTATCTATTTTTGCTTAAAACAAAAGCTGGTTGTTATCCTGCTCACCGTTCTGATGATCGGGTGGGGGGCGATGGTTGCGCCGTTTGACTGGGATCTCGGCGGTATTCCGCGTGACCCTGTTCCGGTTGATGCTATTCCCGATATCGGGGAAAACCAGCAGATAGTTTTTACAGCGTGGGCAGGACGCTCCCCGCAGGATATGGAAGATCAGGTTACTTATCCGCTCACGGTAGCCTTACTGGGGATTCCCGGGGTAAAAACAGTCCGCAGTTATTCCATGTTCGGCTTCTCAACCATTTACGTCATATTTAATGAAGATGTTGAGTTTTACTGGTCACGCTCACGGTTGCTGGAAAAATTAAACAGTCTTCCCCCCGGTACGCTTCCGGCTGGTGTACAGCCGACACTGGGCCCGGATGCCACAGCCCTTGGGCAAGTGTTCTGGTACACTATTGAAGGCCGCGACCCCCAAGGAAATCCTACTGGTGGCTGGGGACTTGATGAACTGCGCAGTGTGCAGGACTGGCTGGTACGCTATGGGCTGCTGTCTGCCGAGGGTGTATCAGAAGTTGCTTCTGTAGGCGGGTTTGTCAAAGAATATCAGATTGATGTTAACCCTGCTGCAATGCGAGCCTATGGCGTTACCCTGCAGCAGGTTATTAAAGCCGTTAAGCAGTCCAACCTTGATGTCGGCGCGCGGACAATGGAGATTAACAGTGTTGAATATCTTATTCGTGGTGTCGGGTTTGTCAAAAACCTTTCTGATCTCGAAAAAGCCGTAATCAAGGTTGAAGATAATACCCCGATAACCGTTAAGGATGTCGCCACCGTAACACTTGGCCCAGCCACTCGACGCGGTGCACTGGATAAAAACGGTGCTGAAGTTGTCGGCGGGGTGGTTGTTGCGCGGTATGGTGAAAACCCGCTCGCGGTTATTAAAAATCTTAAATCCAAAATTGCAACCCTCAGCGCAGGTCTGCCTAGTAAAACGCTTGCAGACGGAACCGTCTCAAAATTGACTATTGTTCCGTTTTATGACCGAAGCGGATTGATTCAGGAGACGCTGGGCACGCTGGATAACGCGCTCACTGAAGAAATTCTCATCACCATCATTGTTGTGCTCATCGCTGTGATGCACTTCAAGAGTTCTTTGGTTATCTCCTCCTTACTGCCGTTGGCTGTACTCATGTGTTTTATTGCCATGAGGACGCTCGGTGTGGACGCCAATATCGTTGCCTTGTCTGGTATTGCCATTGCTATCGGGACGATGGTGGATATGGGGATTATCATATGCGAAAATATCTTAAAAAAGCTTGAAAAAGCTCCAGACGGTGCTGACTCCTTCAAACTTGTTTTTGAAGGGGTATCCGAAGTGGGTAGCGCCGTTATGACGGCTGTTGCCACAACCATCATCAGTTTTCTGCCAGTCTTTGTTATGGACGGTGCGGAAGGTAAACTGTTCAAACCGTTAGCGTATACCAAAACATTTGCACTTGGTGCATCTATTTTACTTTCCCTCACTGTTTTGCCGTTACTGACGCACTTATTATTCAAGGCACGCAGAAAGGTACGGTTTGGAACCCTGAGGTCTTACCTGATACCGGCTGTATTTGTCGTCGCTGGTGTGGCAGTGGGTGCGATGGTCACATGGTGGCTCGGGCTTGTTGTGGGGTACATGGGTGTACGTCGCATTCTCCGTGACCGTTTACCGGAATTTTTAGGTTCCACGCTAGAGCGTGTAGAAAACTGGGTGGTCATTATTGCTGTGACTGTGGTGCTTGCGCAGCATTGGCTGCCACTTGGGCCGGAGAAGGGTACTGTTGCCAACCTGCTGTTTGTAGCGGGGACAATTGGCGGATTGATGGCATTCTTCTATGGTTTTCAGAAAATGTACCCGTTCCTGCTCAGAAGATTTTTGCGCCATAAGGGCGCGTTCATGCTCGTTCCTACTAGCATTGCTGCATTCGGAATGATTATCTGGCTCGGTTTTGGCACATTCACAAGTTGGTTGCCGGATTCTATTCGTGCAACCACACCTGTTGCTGCGTTAACGCATGCATTCCCCGGTCTTGGGAAAGAGTTTATGCCTCCGCTTGATGAAGGTTCTTTCCTCTACATGCCTACCACTATGCCGCACGCATCCATCGGCGAAGTACAGGATGTACTGGCAAAGCAGGATATGGCTATCCAGAGAATACCGGAGGTGCAGAGTGCTGTAGGCAAGCTTGGGCGTGCGGAAACTCCGCTTGATCCGGCTCCGGTTTCCATGATCGAGACTGTGATTAACTACAAGCCGGAATTTTTGCTTGATGCAAGTGGTAAGCGCATGCGCTTCAAATTCACTTCTGCAAAGAAAGACTACATGCGTTCAGTGGATAACAAGCTGCTTCCGGCAGAAGACGGTTATCCGTACCTTGTTCAAGGGTATTATGAGCGTGATGCCGCAGGCAGACTTATTCCTGATCCGGATGGCAGACCGTTCAGAATCTGGCGTATGGCGCTTGATCCTGAAATTAATCCGGACAGGGAAGCGTGGAGTGGCATACGGTCATCCAACGATATTTGGGATGCCATCGTCAAAGCGGCAGATATGCCGGGTGTAACAAGTGCACCAAAGTTGCAGCCTATTGCAGCGCGTATTGTGATGCTGCAATCAGGCATGCGTGCTCCTATGGGTATTAAAGTAAAAGGCCCGACCTTGCCGGTTATTGAAGAGTTCGGTTTGCAGTTGGAGCAATACTTGAAGCAGATACCGTCGATAATGCCTGCCGCAGTGACGGCGGACAGAATTGTCGGGAAGCCGTATATAGAAATCATCATAGATCGGGATGCCATTGCCCGTTACGGGATAAGCATCGCCAAGGTGCAGGATGTCATCGACAGTGCTGTTGGGGGGCGTGTTATTACCACAACAGTGGAGGGCAGAGAGCGGTATCCTGTCCGCGTGCGTTACCAGCGCGAATTGCGAGATTCTCTGGAAGGGCTGGAGTCTATTCTGGTTGCCTCTGCCACCGGAGAGCAAGTGCCGCTGTCACAACTGGCAGACATTAAATATGTGCGTGGCCCTCAGGTAATTAAAAGTGAAGACACCTTCCTCCTAGGCTATGTCCTTTTCGATAAGCAACCCGGCTATGCAGAGGTGGATGTAGTAGAGCAGGCTCGTGCGTTTCTGGATGATAAAATTGCCAGCGGCGAACTTGTGGTTCCTGCCGGAGTGTCTTTTGAATTTGCCGGAAGCTACGAGAACCAGATACGCGCACAGAAAAAACTTTCTGTCATTCTACCGCTGGCATTGCTGGTCATCGTGATAATCCTGTATTTGCAGTTCAATGCCATTACCACAACCCTTATGGTCTTTTCCGGTATCATCGTGGCGTGGTCAGGCGGCTTTATTATGATCTGGCTCTACGGTCAGGACTGGTTCCTGAACTTCTCTGTAATGGGAACGCACATGCGCGACTTGTTTCAGGTGCATCCCATCAACCTGTCAGTCGCCATCTGGGTCGGATTCCTTGCCTTGTTCGGTATTGCATCGGATGACGGTGTCATTATGGCAACCTTCCTTGATGAATCCAAAAGAGGAAGCACGCAAAAGGATGTTGAAGCAATTCGCAACTTCGTTGTGGAAGGTGCTAAAAAACGCATCAGACCAGCATTGATGACTTCAGCAACGACCATCCTTGCATTGCTGCCTATTCTAACCTCAACAGGTAAAGGCGCAGATATTATGGTGCCAATGGCAATTCCATCATTCGGCGGTATGTCCATTGCTCTGCTGACAGTATTTGTTGTTCCTGTCCTGTATTGCTGGGTAGAGGAACGGAAGTTGAAAAGGCAGGGAGACGTTGAGGAGTAGATTTAGATAGATCTTAGAACTGTTGATTGTATGAGGTGCGATCAACAACAAATATGAGCGTAAGAAAACTGCATATCTGCTTTAATAAAGGCGGGTATGCAGCTTTTTTATGTGTTGGTAAGCGAATATTACCCTCTATTTTTAACGTCCTTCCGCCATTCATTAAGCGGCGCATAGCAGCCTTGCCCTTCGTGCTGAGATTTTCGTACCTCTTCACTATATTTGGGGTCGAGCATCAACTTGCAAAGATAGCGGGTGGTTTCTTCGTCCCAAAGCAGGTCTGGGCATCGTTTTGTATACCCGTACTTTTGGTGGGACTCGGAACAGGGATCACGCAGGCAGCACCAGCCACAGCCAATGCATGGTTCATTTTTAGTAGTAACTGGCTCCATCTGCTGAGTATCGGAAAAAAAATTAAATTCGTCGTGCATCTATAAGCCTTTTATGGAGAAACAGTTAATTGAATAAGGAACTCTGTAATCTTATATTGATAGGGGAGCAAGAAATAGCTCTGAGTTAATTGGTTAAAATGAAAGAAAAGGAAAGGGCGGTTAGTTTTCCTAGCCGCCCTTTTGTTATTAGCTACGCAACGATGAGCCCTTGAGAAGGTAACAAGTCTCGTAAGATGTAAGTTCTCAATAGAGCCGCAGCTTGGTAGAAACGATAAGCGCTATGCTGCACGGCATCAGGCGAAAACTCAGTATGGTTCAGCATATTTCTTTCGTCATTCCAACCATCACTGCTGTATTCGGGGATGGTTTCGCTATGTCCGGTAATTTTTCCTGCTTTACAAGCTTGTTGCCAAGCGGAAATACGTCCAGATTTATCAGCTGGAGTCATTATCACTTCACGAACAGCAGCCTTGATTTCAGAGAACTCCATAGGGTCATTCTCACATAGGTCTGGTCTGTGTTTTGCGAAGTCGGTAAAAAAGGTATGAAGTGCTTCAGAAGCTTCAGTAAACGTTTCGATATTGTTATGTTCAATGGTATCCCCTGTTTCCTCTCTGACAAAACTCCAGTGAAGATAAGGGCGATCAGGGTGTGTGCATGCAGCTCCATGTCCTAATCCACATGAGAGAGTTTCAGCGCACCCCCCTGTGAGGCTATCTGGTAGTAGGCATGTGAAGTTTTCGAAAAAACTTTTTTCTTTTTGCTTATTGTATTCTTTTAATTCTTCAGCAAAATCGTTTTCGTTCAGAATAGTCAACGTGCTGTTGTCTATATAATTCCACGGACTGCTTACTCCAGAGAAATCATAATGCGCAAAAGTATCAGCATAGATATGTGCTGTTGCACCGATTAATTCGGGCGCATAGTTTCTATCGCTTAAGCTGAGTGCAAAACTTAATACTGATTGTGCATTCGCACTATCTTTGCGGCAAAGAAGTTTTTCTCCATAGCTTTCACCTTCACCGCCTGGTAAAAAGTGAAAAGGAACCCATACTTGTCTTTGGTCATCGTTATCAAAGTTTTCAGTGGAGGCTAGGTGATGAGCTGTTGCCTCGGTTAAGAATTTGCCACCATCCTTAAAATCAACATCATTGTCTGCAGCATTGTCATCTACAAATTGTGCTGCAGTCGCGATGGTTGTTGCTACTTCTGGCTTTAGCCCTGCAGCACGCGCCATTGCATAAGTTCCATAGTAGTGCATGTCTAACTGCATAGTACTCTCCTATAATAAATTTCATGCACGATATAGGTTCACATTTATGCTGTTAATTAGATTATTGATTTATACTGTAGTGCAGAATCGAGAATTGGTCGTTGCTATGAGCCATGCAGGAAGGGAGCTTTGTGCTTTACATGTAGTTGCGTTGAATTTGTGTGAGGAGAATCGATAGGCAATGTGAAAACTACTGAGAAGTTAGTTTCGGAAAGGCATAAGCAGCTTTGAAAATAAAAAGGCTCATAGATAAAATCTATGAGCCTTTACTGTTTCGTTGGTAGCGAGGGAGGGAATTGAACCCCCGACACTGCGGATATGAGCCGCATGCTCTAACCAACTGAGCTACCTCGCCATCAAGTATGTGGTCGGCCTAAAGTGTGTAATAAGATGGTAGCGAGGGAGGGAATTGAACCCCCGACACTGCGGATATGAGCCGCATGCTCTAACCAACTGAGCTACCTCGCCATCAAGTATGTGGTCGGCCTAAAGTGTGTAATAAGATGGTAGCGAGGGAGGGAATTGAACCCCCGACACTGCGGATATGAGCCGCATGCTCTAACCAACTGAGCTACCTCGCCATCAAGTATGTGGTCGGCCTAAAGTGTGTAATAAGATGGTAGCGAGGGAGGGAATTGAACCCCCGACACTGCGGATATGAGCCGCATGCTCTAACCAACTGAGCTACCTCGCCATCAAGTATGTGGTCGGCCTAAAGTGTGTAATAAGATGGTAGCGAGGGAGGGAATTGAACCCCCGACACTGCGGATATGAGCCGCATGCTCTAACCAACTGAGCTACCTCGCCATCAAGTATGTGGTCGGCCTAAAGTGTGTAATAAGATGGTAGCGAGGGAGGGAATTGAACCCCCGACACTGCGGATATGAGCCGCATGCTCTAACCAACTGAGCTACCTCGCCATCTCTTGTGCGTCACACTTCGTTGCGACGGGAGAGTGTTTAAGGAAATCTCACGCACAATGCAAGCGTTTTTTGAAAAAAAGTCGTTTTACCGTCAAAAAACTATGTCCAGAAAAAGTATACTAACGGTGCAACAATAAGTCTGTACCAAGCGAATGGTTTAAACGTCATCTTACCCACAAGAGTGATAAAGGTTTTTACTGCAATAAGGGCGGAGATGAATGAGACTACGAATCCTACAGTAAAAAAGGGAAGATCGGCAGTAGTAAACAGTTGATAATGTTTCAGCATGTCGTATCCGGTTGCTGCAAACATGATAGGTACTGCTGCCAGAAATGAATATTCAGCGGCAAGAGTGCGGCGCGCGCCTAAGAGCATACCACCCATTATTGTTGCGGCGGAGCGGGAAAAACCCGGCCACAGGGCAAGACACTGAAAACAGCCGATGCCGAGCGCAAGCTTTGGCGTCATGTCATCCAGAGAATGAAAGGTTGCTTTATCGGTATCGTGTGATGGCGCATACTTTTCAACACATAAAATAAATATCGCACCAATGCCTAAAGCAAAGGATACGGTAATGGGGTTGAACAGGTATGTTTTAATGTACCCTGCCAGAAGAAGCCCTAAAATACTGGCTGGCAGTGAGGTAAGAAAAAGCATCCAGAGCCCGCGAATGCCGGAGAACGGGATTTCCGGTGTGTTCTTCAGTAATCCTAAAAATCTGTTAAGATAGAGGACTACAACAGCAAGGATAGCGCCTAGCTGGATGAACACTTCAAAAACAGCCGCTTTTGGGCCGGTGTAGTCAAGAAGGTGTCCGGCGATGATGAGATGACCGGAAGAAGATACAGGAAGGAATTCTGTCAAACCTTCGATAATGCCAAGAATAACAGCGGAATAAAGTTCAGTCATATATAAATCGTATATGGTTTAGTGTTAATGGCAACAACCTTAGAAAAATACAGTATAGTAGAGTGAGTTGCAAGGCGCGGGTTAGTAAGTTAGATTGCCATGTTTTTCCAAGTGAAAGGTTCAGGTTGTATCTACCACTAATAACAAGGAGCTGAAAATGGCAACGATAATGCCTAAGAGTGAACTTGTAAGAAAAGCTGTTGCCTACGTACAGGAACATTTGAAAGAGCATCCGGCTAACTTGAGGCGGTTGCTGGATCAGGCTGGTATGCGTTTCAATCTGAGCCCCAAGGAAGCAGAAATGCTTAATAATTTTTTTAAACAATCAGAAAGTGACCATTAGGGGGCTGTTCTGTTTAGAGTAAGTTTAGTGCACAGACAGATTTTTAAGGAACACGTTTCCATTTTCTGTCTGTCCATGTTTTCATTAGTTTTCCTGATCGTAATCGGAAAAGTATTGCAGCTCAGAGAGCTGTTTCTCGGGCTGGATATCGGGTTGATTGAAATGCTGAAGCTGTTCGGCTACCTGATTCCGGCTGTTCTGCTTATGATTATTCCTATAGCCACCATGCTGTCCGTGTTTCTTACCTTCTTGCGTATGAGCTCCGACAGGGAACTTGTGGCATTGAAAGCAGGCGGCGTCAGCCTGTATCAACTTCTTCCGGCACCTGTAGTTTTTGGTTCCCTGTGTACCGTACTTACACTGTGGGTATCCATGTTCGGTATTGCATGGGGAATGGACAACTTCCGTTCATCCATTCTTGAGTTAGCCCAGACCCGCGCAAAAGTAGTTTTACAGCCGGGTGTGTTTAATAACTCTATCCCGAAACTTATGATTTATTCACGCAGTTCCAGTCTTGCCACCGGCGATCTGGAACACGTGCTTGTTCAGGATACCAGTAAAGATACTGGCGGCGTGACGATCATTGCTCCAAAGGGCAAAATTATTTCTGATACCAAGCAGGGCGAAATCCGCTTTGTCCTCCATAACGGTAAAATTTATCGTCAGGATAAAAACCAGATCAGCGTGCTCGGGTTCAACCAGTACGTTGTGCGTCTTTCTTTGTCACAGCTTGTAAAAGGTGTGCATTTAGGAAAGCTGCGTCCTTCCGGCATGTCGTATGCGCAGTTACAGGCGATTAAGAAAGATCCTTCCCTTGCTGAAAGTAAGTCTTTTATCCGCAAGACAGATGTTGAAATCCCGAAACGCTGGGCTATGCCGTTCGCGTGCATCGTGCTTGGTATTTTTGCCATGCCGCTGGCCTGTGCCTTTGAGGGAATGCGCCAGCAGATGGGCGTAGTTATGGCTCTTGGTAACTTCCTTGTGTACTACAGTCTGCTTTCCATCAGTATGAAAAGCGGCGAAGGCGGAGGAGGGCTTCCACCGGACATCAGCCTGTGGATTCCGAATGCGCTGTTTGCTGTGCTGGCTGTGGTTGGACTGTACCTGACCGCTAAAGAGCGAACCATAAACGTGACTGCCATGATTACGCATGTGATTCTGCGTTTTGGCAAGCGTAAAGGGGGACAGTAAATGACACTGTTAACCCGCTATATGTTGAAGCAGAATCTGTTTTTAATGCTGCTTATTCTCGGGATCGGCACAGCTATTTACCTGCTGACCGACCTGTTTGAAAAACTGGATGACTTTATTGAAGCTGGCCTCGGTATTTACACTGTTGCGCTGTATTTTATCTGTAAGCTGCCGCTGATTATCTCTCAGATTCTTCCAGCGGTATTCTTGCTGTCCTGTACAGTGCAGTTGTGTGTAATGTCCCGTAACAAGGAACTTGTCGCGCTGCAGGCTGGCGGTGTTTCTTTTGTGTCACTCGCAAGGTTCATTCTCTACATAGGTTTGTTCTGGGCTGTCGTACAGCTCGGGTTCTCCCAGTACTTAGGGGTAATGGGAGACGTGGAATCAAGAAGGATATGGAAGGAAGATGTGCGCGGTGAAAGCGCAGAAAAGACTGTCGCTTCTGATATTTGGTTCCTTGAAGACAACTATGTCGTGAACCTGAAAAAAGCGTACCTGAAGGAAGGTAGAGCCGACTGGGTGACCATCATGCGTATGTCTGACGGCGGCGATGCTATTCAGGAAGTTATCAAAGCGAAAAGTGCAGTTGTGCGCCCGAATGACTGGGTACTTTCATCCGTCATTCAGACAGAACCGGGCAGCTATGCTGTTGTTAATACGCCGGAGCTTGTCGTACCGTTAAAGCAAAAGCTTGCAGTTTTCAGGACGGTATCTGTAGATACAGACTTGAACCGTCTGGCGCTGTGGGAGCTTGGTGCTGCCATCGAGAGGCTTGAACAGTCCGGTTCCAACGTGGAAGCGTTACGCACAACGTATCATCAGAAAATTGCGTATGCAGCTGCGGTTGTCATCATGGGGCTTGTGGCGCTTATGCTGCTCACTTGGAGAGACAGCCTGTATATCAATGTCTCTGTCGGCCTTATCCTTACCTTTGCGTTTTATGCGCTCTTTACATGGTTTGGGGCACTTGGCGAGCGGGGATATATTAATCCGGTATTCGGAGCATGGTTCTCCAATATATTATTTGCTGTCATAACGCTTGGACGAATTCTCTGGTACACACGTTCCCGCGTGAAAAAGACGTCATCGATGACCCTTTCCGGCAGTAATTCGTAATTCCGTAAATATAATAATATTTGTCATACTTGCGACTATGCATGTATGGAGTATATATGTTTGATAATAGCTTTTTTCCTGAATGGTTGGAGTCCGTTGCGCTCGATGATGAGCAGTTCGGCTCTGCGTACGATGCCGTGCCGGATAATCGTCGCGCATGGCTGAAAACAACCATTGCAAGGCTCCATGTGTTGTACGGCACTCCTCAGGTTACATGGGGAAGGCAGGAGAACCATTGGCGGCAGGGGCATATCTCTATTGCAGAGAGCCGTCCTGTTGACTGGACAGCCGTGATTGTTGACTCCTCCTATGTGTCCGGTGTTCGATTGCTGGCTGCTGCAATGATGCCACTACTCAGTGGTGTGGAAGACATCCTCGTGGTGTTCTCCGGTGAAACTCCTGTTGCGGCGGAATGTCTTGCTGCACTTGAACTGGCAGGCATAGAAATGGCCGTGCAGGTGAGCAAGGAACAGACTGCGACGTTATTGGACGAGCTGTCTGTGGAAGGAGCGAGCGGTAGAATTCTCGCGCTTGGTGATGATGCAAGACAGGTTGTTCATAACGCAGGTGTATTGTCAGGCGGAGTACAGGTCTGGTTTGAACCGCAGTACAAGTCTATCGGCATTGTTTCCGGTGGTGCCTTTGACCGTGATTTGCTTTCATGGGCGCATCCTGATTTGAGCATTGTGGATGTGGCAGCGGATGATTTTGCAACCGTCTCTTCTCTTGCAGCTATTTGTTGCGAGGCGGATGTAGTGGATACTGTGCCGGACACCGTACCTGTTTCATTAGGAGCAGGGCAGGAAGGCTGCTGGATTTGGCCGCAATTAGTGCCACAGTGGTTTATTCATCGACGTTTTTCTCTTCTTTCCGAAGTATAATTTCTCACTTGAGTGAAGGTGGATTGCATGGGCAAGAGCACGACTTCGTATCTGAACAGCTTGAGAAATATTGGTATTATTGCGCACATTGATGCCGGAAAAACCACTCTTACAGAACGTATTCTGTATTATACTGACAAGATATATCGCATGGGCGAAGTGCATGAAGGCACTGCAACCATGGACTTTATGCCGGAAGAGCAGGAACGTGGAATTACTATTGCTTCAGCATGTACGTCATGTGAATGGAACAACGGCGTCATCAATATCATCGATACCCCGGGGCATGTTGACTTTACCATTGAAGTAGAACGTTCTTTGCGTGTGCTGGATGGTGCGGTCGGTGTTTTTTGTGCTGTGGGTGGTGTTGAACCGCAGTCAGAAACTGTCTGGCGTCAGTCAGAAAAATTTTCTGTCCCTAAAATTGCGTTCATCAACAAGATGGACAGACTCGGTGCGGATTTTATGTCTGTGCTGGAATCCATGCGCGAGCGCTTGAATGCCTCCCCGCTGGTGCTGGTGGCACCGCTTGGTGAAGGCGATGAATTTTACGGTCTTGCAGACGTGTTGACGCTCGAACGTCTCGATTTTGATCAGGAAACAGAAGGGCGTGAATACTCGCGCTCTCCGCTGGAAGGTGCTGAACTGGCATTTGCAGAGGAGTGGCACGAACGTCTGCTGGAAACAGTGGCTGATTTCGACGACGACATTATGGAAATGTATCTTTCGGGTGAAACAATACCGCTTGAAAAGATAAAAGAATGTATCCGCAAGGCTACGTTGGAGTTGAAAATTACGCCGGTTTTCAGTGGTTCAGCACTGCGGAATTGCGGTGTTCAGTGCGTACTGGATGGTGCGTTTGATTATCTTCCGTCCCCGCTTGATGTAACAGCACCCAAAGCGCTCAGGCCTGATCTTGGAACAACTGAAGAGCTTGTCATTGCACCGGACAGCCCGCTAGCTGCGCTTGCGTTTAAAGTGTATATGGATGAAGGGCGAAAAATGGTTCTTGCCCGTATTTACTCCGGTACACTGCGCTCCGGTGACTATGTGCATAACAGTACTCAGGGGAAAAAAGAAAAACCGGCTCGTCTTTATATGCTGCATGCAAGCCACAGGGAGCAGGTGGAAGAAGCCCGTGCCGGAGAAATTGTTGCTCTGGCGGGAATGAAATTTGCCCGAACAGGCGATTCTCTGGCAACAGAAGCACAGCCGTACGTACTCGAAAATATTTCCGGCTATCGTCCTGTAATTTCCCGTGCGCTTGAGCCTTCAAACTCTGAAGAAGCAGATAAACTTGATGAGGTCCTTGAAAAGCTTTTGCTTGAAGACCCGACATTGCAGTATGAGCAGAGTCCAGAAACAGGGCAGCGGGTTATTTCAGGTATGGGAGAGCTGCACCTTGAGGTTGTGGTAGATCGACTGCGCAGAGAATACCATGTTGCTCCGCGTGTGGGTAATCCGCAGGTCGTGTATCAGGAAACAATCAGTGGCACCGGTGCTGCTGTGGAAGAATTTGACCGCGAACTCGGTGAGAAAAAGCACTACGGGTACGCAAGTCTTTCTGTTGCACCCCGTGAGCGTGATTCAGGTAATGTTGTCCGGTTTGCGTTTGATACATCAGAGTGGCCTACAGCATGGGTTGATGCTGTGGAGCAGGGGGTTCTGGACGGCTTGCAATGCGGGGTTATCAAGGGGTATCCTGTGCAGGACGTAGAGGTCACAGTGCAGGAAATTAAGCGAACTGACAGCTCTTCAGAACCAGGGTATCGTATGGCTGCGGGCATGGCATTGAAGGCTGCATTGGCAAATGCAAAGCCGGAATTGCTTGAGCCGATTATGGATGTAGAGATTTCTGTTCCGGATGAAAATGTCGGGGATGCTATCAGCCTGCTTGGCGCGAAAGGCGCAAAAGTTGAAAACCTTTTTGACCGTGCAGGATTGAAGATGGTGCAAGCGTTGGCTCCAATGTGCAGTCTTTTCGGGTTTTCTACCGATTTGCGCTCTGTAACACAGGGGCGTGCGGGGCTTGTAATTCAATTCTTACGATTTGATACACTGTCGTAAGGGTCAGAAACGAGGAGTTTTTGGTGCGGTTTTGGGTCTCATTTAAGCGGGCGATTAAATACAATTATCTCCGCGTAATGCGGTTGAAAGTTTCAACCCATTCTATTGCGTTGGGTATGGCTGTCGGGGTTTTTTCCGGCTGCTTGCCTATTCTTCCGTTTCAGACAGTGGTGGCTGTTGCACTTGCGTTTGTGGTACGATGCAGCAAAATTGCAGCGGCAGCAGGTACGTGGATATCCAACCCGTTAAACTGGGTTCCATTTTATACTGCCTGTTTTATTATAGGTAACTGGCTTATTCCTATTGATGTTTCGTTCGATCCGCATCATATGGAACTTAAAGATCTGCTTGAGCAGGGTGGTGGTATTGTTATCGTTATGATGACAGGCGGGCTGATAATGGCAGTGCCATGTTCTATTTTGTCCTATTTTATTACGTTCAGGGCAGTTACACGGTTCCGTCAGCGCCGCATGATCCGACTTATCAAGCAGTATAAGAGTAAGCATGGAGACCATGACAGCCATGACAAAAGTGTGGACAGCTGAACAGCAGGCTGATTTCGGACAACAACTGGCTGCCTGTCGCAGGGCGGTTCTCTTTTTTGATTATGACGGTACGCTGGCGCCAATTGTGCCGGACAGAGACAACGCCCTTCCGTATGATGGTGTGCGGGAGGCTTTTGAACGACTTCTTGTAGTCAAGCATTGCCGTACAGTGCTTGTGAGCGGGCGCAGGGTCCTAGAGATTCAGCCTTTGTTGCAAAGTCGACTGCCGTTTGAAGCGTGGGGTTCCCATGGTTGCGAGCACCTCAGGCCGTCAGGGAAGCTGGAAGAAGTAGCCATCTCAGAAAAAGCCAAAGAGGGATTGCAGATTGCAGCCTCCAAGGTCGCATCGTTATTGGCTCCACATGCTATTGAGCGCAAGCCCAGCAGCGTTGCTGCGCATGTCAGCAGCATAAATGCTGAGCTTATTCCGCAATACCTGACAGATGTGGAAGAATTGTGGGAGCCGGTCGCGGAAGAATTCGGACTCGAGCTTCTGGATTTTCACGAAGGCGTTGAGATGCGTGTTCCCGGCATCAATAAGTCCCGTGCGATTTATTCTGTTCTTGAAGAAGAGCCAAAGGATGCTGTCACAGCGTACATCGGTGATGACGTGACGGATGAAGATGCATTCCGCGCGCTGGGAGAGCAGGGACATACTATTCTTATAGGCCGTGAACCGCGCGTTTCAGCTGCAAAATGGCTGCTTCCTGAAAGACCGGATGGTCGACACATAATTGATTTTATCAATGCTGCTGCGTCGTCTTTGTCCTAGTTTAGCTATATATATTTTTACCCCGTACTGAAAAAACAGTGCGGGGTTTTTTATTGAAGATAGAGGTTATTGTCGAATCTCCTATCTGTCTGGCTAGAGCAACGGTTTGTTATGTATTGAGAAATCGTATGCTTCGAAGCATGGAAAGGCAGACGTGACCGTCTGACGTTGTCGTAATGGGGTCGCAATGTGCGGATTTGTCGTCAATCTGGATATACTCTCATTGTTTCAATCCGCATCTCTGGGTATTCTAACAGGCTGAATAACTGTAAAAGGAGTACCCATGTCCAAGACATCTGGAGCCGGTCAGGGCGTAATTGTTGTTTCAAACAGATTGCCAGTTTCGTTAGAGTGCGCAGGTGGCACCTGTCATTCTTCCCCTGTTTCTGGTGGGTTAGTGACAGCATTAACTCCGGTATTGACTGTAAATAAAGGTACATGGATAGGCTGGTCCGGCGCTCCGGATGTGGAGGGAGTGGATGCAGCACTGCGTCTTTTTTCACAGGAAACAGGCTACACGTTACAGCAGGTGGGGTTGACCCATGAGCAGATAGCCAATTTTTATTTCGGGTTTACCAACCAGATAATATGGCCTCTTTTCCATGATTCGCAGTTTGAATGTAATTTTAATCCTGATTACTGGCAGACCTATCTGGATGTGAACGCATTGTTTGCTTGTAAAACGGTAGAAAGCGGCAATGCAGATGATTATGTATGGGTGCATGATTATCATCTTATGCATGTGGCAAAGTATATGCGTGAAGCTGGCGACAATCGGCGGACAGGGTTTTTCCTGCACATTCCGTTTCCGGCTGTGGACAGCTTCAGGCGTCTTCCGTGGCGTTCAGAATTATTGAACGCGCTGCTTGAGTTTGACCAGATTGGTTTTCAGACGCTGCATGATCGCCGCAATTTTATTCAGGCAATTTCTATTCTGGCGCCTCATGTGAAAGTAACCGGACGCGGGCAGGTGGTGACTGCGAAAGTTGGCGGGAGAACAATCAGGATAGGCGCATTTCCCATCAGCATTGACTATAAAAAATTCTACAGAACAGCCCGTTCTGCAGTGGTTCGCAAGCAGGCTCAGCATGTGCACAGTGCGTTGCCGGATAGAAAGATCATTCTTGGTGTGGACAGGCTTGATTATACAAAAGGTATTCCACATCGACTTCATGCCATGCAAAAATTGTTTACCCGTTATCCGGAATTGCGGGGAAAATTAAGCCTGCTCCAAGTAGTTGTGCCGAGCAGGGCGACGATTCCGTTGTATGCGAAGCTGAAAAAGGAAATTGAAAGGCTTGTTGGACAGATAAATGGTGAATTTTCTGAGCCCGGCTATGTGGCAATCCACTATCAGTACAAAAATCTCAATTTTGAAGAGCTGCTTGCGTATTACCGCGCAAGCAATATTGCGTTGGTTACACCGCTTCGGGACGGGATGAATCTGGTGGCGAAAGAGTACTGTGCTGCCAATGTTGAACGTAACGGCGTGCTGGTGTTGAGTGAGTTTGCCGGTGCCGCCGCACAGCTCAGAAATGGGGCTATACTGGTGAATCCTTTTGATGTAGAAGGTGTAGCTGCTGCTATCCATCAGGCATATATGATGGATGAAGGTGAGCGGCGGAAACGGATGGATAGAATGCGGGAATCAATCCGCAAAAACGACATTTTTAAATGGGTAGACAGCTTCTTTGCATCTGCGTTTGCACCATAGTCTACCTGTCTGGATATACATACATGGCACTGGATATTAAGCAAGGACCACGCGCGAAGAAAAGTCTTGGGCAGAACTTTCTGCAGGACAAAAATACAGCCAACCGCATTGTTGATGCGCTTAAGATTGAAGCCGATGACCATGTCATCGAAATCGGCCCCGGCCCTGGAGCGCTGACACATCTTATTCATGACCGCAAGCCGGCATGGTTCACTATTCTTGAAAAAGACAATCACTGGGCGCATGAGCATAAGCGCCAGCCGCCTGCAGGCGATCCGGAACTTCAGGTTGTCCTTACTGATGCGTTACTGTTTCCATGGGAAAATCTTACCTCTGATAAGCCGTGGAAAGTCATCGGGAACCTTCCGTACAACGTTGCTTCTCCGCTTATGTGGGATATTTTGAGCAAAGCCACAGGTCTTAAGCGTGCTGTTTTTATGATTCAAAAAGAGGTTGGTGACAGAATTGTTGCTGCGCCTTCATCTAAACAGTACGGGGCTCTTTCTGTATGGCTGCAGAGTTTTTGTAAGCCTAAACGCGAGTTCATTGTTCCTCCCGGTGTGTTTATCCCGCGTCCTAAAGTTGATTCTGCTGTACTCAGTTTTGTACCTATTCCTGTTGAAGAACGCGATTTTGACCCTGCGGCGCTTTCCTGGTTACTTAAAGTTACCTTCCAGCAACGCCGAAAACAATTGCAGAAGATATTAAAGGGTTGCATTGCTTCAGGTATTGACGATGCATTGGAGAAAGCCGGAGTAGTAGGGACAGCAAGGCCTGAGACATTAACGACACGTCAGTTCCAACTGCTTGCCGATGCACTGAAAAGTTGCCCTAAAAAGTAGGAAAGCCCTAATTGCAAGGCGTTAGAGCGTATAAACCGTTGCATATGCTGCATGCATCTGGTATCGACTAACAAGTTTGGGCTGATATCTCAAATAACAGTAATATTTTTGTAGCTGGAGTGTGTGCGCTTTGGCGAAAATTATTGCAACCCCAGAGAGGAGGACGTGGCCGTGACCAAAGCGGAACTCGTAGAAAGAATTGCTGAGAAGGCGAACCTTACCAAAGCGAATGCAGAACGCTCCCTGAACGCATTTCTCGAATCTGTACAGGAAGTTCTTGTGGCTGAAGGTAAACTGACTTTAACAGGTTTTGGTACTTTTGTTGTTGAAGAGCGCAAAGAGCGCTTGGGACGCAACCCGCAGAGCGGTGAGCCAATTATCATTCCAGAAACTAAAGTAGTAAAATTCCGCCCAGGAAAGCTGCTCAAAGAAGCTGTTAAGTAGTAGCAGGAGGCTTTATTATGCTGCACGGTGAAACTTTGCATAGCGCATTGCCTCAGGATATCCCTTGGTGGATGCCTGACCACTTTGTATTCTTCGGAGCATTTTATGCTGTTCTGTTCGTAATTCTTGGTGGACTCGGTTACGTAATTCTTAAGTCCATTCTTCATGCTAAGCATGATAATCACGGACACAGTCATTAGTTTTGTTTGTTAAAAAAAGCCTGCTAGTTTAAGCAGGCTTTTTTTTATGTGTAAGTAATAAAAAATAACTTGCAAAAAAATAAATACGCCCGTAGATTGTGCTCTTGTCTTGAGCGTGATTTTGCTTGAGATAGTAAGTAAAGAAGGTGGTGATATTTCATGCCAGGCGTATATCTTGATGATAGCGACTACAACTTCGACATCGCGCTTCGCCGCTTTAAGAAGCAGGTAGAAAAGGCAGGCATTCTTTCAGAAATGAAAAAACGTCAGCATTTCGAAAAACCTAGCGTAATGCGTAAGAAGAAGAAAGCAGCCGCCCGTAAACGTCTTCTTAAGAAGATGAGAAAGATGAACCAGTACTAGTACTGTGTTCTCCGCTACGGCGGGTGCATCGAATAGATGCTTCTTAGCGGGGGTTCGTTATCGAATCCCCGCATTATTCTATGCTTTAATTAGATAAGAGTGACAGCATGAGCCTTATTCAGCAGATCGATAAAGATTACATTACTGCCTACAAAGCCAAGGAGCAAGTTGCACTTGGTGTACTGCGTCATCTGAAAACTGCTGCGAAAAATATGCAGATTGACCTCAAGCGTGAACTTACTGAAGAAGAAATGCTTGATGTTGTGATGAAGCAGGCGAAGCAGCGTCAGGACTCTATTGAACAGTTCCGCGCGGCAAATCGTGAAGACCTTGCAGAAAAAGAAGTTGCAGAGCTTGAAGTTTTGCAGACATACCTGCCAAGCCAGCTTTCCGATGAAGAGCTTGAAGAGCTCGTTACCAAAACCGTAGCTGAAACCGGTGCTTCCGGTATGCAGGATATGGGTAAGGTAATGAATGCCATTATGGCAGAATACAAAGGTCGCGTAGACGGTAAGAAACTGAGCGCATCAGTTCGCGCAAAGCTCGCATAGTTTTATGGAGCAGCGTACCATACACAATTTAGAGTTCCGTAAGGTGCTTGAGCGCCTTGCGGACTTTGCTGTTTCGGAGGCAGGCGCCAGTGCGTGTTTGTCTATTGCTCCTGCAGCCAGTCGTGAAGATGCGCAGCAAGATGCGCAATTGTTCAGACAGGGGCAGGAGTGGGCGCGTACTGTTACAGTAACGCTTTCTTCTTTTCCCGACCTTGCAGGTATGTTTGGCTTTATTGATTCGCCGACGGCTGTGCTCGATCTTGATGATTTGTGGGCACTGCGTCAGGTGCTCGTTCAGGCTTGCGATCTGCGTGCTTCTATTCGTGTAAGCACAGAAGACTCTCCATGGCCGCTTTTGCTGGCAATGGTAGATAAATTTCCATGGCCGGAGCAATGTGCTTCGGGTCTTTCCCGTTGTGTTGGGGATGATGGTCTTATCCGTGACAACAGTTCTCCGGAACTTTTACTGGTGCGTCAGGAGATTCGTAGAATCCATCAGACGTGTACCCGTAAAGTGAAGGATTTTGTTAATTCACACGGCATCCTTCAATACCTTCAGGACGAATACATCACACTGGCAAATGATCGGTATGTGCTGCCGCTTAAAAGTAATTTTAAGGGACGTGTGCAGGGGATCATCCACGACTATTCCCAGACTGGTGAGACCTGCTACTTTGAGCCGATGTTCCTTGTTGACCTCAACAACGAACTGGCGGAACTGAAGAAGCAGGAACGTGAGGAAGAGCATAAGGTTCTTGAATTCCTCACAGGCCTTGCACGCGCTAACTACGGTGCGTTGCACGGCGTGTACAGCTTGATGGTGCATGTGGATGTGCTGCTTGCCAAGTGTACTCTTGCCTCCAAGTTCGGTGGTGTAGCGCTGGAATTCAGTGATGAAAACAAATTGCATCTTATGGATGCGCTCCATCCGTTACTTGCATTGTCTGATGGCGGTGCTCTTCCGGTAACGCTTGAACTTAAAAAAGAGCAGTTCGCGTTGCTTATCAGTGGTGGTAACGCGGGCGGTAAAACTGTTTGTCTTAAAACAGTGGGGCTTATCGCCATTATGGCAATGAGCGGTTTGCCTGTGCCTGTTAAAGAAGGCAGCTCTATTCCGTTCTGGAAAAATATTTTTGCGTTCATCGGTGACGAACAAAGTCTCGAAGAAAATGTATCTACATTCACCGCTCAGATCACTAATTTAAGTGGTATTTGGGATACTGCTGATGACAGCACGCTTGTTATTCTTGACGAGTTTGGTGCAGGTACTGACCCGGCACAGGGTGCGGCACTGGCACAGGCTGTTATCGACGAATTGCTGGAACGCGGGGCATACATTTGTGCTGCAACGCACTTTCCTGCACTGAAGGCGTATGCGCTTTCCAATGAGAAAGTTCGTGCTGCATCAGTATTGTTCGACCCGAGCACCAAAAAACCGTTGTACCGTCTTGCGTACGATCAGGTTGGTGCATCTCAGGCGCTTGATGTTGCCCGTGAACACGGCATGCCTGATTACGTGCTTCGCCGTGCTGAGCAGTATTTGCTTATGGATGGTGAAGATACTTCCAGTCTTATTGAACGACTCAACACATTAGCTGTTGAACGTGAGCGTGAGGTAGCCAAGCTCGATAGCGAGCGTACGCGCCTTGAAGAGCGCCGGAAAAAGTTGAACACACGTTACGAGCGTGAACGCGACAAGCTTTTCGGTGATATTCAGAAAGAAGCACAAAGTGTTCTGAGTGATTTAAAAACACAGAAGATTACACATAAGCAGGCGCTGAAAGAGCTGGCTAAAACTCGTCAGAAGCTTGCTGATGCAGATAAAGCTGAGCAACCTAAAGCACAGGCGCTGCAGCCGCAGGAAATTAAACCCGGCCTTACATTGAAATATAACCCTTGGAAAAAATCAGGGGTTGTTGAAGAAATTGATGATAAACGAGGAAAGGTTAAGATTAATCTTTCCGGTGTGGCCATGTGGGTAAATTTACAGGATGTTTCTTTTGCAGATGAAGGAAATAAAACTGTTCAACAACCTCGTACTACAGTAAAAGTTGAGCGTAAAACTTCTTTTAGGGTTGACTTACGGGGAAAGCGTGCTGATGTAGCTATAAGTGAACTTGAGGCCTTTATTGACCGGGCGCTGCTCAGCAATATTGAAGAGCTTGAAGTTGTGCACGGTAAAGGGACTGGTGCGTTGCGCCGTGAGATTCATATGCATCTCAAAAATTCCCCGGCCGTTGCTTCATTCCGTATTGCACCTGCCGATCTTGGTGGTGACGGGATGACAATTGTTGAATTGCGATAATGTCTTCTGGGTATCGTAACGATTCTGGATCAGCCATGACACATAGCGGTTTTTCTGCTGTAAGAGAAATTAAAGCCCGTCTTAATATTGCTGACGTGGCCAGGCGCTACATGGAGTTGCGTCATGCCGGTGGCAGATGGATGGGACTTTGCCCTTTTCATCAGGAGAAGACACCTTCTTTCTCTATTAACGAAGAAGAAGGGTTTTACTACTGCTTTGGCTGTCAGGCGGCTGGCGATGTTATTGACTTTTTCTGTAAAGTAAATGGGTTGGAGTTCCGAGAAGGTCTTCAGCAGTTAGCTGAAGAAACCGGAGTTCAACTAACTGAATATAAGGCTGACCCGCGTGCTAAAGAGGAACGTGATTTTAAAAAGCAATGTTATACCATGTATGAACTTGCAAAAAATCACTTTCGTCAAAATTTATCCAAGCACGATGCACGGGAATGCCGTAATTACATAAAGGGGCGTAAACTTTCGCCCGAGATTGTCGAACGTTTTGAACTGGGCTGGGCTCCTGATACATGGCAATCCCTTTCTGACGCACTGGTTGCACAGGGGATGACGCAAAAACAGGCAGCTGAGGCCGGTCTTTTGTCACGCAATGAACGCGGGCGTATGTATGACCGGTTCCGTGGCCGATTTATTTTCCCGATCAAGAATCTTTCCGGTCAGGTTATCGCTTTTGGCGGTAGAATCATTGGAAAAAGTGATCAGGCAAAGTATATCAACAGTAGCGATTCAGCGATCTACAAAAAAGGTGAGCATCTTTACGGGCTTTTTCAGGCTCGTAGGGCGATTTCTGCAACCAAAAGTGCCTTTCTTACAGAAGGGTATATGGATGTGCTCACTTTGCACCAGTTTGGTTTTGAAAATGCCTGCGGTGTGCTCGGTACGGCTCTGACGCCGGATCAGGTGAAGCGGCTTGGCGGCTTTTGTTCTTCTGTTGATCTCATCTTTGATGGCGATGAAGCAGGGCGAAAGGCTGCTTTAAAGAGCTGCGAAATGATTCTGGCTAAGGGAATGAAGTGTCGTGTTGTTTTGTTGCCGGATGGCGAAGACATCGACAGCTTCTTACACGAGCAGGGCGTAGAAGCATTTCAGCAACTGCTGGAAAAATCTCCTGACGGGCTGTCCTTTTGCACTGCGACCGTGAGTATGTACGCTCCGCGCGATGTCATGGACTGGACTACCCGTTTTTTGAGCAGCATGGAACAGCCGGAGCTGTGTTCATTCTATGTGTCCCGTGTGGCCTCAGGACTTGGGTTGGATGAATCAGAGCTACGCGGACTTGTTGCTCCAAAAAAAGTTGCACAGGCGGCTCCACGTGCTTCCTATTCCCAGCGGAAAAATCGTGATGCGTCCGGCAACTGGAATAAAAAGCAGGGCACTGCGCAGGGAACAGCCCCGCGTCCTGTTTTGGCTGCATCATTGGAAGAGCGAGTGCTGCAGTTTGTTGTGCGCTATCCTCACCATGTGCTTACACTGGAGCAGTATGGTGGAATAGAGCTGTTGCAGTCCTCTTGGGCTGAATCGCTCTGGAACAAAATTTCTGCTTACGGCAATGATGCCGCTGAGTACCTTGAAGGTAAAGAAAAAGTATTTTGGATTAAGCACCGTACTGTTGATACGGCTGCAATGCAAAAAGAACAGGAAGAATTGAACGACGTCTGTATGTTCCTGGAAAGAACTCGCCGCCAACAGCAAGGGCAATCCCTAGTAGCCGCAATGCGGCACATAACAGAGGGGGGCGAACAGGATGCAGAAATGGATTTTCTTCTGGCCTTAAAAGAATCCTTGGGGAGGTCCAATGGGGAATATTAAGGACATCCAGCAAATTAAGTCCTTGATTGCGAAGGGCAAAGTCAACGGGTTCCTGACTTTTGATGAGGTCAACAAAGCGTTACCGGCTGAAGTGAATACTCCCGAACAGGTTGAAGAGATCATCGGGATTTTTGACCAGTTGAATATTGCTATTGTTGACAGCAACAAGATGAATGAAGAAGTTCCTGTTGCTGATGCTGATAGTGACGAAGACCTGTCTTCTGATGACGTTATTGAATTTAACGAAGAAGAAGAGACTACCGATTATGCGTCACGTAGTACAGACCCAGTGCGTATGTACTTGCGTGAAATGGGCGCAGTGCCGTTGCTTGACCGTGACGGTGAGGTTGTCATCGCTAAGAAGATCGAAATTGGCGAGCAGGATGTATTATATGCACTCGTAGAAGTGCCTGTGGCTGTTGAAGAGCTTGTAAGTGTTGGTGAAGACCTGAGAGAAAACCGCGTTAAGTTGAAGGACGTCGTTAAGACCATCGAAGAGGATGATCCGAGCGAAGACGAACTGAACCAGCGTGAGCGCGTTATCAAGCTTCTTGATGAAATTCGCAACATCTACAAAAAGAAAAGAAAGATCTACGACAAGCTTGATGACTGCTGTACGCTTGATCGCAGAGTGTACGGTCTTCAGAAAGAAATTATCCAGTTCAAAGAAGATGTTGTAATTCGTCTTCGTGATATCAAACTGGAAAAAACTCTCATCGACCGAGTTATCGAGACTGTTGAAGATTACGTTCGTCAGATGCATAACTGCCAGCGTGACCTTTCTGCATATATTCTTTCTACTGGTAAAACTCAGTCCGAGATTCAGGTTCTGTTCAAGCAGCTTGATGACCGTGAGGTGAATCCGGTAGTGGCAGCTGATGAGCTTGGCCTTACTGTTGACGAATTGTTCTCCTTTAAGGAAATGATTCTCGGTAAGATCGAGATCCTGCATCGTCTGCAGGAAAAATGTTGTCACAACGTTACAGACCTTGAAGAAGTTCTGTGGCGTATCAAGTACGGTAATACTGCTGCAATGCGTGCGAAACAGGAACTTATCCGTTCCAACCTGCGCCTTGTTGTAAGTATTGCTAAAAAGTACACAAACCGTGGCTTGCAGTTCCTTGATCTGATTCAGGAAGGGAACATCGGTCTTATGAAGGCCGTTGATAAGTTCGAATATCAGCGTGGTTACAAGTTCTCAACCTACGCAACATGGTGGATTCGTCAGGCTATTACTCGCGCTATCGCGGATCAGGCTCGTACAATCCGTATTCCTGTGCATATGATTGAGACTATCAATAAGTTGATCAGGACTTCCCGTTACCTCGTTCAGGAGCTCGGACGTGATCCGACACCTGAAGAGATTGCAGAACGCATGGACTACCCGATCGATAAGGTTAAGAAAGTCCTGAAAATTGCAAAAGAGCCTATCTCTCTTGAAACACCGATTGGTGACGAAGAGGACTCCAGCCTCGGTGATTTCATTGAAGATAAAAAAGCAGTTGCTCCAGCTGAGGAAGTGGTCAACACTAAACTTGGCGAGCAGATTGCCGGTGTACTTGCAGACCTTACTCCTCGTGAGGAGCAGGTTCTGCGTAAGCGTTTCGGTATCGGTGAAAAATCCGACCATACGCTCGAAGAGGTTGGCAAACTGTTTAACGTTACTCGTGAACGTATTCGACAGATCGAAGCAAAAGCGCTTCGAAAACTGCGCCATCCGGTTCGAAGTCAGACATTAAAGTCTTACTACGAGAACTAAACATTCAAGGCGGCTTCATTTGAAGCCGCCTTTTTTTATATGTACGATGAGGTGGGTAATGGTTGCAAAAGCAGTGACCCGTATATGGTGTTCGTTCGTTATTGTGATGTTGTTAGCGGGATATTCTTTTGCAGCAGAAGTATATCAGGTTGCCAAGATTGTAGATGGCGATACGTTTGTCCTTACTAATGGGCAAAGAGTACGTCTGGCATATGTAGATACTCCAGAAATAAAATCTGATAAACGAAAAGAACAGTACTTCGCGACTGATGCAAAAATGTTTTTGACAGAGGTAGTCCTCCATAAAGAGGTTGTTCTTCAAAAAATAATCTCTCAGGATAGGTATGGTAGAGTTGTCGCAATTGTAAATTATCGTAATAATCTCGATCTTGGCTCTTTTCTAGTGCAAAAAGGTGCTGCTTTTGTTTATCCTCATGGTAAAAGAGATAAGTTCTATATTGCTGGTTTGCTACAATTGCAGAAAGATGCAATGCAAAGTAAAGTTGGCATGTGGAAAAGAGCTATTACTTATTTTAAATCTGCGGGGAAGGTAATCGGGAACCGTAGAAGCAAGCGATCCTTTGCAATAACGTGTAGCAATGCACAATCAATTGCAAAAAGAAACAGGGTTTATTTTGATTCGGCTGTTGAGGCATTTTATAATGGATATGCCCCTGCTCGTGTTTGTAAGCTGTGGCCGAATACTACTGATATTCTCTTAGAATAACAGCCGAGGGAGATGCATATAGATTTAATCTTAGATGCATCACAGAATAAGGTATGTATAAGGGGGCAATGTTGCAGTCTAACAACACTTCAGAAAGAATTTGTTATTTTGAAGCAGGTCATAAATACTGTGATCTTTTTGAACGGTTGGGCGTTCCACGTGATGATAGGTGGCGCTCATTGCTCTCATGTTTACGAAGCACCCAGAAATATTCGTATTATTCTCAGGATCAAAAAAAAGCCATTGCGGATTTATTTCGCACCACACTGGAATCAGCCTGTTTTACTGAAGAACGATATACAGTCGTGTTGCGTAAGTATCAGGGGATTCTGGCAAGCTCATATGCGAAGAGGCTTGAAGAGGCTTTGAAAGAGTCTGTTGATCTCGCAACTGACTTTCGCAACAGTGTCTACGCTCATAAGGGGGCAGTAGAGGGGCTTAAGGAGAAAAGCGTAGCTGCTGTTCGCAGTGGCGCTGACCCCGAAGAAGTCATTGCTCAGTTACGAAGCACTTTTGAGGAAGTCATCGCGGTTTTGAAAGAAGATGCAGAACGTCTTGACTTGATTTGCAAGACTGACAGTCTGACTGGGCTGTTTAACAGGCGTGCCTTTGATGAGAATCTCGCTTCCGGTGTTGCAGCATGGCAGTGCAGTTCAACACCGCTTTGTTTGTTATTGCTCGATATCGATAATCTGAAAGATTTTAATGATCAGTTCGGGCATCGTATTGGTGATCAGGCGCTTCAGACATTTTCTCAGATAATGCAGGATGTGGCACATAGGCACCATAAAGATGCTGAAATTCGCTGCTGTCGTTTTGGCGGTGATGAGTTTGCCATATTGCTGCTTGGTGATGCAGTTGCAGATGTTGTGGCGATAGCTCAGTCCATTCTTTCCAGACTTAAAACATATGAGTTTGTTATTAGAGATCCGAAAGGGCGGATTGTGCGTCGAGATGTTAAAATGACCGTTTCCTGCGGTTTTGCATATGCGGCGGATATTGAGTGTGCAAACAAAGCAGAAGCGTTGCTGGATGCTGCTGATTCGGCGCTCTATGAAGCGAAAGGGCGTGGAAGGAATATGATAGTTCAGTATTCGCAAAAAGACGATGACTGCGGTTTCTCTGTCATAACAGGTGGGGGAGTTGCGTAAAATTTATCGAAATGCATACGGTTCTGTTGACAGAACACGCGGAACCGTATAGCCATTTTTGTAACGCGAATTTATTCTCAGGGCAGGGTGTAATTCCCTACCGGCGGTAAATCCTCTTTAGGAAAGCCCGCGAGCGCTTCATTTTGAAGGTCAGCAGATCTGGTGTAATTCCAGAGCCGACGGTGACAGTCCGGATGGAAGAGAGTAAATGCAGCCTGCATTTCTTTTTGGCAGCGTGTATATGCTGCTCTATTCTTTTGCACTGCTTTTTACTTGCCCTGATTCTTGCGATTCTTAAACTTTTTGGAGAATTCCATGAATCAGTCTTTACTTGATCAGTTTGGTACCCCGGAAGAACGTGTAGAAAAGGCTCTTGCTGCATTGCAGCAGGGAGCTGGCGTTATTGTGACAGATGATGAAGATCGTGAAAACGAAGGTGATATGATCTTTTCATCTGAGCACCTCACCCCTGCACAGATGGCTTTGCTTATCCGCGAATGTAGCGGTATTGTCTGTCTTTGTATGACAGATGATAAGGTGAAGCAGCTTGATCTGCCTATGATGGTGGATGAAAACAACAGCCAGTACCAGACAGCGTTTACTGTTTCCATTGAAGCTGCTGAAGGTGTAACAACCGGCGTATCTGCTGCTGACCGTGTACGTACAGTAAAAGCAGCTTCCTGTAACTGTGCAAGCTCATCTGACATCAATAGCCCGGGACATGTATTTCCACTCCGCGCCCGTGAGGGCGGCGTATTAGAGCGTCGTGGTCATACAGAAGCTACCGTAGACCTTATGCGTCTTGCCGGTCTTGGTTCCTGTGGTGTGCTTTGTGAAGTAACAAATGCCGACGGAACAATGGCACGCATGCCGGAACTGGTTGAGATTTCAAAAAAATACGAGATGCCAATGCTTACCATCGAAGATCTCGTTGCTTACAGAACCGAAAAGAAAATTTAGGGCGTAGCGCTACACCCTGCAACACAACGTTAAAGACCGGACTTTCGTCCGGTCTTTTTTTTATTTCTCCAGCTGAGCACGCTGTTCGTGTTCATCTTTGTAGAGCTTGTATGTAATGGAGTCGGCTACCGCCTGCCAGCTTGCCTCTATGATGTTGTAGGAAACACCTACAGTCACCCAGCGCGACAAGTGGTCACCCGATTCAACAAGTACACGTACAAACGATGCTGTGCCGCCTCCTTCCGGAGACTCTGCTGTCATCACTCGTACTTTGAAATCAAGCAGCTTCATTTCAGAAAGTCGAGGGTAGAAATTGCAGAGCGCTTTACGTAGCGCATTATCCAGAGAGTTAACAGGACCGCGACCGGTTGCTGCTGTATGCTCTGTGATTCCTTCAACTTCAACAATGACAGAGGCTTCGGAGATTGGGTCTTTATCTTGCGCTTCTTTGAGCTCCAGTACGCGGAACTGTTTGAGCGTGAAGAATTCCCGCACTCCGCGGCGTCCCAGTTTTTTAAGCAGGAGCAGTTCGACTGATGCCTCTGCTGCTGCGTAATCATAGCCCATACTGGAACGTTTTTTTAATTCATTGAGCAGACCTTTGACAACAGGCTCATCTTTATCCAGATGGAATCCGAATTTTTTAGCCATATTGACAATGTTAGCCCGTCCTGCAAGTTCTGTGAGCAGAACTCGCTGTCTGTTGCCTACAATTTCTGGATCAATATGCTCATACAGCGCTGAGTTTCGGTTAACCGCACTCGCATGAACACCACCTTTATGCGCAAATGCTGACCTGCCGACAAACGGCTGGCGGTCAAATGGCATTATGTTGGCGACATCTGTTACAAAAGCTGATGTGCTCGTTAACAGTGCCAACTTATCCCTGCCAAGAGTGGTGTATTCGTTGTCGAATTTCAACTCAAGGGTCGGGATGATAGAGCAGAGGTTCGCATTACCGCATCGTTCACCGATGCCGTTAATGGTTCCCTGAATATGGGTTGCGCCTGCACGAACCGCAGCAAGAGAGTTTGCCACTGCCAGCTCACAGTCATTGTGAGCATGGATTCCGATACGCGCTTCAGGAAGTGCCTTTGCTACAGCCTGCACAATTTGAGTAACTTCGTGCGGCAGTGTTCCGCCATTGGTGTCACACAGCGTGAGTGTCTGGGCTCCTGCTTCATGCGCAGCGGTGATAGCGGCAAGGGCGTATTCGCGATTTGTCTTGAAACCGTCGAAGAAATGTTCGGCATCAAAAACAACATCGCTTCCCATTGATCGAAGGAACGCAACAGAGTCATGAATAATTTTCAGGTTTTGCTCGAGCGGAATTCGTAGCGCTTCGGTGGCGTGAATGTCCCACGTTTTGCCGAATATTGTACACACATCAGCCCCGGAACTAAGCAGGTTACGTAGGTTGGGGTCGTTTTCCGCTGTAAAGCCCGGGTGATGGGTGCTCCCGAAAGCAGCAATTTTTGCATGCTTAAGGGTTGTGCGTTTCATATCATCAAAGAACGCCATATCAACCGGGTTGGAACCCGGCCAGCCGCCTTCGATAAAGTCTATCCCAAGTTCGTCAAGCTTATGAGCAATCTTCAGCTTGTCGTCATTGGTAAGGCTGATATCTTCTGATTGAGTTCCATCACGCAAACTTGTGTCGTAGATCTGAATTTTTTTCATGGCCCTTTCAACTTTTTTATTCTTTGCCGAGCCCGAAGGCATCGTGCAGTGTTCTTACTGCGAGCTCCGTGTACTTCTCCTCGATAAGGCAGGTAATTTTAATTTCTGAGGTGCTAATCATTAAAATATTAATGTTCTCTCTGCGCAGGGCATCAAAAGCCTGTGCAGCAACACCGGAATGGTTACGCATACCAACGCCGATTGCAGACACTTTACAAACATGTAAATCGTGCAGAACTTCCGCAGCGTTTGTCTCTTTTTGAATTTCTGCCATCAGCTCAAGAGTTTTATCCAGATCGCCGCGTGGAACCGTAAAGGTCATGTCTGTCTTATTTTCGCGGCTCGGGTTCTGGACAATCATATCAACAACAACGCCGCCTGCAGCAAGCGGACCGAACAATTTGGAAGCGATACCCGGCACGTCCGGAACATCACGCAGCGTTACGCGCGCCTGATCCTTGTCATATGCGATACCTGAAACTAAAACGGCTTCCATGCGTGAATCCTCCTGAGTTACTAACGTGCCTGGGGCGTCTGAAAATGTTGAACGGACCAGAACTGGTACTTTATACTTTTTTGCAAATTCGACAGAGCGAATCTGCAGAACTTTGGCTCCCATGGAAGCCATCTCCAGCATTTCATCATAGGAAACGCGGTCCATTTTACGAGCAGTGCTTACAATGTTCGGGTCTGTCGTATAAACGCCTTCAACATCTGTATATATCTCGCACTCGCAGCCTAGTGCGGCAGCAAATGCCACAGCGGAAGTATCTGAGCCGCCGCGGCCGAGTGTTGTTACACGAGCTTCATCAGTGCAGCCCTGGAAGCCGGCAACTGCAAGAACATCATGTTCTTCAAGCAATGCTTGAAGTTTGTCCTGATTGATTCCGAGAATACGTGCGTTACCGTGATCACAATCTGTGCTCACAGGAACCTGATACCCAAGCAGAGAACGAGAATTTACTCCGGCATCTTTCATAAGCATGGAAAAGAGAGCCACGGAAACCTGTTCACCGGTTGAAACAAGAACATCAATTTCAGCCGGATCCGGAGACGTGGACCATTCTTTGGCAAGGCCAAGCAGGCGGTTGGTTTCTCCTGACATTGCAGAAAGTACAACCACTACTTTGAATCCCTTGGCACGAGCGGCAAGAACTTTTTCACGTACTTTTTTCATGCACTCTAAATTGGCAACCGAAGTTCCGCCGAACTTCTGAACCAGAATACGCATACTGATTCCTTTGTCGTTAGAAAGAGAATGAGAATGGTAGATTGAATCTACGTAATAACTATGGTGCTACTAGCATCGAGGTCACAAGTGGTTTTAATGCCTCGAATACTCGGGTAGCTCCTGCCCCTTTTACCAAAATGTCAATTTGTCGTCCTTCTTCGCATGGAATCCAACTGAATTGCAACCATTCTTTCGGGTATTCGTGCTCAGGAAGATTTTCAGCCCACTCAACAAGCATGAGGGTCTGCTCTTCATCAAGCAGTTCATGGAAGGACTCATCAACGCCACCGCCAGCCAGCCTGTAGAGGTCGTAATGGGCGGTTTCCGGTGTGGTCGGGTACAGGTTGTATACGTTAAAACTTGGACTGCTTACTTCAGCCTCATCACCACCGGGGAGGTGCTGTACGAGCGAGCGGACAAGAGTTGTCTTGCCGGAGCCAAGTGTACCTTTAAACAATAAAGTTTGCACAGGTTCTGTAGATACGAGAGCCTGTGCAATATATTTTCCGAGAAGTTCTGTCTCTTCTGCGTTTTTTAAATAAAGAAGCACAGTTTTAGTTACTCTTTGGGTTCTTCCTTTGGCAGGAGTGTGCGTAATATATCCTCTTTGCCTACAATTCCCACTAATTTGCCATTTTTGACAACTGGCAGTGAGTGGTACTTGTTATCCACCATAAGGGTGGCAATTTCGTCAATAGGGGTTTCCTCAGTTACCGACGTGGGAGCCGGAGTCATTGCCTCTGCAACTTTACTTGCAGAAATTTTTCGCATTTCTGCATCCATGTCTGAGCCGGAACGCAGCGGGATAATGCCATCCAGCACCGTAAATAATGATGGAATATTGAGTCGTTTATGCTGATTAATGAGGTCGCTCTGGCAAATTATGCCGACCAGCGTACCGTCAGATTCAACTACCGGTAGCCCGTTGTAACGCTTGTCGAGCATTATGCGTGCTGCGGTTACAATGTCGTCGTCCGGTGCAATAGTCTCTGGGGTCTTTGTCATCAGATCGTAGGCGTTGAGCATAGATACTCCCTTACGGCTTTTGGCAAAGCATGGGCGATTTCTTGAGGCAGGTTGCCTCTGGCGGGATATTCCCGTTCTAAAAATTCGCCGGCAAGCCCGTGTTCATAAACTCCAAGGCAGGCTGCGTCTCGTGCCGGAATTCCATGTGCTAGGTGGGTTCCTAAAATTCCGGAAAGTACATCTCCGGAACCGGCAACGGCAAGTGCAGGGGTGCAGAAAGGGGATATGGCTGTTGCGTAACCTTTCTGTGCGATGCAACTTGCGGCACCTTTAAGAATGAGAACACCTGCAAATGTGTCAGCAAGCAATCCGGCGGAAGAGAGTCTGTCTGCCTGAATTTCACTGATTGTTGTTTGACAGAGTCTGGCCATTTCACCCGGATGCGGGGTGAGAATGTCACTGTCGGAGAGTAATTGTAAAAGATTTTTATCTTCAGCAAGATGATAGAGAGCATCAGCGTCAAATACTGTAGGTGGACGATGCAGTTCTATTAGTTTGTGCAGAAGTGATGCAGCTTCAGCTGAGCGTCCCATTCCGGGGCCGATAACGAGGCTGTCTGCATGGTGGATAGCGTCTTTAAGCGAATTCGGAATCTTGGTAGGCCATGTGTCTGCGTCACCGAGAGCAACCGTTAATATTTCCGGTTGTCCTGCTTTGATTTCTTGCGTCAGTAGCGCAGGGGAAGCAACCGTTGTATATCCTGCGCCGGAACGCATGGCTCCAAGAGATGCAAGATGCGGTGCGCCTGTGAGGCCCTTTGAACCGCCGATAATGAGAATTTTCCCTGCAGAGCCCTTATGCATGGTACTGAAAGACGGGCTGCGCAGTTCAAGTATATGCTCTGTAATACCTACGCATGATGAGGGGTGTGAATCACGTACTTGTGCAGGTATGCCGATGGGACGTACGTGCAGATCGCCTGTCCATGTTGAAGCTTCAGGCATCATAAGGCCGCACTTTGCGGCTTCAAATGTAACGGTGGCGTCTGCCTGGACCGCTATGGGGTCAGCTGTTCCAAGGCGTCCGTGCAGGCCGGAAGGGATATCCAGAGCAAAGACAAAAGCAGTTTTTCCCAGCCTATTGATGTGTTCAATAAGAGTTGCTTTGTCGGAAGAAAGGGTACCGCGCATGCCAGTACCGAGAAGGCCATCGATGATGATGTCCGGCTGCTCTCCTTGTAAAAGGCGTGCAGCATTCTCTGCGGTAAGTCGTGTGTGAGGCGTCCCCATGGTTCTGGCGAGCTTGAAGTGGTAGCCGGTTGTCTTGCGGTACTCCCGCACAGGCTTGGTATGGAGAAGAAGAACCTTGGCTCCAAGATTATGCAGGTGTCTTGCCACAGCTGCGGCATCTCCACCATTGTTACCGCTGCCCATAAACGCGAGCACTCGTTTGCCTGCAACAGAACCCGTCAGCCGGAGAAGCACATGTAATGCTTCCCGGCTGGCGTTTTCCATAAGAATTTCTTCGCGGATACCGAAGGTAGTGATTGCCTGAGTATCCCAGCTGTTCATCTCTGCCGGTGTGGGCAGGGGAATGTATGCCATTGAGCCTCCGCTTTCGCGATAGTGACTATAACGACTCCAGTATAACAACAGCAGAAGCAGTATCTCTGCCGTGGGTTAAGCTGACGTGGTATTGTGTCGCGGATAATGCATCGGCAGCCTCAGCTGCTTTGTTATGCAGTATAAGCACAGGTTTTCCTGAAGGCTCAGAGCGGATTTCAATATCCTGAAACTGAATGCCCTGAGTAAATCCAGTACCAAGCGCTTTAACCGCAGCTTCCTTGGCAGCGAAACGGGCTGCAAGGTATGCCACAGGGTGCTTGGGCAATGTACTTTGTTCATTAGGATGCAAAATGCGCGATGTGAACCGCTCTCCGTGTCGTTCAAACGATTTCTGGATGCGATCCAGTTCGGTTGTATCAATACCAAGTCCGACAATCACCTGACTGCTCCGCAAAGTATATTACTCAGCAAAGGTGCTGATGATGTCTTTCATTTCACGTACTGCGCGATCCATACCGACAAGCACAGCGCGGGATACGATGGAATGGCCGATGGAGTACTCAGAGATACCCGGCACGTTCGCAAATTCGTATACGTTGGTGTAGTTCAGGCCGTGGCCAAGGTTAACCTTAAGGCCGAGGCGTTTAGCGTATGCTACACCTTTGATAATTTTGTCACGCTCAAGCTGCATTTTTTCCGGAGTTTTTGCGTCTGCAAAGTGTCCGGTGTGCAGTTCGATGTATTCAGCGCCACAGGCATGGGAAGCGTCAATCTGCTTTTCATCAGCTTCAATAAAGAGGCTTGATTTGATGCCTGCTGCGTGGAACGGTGCAAGGTATTCACGCAGAACGTCTTCACGACCGGCAACTGCAAGGCCGCCTTCTGTTGTGAGCTCTTCACGTTTTTCCGGTACAAGACAGATCATGTACGGATTTATACGAAGCGCAATTTCTTTCATCTCTTCAGTTGCAGCCATTTCAAAGTGGAAGCGGGTGTTCAGGCACTGTGATACCAGCTCGACATCGCGATCCTGAATGTGACGGCGGTCTTCACGAAGATGCATGATAATGCCACGGGCTCCGGCAAGTTCTGCCATGTGTGCAGCAGTAATCGGTTCCGGCTCAATACCAAATCGTTGCTGTCTGAGTGTGGCAACGTGATCAACATTAACTACTAAAACGGGCATATATTCTCCTCAAGTCAGTAAACCCATATGTGTCTGGTCACTTTATAGAAAGTCGTGGGCAAAGAAAACATAGTTTTTCCGGCACTACAGGCTTTATACACTCTTTTACAATAAATTTCATGCACAAAGTGTACGTGAACCGATTGAAAACTTGTGAAAGCGTACAATATAAAAGTCAACGCAGTCGTGTGATGCAGGGCTTTTAAGTTGATAAGACCCCCTTGAGTGCAGCGTAAGCAACTACTTAGAAGTATATGCAGTATAATTCTTTCCTGCACATAATTGACTGTTCAGGTACAACTCAGTAAAGAGGGTGTCCATATTTACATGAAATCTGACATCTCTATACGAGATGAACTGGAGTTCGTTTATGAACGTTTGTATTGTTGGTACTGGCTATGTTGGCTTGGTAAGCGCTGCATGTTTCGCAGAAATGGGAAACGCAATTACTTGTGTTGATGTTAATCCTGCAGTTGTTGAAATGCTTTCCAACGGACAGGTTCACATTTGGGAACCTGGTCTTGAAGAGCTTGTTCAGCGCAACTACGCAGAAAAGCGTCTTACTTTCACAACCAGCCTGAAAGAAGGCATTGAAAAATGCGATGTGGTTTTCATCACCGTTGGTACTCCTTCCAGCGATGATGGCTCATGTGACCTTTGTTATGTTGAGCAGGTTGCCCGTGAAATCGGTGCCGTGATGACTACCCCGAAAATTATTGTTGATAAATCTACAGTACCTGTAGGAACTGCAGATTTTGTTACTTCTCTTGTTCAGGAAGAGCTTGATAAACGCGGTGTATCTATTGACTTCACAGTTGTTTCCAACCCGGAATTTTTGAAAGAGGGTGATGCGGTAAATGACTTTATGAAGCCTGACCGCGTTATTGTCGGCACTGAAGATGAAAATGCAGCAGCAGTTCTTGGCGAATTGTATGCACCGTTTGCCCGCAGCCGTGAAAAGCTGATTGTCATGGGTGTGCGTAGTGCAGAGATGACCAAATATGCAGCAAACTGCATGCTCGCTACTAAAATTTCCTTTATCAACGAAGTGGCGAACATTTGTGAGCGCGTTGGTGCTGATGTACGTGATGTACGCACAGGCATTGGCTCTGACCATCGTATCGGATATGAGTTTATCTATCCGGGCGTTGGCTACGGTGGCTCCTGCTTCCCTAAAGACGTAAAAGCACTCATCCACACAGCACATCAGTATGAATATACTCCTGAGTTGCTTGAAGCGGTCGATAATGTGAACAAGCGCCAGAAAAAACGTATGGCAGAGCGCCTTGTAGAGTACTTTGAGCCTCAGGGCGGTGTAGAAGGAAAGACTCTGGCGTTATGGGGTATTGCGTTTAAAGCAAACACAGATGATACCCGTGAAGCAGCAGCGCTGACCATCATTGAAGAGCTCACCTCAAAGGGTATGCGCGTACGTGCGTTTGACCCTGTTGCAGGTGAAAAAGTAAAAGATCGATTTGCAGACAACGATCTGGTGGAAATTGTGGACGAGCAGTATGAAGCACTGGAAGGTGCCCAGGCTCTGATGGTTGTCACTGAGTGGCACCAGTTCCGCACACCGGACTTTGATCGTGTAAAAGAGTCGCTTACAGCTCCTATCCTCTTTGACGGCCGCAACCTGTACAATGCTGCAGCTATGGCAGAAAAAGGCTTTGCCTACTTCTGCGTTGGTCGCAAATCTTAATAACACCTTGCAACATGGCGGCATTTATAATGCCGTTGTCATTATGCCTTAAGAAAAGAAAAACCCTGCCGATGAGCATTCAACGGCAGGGTTTTTCTTCAGGAAAAATCTTTTATGGTTGAGCAGTAGCAGCACAGCGCCTGCATGATCTCAGCTGAAGTTCCTGTAGAATCAATTTTTCATATTGCATGGAGTTTTGATTCGGCACAGGGGCGCCTTCTTTAAGAAAGCGCTCAAGAAATTGTGTTTCTTCCCAGAAATCAAGAAGTTCCTCGTCGCCAAGCGATTTAATCTGCGTGGCAAGCGGCGTTTCTTCAGGGAAAGGTAAGATGTTCGCCATCAATTTGGTACTCCTCGCGGATAGCGTTGCATACAATTGCTTTTGAGCGAGGTTATACTATCCAACACTCTGTGTTTTTACAACCGCTTTTATAGCTGTAGGTATCACCCCGTAGTTGCTTTGGATTGTGAGAACAGGTATATGTCGATTTACTAAATTTTTCCCGCATAGCGCTGCACGGGAAGCAAGGAGTTGTTCTGTATGAATGAACCTCAGAAGAAGCAGGATGACGAGCTGATGCAACTTGTCACCTTTAGTATAGGTGAAGAAGAATTTGGTGTTGATATTCTTAAGGTACAGGAAATTATCCGTACTATGGAAATCACTAAAGTGCCGAAAGCTCCGAATTTTGTGGAAGGGGTAATTAACCTGCGCGGTAAAGTTATTCCTATCATTGACCTCAGAAGACGTTTTGGGCTTAGCTCCAAAGAGCATGACAAACACACCCGAATCATTGTAATCGAGATTAACAACATGATCGTCGGGTTTGTGGTTGATTCCGTGTCAGAAGTGCTGCGTATTCCAGCTAGCACGGTGGAACCGCCTCCGGCTGTTGTTGCAGGTATGGAATCTGAGTACATCAGTGGTGTTGGTAAGCTGCAGGATCGTCTGCTTATTTTACTTGACCTTGATCGTCTGCTTTCTAATGACGATCTTGATGTGCTTGGACAGATGTAGTTTTGTTCATGAGGTTGTGTTTCTATATGGCACCTCAGAATGATTGCCTCTGGTAAAAAGCAAAAGCCGCCTGCCTTTTAGGTCTGGCGGCTTTTTTAGTTTATATAAATCTGGAGCAGTGACGAGTGCTGTTTTCTGAAATTGTCAGAAAAATTCAAAACGAAAAAGATGCTGTTGTTCATGTGGCGCGAAGCGGACCTGCAAGTCAGGCACGTTTGGCACGAACATTACGGGATAGAGGCGAACACGTAGTTGTTATTGCACGTGATGCCAAGGAATTTGCAGAGCTTAATGGCCTGCTGCGCCTTTTTACTCCCAACTGTTCCAGAGGCGCAGCTCCTCTGGTGACACCACAGTGGGATGACGAGTGGATTACTGTTCCACAGCATCCTGCAGGTTCCTACGGAAAGTCCCGTTGGGCAACACGCATGGCAAGTCTTTACGGTCTCGGCCTGAAGCGTTCTTCTCAAGGCGTACTGCTTTCCATAGATAACTTCCTTCCTGCCCTGCCTCCTGTAGATATTTTTTCTCATAACGAACTGTTACTCGTAATCGGTGATGAAACAGGGCCGGATCTTATTATCGAACAGGCTGTGGAGTGGGGATACACTCGTGTACCTCTGGTGACACAGCCCGGAGAAATCGCCCTGCGTGGTGACATCCTGGATATCTTCTGTCCCGGTTTTACCCTGCCTGTGCGTATGGAATTCTTCGGGGATATTCTGGAAGAAATTCGTCTGTTCGAGCCTACCTCTCAACGTTCCCGCGGTAACATTCAGGAACTTGTGCTGCTTCCGGCAGCACCTGTTGTGTTGAGCGATTCAAATATTGCGCAAGCCTCTGTATGGTGGAAACAACTTGAAGCAAAAGGTGTACTGGCTAACGGCCAGGCATCTGCGCTACAGCATGCTGCTGAAAATGGTGATTACACTTTTTTGCCGGGGTGTTTCTATAATAATGCCAGCTTTCTGGAAAGCTGGCTTCCGAAAAATGCTGTGTATGTGCTCCCTTCAGAAGGGGGAATGCGTGAAGCGCTTAAAGAATCGGAGCGTTCATGGATTTCGTTTTTAGATGAACAGGCAGAAGCGTATGGAGTGCGGCAGCCTGCAAATTGTGTATTACGCTCTGCAGACGCAGCAGGGGATGTGTGGCAGCAGTTCCGAAGGCTTCATTTTGAAGAATTAAAAATGGGTGTGGAGCTGCAAGGTGCATCATTGCAGGAGCGCAGTTATGGCGCGTTTCAAGATATTTTTCAGAAGCCGGAAGATGCAGAGCGCCCGTGGCATACACTCGTGGCTAAGCTACGCGAGTGGATGAAAGAAAAGCGGCAGGTCATACTTAGTTTTGCAACTGACCGGAGTCGTACGAAGTTTTTGACGCTTGCTGAACAGGACGGCTTAATGCCGCATATGTGCTATGCGCCGAGGGAACGGGGATTGTTTGCTCTTGTTTCTTCTTTTCGGCGTGGCATTGAGCTTGAGTGGGATAATGTTCTCCTGCTGGGCGAAGATGTTTTACAGCCAAAAGTGGAACGCCAGCCCCGTACCCGTTCTGGAGCTTTTTCCGGACTTAAAGATTATGACGATCTTAAAGTCGGCGCACATTTGGTTCACAGAGATTACGGTATTGCAACTTTTGGCGGGCTGCATCGTCTTGACCTTGGAGATGTTTCCAACGATTTTCTGCTGCTTCAGTATGCCGGCGAGGACAAGCTGTATCTTCCGGTGGATCGCCTTTCTCTTATTCAGCTTTTCAAAGGACCGGATGGCGCGACCCCGCCTTTGGATAAGCTTGGCGGTTCGGCGTGGCAAGCGAGTAAGTCCAAGGCACGTAAGGCCATTGAAAAAGTCGCTCACGACATTATGGAAATGTACGCATGGCGCAGAGTGGCAAAAGGCTTTACCTATGGCCCTGTCAATGAACTGTACCGTGAGTTTGAAGCATCGTTCGGGTTTGAGGAAACTCCAGATCAGGCAAGAGCAATTCAGGATGTTCTTGATGATATGCTGAAGCCGGAGCCTATGGACAGACTTGTTTGTGGCGACGTAGGGTTCGGTAAGACAGAAGTTGCTATCCGTGCAGCGTTCCGAGCAGCGTGTGAAGGCAAACAGGTTGCGCTGCTGTGCCCGACAACAGTGCTTGCAGAACAGCATTACCAGACATTCAAGAGTCGTCTTTCCCGTTTCCCTGTGCACATCGGGTTGCTCAGTCGCTTTGTTACGCGTACTCGTCAAAAGGAAGTGCTTTCTGCTGCGGCTCGTGGACAGATAGATATTTTAATCGGGACGCATCGTCTTTTATCAGATGATGTTGATTTGCCGAATTTGAGTCTTCTTGTTCTTGATGAAGAACAACGTTTCGGTGTTCGTCATAAAGAAAAGCTTAAGAAACTGAAACGTAATGTTGACGTATTAACCCTGACAGCAACGCCAATTCCGAGGACATTGCAATTGTCTATGTCCGGTGTGCGTGAGTTGTCTGTTATCGAAACTGCCCCTGTGGGACGCAAGCCGGTACAGACTGCTCTTATTGAACGTGAAGCATTGGAATTGAAAGGTGTGCTGGAGCGCGAGCTTGCCCGTGAAGGGCAGGTGTTCTGGGTATACAATCGGGTTGAAGGTCTTGAGCGTGTGGCTGAGTATGTTCGCGAGCTGGTGCCTGATGCCCGCATTGGGATGGCTCACGGAAGAATGACTGAAAAGAGTCTGGAAGAAACCATGCATAAATTCTGGCATGGTGAGCTGGACGTTCTTGTGTGTACTTCCATTGTTGAGTCCGGTTTGGACTTTCCGCGTGCAAACACGCTTATTGTCGATCAGGCTCAAATGTTCGGGCTCGGGCAGTTGTACCAGTTGCGCGGTCGCGTAGGGCGATCAGACAGACAGGCGCATGCTGTGTTTGTTGTGAATAATCTGGATAAGCTTCCAGCTCCTGCGCGTAAGCGTCTGCGCATTATCCTTGAACTCGATTACCTTGGTGCCGGTTTCAGGGTAGCAATGGAAGATTTACGCCTTCGCGGTGCCGGTAATATTTTAGGAGAAGCCCAGTCCGGTCAGATGGCACGTGTCGGTCTGGATATGTATCTGGAGATGCTTGAAGCCGAAGTGAAGCGGCTGAAGGGTGAGAAGGAAGATGTGGTTGTTGAGACTGAAATTAATATCGGTATCAATGCACATATTCCTGAATCATATATTCCAGACGGAAAAGAGCGGTTGAAATTCTACAAGGCACTTTCATCTGCAACTGACGCTGTCCATATGCAGGATGTTGAACTTGAAATTCGTGACCGGTTTGGCGCGTTACCGCCAGAATTAGTCAGTTTTCTTGGTGTGCTTGAGTTTAAACGCTTCCTCATGGAAATTCAGGTTGAGCGTGCGGATATTTTACGTGATAAAGTACGCCTTACATGGGCAGAGAATGCGGATGTTATTTCTCCGGCACTGCTTGTTGGATGGGTTAACGATAATACAGACAGAGCAAAGCTGACACCTCCTGCGACGTTAGAACTGCGCTTGAAAGGAACAGATGATTTGCGTACACGTCTTGCTAAACTTAAAAAAGAACTTGAACCTCTTATTACTGCGTAAAAGGTATCGAATGCGTCGAATCATCTTATTGCTGGTGCTTGTAATGGTTGTTGCCGGTTGTACACAGCATCCGGAAGAAAAGGGTGTTGTTGCCCGTGTTAATGGCACTCCTATTTATTTGAAAGAACTGGAAGCCCGTTATGATTTGAATAACATTGGATGGGTTTCCGGAGTTGTTCCTTCTGTTGAGTCTATGAGTGCAGAGTACGGCAATGTGCTTTCAGAACTCATCATCTACAAGCTTGTCGGGGCAGCACTGCAAGAAGAAGGCCTGAGTGTCTCTGCTGAAGATTTGGAAAAAGAAGAGGCGGCAATTAGAGCGGACTATCCTGACGATCTGTTTGAACGTACGCTGACTGAAGAATATATTGATATTGCAGTATGGCGACTTTTTCTGAAACGGCACCTTGAGATGCGACTCTTTTTTAATGACGTGCTCCGTCCGAAAGTTTCACTGACCTATCAAGAGGCAGAACGATACTATAAAGAAAATTTGTCAGAGTTTTACATTCCGGAGCGTATTCATGTTTTGCTGGTGCGGGGAACAGATCGAAAGGCTGTGCTGCGCGCATCATCATTATTTGAAAAAGCTGACGATTGGAAAACAGTGGCAGAAACATTGCCTTCTGAAATTACTGTACGTGAAATGAAGTTGAAGAAGGACAGATTGCCACATCAGTGGGCTTCAGCATTGCAACGCTTAAGGCCGAAACATAGCAGCAATATTAGTACAACTGCTTATGGTTACGAACAGCTTGTGCTGCTTGCCGCTATTCCTGAAAAAATTCTCGGGCCGTCTCAGGCGTACTCGGTTATTGAGCGGATTTTGATTGAGCAAAAATTAAATGGTGCCTTCATTACATGGCTTGAAGAACAAATTGCTTCAGCAAAAATTGAAGTTACGCCGCTGTTGTCCGAAAAGATATATGAAAAAAATAATGAGCAGATGCTGTCTAACTCAGCGCCGAAGCAGGAGGAAGCGATAGAGGAGCCTTACAGGGAACCTGAGTCAGAGGTCGGTAAGAACTCTGATCCATAGGGTTGAAAAGAAATGCAAAAATGCTGTATAAATTTTTTTTACAGATAGGGATCTTGTATTCTCTCATGATTGCATAATTGCCTAAAAGGTAATACAGACCCAAGAAGTAAGAACTCGCGCATCACAAGGGGAGCTGTGGTGTGCAGATGTTTATCACCTCTATCGGGAGAAGAATATGGCCTCCAGATTTTTAATTGCGCTGGCAGCGATTGTAATGCTTGCAGCACCAGCACATGCTGAGCAACTGATTAACAAGATTGCCGCGGTGGTGAATGGTGAAATTGTAACACTATATGATTTGAAGCAGCTTGCAGTGCCGGAACTTAAAAAAGCCGGAGTGTATGGCTCAAAGTATGCTGACAGTCCCAAAGTAAAATCTATTCTGAGTGCTGTTCTTGAGAAAGTAGTCGAAGAAAAACTTTTTTTACAGGACGCTGAACGTCGCGGCATTACCGTTGAGGAAGCCGAGATTGAAAATGAGTTACGTAAAGTGGCTCAGCAGCGTGGGATGACTCTCGACAAAGCCAGAGAGCAGATTGAGAAAGAGGGTCTGACTGTTGATTCTGTGAAAGAACGTATTCGGGCGTCTATTATTCGTCAGCGTCTTCTTGGGCTGATGGTCGGCCGTAAGGTTGTGATCACAAAAGAAGAAGTTGAGCGATTCTATAATGAACATAAGGCAGAGTTTGCCGCAGATGGAAAAGTAGAAGTAAGCCTGCTTGTTTTCGGCCCCGATGCCGATGCGGGTTCAGTTCGAAGCGAACTTTCTGCTGGCAGGATTTCATTTGAAGAAGCAGTGCAGGAATATTCTGTGGGTCCTGGCAAGGAACAGGGTGGCTACCTTGGCGAGCTGGACGTAAAAGATGTTTCACCACAGATGATGGCTGCAGTGGGCGATATGAAGTCAGGCTCTGTTTCTCAAGTTTTGGCACTTGGGTCTAATAAGGCGCTGATCAAGTTGCATAGTAAGACTAAAGGCTCACTGCGCTCACTTGAAGATGTGACGCAGGAAATTGAAGCGAAGCTGAGAGCACCGCGTCTTGAAGCGAGTTTTAAAGAATACGCTGATAAACTGCGTAATAATGCCGTCGTAGACGTTCGGCTGTAAGTGGAGGTACAGATGTCTGAAATGCTTGAGCTCGGAACCCTGTTGCGTGAGGAACGTGAAAGGAAAGGTTTAACTATTCAAGATCTTTCCGAACGCATTAAATTGGCACCGCGCACAATTGCATTTATAGAATCAGGTACTAAATCAGAACTGCCTCATGCAGTATACGTGAAAGGCTTTGTTAAAAGTTATGCAATGGTTGTAGGACTTGATCCTGAAGAGCTTGGTGCAATGGTAGACGTTGCATATAAAGAAGAACTTGAGGAAGAAGTTGCTGAGCCGGTTGTTTCCCGTCGGGAACGTAAAGGGATTTCTGGAAAGCTGATTGTTATTATCGTGCTTGTGATAGCTCTTGCTGTTGCCGGATACTTCTTTGTTCAATCCAGCTCTGCTGATTTAAGCAGCGATGACGCAACCGTTGAAGTGCCTGTACAGCCTAAGCCTGCCGCTCCTGAAAAAGCTGAGCCGGTAGAGCCGGTTGAAAAAGCAGAAGCAGTTACACCTGCGCCGGCAGTTAAAGAAGCCCCTGCACAGGTAGAAAAGGAAGCAAAGCCTGAGCCGAAAGTTGTAGCAGAAGCACCAAAAAAAGCAGCTAAAGTTACTCCAAAACCGGCGGTAGCAAAAGCGAAGCCAGCTCCTGCGCCAAAACCAGTAGCAAAGACACCTGTTGTTGCTCCTGCTGATGTGGCAGAGAAGAAACAGGCAGAGCAGGTTGCCGAAAAGGCTCCAGCAGGCCCAATGCACTTACTGCGCATTCAGGCAACTGCTGATTGCTGGATTGAAGCAACAGGTGACGGATTCCCTCGCAAAGAGTTTTTATTGCGTGATGGGGAAGGTCACACAGTTTCTTTCCCGAATAACCTTGCGCTGCGTTTAGGGAACTCTGGCGGTATTTCACTCACTCTTGACGGAGTACCATATCCATTTAATGGTACAGACGGTAAAGTACGAACAGTACATATTACCGGCTCATAGTTCTGATGGAATTTACGGAAAAAGTTATAATTCTCCGTATTGGAAGATTTAAAGAAGCGGACCTATGGGTCCGCTTTTTGTCTCCTACACGAGGAATAATGAACGCGTTCGCTTTTGGTGGTTGCCGGAGCAGAAGGCGTTTTTGCGGTTGTCTTGATCATTTGAACCGTGTGTTATTCCGCGTGAAAGGCAGTAAGCTCGCTACATATTTTTCTTTGGAAGAGGGCACCCTCATGGATTCGCCCGATATGCTTCGTGGCAACTATGAACGGCTTGGGCTTGCTGTCAACTGTCAGAAATTTATGGAAGCCATGGGTATTTCTTTTGAAGGCGCACCTGCCGCATACAGTCTTTTCTCTGATATGCTGAAGTTATTGAATGAATCAGAGACGCTGGATAAGCTTTGGCCTATTTTCTTTCGTGCACGCTTTGCATTTGACCAAGGGTATAATCCAGAACTACATATGTGTCAGACTTGCTCCAATGAGTTGAAATATCCGGTTTTTCATGTTCAAGAAGGGGTGCTGACTTGTTCCGCATGTGCGTTCACGCAAGGCCCAAGGTTCAGATTAAGTAAGGAATCTCTTGACGCTTTGCGATTTGTGCAGGAAAATTCTCCGCTTCGTTGGACTGAGTTGAACCTTTCTGTGAAGGCTCGTAAGGAGCTATCAAGAGTTATTGACGGCTTTATCCAATATCATATAGGTCTTTCCTGGGAAAACGGAATGTTTAGGCGCGTTTAGCGCGACATAACGCTACCACAACAACTCGGCATATGCCGTGTAGAGAATATAGTATTCAGGGGAACAACATGAACTTCCAAGACGTTATCCTCACCCTGCAGGACTTCTGGTCCAAACAGGGCTGTGTATTGCAGCAGCCGTTCGACATCGAGTGTGGTGCCGGTACGTTTAACCCCGCAACGTTTTTGCGTGTTATCGGTCCGGAACCATGGAAGGCGGCTTACGTTGAACCTTCCCGTCGCCCGACCGACGGCCGTTACGGTGAAAACCCGAACCGTCTGCAGCACTATTTCCAGTTTCAAGCTATTTTGAAGCCTTCTCCTGACAATATTCAGGAAATGTATCTCGACAGCTTGCGTGCGCTGGGTATTGATCCTGCTGCACACGATATCCGCTTTGTTGAAGATGACTGGGAGTCTCCGACTCTTGGTGCATGGGGACTTGGCTGGGAAGTGTGGCTGAATGGTATGGAAGTTACACAGTTTACGTACTTCCAGCAGGTTGGTGGTATTGATCTGCACCCTACCAGCGTAGAAATTACCTACGGCCTTGAGCGTATCTGCATGTACCTGCAGGAAAAAGAATCTGTGTACGATCTTATGTACAACGATACCGTAACCTACGGTCAGGTGTATCATCAGAACGAAGTTGAGATGTCCAAGTACAACTTCGAACACAGTGATCCGAAAATGCTTCTGGATCTTTTCAACATGTTTGAAAAAGAATGTCAGCAGCTTTGTGACGCAGGACTGCCGCTCCCAGCATACGACTATTGTTTGAAATGTTCTCATACGTTCAACATGCTTGATGCTCGCGGTGCGATTTCCATCACGGAGCGTACCGGCTACATCGGCCGTGTACGTGCTCTTGCTTCTGCTGTTGCCCGTTTGTACGCACAGCAGCGTGAAGAGCTTGGTTTCCCGTTGATGCCTGCAAATACTAACGATTAGTCTATAGGAAGTTAAGATGTCCTTATTTGTTTTGGAAATCGGCACAGAAGAGCTTCCCGCCCGTTTTCAAAAGGGGTTGGAAAAAGAATTAATTACTCGTCTTTCCAGCTTTCTTAAAGAATCCAATGTGGAATTTGACAAGGTAGAATCACACGTAACCCCTCGTCGTGCAGCTGTAATGGTGTATGACATTGCCGGGTTGCAGAAGGAAAGTGAAGAAGTCGTTCCGGGTCCTCCTGTTCGCATCGCATATGATGCAGACGGTAACCCGACAAAAGCTGCTGCTGGCTTTGCAAAGACTCAGGGTGTAGACCTTGCTGATGCTTTCCGCCTTGAAACTGATAAAGGTGAGTACCTTGCAGTTCGTAAAAAAATGGGTGGTGCAAAAACTGCTGACCTGCTTGCGACGTTCTGCCCTGAAATGATTGCCCATCTTCCTTTTGCTAAGAAGATGAAATGGGGTGATCAGGAATTTACATTTGCCCGCCCGCTTCGTTGGGTGCTGGCGATGCTTGATGACGCGGTTGTTCCGTTTGAAGTTGCTGAACTTGCTTCCGGCAACGAAACATACGGTCATCGCGTGCATGCAGCAGGACCGTTTGTTGTGGCGAACGCAACGGACTATGCACATACTATTGAAGAAAAGTGCGCAGTTGTTCTTTCTGCAGAAAAACGTCGTGCTACAATTATTGAAGAAGGCAATGCCCTTGCTGAGAAAGCAGGCGGACGCATTATCTGGAAAGACAGTCTTCTTGATGAAGTACAGGGACTTGTTGAGCATCCAATCGCATGTCTTGGTGATTTTGATGCGTCTTTCCTTGAACTGCCGCGTCAGGCATTACTTACCAGCATGCAGAGCCATCAGAAGAGCTTTGGTGTAGAAGATGCCGAAGGCAACCTGTTGCCGCACTTCCTGACTGTACTGAATACTACTCCGAATGAAATGGAAGTGGTAAAAGTAGGCTGGGAGCGTGTATTGCGTGCGCGCCTCGAAGACGGTCGTTTCTTCTGGAATACTGACCTGAAAGTTGACATCGACACATGGCTTGAAAAACTCGACAACGTTATCTTCCTTGCACCGCTTGGTAGCATGGGCAACAAAACTCGTCGTATTTCCGGTCTGTGTGCTGACCTTGCTTCTAAGGTTGCTCCTGAGATTGCAACTGATGCTGAACGTGCAGGTCGCATATGTAAAGCTGACCTTGTTTCTGAAATGGTTGGTGAATTTGACAGCCTTCAGGGTATCATGGGCGGCATTTATGCAGCACGTAAAGGTGAAACCGATGTTGTTGCTCAGGCTATTGCAGAGCAATATCTGCCTGCAGGCCCAGACTCTCCGGTTCCGTCCTCAATGGGTGGTGCTTTGGTTTCCATGGCGGACAAGGCTGACACCCTTGCGGGGTGCTTCGGGCTCGGCATGATTCCGACAGGTGCTGCTGATCCGTACGCACTGCGCCGTTGTTGTCTTGGTATTGCACGTATTATTATTGAAAAACATCTTCGTATTTCTGCAGCAGAGCTTTTTGCAACTGCGCAAAGCCGTTACGAAGGTATCAGCTGGAAGCTGGATGAGCAGGAAGCTCTTACCAAGCTTAATGAGTTCTTTGCGCAGCGTCTTAAGAACTACTTTACCAGCAAGGGATATGAAACCCTGTTGGTTGAAGCAGTGCTCGGTGCTGATGCTGATGATGTATGGGCTGCAGATGCTCGTTTGAAAGCACTTGCTGCATACAGCAAAGGCGAAGGATTCGATCAGGCTGTTCTTACCTTCAAGCGTGCTGCTAATATTATCCGCAAGCAGGGTAGTGAAGCAGGCATTGAGCTGAACGGTACATACGATGCAGCATTATTTGAAAATGATGCTGAAAAAGCATTTGCACAAGCTCTCGAAGATGTTGCTCCTAAGTTTGCACAGCTTTGGGCAGAAGAAGACTTTGATGCATTATTTGGATTGCTTGCAGAACTTCGTCCTGCAGTTGATGCATTCTTTGATAATGTTATGGTTATGTGTGACGACCAGAAGGTGCGCGCAAACCGTTTGAATCTGTTGAGCGCCCTTGTACAGCAGCTTGGTCGTCTTGCTGATTTTTCTGCTTTGCAGATGTAGATTGTTCCCTCACTGGATTGTTTATAAAAAATGGGAAATAAGTTGACAGTGCGCTGTGATGAGCGTAATGAGCTAGTTCCCGTGTTCCAGTAAGGTCTTTATTTTGAATCTTACTACCATATAGTTTTGGAGGAAATTACCTTGGCTAACCATAAATCTGCCATCAAGAGACATCGTCAGTCCCTTAAGCGTGCTGCACGTAACCGCGCAATGAAAACTCGCGTTCGTAACGTTGTTAAAGACGTTCGCGCAGCAGTACTCGAAGAAGATCTGGCGAAAGCTCAGGAAGCTCTCCGCGTAGCTAACGGTATTCTGGATAAAGCAGCCGGTAAAGGCGTTATCCACTGGAAAACCGCTGGACGCAAGATCTCCCGTCTGAGCAAGGCTGTTGCTGGCATTAAAGCCTAGTCTGTCCTGCTTGACTTTTCAAAAAAAAGCCCGCTGTTCAGCGGGCTTTTTTCTTTGCATTTTTCCGTGATTCTGCATGGTTGATGTTGTGTCTTGAATCTGATAAATTTTTCAATACAGTGCAGTGAAATATGTGGTGTGCATAGCTTGCTGCAGTGTCTAGGATTCAATTATCTGTGAGATGTTTTAGTGACATATTTTCATGGTCACAATAGTCGGGGCGTATGCCCCTAACTTTTTTTATATCTCACGTTCTTGGGAGTGACTCTCTTTATGCGTTTATTCCATCGGGAACCTAAGGTTGACCAGCTTAAAGTTGTTATCGTCGGAGCTGGCGAAGTGGGTTATCACATTTCGCATCGTCTTGCTCAGGAAAATAAGCAGGTTGTTGTTATCGATCAGGATGAAAATGCACTCAGAAGAATCTCTGAGGTTCTGGATGTGCAGACAATTCTTGGTTCCGGTTCCAGTCCAGAAGTGCTGAAAAATGCTGGTGCTGAAAATGCCGATATTTTTCTGGCAGTTACAGACAGTGATGAAGTTAATATTATTGCATGTTTATTTGCCAATATTATTGCTCCTAGTGCTAAAAAACTCGCACGTATCCGCAACGAAGAATACAGCGGATATAGTAAAGAGTTATCAGAAAATCTTCTCAATATTTCTGCGATCATCAACCCTGAAGTTGAAGTTATCAAAAGTATCGACCGCCTTCTGTCTATGCCGGGAGCGGTGGATTACAATGAATTTGCTGCTGGCAAAGTTAAGCTGATCGGCGTTCGCCTTGAGCATGGTCCTTTATTGGATCAGCCGCTTATGAACTTCCGAAGTGTTGTACCGGATACAGATGTTATCATCGCTGCTATTGTGCGCGATGAAGTGCTGATTATTCCGGGCGGTGGTGATGTGCTTAAACAGGACGATATTGTGTACTTTGTTTGCAAAGATACCAGTATCGAGTCCGTCCGTAAGGCTTGTGGCAGAAGCCTTGATCCTATTAAAAATGCGTTCATCATCGGTGGTGGCAATATTGGTTTCAGGCTTGCTTCCTTGTTCGAGGAAAAAGGCATTCATACCAAGATTGTTGATTCCAACCCTGCCAGATGCAGCGTTTTGGCTGAAAAGCTTGATGCGCCTCTGGTGCTTTGCGGTGACGGAACGGATCAGGAATTTTTGCAGGAAGAGAATATTGCGGAGATGGACGTTGTTGTCTCTCTTACCTCAGATGAAGAAACTAATATTCTTACATCACTCCTTGCTAAGAACCTAGGCGTGAAGAAAACCGTTACCCGTGTAAACAAGCTGGCGTACCAGCCGCTGATTAAAGCGGTCGGTATTGACCATTCTGTTTCACCTCGATTGTCTGCTGTTAACTCAATTCTTCAATACGTGCGACAGGGTAAAGTTCTTTCCTCTGTTTCCATCAGTGGTGAAGGTGCTGAAGCACTTGAAGCTATTGCAGAAAATAATTCTGAAATTGTCGGGAAGCCTATTAAAGACCTTCCGTTCCCTAAAGGAACTCTGGTTATGGGGATTACCCGCGGAACAGAGATTATTATTCCAAGCGGTGAAAGTGTCATCCACCCTGATGACCGCATTATTATCCTTACCACTCCGGAAAACGTTGCCCGAGTCGAACAGGCTTTGCTGGTAACACTGCAATCCGTGTAGGTTCAGTATGCGTGTTAAATACTGCCTTTACATCATTGGAGCATTGTTAGGCGCTGTTGGCCTGACAATGTTCTTTCCTATTGGTTGGGCTCTCTATTATCAGGATGCAGGATTATTCCCGCTGCTTAGTTCCACGGTGGTGACCTTGTGGGTCGGGGCGGCTCTGTTTCTCACGTTTCGTCCCAAGCAAAAGTTGATGATGAATCACAGAGAGGGGATGGCTATTGTTGCTGTGGGCTGGCTTGCTGCCGGACTTGCGGGGGCATTACCGTTCTACTTTGGTGAAGTTTTTCCTTCGTGGACAGATTGTGTTTTTGAGTCCATATCCGGTTTTACTACGACTGGTTCCAGTGTATTGTCTGATATTGAAGCTGTGCCGCGCAGTCTGCTTATGTGGCGCAGTTTGACACACTGGCTCGGCGGGATGGGCATCATCGTGCTTTCACTGGCTATCTTGCCGTTCCTTGGAGTCGGTGGCATGCAGCTGTATAAAGCGGAAGTTCCCGGGCCTGTCCCTGATAAGTTGAAGCCGCGTATCAAGGATACAGCCGCAGCACTCTGGAAGGTCTACGTTCTCTTTTCATTCCTGCTTTGCATCTTGCTCATGTTTGGCGGCATGGATCTGTTTGATGCCATCTGTCACACCTTCGGGACAATGGCGACGGGTGGATTTTCCACAAAGAATACGTCTGCAGGGTATTATGACAGTGCCTACATTGACTGGGTAATTACCATTTTTATGTTTATTGCCGGTGCAAACTTTTCTTTGCATTTCAGGGCGCTTGCAGGCGATATGAAGTGTTTCTGGAAAGATTCTGAGTTTAGGTTTTACACTCTGATTATTCTGGTGTTCACAGCGGTAATTACATTTACTGTGTATGGTTCTAATTACGATTCGTTTTCGGCTTCAGTACAGTATGCAGCGTTTCAGGTTGTTTCCATCTGTACTACAACCGGTTTTGCCACAGCGGATTATGAATTATGGGCGCCTCTTGCACAGGCAATGCTGCTTTTCCTCATGTTTTTAGGTGGGTGTGCAGGCTCAACAGGTGGTGGCATGAAGTGCATGCGTATTCAACTGTTGCTCAAGCAGGGCTATCATGAGTTGTTCCGGTTAGTGCACCCGAGAGCTGTTAAGCATATTAAGCTTGGCGGCCGTACTGTTCAGCAAAGTGTTATGTCCGGTGTACTTGGCTTTTTTGTTATTTATCTTGCGCTGTTTGTTCTTTCTGGATTTTTACTTTCTGCCACAGGACTTGATGTTCTTACATCCTTCGCCGCTGTTGTTGCATGTATCGGCAACATTGGCCCGGGACTCGGATCTGTAGGGCCTGCAGAGAACTTTGCACACCTTCCGGCGTTTGCCAAATGGGTTTTGACCCTGTGCATGCTGCTTGGCAGATTGGAAATTTATACAGTTTTCATATTGTTTGTTCCTGAGTTTTGGAAAAAATAAAAATACCTGCGGGTGCTTCCGCAGCAAAATAAAATGACATGAAAAGCCAGAGAGAACCGATGTTACACACGGTTCTCTCTGGCTTTTTTCTATAATTACAAGCACTAGCGATTTTATCGTCGGAGGACTCTGTAGTCCTTTTTCTCTGCCTCATCAGCGTTTTTAGTATCTTCATCGCCTGCTGCTACTTCGGCATTTTCGTCATCATCCAACTCGCTTTTGTCTCTGAGTGGCAAGCCTACAAAATCTTCTTCGCTCGTCGGTGGATAATGCATCCTGTCCAGCAGTTCGTCATAGCGGTTATCACTGGTATTCGGGTACGGATACTCTTGCTCAGGTCGTTCCATGTCCATCAGGACTTGTTCTGTTGGAGTAATTTTACCACGATCTTTGGCAAGGTATATTGTCTGTGACGGGTACGCAAAATCGCTTCCTGCTTCATGGATGATTTCAGCAATGCGGAATAGCAGATCCTGTCGCACTTCCAGATATTCCTCCCACCGTAAGTCTCCGCTGATAAAAGTGTATACTCGGATGACCTTGGAATAATTTCCATAGGAATCTAATTTTACTCTGTACAGATATTTTGAGAGCACTTTGGGATGAGCCACAAGCATTTCTCGAATGTGGGCAATTATCCAGCGCAACTGTGTACCGGTAGTTTCTTGTCTGAGGTGAAGGTACTCACTGAATCTGTAAATATCACGATGAGAAATGTTGACCAGCTGCATCTGGGAGAAAATAGCATTCGGGATGGAAATGACTGTTCTGTCTCCGGCGCGTATGCGTGTTGACCGTAGGCCGATATGCAGGACTTTCCCCCATTGGTCTTCAAAAGCACAGTACTCCCCGATGCGGACTGTCCGGTCAGCAAAGAGGGTCAGCCCACCGATGATATTTTCAATGGTTGGCTTGGCTGCAAGTGATACTGCCAGACCAATCACACCTAAACCTGTGACGATGGGAATAAGTGGTAATCCTAGGTTGGATCCACCATAGAAGAGAATGCAGATAGCTAAAAAGATGCTGAAAAGATAGGCGATAGTTCGTATCAGACTTGCGTCAATGGATTGTGGGTTAACGTTAGGGTTTGCAATGAAAATATTTGCGGCAAGGCTACCACCAACGACAATTGCCCATGCTGCACTCAGCCATTTTATAACGTCGAGCAATCCAGTGGTATAGTACAGCGTTGCGCCTGACAGGTTGATAGTGTTTTCAAGAAAATGCATCAGTGTATAGGCGAGAAACGAAAGTATGAGAGGAAGAGCCAGTTTGTACATGTCAGAGCGGATAGGATGCTCCGGATTGATGCGTTTGCTGCAGAATCTGTACACAAGGGAAGTCACAATGATGAGGAAAAGGAAGGAGAGCGACAGCATTGTCCATTGAAATATAGTTTCGCCAAAATAAATCTCTGCTGACATCCAGCGGGGGATGTAGTGGAACCACTTAGGCGGAAGAAGGCTGCCGGGGGTGGAAATATAAAATTGGAAAAAATATTCTGTATCATGGTTCTTATATGGAAGGCGTTTTGCCATCTCATATAGTTCTGGAACCTTAGCTACAGTCTCCGCGTTGAATAAGTATTCGCCGTTCCGATCTCCTTCGGTAATTAAGGTCATCTCTATGGGAGTTTTGGGCACACGCCAGCATTTTTCCAGTGTTTTTCCTGAGCTGTCCACAACTGGAACCATAGTAAGGTTCGGTAGGTCAATTCTATCCAGCACTTCCTTGAGCTGAATGACTACTTCTTTTGAAATTTCTTTTTTATAGACTGCTGGAACTTCAGAGAGATCAATACAATCTATTGCTTTTCTAAAGTGGAGGTTTGCTTCCTCGCGAAGCCGTAATACCTTTGGGGTATGTGTAAAAATTCTGTCTGAGTTCAGGTCAAGTACAAAGGCCTCCTGCAACAATGAGAAAGCTTCCGTTATATGCGTGAGGTAGCTTGTGAGTGTAGCTTGTGGGCTGAATGTGTTGGGCGGAGTTAGGGGGTTATTCATTATTTTGCTGGCCGCACAAGGAGATGCAAGCGGAGACGCGAGCAGAAATACGCCCATGGCAAAAGAGACAAATACTACGGAAAAGTATTGACGGATCATACTGCACCTTCCAGCAATAAACGATGGGGAATGGACAGTTAACTATATCGAAATGTCTTGGTAAAGCCACAGTATAAGGTAGATTTGATGTGTTATTCTTCGCACAAAAAAAGACCTCCTGCATGTGCAGGAGGTCTTTCTGATCGCGAACTGTAAAACTAAGAGAGCTTAGAAATAAGAGTTTCTTTGATGGATTCGATTGTGCCTTCACCATCAAGCTCAATGTATTTGGTCTCACCTTTAGCAGCGAGATCTTTGTAGAAGTAAGCAGCAGCGAGGGTACCATCGCTGGTGTTGTAGTAAATGTCATGACGCTTGTTGATTGCATCTTCGTCCTGGTCATCCGCACGAGCAGAAAGTGCGCCGCCACAGACACGACATTCTTCACCGTTTGGCTTGATTGGCTCGATGAAGATGTTGTTAGGGTGGTTGTTGTCGTTTTCACAAAGACGACGACCCATGATGCGGTTTTTAGCAACTTCACGAGGAAGAAGGATTTCTACAACATAGTCAAGCTTGATGTTTTCAGCTTTGAGAGCTTCGTACAGTTTCTCAGCCTGAACCATGTTGCGTGGGAAACCGTCAAGCAGCCAGCCTTTTGCGCCTTCTACTTTTAAGGTTTCGAGAACCATAGGAATGGTGATTTCGTCAGGTACGAGGTCACCGCGGTCGATGTATTCTTTAGCTTTCTTGCCAAGCTCAGTGCCGCCGCCAATGTGTGCGCGGAAGATAGCACCGGACTCAATGTGAGCCATGCCATCGTACTTTTTCTTAATGAGAGCGCCCTGAGTACCTTTACCACTGCCATTTGGTCCGAAAATGAGAATGTTCACCTCATTCCTCCTTGTCATTTATTTCACAAATGAAATACAGCAGGCTGTTACGTCTGTCAATCGCAGAGAGATAAAATAAATAATCATCGGTAACTAAAATAAATCGAGCCCTTACGGATAGTGGCAATCTTGTTGCCGGGAAACTGTACGACCTTGCCGCCGACATTGGCTTTCCACGCTGCATCAAGAGCAAGCAGGTTATGTTGAAGCGGCTGTCCCTTCCCCATGCTGCCAAGTACTGCCTTGTACATTCGAAGGCGTGTGGCGAGGGACATGGAATTCAGATCTTCTTTAAGCAAGACAGGTTGCTCAAAGTCAGTTTTATCAAGGTGTTGATCTATTATAGCCGCCCAGTGATCACTATCAATCTGTGCAAGTTCCCATAGAGATGTTATTGCTTCGAGAAAAGCGGGATTCTCTTTGCATAACAATGGGATAACCTCAGTTCGTACGCGGTTGCGTAAGAAGTTTTTGTCTGTGTTCGATGCATCCTCACACCAGATAAGCGAAGAAGACCGAGCAAAGGAAATAAGTGTGCTTTTGGGTGTCATGAGCAGTGGTCGTAATATCCTGCGATTATTACAAATAGCTTCCATTCCCCCAAGGGCAGGCCAGCCGGTTCCGCGGATAAGACGCATAACAACGTCTTCTGCAAGATCATTGGCGTGATGGCCTGTGACAATCCAGTCAGCGCCTATGCTAACGCGACTGGATTCGAGAAATTCATATCGCAGTATGCGTGCAGCTTCTTCGAGACCAAGTTTATTCTCAGAAGCATAGGTGCAGACATCTGCTTTTTCGGTAAGTAATTCAATGTGTAATGCGTTGCAGAGGCTTTGTGCATGTGCTTCTTCTGCATCGGATTCATGACGAATCTGATGGTTGAAGTGAGCTGCCTTTACTGTGAAGCCACTCTTTTTTGCAAGGCATGTCAGGATGATAAGTAATGCGCTGGAGTCAACTCCCCCCGATAAAGCAACAAGCAAAACAGTCCCAGAAAGTGATTTTTGCAGCTTGCTTGTGATAAAATTCTCAATCCCAAGGCAGGTGTGTGCTGCCTTGGGATTGAGTGCTTGTAAACTTGTGGGGAGATTTGTGTTCATGATCTGTGTACGAAACAGCTCATGCTAGACATAGATGTTGAGTTCAGCGAGCATATTATCAATATATTGAATCATATGCGTACGAAGCTCGGGGGAAGCATAGGAGACACATTCACAACGTAACTTGTTGCGGGCACGAACGAGCAATTCCATGCGCAAGGTAGAGCCATCAATTTCAACAGCCATACAGTGCGGGCCGCATTCATCAGCGTGCGCTTGTTGGGTCTCAGAGAGCAAGTCTTGAGGGCATGGAAGCCAGTAAATTCCTTCCATTGATCCTGCAAGTTCCAGTTCATTGAAACGCTTTGAAATGGCAGTAATATCTTCGCCTGTGAGATCTTCGAGCAGGTACAGTCGCATGTGAGTCTTCCTTTTTGCTGAGCTGGATACGAAATAAGGCTGCGTTATCGTCTACGATGCGGATGCGCTTTTTCCGTCACATTGTCCCGATCAAGATTGAACATGCGACGGGTAATATCAATGTACCGTTCACCAGCTTCCTCTTCTTCATGACGGCGCTTGAGGAAAGAGATCGGCTCGTGATTTACCTTTTTAGAGATTGCGTTGATCATTTCACGCAGGTGCATCTCCATTTCAGGCGTTGCATCAGGGATATGCTTGAGTGTTTTTGCAAGCTCTTCTTCCATAATGGCATCGGTTCTGGAAATAAGGTCAACAATTGTCGGCTGTAGTTGAAGAGATTTAAGCCACTTATTAAAAGTGACGGTTTCACAGTCTACAATTCGACGAGCTTTGTTTGCTTCTTCCTGACGTTGTGCAAGGTTTTCCTCAACAACTTCTTTAAGATCATCAATGTCGTACAGGTAAACGTTATCCAGACCGTTAACGTCCGGATCAATGTCGCGTGGCACTGCAATATCGATAAAGAACATGGAGCGGTTCTTGCGCTTTTTAAGCACCTGTTTGATGTCTTTAGCGCGAATAACAGCTTCATGGGCACCAGTGGAGGATATGATAATATCCACTTTTTCCAGCTGGTCGAAAAGCTGCTCAAACGGGATAGCTTCACCGTTGAATTGTTCTGCCAAAGCTTGACCGCGGGCGAACGTACGGTTTGCTACATAGACTTTGCTGATACCGTTGTTCAGCAGGTGTGTTGCTGCAAGTTCTGCCATTTCACCGGCACCAATGAGCATAGCACTGTGCTCGCTCATGTCACCGAAAATGCGTTTAGCAAGTTCAACCGCTGCGTAGGAAATGGAAACAGCGCTTGAGGCGACACCAGTTTCAGTACGGACACGCTTGGCAACAGAAAATGCTTTGTGCAGCAGTCTGTTGAGCACAACACCAGTGGTGTTTTTGTCTACAGAGTCGTGGTAGGCGTCTTTAAGCTGCCCCAAAATTTGTGGTTCACCAATAACCAGTGAATCAAGGCTTGCGGCAACCGTAAAGAGGTGGGTTACGGCATCAAGCCCTTTGTGCTTGTATACGTACGGTGCAAGCTCCTCAACAGGGAGGTTGCGTGCTTTTGCCCAGCATTCAAGAACGTGCTCGATTGCATTGTCGCCTTCGGCGACTACGAGCAGTTCAACACGGTTACAAGTAGAAAGAGTCAGCGCTTCTTTAATACATCCATCAACAGGCACAACGCCTTCTTCAAGATGTTTGCAGTCTGTGAGAGCGAATTTTTCGCGGACTTCAACACCGGCGGTCTTATGGTTAAGACCTATAAGATAAATATCGCGATCCATATTGATTACTGAAGAAAGCTGTGATGGGTTGTTGTGAAAATATTAATTCCGATCAGTGAGAACATGCAGATACTGAAAATCCAGATAGCTGCATGTGCTGCTTTTCGTCCGCGCCATCCCATAACGAGTCGTTGATGGAACAGCCATGCGTAGACAAACCAGACGCCGATGGACACAATTTCTTTCGGGTCACCGCTGAGGATTCTTCCCCATTCGATACGTGCCCAGATAAATCCGGTCACCAACCCGACAGTGTACAAAGGGAAACCGGCAACTACAGCAAGTTGGTTTACTTTGTCAAAAGTGGATAATGCCGGCATTTCTTTTTCAAAATCGTTAAGCGGCTCTTTTGATTTTATTTTTCGGTCGAGTCTTGTGAATAAAATTCCTGCACCGAATGCCATTGCAAGCAGGCCGAAGCTTAAGAAGAGGGTGCCGATGTGCAATCCAAAAAACGCACCTGACCATGCCTTAGGCAGTTGTGAAGCGCCTTTTGCATGGAAAGACCCGATGAACAGAACCAGAGCCAGTGGTGATGCCGTGAGTGATAAAAAGGACAGCTTGAAGCGCCACCACATGAAAAAGTATATAAGCAATAAGCTCCATGAGAGCATGGAGATATAGTAACCGGAAGGCAGTGCCCATCCGTTCAACGCCATAGCATAGCCGAGCAGAACCGTATGCAGGCCGAAACCTGTAATAGTCAATGCGTTGGATAACTGTTTCAGCTTTGCATTTTTGCTAATGGAACCAGCGAAAACGGTAAGAGCACCCAGACAATACAACGTAACGACGAGAATGGAAAATAGCTCAAATGAGCTCATGGAGTAACGCTCCTATGTTAGAATGCAGTGTCTCCGGAAGGGTAGACCGTAAAATCTCTTCAGCTGTCGCCCGATCCCCTTGCTGAATGGCCTCTGCAATGGCAGAAGATACAAGACTGCGGAACACAGCTGTGTTCTGTGCAGTATCATTTGCCTGTTCAAGTATCAATGGACGAATCCTGCCCATCAGCGTGACAACAGGGGCATATTTATTGCCAACCTGTTGTTCCAGCTCTTTTTTGATCTTGCGGGAAAGGGCAGGGCTTGCGCCGCCCGTTGAAAGTGTTATCAGCAAATCCCCTTTTTCAATGTGAGCCGGAACGGTAAATGTTCCCGCAGAAGGGTCGTCAATAACATTGCACAGGATAGATTGTTCTGCGCATGCGCTGGAAATCGCTTTGTTAACAGCCCTGTTACCGGTTGAAGCAAAAACGAGAGTTTTTCCTGTAACATCGCTTGCTTCAAAATCGCGGCAGGCGTAGGTAACAAGTGGGTTGTTAAGCAACTGCAGCAGCTCGGAATCTTCCACATCCTCCAGTGCAAATGTATCCAGAACAGTGACATGTGCCGGATTTGCTTTAAGGAGTGTGGCAAGTTTTCGCTGACCGACTTTACCGATTCCCACAATCAGACAGTGTGAATCGTGAAGATCTAATAGAAGAGGATAATAGCGCATACCTGTCTTATATATTGTGTCCAGCATCTTGTAAAATACTGCCTTGCGTAAGTATGAGCGTGCAATTTCAGTACGCTTGCTCTCACTGTTCAAGGCGATACTTTGGAAACTGAGATGTGGGCCCTGCCAGTAGAGCCGCGCGGACAATGTTCCTGACACAATGTGGTGTCCCATTTATTTTTACAAACATGATTTTATTATGAAGAAATATTGTGTGATTCAACTGGGTGACGTTACAGAACTGCTTTTGACAAAACGGTTGATGCTGTCCTTGCTGAGAGGCGAGGCAGAAGTACATCTAGTTGTGCAGCCGGAACAAAGTCAGGTTGCCGCTTTTTTGTATCCTGAAGCCACCTTGCATGTCGTTGCAGAAAGGCATGGAAATGGTGCAATGGTCGTTGACTCTCTGGAAGCAGAGGCAATTTCGTTCAGTGCTGTTTATAATCTTCATGGCTCTGTGAAGAATATGGAATTGTCTGCACTTTTCCCACGGGAGGTTCTTCATGGCTACTGGAAGCATATGGGACGTGAGTTCTGTAGTCAGTGGTGTACCTGCTTGTCACGTGTTCAGGGGCGGCAGCGGTTTTTGAATGTAATGGATGTATGGGCGCATTTAGCTGATTCTCCGATTCCATCACATATGGTTAACCCCATTGCAATGCGCAAGGGTGGCGGCGTTGGTGTTGTTCTTCGTGACCGGAACGGCAGAGCACTGCCTGTTAACGTACTTGCTGGTTGCATTAACGCAGTGTGTACAGCAAGCAGGGAAACAGATGTTGTGCTGTTCGGGGAAGTGGAAGATGAAGCGCTTGTGGCAGAGTTGCTGCCGCTGTTGAAAGAAAAGATAGCAGCAAAGACTGTTACTCGCTGTTTTGATACTTCATTTGAAGATGACGCTGCTATTATCAGTACGTTGGATATGCTTGTAACACCTGAGTCTGATTTGATGCACGTGGCAGCTCATGTGGGAACGCCGGTGAATGCGTTTTTCCATTCTTCTGCATGGTGTATGGCAAATGGTCCATACGGGCTTGGGCATAGGGTATGGCAGGCAGATACTGTGTGCGCTCCGTGCATTCCCGTTGAGAATTGCAGTGAAGAATTTGCGTGCATGCATGTTTTTGGCAATGAGCAGTTGCAGCGCTTTTTATCAGGTAAAATTGATGAGAAATATCCCGAGGGAGTAACAGGATATGTGTCTATGCTTGATGAAGTTGGTGTGACGTATATGCCTGTGTTCGGCACAGAGGGGCATGCATCGGAGCGACTTGCTTTACGGGGAATGGCGTCAGAATTTGTTGGTATTACCGGAATAAGTAAAACGGTGCCGCAGGGAATCAATAATTTTTACGCCGAGCAGGACTGGCTGTTACAGCATTGCACAGCGCCAGTGGAGGAAGATGATGCATACTAAAAGGAAACTCTTACTTGTTCCTCCAATGGATAAGCCTTCTTCCTGTGTTTTGACTGGCTGTGCTGAGGCATTGGAAAAAATGGGACACGACGTTGTATTGTTTGATACTGCGGCGTGGCTTCCTATGTGTTCAGCTTTGCAGCACTTGCCTATACAACTTGAGCAGCAGGAATTGTTAGGTGCTCAGGCAGTCGAGCTAATGGCGCAAGCCGTTGCAGCTGTGGCGCAAGCACAGCAGGTGGATGTGGTACTGGCGTTCCCTCAGTCGCCATTGTCCGCTGATGTGCGGGAACAGTTACAGTCACAGAAGGTCAAGACTGTTTGCTGGATGATTGAAGAATGTTCATTGTTTCCTTTCTGGCGAAAACTTGTTGAGGGATATGATGTGGTAGCGACCATTGAGCACGAGCCGTTTATCAGTGAATTGGCGTTGCTCGGGCATACCGCAGTATACCTTCCTTTTGCTGCAAAGAGTGCGTGTTGTACTCCTGTAAGTACCCACACGGCAGCAGAAGATATGATTGTAGTGCTGGGAGATGCCAGTGACGAGTTAGCCAACGCTCTTTCGTCGCATATTGGAAGAGGCATGGTGCTATGGGGCGAAGGCTGGGGGGCATATGATCAGTATCGCCCGTATTATCAGGGGAAACAGTCTTCTCTCACACGCTCTGAACGCAAGGCACTATACAGAGATGCGGCTATTATAGTTAACTTGCATTCTGCAAACATTGCAGCTGGTGATGCTGTTAATATGGAAACGTTTGCGATTGCGTCCTGTGGTGGGTTTCAGCTTGTAGATAAGCGAACTTTGATGGACGGAATGTTCTCGTATGAAGAGCTGGTGATGTTTGAGTCTGCAGAAGAGTTGTCAGAGATGATTGATGAATTTGTGGACGACCGCAATACACGTATGGAATACGCCCGTAATGCTCAAACATTAGTGCTGGCAAAACACACCTATGAACAGCGGATGAAAACACTGCTTGCCGCTGTTTTTTCAGATGAAAAGCCTAGCCCGTCGAAGTCGTAGAGCCTCACGCCTTTCGGCGGGATGCCTTCAATGGCTTCCTGACGGCTCGCCGAGGGCAAGTGCTCTGCCCAACATTGTTTGTGGGTTTGGAATTTAATGTTCTGTAACGAAAGAAAATTGGACGACGACTTAAGCTGCAATACGGTGATGTAGTACTAGGCTGATTTGTCATCGATTTTTAATAAATAAGGCTGTCCTTCATGCGAGGGACAGCCTTATTTATTGGAAAGGTAATATTGCATAAGTCGCGAGGCTCATATAACGACGGCCTGATCTCGCGAGTAAAAGCTTTTGGAGAGTCCAAAGAACCTTTTTTCAAAAAGGTTCTTTGGCCGCCAGAGGCGTTAAAGAGTGCTGCGGTTAGCCGCGCAACGCCATGACGGCAGCAACGGCTTTGATGCCCTTTTTTTCACCGGTAAAGCCGAGTTTTTCTTCTGTTGTGGCTTTTACATTAACCTGCTCATCATTGAGCTTGAGCATGCGGCAGATATTTTTTTTGATTTGCGGCTTCCAAGGTACAAGACGTGGAACTTGTGCGATGATGGTGAGATCTACGTTTGTAAGGGTGTATCCTTTTTGCAGAAACTTGTCGTAGACTTCATTGAGAAGTACGCCGCTTGAAATATTATTAAACTGCTCTGAAGAGTCTGGGAAATGTTCGCCGATATCTCCTTCACCCATGCAGCCAAGGAGGGCATCGCATAATGCATGAAGAAGCACATCACCATCAGAGTGTGCAACAACCTCCGGCCCGCCTTGAATCGGAATGCCTCCGAGCTTCATTGGGCGACCTTCGCCGTACCGGTGGACGTCATACCCCCAGCCGGTCACAGGGACAGGCATAGTAGCTTGTTTTTGTTCGATCATAGCCAGATCTTCCGGATTTGTGATTTTGATATTTGATGTTTCTCCCGAAACAGTTGTTACGCTGAAACCAGCTTGCTCTGCGATTGAGGCATCATCTGTAACCTCCCACCCTTCTTCATTGCACTTGGTGTGGACATCAAGAAGCATGTTTTTATCGAACCCTTGCGGGGTCTGGCATGCTTGCAGGGTGGAGCGGTCTAACGTGTGATCTACAGTATTCTCAGATACAACTTTTATGGTGTCTGTTACCGGTAATGTTGGAATTACCGCGTTTGATCCGCTTGTAAGCACATCGAGAATCGCATTGCTCAGAGAAGCAGAGAAAAACGGGCGTGCTGCATCATGTACAAGCACGTGAGTGCATGAGGATGGTAGCTCTTGTAACCCATTGTATACTGAGTCCTGCCTGCGTGCTCCGCCTGCTACAACTTTCCACGGGAGGCCTAATCTGCGCCCGAAATCGAGCTTTGTGAGCATGTCTGTAGCTTCTTCCAGCTCTTCTTCAGGGAAGACAAAAACAAGTCCACGCATGCGACTTGTGTGGGAGAAGGTGATGGCGGAGTGCCAGAAGAGCGGGGCGCCTTTCCATGTTAAAAATTGCTTTTTGATACCGTTGGTAGCAGCGGAAAGGCGGGTGCCGGAACCGGCGGCAAGAATGATGGACCAGCAATGCATAGGGAGTTCCTTACATAAAGTGCGATGATGGGAAAAAGTATAGCATATGAAAAAAGGGTGCAGTGCACCCTTTTTTCAAAAATATGGAGTCAGGACTATAAGCCGGGTTTTGTCTCCCTCTTGCGAGGGCGGTTATCATTCGTCTAGGGTTATGATTACTCATAACCTCAAGCAACCTACCCGAAAACAACGACCGGGCCGGTCGTAACTGTTTTCCTATTTGGTCTTGCTCTGAACGGGGTTTACCTAGCCTACCATGTCACCATGGTACCTGGTGAGCTCTTACCTCACCGTTTCAACCTTACCGGCAGCAAGCTGCTTAGGCGGTTTGCTTTCTGTGGCACTCTCCGGAGATCACTCCCCCTGGGTGTTACCCAGCGCTCTGCCCTTTAGAGCCCGGACTTTCCTCCCCGCACTAATGTGCGCGGCGATAACCTGTCCAACTCCAAAATATGTTCTATGCTTCGGCTTCAGCTCTGTCTGCTTCGCTCATGAAGTGTTCTGACCAGTAGATCAGACGCTGGCAGTTAGGACAGCTGAGAATCTGGTGTCCTTTCTGAAGCTCAATGTAGCTCTGCGGCGGAATAGCAATATGACAACCGTTGCAGACCTGTTCTTTAACAGCAACAATAACAGGGTTTTCAAGACGGGAGCGGATAAACTCGTAACGGCTGAGAATAGGAGTCGGTACTTCCTTGCCTGCTTCGTTACGTTTTTTGTCCAGCTTTTCGAGAACCTTGTTTGCTTCGTCAACACGCTGCTTGAGGCTGGTTTTCTTTTCTTCCAGATCTTCTTTAAGAATGCTGTAGCGTTCATCCATGTCAGAAACAGCCATTTCTTGACGGCTGAGTTCTTCTGCAAGAGCATTCTTTTCTTCTTCACGAAGACGGTTAAGTTTTTCAAGGTTGTCCATTTCACGCATCATTGCGTGATACTCTTTGGTGTTACCAACGAGCATGAGTTTGGACTTGCTTTTCTTAACTTTAAGAGAGTCGTTTTCGATCTCGGAGTTGATGCGTTTTTCCTGTGCCTTGAGGTGATCAATCTTCTCAAGGAAGCGGTTGCGCTGGCTTTCAAGCGCATCAAAGCGTTCCTGAAGAGCTTCAACTTCTTTTGGAGCTTCATCAAGTTCACTGGTGATACCAAGGATTTCATCATCAACAAGCTGCAGTGCAACGAGCTGTTCAATTTGCTTTAAGTACAGGCTCAAGGTTTTTTCCTCCTGAAAACCGTAGGATTCGGATTCACCGAAACTATGAAATTTCTATTCTGCGAAAGGGCCGACCAATCGCATCGGGTCCTGCGCTGGCAGGAAAAATATCTCAATGTCATTCAGTTTTGCTTTTAACTGCAAAGCAAACTGGCGCATCATTTCTTCTTCAAGGCTGAAGTGTCCAACATCAAGAATGCATCCGGTAGTATCCAGAGCAGAGTGATATTTAACATCGCCTGTAATAAAAACATCTGCTCCCAGAGCAAAAGCTTTTGGAGCAAAGTCGCTTCCGGATCCTGTACAGTACGCAACTTTTGATACTGTGTCAGGTGTAGGCCCGCTTTTTACCCAATAATCACGATTTACCACTGAGGCAAGCTGCTCGGCGAATATGCCAAAAGATACAGGTTTTGGCAAAGTGCCTATTGTACCAAAGCCAAGGCTTTGAGATCCGGTATCCGGTGTAGAAGGTATAAAAATCGGCAAGGTATCCAGATCAGCAGCAAGCTGTGCCAGAACCGTGCTTCGATGTTCTTTATTATATGTTACGTTGATCATTTGTTCAACGTTGCGCACGCTGTGAATATACGGAAGTTTTTCCCATTTATTCCGTACAGCGTCAGTAACGACACCTTGAGCAGAAGAAAACGCTATGGCCTCAGGCTCAAAACTGCAGGTTGTGCTGAGAAGTTTGCATGACTGCAGGTCAAGAGCACGTGCCAGCCAGCCTGCAGGGCCTTCTGGGTTTGCATCAAGTGAAGTATGCGCACTGTAAAGACACACATTATTTTTAATAAGTGATGATACAATAGAAAAATGCGCATCAAGTTTGTTCAGGTACCGGGGTTTCATCAGCAAAGGATGGTGCGTAAGAACAAAGTCCGCTCCCTGTACGATTGCCGTCTGAATGGTATCTGCAGTAGGGTCTAGTGCAACAGCGAGCTTGCGTACTTCTTTGCTTTCATTAGGAATCTGTATGCCACAGTTATCCCAAGAAGCCGCTCCGCACAGAAAGGCAGTATCTTCAATTTTTTTGATAAGGTCAGCTGTTTTCATGAACGTTCTCTCAACAAGTTTGGGCGAATATATTGTTTCGCCTGTAAAACAGCGTCAGTATCAACGAAAACGGAGAATAAATCCAGTAATAGGGTAAAATAACAGGGTAGTGCCATATGGCTGGCTGCTTTGTACTTTTCCCGTAAACCGGCAACGCATGCCTTTGTTTGATTATTGCAAATTATTGCGTGTCGCAAAGCGGATGTGAGCTATGCCATAACATGCGAGTATGGTCAAGAAAAGTATGTAAACCGTACGTTCAGAGAGGGAGAATTGATGGCTGTGAGGGAGGAAGAAGGAAAATATGAGGCAAGTTGAAAAAGATCCTCCTGTGAGCAATCGCAGGAGGATCAGAAAATTGTGTTATCGTTTTTTACTCGGCTGCCACATGTCCCAATCCATTGGTTTGGTTGCAGCACAGTCAACAGTTTCGTTGCCTGTACAGTTGATTCGCGCTGAGGCTTTCTTTTCCCAGCGTTCCTTGTTTTGGGGTTCCCAAAGATCATTCCAGTTTTTCGGGCTGTTTGATGTTGCAGGTTGAACCATGTCCTCTCCTCCTTGTTGAGCGTGCCCACGATCAGATTATGTAATCCGGTAAAATGAACATTGTACAATAGGAGCAGCTGCAGTGCATGCCCTGTACAATGAGACTATATAAAATCATACTTGCAAGGTATGATTTAAAGGCAAAAAAAATATCAACACGCACATCGACCAGACTTCTGTTCGATGTTTTTTGAACATACTGATAGCAGTAGATAGTATCAGTGTCCTGCTTGTGAGCTCTAAATACTCACTGCATGGAATTGACGTTACAGTATCAGAGAATTCGGTTCAACCTTTTTCCTACTATTTTTGTAGGAATTTATTGTCGGGACGAAAATAAAGAGTTCATGCGTTGTACAGCGTAAAAAAGCCCTCTGCAAAATGTTGCAGAGGGCTTTATCTATTCGATATTCGGTGATGTTATGCTTTTTCTTTGCCGAGAGCAGCAAGAAGTTCCATAACAAGGCCGAGTGCCTGCTTGGATTCGGCAGAATGGAGTTTTCCAACCATACCAAGAGGGCTGACAGGCTGTGCATTCTCAAGATCTGCATCGCCCATTTTTTCGAGAAGACCTGCAAGTACAACCAGTCCATCGCCCATGCGGCCGATTTCTTCAGGTGTGTACTTGTCAGTGATTTTGCCCATGGAGCCGGCAAGTGCATTGATGGATTTGAATACACCTTTTTCGTCGAGTTCCTGGAACTTATCAATAGCAGCAAGGAACGTAGGCTTAATCATAGGCTCAGTAAGTGCCCAGATGTCTACGAGGTCGTCAAGACGCTCAAGTGCCCATGTGATGTTGCGTACGCTCATTACAAAGCGTTTCAACAGGGCAGAGATGTCGTCAAGCTCACAGCGGTGCTGCAGGGAATCAAGTTCGCCAAGCAGAACGTTGTGAAGAGTGTCGCGCATAATCGGAGTAACAGTGGCTCCGAGTTCAGCCATGGTCTCAGCGCGACTGTGCATCATGCTGATTTTTTCTTCCATAGCTTCAAGGCGAGCTAAAATGAGTTCTTCATTGGTCATGGTACGCTCCGCTATTTGTTTTTACGAACGTCGATTTTGCCAGCCATGTACATGTTTGGCTCAAACGGAAGCTCGTGACCTTTCAGCATGAGGTTGTAGTAAACCCAACGGAACATCTGCTTGCCGTAGTAGTTCATGCGTGTGTCGCCGAGGAGGTCGAACGGACCTACGCCCGGAAGCGGGAATTTACCTGGAAGCGGCTCAGTCTCGTAGTTAAAGTCGATGAGAGACGCTTTTTCAAGGCTGGTTACAATGAAGCAGTTGGAGTGACCATCGAACTTGTGGTGTGCTTCGCCGCCATTGATTTCAGAGAAGAGGTTTTCGCAGATGATGTCGCACTCGAAGTGAGCAACAGAACCAGCTTTAGAAGTAGGAACGTTGGTTGCGTCACCGATAACGTACATGTTCTCGTGCTCTTCAGCTTTGAGAGTGTAGTTGTCGGTTGGTACGAAGCACATTGCATCGCCGATACCGGAATCTTCGAGAACCTGCTGGCCGAAGTTAGGTGGGATGGATACGAGCAAGTCGTAGTTAATCTCTTCACCCATTACGTCAACAAGCGCTTTATTTTTGGTATCTACGCTGTCGAGTACGAAGTTAGGCACGATGTTAATGCCTTTTTCTTTACAGAGGCCACCAAGGATTTTGTTAGCAACAGACTTGGTGAATGCGCCAGTGAGCGGAGTAACGAGTTCGATCTCGATATTGTCACGCACGCCGCGCTTCTTAAAGAAGTCATCTGCCATGTAGAGGAATTCAAGCGGAGCAACTGGACATTTGTACGGTGTCTCAGCGATGTTCAGAATGAGTTTACCTTTGGTGAAGTCATGCAGCTTAGGCATGAGTGCAGCAGCACCGTCAGGTGTGTAGAAGTCGTGAATGTCACCGCGCCAGTCATCCATCATGCCTTCAACTTCTTCAGGCACAACGCGACAACCAGTACCGATTACAACCCAGTCGTAATCGTACTTGCCTTCTTTGGTGCTAACAACTTTGTTCTTAGGGTCAATATTGGTAATGGTATCCAGTACGAAGTTAACACCTTTAGGGATGAATTCAGCCTTAGGCTTTACACAATCACCTGGAGTGTAGATACCGAAAGGCACAAACAACCAGCCTGGCTGGTAGTGGTGCATCGGATCACGGTCGATGATGGTGATCTCCCATTCTTTCTCGGCAAGCAGCTTGCGCATTTTTGCAGCAATCATTGTGCCGCCACAACCTGAACCGAGAATAAGTAGTTTCTTCATGCCTGATCTCCTCTTACATATCAGTGAAGTAGTCTTTCCGGCAGGCGTGCCTACCGGTAAGCGGTTACGTCATGTTTAGACGATTGAAAAAGCAACATATACTCACGGAAAAGCTTGCCGGTGGGCAACGCACCGGGCTTTTCCTGAATAGATTTACAAACGCTGGTAACAGCACAAAGCAGGATGCGACAAAGCCGCATCCTGTATAAATGATCTGTCACCGACAAATTTATTGACTGTAGCTTGAAGCTTCGCTCTGCATGAGGTCTGCAAGAGTGATCTTTTCAAGAGTGTCTTCTAATGCCTGAGCTACACTGTCCCATGAACCAACAACTCCAGGCTGCATAATTTCATCATCAGACTGGGGAGTAGGGGCAATTACTCCGCCTTCGATTACTCTCAGTACCTGTGCCAGAGTTACGTCCTCTGGACGTCTGCAAAGAATATGGCCTCCGGCAACTCCGCGTACGCTTCGTACCATGCCGGCTGACTTCAATGAGCGAATAATCTTTTCGATGAACTTAACAGAGATGCCTGTTTTGTCAGACAAAGTTGCTGCTGGAACTGGTTTATTGCCATCCTGAAGAGCAAGATGAGCAAGCAATAACGATGCATTATGTGCAGTGGTAGAGATACGCATGACATGCTCCTTTTGGTGGTGTGCAGTTTCGCTTTCAGCTAATTCCTACTTTTGTAATCCAGATTAATTTAATCCGGATTAGATAGGTCGGAAATAGCTGAATCAGAAAAGGGTGTCAACAAGGATTCGCAAAAAAACGTATGTGTATTATAGGGGGTTATGAGAAGGGGGGATTGGAGCGAAATGAATTATTAGTAACGACTGAAGAGGGTTAGGGGAAAGTAATAGAAAAGATAAAATGATTGATAATAAGAAAGCCTCGCTATTTTTTTGAGCGAGGCTTTCTTATACGTACGCTATAAGTACGTTTTTGCAGAGCAAAATTTGTAACAGGGTGACTGGTAACGGCTATTCAAGAGGATGAACTTTTCCATCAATGATGTCTTGCAGGGAGATAGAGTTCAGTTCGTTTTCCAGTACTTGTGAAGCCTTCATCCAGACGCTCCGAGTTGTGCAGAACTCTTTGCGAGGACAGTCATCCGCAAGTTTTTTATCGCAACATGCGGTAAGTCCCACATGTCCTTCCATAATTCTAATTACGTCTCCAACGGAGATGGAGTCAGGTTTTTGGGCAAGCATATGCCCGCCTGCGGCGCCACGCATACTGGTGATCAGTCCAGCTTTTTTCAGGGGACGCAAAATTTGTTCTATAAATTGTACGGATACTCCGGAGGATTCAGATAAGGAAGTTGTTTTCAATGGTGAGTCAGTGCCATGCCGTCCCAATTTTACTAATATTCGGACTGCATAGCGAGTACGCGCAGAAAGCTTCATTAATTATGCCCCTTAAATTACGAAGTCTGTTAATTGCGTGTCGATATTTGATGAGAGTACTACGTTAGTAAGTACTCTTCGTCAAGGCAGGCCGTGGCTTTTGAACGATTCATATCATAATGATCGGCGCATTCGGTAGCTGCCTTTGTTATGCGTACTGGCTGTTCCACAGTCAGCCGTGCAATGACGTTTCTGTAGTGAGAAGTGAGAAGGAAATCAATTTTATGCTACTTCCGTACGGTATGGCATAAAGAGATGGTTTATTCTTAAAAATTACCATGATACATGTTTTTCACTACCTTGCATTGTGCAAGGTAGTCGAAAAGAGTGAATACAGGAGGAGTGAGTATGTCGTTGTGGATGCTGTTGTGCATAGGGTTAGTAGCAGGTTGCGTTGACGTTGTTCCTATGCTGCGGGCAAAGGTGCACAAATATGCTTGTGCTTCAGCTTTTGTTTTTCATTTGTACATGCCTGTACTGCTTTGGCAGATACATGTCCCTGTTGTGTGGTGGGGGAAAGGCGGGCTGGTTTACGGAATCTGTACGTTACCATTGGCAATTCTGGCTATGCGCGATGATAAAAAAGCTCCGTTTATTATGCTTCCTTCATCAATACTTATTGGTACCGTTGTAGGCTTGGCGTTTTGGATTCTGAATTGATTGATTCAAGCATACGTAACTGACAAAAAAAGCTTCACATGCAGTGTGAAGCTTTTTTTACGAACTTTACTTATGAGATGCTGCCTGGTTTGGCGCTATATACAGAAAAAGGATTTATGAGATATCTCATAAATCCTTATGTCTTCTGGTGGGCCTAGCAGGATTTGAACCTGCGACCTGCCGGTTATGAGCCGGAGGCTCTGCCAACTGAGCTATAGGCCCTTTATGTGCTGAGGAGGAGTAGCTAACACCTTGGTAACTCACTGTCAATTGCAAATCTGCAAAAAGATGCTATTGACGGTGGTCTCAACGTTTTTTTCTATTTCCTCAGAAAAAAATATATGCTGACGGAAGCACGCAGCAAAGTGCAACATACAGGAAATATATACAAATGTAATCAGAAACAGCTAAATTCTAAAGTCCCAACGATGCGAGAAGATTGTCAACATCTGACTGGGTAGCAGTGTCGCTTGGTCCTTTAAGCTCAGAGTTTGTTACTGGTTTGTTTGCATTCCCTTGTTTTGCTTGTGATTCGCGTTCTGCTTTTTTCACTGCAATAAAGTCACTGGTAGAGTAGAGGTCAGATACTGTTGTTTTGAGTTTTTGGAGCGCTCCGACAATACGGAGGATGCGCTGACCGGCAAGGTCTTGAAAGCTGAGTGCGGTCATAATTTCGTTCATATTCTGTGTAAGTTTGCTTTCAAGGGAAGCAAGAGCCGCAAGGTCTTTGTTGTCCGGTTGTGAACGGCGTGCATTTTGTAGGTGTGCAAGTGCGAGTTCACGCATCTGAATCTGGTGCTCAACAATGGTCATGATGTCATTTGTGGCGTTTTCAAGCGTCGTGTAAACAGCATCAAGCTGTTCAGATGCTTCACCAAAAAGCTGCGTGGCTTCTTTTTCTTCTGAAGGGTCTTGTTCAGCAGGACCGGCAGTGATTTCAGAATAAATTGACTGGAGACCTTCGTGCATCTCTACACTGAGTTTTTTGTAGAACTCTCCTTCCATCAATGCCTGTGTCAGGTGCTCACTAAGGGTGTTTTCTACACTGTTGGTAATGGTCTGTGTAATGCTGCCTGCGAGTTGGCTGGAAACGCGGTCGAGAATTTCATCCATTACAGAAGTGTCTGTGGTGGTCATGTAACAAGTCCCCCTGAGGCTTTGTTGAGGTGAGAAAGAGAATGTGAAAAATATAACTGCCAGTGAGAGCTCCGTAACTATGAATAATTATTACCTGAAAATCAACGGGTTCTACGCAGTTTTCCTTCCGTAAAAGGAATTGGTGAATAAATGTAACCGCTTCGCAACGTATTTATGACAAACAATACAATAAAAAAGCCCTCCTGTTTCCAAGAACAGGAGGGCTTATGCTTACATGTAAGAGCGGTACATCAGTTGTTGTACGAGATATTATGCTAGGCGTTGTGTTCGTATTTGCCTGCGTTCTTCTACAAATACATGGTGTACGATTTTTTCTCTGTCTTCTGCGCTTATTCTGCCAAACTCAATAGTTGCAGTTTTTGGGTCTGCTTTGATTACCTTACCACAAGCACCTGCAACACTTAACGGGAAGTCGCTGAGGAATATGAGCAGTTCAAGGTGCGCCCCTTCAGAAAGACCGTTTGTGTTTCTTACAGTTACCTGTGATCCGCTGAGTTCCAGAATTTCAATACGATTTGGAAAGTCCTCTTCAAGCTGATCGTGCTTTAAATGAGACAGAATCGCATCAAGTTTTGCATTCATATTCAGCAGAAATGAAACCATTGCTTCTGGTGTATGCGAGTTTGTAAGCTCTTCAACATCATTAGCTGAGTCTGAAAGGCCGAAACCGGAAAAACGGGACGGTTCATCTTTGTCAGTGAGAAGGCGCATACGGCCTTTGAGATACAAGGAGATGGAAGCAAATTCACGTTTTTCCATTATCTGGCTCCGTCGGTTAGATCATTCCATTTTCAGCATCTACGTGCATTGCATTTACAGGACAGACTCGTACGCACATACCGCAAGCAGTGCATCGATCGATATCAAATACAACAATTCGTTTTTCACGGTCAACAAATAGAGAACCATTAGGACAGATTGCCGTACACATACCACAGTGCATGCAGGAATCTTCATCGCGTGAGATTCGCTGAGTAACAGGGGTTACTACAATTCGGTTTTTTTCCAGATACTCGATGCCCTTCTGGTAGTTTTCCTTGGTGCCCATGATTTCAACGGTCATATGACCCTCTTTACGAGGGGTAATCTGTGCTTTCAAAATGTTGAAGGAAAGATCAAACATTTTGGTAAGGTCACAGATAACAGGTGAACCGGAAATGGTCGGAGGAAAAGTCAGATGGACGTTTTTACGGTACTCTTTTGTCATGTTGCTAACCAATTGCACTTACTTTTTAGCAAGCTCCTGCTTTGCGCGGGTTGCCTCAACTGATTTAGGGAATTCCTTAATCAGTTGATTCAGGCGGAACTTGCCGGCATTCTTTTTGCCTTGTTTAAGAAAACTGATACCCTGTTTTAACAGCGCCTGAGGGTATTTGCTGCTTTTTGTATATTTCTTAATAACATCTTCGTACGCTAATGTCGCACGCGGGTAGTTTTGCATCTGAAAGTACGCTTCACCCTGCCAGAACTTGGCGTTGGCAGCCAGTTTGGATTTAGGGTAGGTGCGCTCATATTCACTCCACATACGTTGTGCATCTTCGTAGCGACGCTCGTTGAATGCTTTTAACGCGTTGCTGTAGAGAGCTTCCGCAAGGTCTTCCGGTGCAGCTGTTTTAGGTGAAACAGCAGGCACAGCCGGTGTTGGAGGAGCAGGCGGAGTGCCTGACACTACTTGACCGTTCTGCTGTGGAAGCATCGCGTCGGCAGTCGTTGCAGTGGCAGCCGGTGCCGCACCTGTTGTTCTTGGTGCCGGAGCCGGAAGTGAGTTTTCAATGCCAAGCTGTGAGGACATCATACGAATTGCACTTTCAATCTGCGCAATACGGCTTTTAATGTCGGCTACGTCAGCTTCAATTGAAGCTACGTTGCCTGTCTCATTTTGTAAGTCTTCAAGCTGGCCTTCCATGGTAGCCACGGAAACCTTCATAGCTTTTAAATCAGATACTATATCAGCCTGTTCAGGGCGGACATTTTCAATTGCTTTCGACGTAGAGCCGAGGGAATTGTTAAGTGCAAGAATCTGTTGTTCCTGCTCAGATATTCTTTGCTCAAGTAAGTTGACTTGATCCTGCCTTACACAGGCGAAGAGAAAAAGCATACTGAAACAAATAAGGGTAATACGAACAGCAAGTCGCATGGATTATCCTCTCTGTTGGGGTGGTTTAGCCCATGAGGCCAGACCGGTAGTGCGTCGGAAACCGAACAGCAGGTAAAGAATTCCACCGATAACCGGCAGCATTACGCCGGCGAGCATCCAACCGTATTTTTCCATTGGTGAGGTGAATTCGTGTTTATATGAATGCCAAATAGACCACAGATTGGGCAGAATTGGAAGTGCAAGAGCCAGCACCAGCAGTGCTGGATGCTGATCAGTTAAGGAAAAGACATTAAGTATAGGCAGCAGATCCTTCATAATACTCCTCTCTTTATGCGATATCTTTGACAGTCAGCAGGATTAAGCCCGCGCCGACACAAATGCAGATGTCAGCAACGTTAAATGCCGGCCAATGGTAGTTTTTGTAATAAAAATCAAGAAAGTCGATAACAGCACCTATTCTGATACGGTCAATCAGGTTGCCTACCGCGCCGCCCAGAATAAGGCCGAGTGCTGTAAAAAGAAGTTTGTTAGGTTTTGCAGAACGCGTCATCAGATGTACTGCAATACAGGCTGCGACAGCTGCACCACTGAAGAGCCATATCTGCCAGTTTGTCTCAGTGTTGTTGAGAAAACCGAATGCAGCACCGCGGTTAAGTACATGCACTAAATTGAAAAAACCAGGAATAACAGGAAAGCCACTCCAAAGGGGAATGTTCTGGACGGTGAGCCATTTGGTGAACTGATCTGCAATAACGGAAAATAAACCTATTCCATATACGATCAGGTAACGATTGCGCATGAACCCTCCATGGACGGAAGCACAAATAAAAAAGAACCTGCCGCAGCAAGTCCGGCAGGTGTCTGAAAAACGAGAACTTGCTTGTCTTTTGTGAGTACGTTGCGCTGCTTTCTCCCAAGACGGGAGGGGGAGTCGAAGTTATGTCAGCAGCCTGCTTCGTCTCCGGTTACGCAGCCATATGTGTGGTTGGATCGAATTTGCGTAAGCATGACCAACCGGTTGTTTCAAGTATCAGGAGAGCACGGCCTTTGCACCGTGCTCTCCTGATATCTATATTCTTAATCTTCTGTCTGCAGCACGCCTGTACAGCGTGGGCAGATAGTAGGGTGTTCGCCGTTGGTGCCGAGTTCATTGCTGTAAATCCAGCAACGTTCGCATTTTTCACCTTCAGCTTTAGCAACGGTGATTTTGAGACCTTCCACTGTTTCAGACTCAAATGCGTCAGCAGGCGCATCTTCGAGTGCAGCTGTTGAAAGCTGGGAAACAATGAAGTTTGCACGAAGATCAGTCTTCAGTGCTTCAAGTTTTTTTGCAATCGGTGCTGCCATGTACAGGGTAACATGAGTATCGAGAGGGTGACCTACGATACCTTCCTTACGCACAGGCTCAATCGCTTTAGTCATTTCAGAGCGAACCTGCAGCAGCATATCCCAGTTTGCACGCTCTTCATCAGTAATGGAGAAGAGCTGCAGTTCCTTGGAGGAGAGTGCAAATACAGTTTCTACTTCCGGCTTGAGACCTTCAGGGATGTATTTGAACACTTCTTCCGCTGTGAAGCTGAGAACCGGAGCCATGTTGCGTACCAGCAGGGTTACGATGTGCAGCATTGCAGTCTGTGCAGAGCGACGCTCTTTGCTGTTTGCAGCAGAAGAGTACAGGCGATCTTTCAAGATATCGAGGTAGAAAGAAGAAAGATCGGTTGTGCACAGGTTATGCAGTGTGTGGTAAACCTTGTGGAACTCATACTCAGAGTATGCAGCCTGAATTTTTTCATGTGCACGGCAAACAAGATCTACTGCGTAGCGGTCGAGTGGTTCCATTTCTTCAAATGGCACGAGCGCATCTGCAGTAAGGTCATTGATGTTACCAAGCAGGTAGCGGCTTGTGTTACGGATGCGGCGGTAGGCATCTACAAGACGGCTCAGAATTTCTTCAGAGATACGAACGTCTTCGCGGTATTCAACAGAAGAAGCCCACATACGGAGGATTTCAGCACCGTATTTTTTGATTACTTCTTCAGGTTCAATGCCGTTGCCCATAGATTTGGACATTTTTTTGCCTTCACCGTCTACAACGTAGCCGTGCGTGAGTACTTCTTTGTATGGAGGACATCCACGGGTACCCATTGAGGCCAGCAAGGAGCTGTGGAACCAACCGCGGTGCTGGTCAGAACCTTCAAGGTACATGTCAGCAGGGAAGCTGAGTTCCGGACGCTGCTCTACAACTGCGGCAAAGCTTGTGCCGGAGTCGAACCATACGTCGAGAATGTCTCTGCTGCGTTTCCAATGGTTGCCGCCACACTTAGGACAGGCAAGACCTTCCGGCACGAGGTCAGTAATGTCTGACTCGAACCAGTAGTCACAACCTGTTTTGTGTTCAGCAAATTTTTCTACAATGCCTTTCACCCAGTCTGTGTCGTACCACGCTTCATCACAGCTCTTACAAAGCAATGCGATGATTGGCACGCCCCACATACGCTGACGGGAAATACACCAGTCAGGGCGGTTTTCAATCATATTGTAGATACGTTCTTCGCCCCATGCTGGAATCCACTTAACGTCGTTACGGATTGCATCAAGGGAACGCTTGCGAAGATCGTTAGCTTCCATGGTGATGAACCACTGAGTAGTAGCACGGAAGATAACAGGCTTTTTACATCTCCAGCAGTGTGGGTAGGAGTGTTTTACCTTGGACTGAGCAAGGAGGTTGCCTACTTCTTCAAGCTTTTCAATTACCTTAGGGTTAGCTTCGGTAACGGTAAGGCCTGCGAAGAACTCAACGGAATCGAGGAAGCGTGCTTCGTCGTCCATTGGGGAGTAAATTTCAAGACCGTATTTCTGACCGACTTCAAAGTCTTCCCGACCGTGACCAGGAGCTGTGTGAACGCAGCCGGTACCGGACTCGGTAGTAACATGATCACCAAGGCAGATTGGAGATTCACGGTCGTAAATAGGGTGCTTTGCAACAAGACCTTCGAGTTTGTCACCAGTTGTTGTGCCGACAACGGAGTAGTCTTCCCATCCGAAGGTCTTAGCGTTGTCTTCTACCAGTGCGGATGCAAGAAGGTAGAAGTCGCCGTTTACAGCAACAAGGCTGTATTCAAGCTCAGGGTGAACAGCGATGCCCATGTTATCAGGAATAGTCCACGGTGTGGTTGTCCAGATAACAGCGAATGTTTTAGCTGGATCAGCCTGCGGGAATACTTCCTTAACACGCGCATCATTCATCGGGAAGCGAACGAAGATAGAAGGTGAAACGTGGTCGTCGTACTCAACTTCTGCTTCTGCAAGAGCAGTTTTACAGGAAGCACACCAGTAGATCGGCTTTTTGCTGCGGGCAACAGAGCCGTTTTCCATAAAGCGACCAAGTTCACGGGCAGTAGCTGCTTCGTAAGACGGGTGCATGGTGAGGTATGGTTTTTCCCATTCACCAAGTACACCGAGGCGTTTGAATTCTTTACGCTGGATGCCGACATACTTTTCTGCGTATTCGCGGCAAACCTTACGGAAGACATGCTCAGGGATAGTGTTTTTCTTATCACCAAGCTGCTGTTCAACTTTAAGCTCAATCGGGAGACCGTGGCAGTCCCAGCCCGGAACATACTGAGCTTTTTTTCCCTGCATGTTCTGAGACTTAATAATTATATCTTTAAGAACCTTGTTCAGTGCATGACCAAGGTGGAGGTGACCGTTAGCATACGGAGGGCCGTCGTGCAGGACGTACTCACCGTTTTCGCCGCTAGCAGCGAGCATTGCATCGTAGGCTTTTTTGCTTTCCCATTCTTTGAGCATTTCTGGCTCTTTCTGGGAGAGGTTGGCCTTCATAGGAAATTTGGTTTTTGGGAGATGCAGCGTCTTTTTGTAGTCGCTCATGGGAATCTCTTCCTCCGGAAGTAACATTGCTGAAATAAGTCAGTTAGATTGAGTTAAATGCTTGCTAAAGTCAAGATCACAGCTGTGATGAAGAAAAATAACTTTTTTGTCAAAAGAAAAAAGTCCCCTGCAGGTATTCTACAGGAGACTTTTAACAACTATATTGCATAGAGCTAAAAAGCACCCGGCGTACTTTCGTTAATTCCTGCCATTTGTCTGAGCAGACGCAGCGTCTCCTGTGCTTCGTCAAAATCTAGCTTACGAAGGGCAAACCCTGCGTGAACAATCACAAAGTCACCTATCTCTGCAGGGCTTTCTAAAAGCATAGTAGAGGCGTCAATGTACGTTTCACTTTGCCCAACACGACATTTTGCCATGGTATCAGACTGAATTTCTACAACTTCAGCAGGAATTGCAAGACACATAAGCACTCCTAGGAACAGCGTAATGCTGATTGTTCAACAAAAGATATTCCGGCAGGCTATTTTGTGAAAAAAGCACCACCGGACTCGGTTATTTCCTGAAGTACAATGTCACACATTGAATCGAGTTTGCAAGCTACTTCTGATGAGAGATTTATATTCATTGTTTCATAGTCATTAGGTTCCATGCCTATGACCACAGTGTCCGGTTTGTTCCCTAATAATTCGCAAAAAATAAGCGTATCCACAAGATCTGTCTGGTGCATTGAGTTGTTGAAGCCAAGGCTCTTGCGTAGATCCTCGCCCACAAGGCGGTAAACGGAGCCTGCTTTGTCACCGCATAATACGGCGTCTACGACAATCAGTTTGTCATAGTTAACGATGTGATCCATCAGCTTCATACCAAGTGTACCACCATCAAATATCGTTACATTGTCTGAAAAGGTATAGGCAGAGGATAGACGTTCGACAGCACGAACCCCGAGGCCTTCGTCTGTGTACAGCGTGTTGCCCACGCCAAGAACAAGAATTTGAGGAGGAGTAGCCATGAGTGTTTTTCCTTTTTCTTTGCTGGCTGAAGAAAACAGCAACAGGTTGAAAACAGCGGGAAGGTGGCTATAAAGTTTGTTATGACAGGTCAGGGAGCCTCATCCAAGGCTCCCTGACAGGCAAAACAACTGAAAAGGTGACCCTTTTCTTATCTGATTTGGAACTTGTGTACTTTATTGGTTTTACCGTCGATAACATGAACGCCGCAGGCGATACATGGATCGAATGAGTGTACAGTTCTGAGGATTTCAACAGGGCGTTCTGCATCGGCAACTGGTGTGCCAACGAGAGCTTCTTCAACTGGAGACAAGAGATCATTTGCACAGCGAGGGCCGAGGTTCCATGTGGAAGGCACTACAAGCTGGAAGTTTTCAATTTTTTTGTCCTTGATTCTGGTCCAGTGTGAGAGTCCGCCACGAGGAGCGTTAACAAAGCCGACACCCTCAGCTTGATCCACCATGTCGATGTCTTCGATGATCTGGTTTTTACCAGCAGCAAGGTTGCCTTCAAGCTGGTTGAGCATGTCCACGCAGTGTTCTGCAACCACAGCAGTTTCAATGCCTCTGGCAGCAATACGGCCAAGAGTTGAGTACATGTTCTCAACTTTAATGCCGAGCGTGTTGATAACGTGGTCTACCAGCGGCTTCACTTTTGGATGCTCTTTGGCATAGGCGACAAGCACCTGTGCCAGCGGGCCGGTCTCCATAGCTTTACCATCATAGCGCGGAGCTTTCATCCACGAGTAACGGTCTTCACCGAACATGTCTGTATATTTAGGATCGGTTACGCCTTCATATGGATGGAGTGCCTTATCGCCTTTGTACCAGCTGTAGCGGACATGCTCTGCGATTTTGTCAGGATCAAATTTTTGAATGTTATCAAACTTACGATCCATAACAATGCCGGCAGGGAAGTAGCGGTTATCCATTTCCTGCCCTTTGGTCGGGAATTCGCCAAAGGTCATGAAGTTTGTACAGCCGCCGTATTGTGTCCAGTCTTTGTACTGACCTGCGATGGCAATAAGGTCTGGAATATAGACCTGATCAATGAAGTTTTTGGTCTGCATGACCAGATCGCGGAACTGTTTCAGCTTGTCTTTTTCTAAAGACTTGTAGCAAGTTACGCCGCCAACCTGCATGAATTGCGGATGCGGGTTTTTTCCACCGAAGATGGCCATTGCGCGTGCAGGAAGAAGCTGGATGCGCAATGCTTCCAAGTAATGGGCGGTGCCTATAAGGTTGAGTTCCGGGCTCAAGTAGTAACCTTCATGGCCGCCTAAGAAATATGCGTTGGTAAACGGACCGAGCTGGCCGCTTTCAACAAATTTCTTGAGGGTGTCCTGTACGGCTTTCAGATCTTCTGCTTTAGTCTCACGAGGAGAAATGGAGTTGGCAATGGAAGCAGCTTTTTTAGGATCTGCCTTTAACGCGCCTGCAACATCAATCCAGTCCAGTCCGCAGAGATGATAGAAGTGCACAATGTGGTCATGCATGTATTGAGATGCCATGACCAGATTTCGAATGAGTGTGGCGTTTTCCGGAATAGTCACCTTGCATGCGTCTTCAACTGCACGGGTGGATGCAATACCATGTACGTATGTACATACACCGCATGAACGTTGCGTAAAGTGCTGGGCATCTTCCGGCTTACGTCCTTGAAGGATTATCTCAATGCCGCGGAACAGAGTTGAAGAACTCCATGCGTTGGCAATTTTGCCATCTTTTAACTCTACCTCGATTCGAAGGTGTCCTTCGATACGCGAGATAGGATCTACAACAACTCTGCCGCTCTTGCTGCCCTGAGGGGTAACAGGGAATCCAGAGGAATTGCTTTTCATGTATCTTGCTCCTTGGGATAGGCTAACGGTTCAAGCTGCTAGTTTTCATAGAACGGAGTCATTTCGTCCCAGAAGTCTGGTTCAGAGCAGCCGATACACGGGTGACCTGCTTCCACAGGCCAGTTTACCTGATTGAACTTGATTGTAGGGCAGTTGTTGTAGGTGTCAGGTCCCTTACAGCCCAGTTCATATAGGCACCATCCCTTACGAGCCTCTTCGGAATTAAACGAAGGGGCGAATTCTCCTGCATCAAAATGCGGTAGGCGAGGGCACTGGTCGTGTACAGTAGTACCGAAGAATGGGACAGGACGCTGCAGATCATCAAGTTCCGGCGCTTTCTTTTCTGCAAGATAAAAGAGAATGGTGTGTACAAAGTTGTACGGGTTAGGAGGACAACCCGGAACATTGATGCCCACAATCTTTTTGTCTTTAAGAACTTCGTTGACACCTTTTGCGCCTGTCGGGTTAGGAGCAGCAGCCTGAATACCACCATAGCACGCACATGTGCCGTGGTTGATCAGAGCTGTGGCTTTAGGGGCAATTTTTGTCACAATGTCATACATGGTATGACCGGCAACTTTACCATAAACGCCACCGTCTTTGGTCGGGATACCGCCCTCAACAGCAAGGATGAATCCATTAGGGTTTGCAACAGCCTGTTCAAGTGCTTTTTCAGCAGCATCACCGGCAGCAGCCATAATTGTTTCATCATAATCTAATGAGATAGTATCAAAGAGAATCTCTTGAATGTACGGCTCATGCGCCCGAAGGAGAGCTTCGGTACAGCCGGTGCATTCTGCACAATGCAAATACACAACAGAAGGGCGAAGTTTAGAGGTGACTGCTTCGGCAATCTTGGCGCCGAATGCTGGAGCCATTCCGAGGGATACCGCAGCAGCAGTACAGTACTTGAGGAACTGACGGCGGGAGACCCCTTTTTTCTCCAGTCGTTCAACGACATCGTCTTTGCCGAGACCTACAGAAATTTTCATACAACCTCCTTATAAGGAAGGACACGGTTTGCACCTGGGTGCTACACCAGACGTATAAATACTGTTGGCTTCATCTGTAACATCTATAAATAATGAAGAAGTCAACTGGTATAATTGGCATCAACATAGCATGATTGATTTTTTTTTCATAATAGAAAAATAAAATATCATCGCATGATTCTTATTATATTCTGGGGAAGTATGAAATAAGGCAGGGAGAAAGAAGAGATAGGAATGGTACATAGTGAACTGCGTATGATACGCAGTTCACTATGATTGAGGGCTATATTTGGTTAAGCAGGTTTTGCTTTTGCAGTTCACAGTCGGGCATTGTCGGCTGTTCATCAGGAACCGGCATTTCATTGAATGCTCTTTTCCAGGTAAGAGCAGTGTCAGCAAACGTATTCAGTTCTTTTTCAAATACGGTGATATCTAGTCCCGTGGTTGGAAGTCTGTTTAGCAGAGCAAGTACGTTGATGCTGCGGAGCAGGGTAAATCTGCATCCATTGAGGTGTCCCCAGAAAAGATTCAACTCCAGCGCATCTGCCATGAGTTGTTCTGTGCCCTCAGCAACAGGGCTGAGCAGCATAAGACTGTCAGTTGCATCATCTATTTCTAAATGAATTTCAAGATCGTCGAGGACTAGTTTACAGCTTCCGGTGTCATTTAGTGCTATTGAATCGAGATCAATAATTTTACCGAACTCTTTCAACACGTTTTGTACAATAGCAAGGTTATCCATATAAGTGTGTCCCGGGTGAGTTACAAGTTAGCGAACAATTGATATGGCTTTTTATCTTTGGCGTGATGAACCATTATTTTTGCAAGTTCGTCAAAGTTCGTTGTATCAAGCATAATCCCCTGCATCTCTGCAGTATATGCGGCACTGCTGATAGCTTCTTTCATTGCAAATTTAGTTTGCGCCTTATCCAAGGTTATACCCTCTTTTTGCGCAATTGTTTTTATTAATTCGGATGTTATGTATGCCTTTGCACTGACTTTGACTGTGGTTGCCAGTGTTTTTAATTCGTCCTTCAGTTCAGTATTTGTGTGGCGTACATGTTTTGCTGCTCCCATTTTGATGGCTTTGGCAGTATTCCATGCAGAATTGTGTGACAGTGCTTTTGTCAGCGCTTTTTCTGCCAGATCCAGAACCTTTTTTTTATTGAGAGTCGTACCTTCTGGGAGCTCCCGAACATCTTTCAGAACTTTCGAAGTGACATATTCTGTACGAGGTTTGGAGAGATGTTTAGGCGATTTTCCCATCTTATGTAAAATATTCAGTAACTCTTTTTCGTCCTGAACAACACCCTTTGCCAAGTAGTGGTTTTTAATGGTGTTTGTGATCGGGTTAGCATTTTTAGTTGTTTTTGGAGCAGGAGTTCCCATGTCAGAAACTGTGGTAGCTGTTGTCTCCGTATGCGTTGTAGCTGCAGTTGCATGTGTATGCGCTTTGGCTATGAGTTTAGATAACGGGTTCAAAGAGCTTTGGCGTTCTGTCTGAGTTTCAGAGTCGCACATGACCGGTGTATCGGTTTGTGTGCCCATTTCCCGCGTTTGTGGCTTAGGGTTCAACTCAAGATATTTATGAATGGCTGACGCTTCGTCCATAACGGCTCGTACTTCACCACATGTAAGAAGCGTTGTCTGGCTTCCTGTTCCAGTTGTGAGCCCAGAGCCGGTTCGAACAATGTCCATACCTTTAAAACGCTCTTTTGTGTTTTCCAGAGCGGCTGTAACTGTGGCTTCACCGTACTTTTCTTTTAATCCACCGAAAAGTTGCCAGGCTGCGGTATTACTGTTGGATTCCTCTTTATTGCGAAAGTCTGTGCAGTATTCTTTGAAGATACCAATGGATTCAAGAACAGAGACGATACGTCCTTTCCATGATTGGCCTGCACGTAACTGCTTTCCTTTGAGTTCAACAGTGTCGTTGCTATGGGTTAATTTATCAAATCCTGAAAGCCCAAAGAGCTGATGGTTGTTTTCAATAACTTTCATAGTCTTTCCCCGTAGAGTTGTCTGGTAGTACGTAATCTATGAAGTCAGTTAGACTTGATAGATACATGCAAGGTGTGTTCCTAAAAGAAGATCAATCGAAAAAAGGGGAGCAACGCTTAGTAGTGGCACAGATACCTGTGTGCACTTGTAGACTGAGGGGGGTAAAAAAACGGTAATGAAGCAGAGAAAATGTATATTTGATGACAAATAAAATGGCATGAGTAAGAAATGTTGGCAGCAAGATTATGTGATACGACGTTTGCACATGGCATTTGTGCATAATGAAAAAAAGCCAAACTCAGACATGGGAATGTTGAGTTTGGCTTTGCTTGTCTTTTTGTACTGCACAGGCACTTAGCGCACATTGTGAGCAGGAATCTTGTCAGCAAATGTAGGTGGTAAAGAACATATGTTGCTGCAAGCAATACAGAAGGTATGGCTAATTCATTTCGGCTATGATCTCGTTAATGCGCTTTCGGGCATGTGAGACAAAGTTATCGAATTGTCCCTGACATACTTCGGACAGTCCGATGTTCCATGTGGTTATGTCATGCGGCTGCATGCCGATAATTTCCATTTTCGGGCGTTTGCCGCAACGCATTTCACACATCTGCAGAGAATCTAGCATGTCGATATCGTGAATGGAGACTCGCTGTTTTTTATTGGAGCGGATATCATCTTCTGTAAGTTCGTAGATTGTACCCGGCTTGTGTTCTGCGTGAATTACATCAAGGACGAGAAGTCTGTCGTATCCTTGAAACAGAACGTAAATATCCTGAGTAAAGGTTCCAGCTTCCATAACAGTAACGTTTTCAGGCCATTCTTCTTTCCAGAGAATTTCGGCAGCATGAACGCCGACACCGTCGTCTGTTAAGAGCGTATTACCAATGCCCAGCACTAACAGTTTTTCCATGATCAGTCCTTTAAGCAACAAGATGAAAAAGGTATATACGAAGTTCGTTATCAGTAAAATAAACCCTGATACATGAGCAAGTTTTTTATGGCAGCATACCGGCAAATGAGCGGCAGTTGCGAAGAAAAAAAGAGGAACCCGAGGGTTCCTCTTTTAAAGGTACGTTCAGAAGCGAGTCTTATTCGAACTCAACAACGGAAACTTTACCGGTCTCTGCGTTCATCACGTGAACGGCACAGCCCAGTCATGGATCGAAGGCGCGAATGAGACGCGCCACGTTTACCGGATTGTCAACGTCCGGTACAGGAATACCGATGAGAGCTTCTTCAACAGGACCGCGTACACCCTTGTCATCGCGAGGGTTACAGTTCCAGAGAGTAGCAGATACAATCTGGTAGTTGTTGATTTTGCTGTCTTTAACGTCAAGGTAGTGGAGCAGAGCGCCGCGAGGTGCTTCTGTGAAACCAGTACCTTCACCGGATTCTGGGATCTCGTAAGCAGTAAAGGTCTCTTCGTCAGGTTTAACTTCTTTGAGCCATGCTTCAATGAAGTCGAGCATGTACCAAGTTTCCTCAGCACGTGCTACGTGACGTCCCATGAGGGAGAATGCTGCATCTTCACCGAGGTCGCGGAAGTTCTTAGCATCCAGGCCGAACTTTTCTTTCAGCATCTTTTGACCAACAGGTGAAAGTGGAGGGTTCTCAACCCACATACGTGCGAGAGGACCAACTTCACAAGCAACACCGTCGTAACGAGGAGCTTTAACAAAGCTGTATGCACCATCTTTGTGAGGAGCAGGAACAGTTTTGCCTTTAGAGTAGTGAAGACCGGAAGTGGAATCTTCAAACCATGAGTATTTTACATCTTCATGGATTTTTGAAGGATCAAAGTCGTGGTCTTTACCATCATAGTATACACCTGATTTCATCATGAACTTGGAGTTTGCATTATCAAGCGGGAATACGCCGTATGCAACACAAGCTTTATGACCCTGTCCAACTTTGAACAGGTCAGGGTATACGGAACCGACAGTGTAAACAGTCGGGAGGTATTTATTATTTACGAAGTCGCGAACTTTCTTGAAACGAACTGCGTATTCAAGAATGCGATCTTTTGTAGGCATTTCAGATGTGCCACCTGCAATGATACCCTGCACGTGAGGCATTTTACCGCCCCAGATTGCAACCATTTCGTGACAGATAGCGCGTACGTCGAGAGCTTCGATGTACTGATCAACAGCAGCTGCGTTAACAGCTTTGAGATCTTTGTTGCGATCTTCAAGAAGGTCGGACTTCTGGTAACGCGGTACAAAAGGTGCGCTGTCAGGGCCTTGTACAAAGTCCTGTGCAGCAAGATGGTAGAAATGCAGAATATGAGACTGCAGGTAGTTAGCGCCAAGGATGAGGTTACGTGTAACACGACCGTTGTCTGTTACTTTAGTACCAAATGCTGCATCCTGAGCCATAACAGAAGCAGTAGCGTGTGCGGTTGGACATACACCACAGATACGCTGAACGATCTGAGAAGAGTCACGAGGGTCACGGCCACGAAGGATCTGCTCAAACCCGCGGTACATACCGCCGGAAAGCTTTGCGTCCACAACTTTGCCGTTTTCAACGGTAACGTCAGCTTTCAAATGGCCTTCGATTCGGGTTACCGGATCGATTGCGATATGAGCTGCTTTTCCGCTGCCTGCTGCTCCATTTCTTTTGCAACCAGACATGTTAATTCCTCCTTAGGAATGTATAAGGGCGCACAAGCCGTTATTAAGCAGGCTCGTAGAACGGGGACTTGCCGTCAGGGAAATCAGGCTCAACACAGCCGATACAGACAGCGTTCTGGACACACCAGTTGATACCGTTGTTCCATTTGCGTTTGTAACAGTCTGAGTTGGTGTCCGGACCTTTACAGCCAAGCTCCATGCGGCAACCCTTAACTTCAGTAAACTTAGTTGCCAGAACGTCGTTATCAAAGTCGTCGAGGTAAGGACAGTTGTCGTGAATGTTCTCGCCGAAGAAAGGAGTAGGACGCCCTTCATCATCAAGAATTTCAACAACCTTACCAAGGCCGTCTGCGAGGCCGTGCTTATTGATAGCGTCAAGAGCAACAGTTACTGTTCCAACGATCCAGTCTGGATGCGGAGGACAACCAGGGATGTTGACAACCGGTGTAGCAATTTCTTCTTCTTCGAAGAATTGGCGTACACCTTTAGCATCGGTCTGGCTTCCTTCAGCTGCAGGAATACCACCGTATGCAGAACAGGTACCTACTGCGAGCACAGCTGCTGCTTTAGGGCCAAGTTCTTTCATTGCGTCAACCATGGTAATTTCTCTGTGGTCGGCTTCGCCGATAACACAGTATTTACCATCAGCTGCGGTAGGAACACTTCCTTCCACAACGAGGAAGAATTTACCATCGTACTTGTCTGCAATCTTGTACATGTGTTCGATTGCAGGTTCGCCTTCCCATGCCATCACTGTAGGATGGAATTCGAGGCTGATAACTTTGAGCAGTACGTCTTTAATGTGTGGGTTGACAGAGTTAAGCAGTGATACGGAACAACCCGTACAACCAGAACCCTGTAACCATAAAACTGGAGGGCGATTGCCGTTAAGTGAACCTGAAATCGCTTCACAAACAGCTGGGTTGAACATCTGGGAAACCCCAAGTCCAGCCACAGTCCCTGTACACAGTTTAACAAAATCACGCCTATTGAGACTCATCCCTGCCTCCTTGCATTTTGGCGTTTGTAAACCATAAGTATCAAACGAATCTATAACGTTGAAGAACAATAAAACTCGTACATCCTGCTGGCAAAATGTGTCAATAAGATGCCGATAATTTCTCCTGTAATTTATAGAAAAAGTTAATAAATGGAGTTTTGTGCGATGACTGTTTGCTCAATCGAGTCACTATGTAGCATTAAATGTAAATAAGTGGCACGACTGGTTGAGTAACTAGTTTGCTTCGTAGCAAAAAAGAGGCAGATGGATGTAAAAATGTACGGTGAAGTGTGGAGGGAAACAAAAAAAGCACCAAGACATGCTGTCTTGGTGCTTTGGTCTGTGTGTTACGTTGAAAATTAATTAGTTACCTGGTCGAATCATGACGAACAGCAACATGCTCATTCGTCAGTTACAGTGCGTGGTGGAGTTTCCAAAAGGACACCTCCTGAACATCAGATTCTATCAGTTTCGTTTCAAAGGTGAACTAACCAACTTTTGATAGTATTTCACTTAGTGTGATTACAGCTTAACTCGTAACAATGACCAGATCAATATATTTTGTATAATTTTTTAAACTTTACACATTAAGCCAAGAAGGACGGGGGTTGTCCGGCTACTTTTTCGCTTTTCTATTACCGAACAACATTTCATACTGCTTACGCTCGGCAGGCATTATGTCTCTGTTTTCTGTAACAAAATAGGATGCCTGTGTTGCTCCTTCATGAATGTTTCGTTGTCTGCACTCGGTCTTGGTGTCTTTAGGGAAACAATCTTTCTTTGACATAGCTGCTCCTTTTTTATGGTAACAATACCATAAGTGGGGAGAGGGAAGAATATATTAGACTCTCCGAAGGCAGAGTACTTTGGTGATCTTTGAGGTATAGCTTGCAAATACAGATGTTATTTTTTTCAATGCCTGAAAATAAATCATTCGGCAGCACGCTAGTGTGCTCATATTTGCTGACCATTCAGAGGACATCATGATTGCGTCGGGAGCAGGTGAAGACAGGCAATGGTAGGATATGCTTCATATTGTATTGTAGAGTATCACTTATGGTTGACTTATCAGCCTTGGCATGATTTCAACTCTACATGAGTTCTATACGTAATCTTGCCCGAATCGCAGCCGAAATTTGTCCGGCCATATCGACATCATCATCTTCTGTAAAAGGCCGTCTTGCTCCTTCGCCTACCGGATACATGCATTTAGGGAATGCATGGTCCTTTCTTGTTTGCTGGCTTGCAGCTCGTAAGGCCGGTGGCTCACTCGTTTTACGGATCGAAGATATAGACCCCGACAGATCAAAGCCAGAATTTGTAGAAGGACTTATTGAAGATCTGCACTGGCTCGGTCTGGATTGGGATGAAGGTGCCGATGTGGGCGGAGATAATGCTCCGTATACGCAGAGCGAATCTACCATGCTATATGAGCGAGTGATTACAGCGCTTGAGGATGCCGGTCTGGTTTATCCGTGCTTTTGTACAAGGAAAGAACTCCGGTCGTTGGCTTCTGCACCACATATGCAGGACTATGGTAATGCATATCCTGAGCTTTGCTTGCGGCTTTCTGATGATGAAAGGAGAGAGCGAGAACGCTCGGGGCGTAGAAGCTCCATGCGGCTTCATTGCCCTAAAGATGAGATTTGCTTCACGGACACCTTGCATGGCGATTGTCATATGAGCTGGAAAGAATGCGGTGGTGATTTTCCATTGAGGCGTTCTGACGGAGTATTTGCATATCAGCTTGCAGTCGTTGTTGATGATATAAGGCAAGGCATAACTCAAGTTGTGCGCGGTGAGGATATCCTTCACTGTACGCCACGACAGGTCTACCTATATGAGCTGCTAGGGTGCAGACCTCCTGAATACATTCACCTGCCACTTGTTCTCGATCATGAAGGGGAGAGGTTGGCTAAGAGACATGGGCATTTTGAGCTGCGTAAAATGCGTGAAGCCGGAATTACTGCTGAGGCAATTGTCGGGTATTTAGCATTTCATGGTGGGTTGATTGCTGAATGTAAACCAATGGCTGTACAGGAGCTGTTGCAGCAGTTTTCTATAAAGAATATTTCAGTGCGCTTTTTGCAGCTTGAAGAGGATGTTATCGAACGGCTCCAGAAGCTGTCCTCTGCTTGCTGAGCAACTGTAAAATATATAGGGTGTATATCTGAGCAATTTTGAGCATTGTTATGCAGTCAAATTTGTTGCAGAAAAAAATCGGCACAACAGAAAGAAAAAGGTGGGAGTGACTATGCAGTTGGATACAGTGTTTACAAAGGAAAAGTTGGGCGAGTTGTTCCCGGCATCTAAGACGGACGAATTTTTCGATGCATTATACGGTGAAGCTGAGAGCGGTGCGTACGACATTGAGCTGGCTTTCATAGCAGCAACTGGCGATACGTTGGAGTTCGCATTTCATTTAAATCAGCGTAACGGTGCTTGTCTTGCTTGTAACTTAACGTACGGACTTCCGCAGGTGTTCATGCGTCATCCTATTATTAATGTTAAAGGTGTGGTGGATGAAATTGCGGCAGCAGCAGGTAAAGAAGCAGTGAGCTTTGAGCTTGGCAGGACTCAGGAGGAGTCTTGTGCTCGCCATAGCATCCCGCTGTTGGTTAAGATTTCTTAGTGCTTCGTTTTCTTGAAGCACTAAGTTCATATTTTGAGCATAAAAAAAGGAAGAGAATTATCTCTTCCTTTTTTTCGTCCTAGTAGTGCAGACTAGTCGTTTTTAATACTGCGGGAAATAAATTTCAGGACTTCATCGTAGAGGTTGGCTGGCGCGTATGGTGTAAGCAGTCTTGTTCGGATCGCACCAACCAGATTACAGGTAAGAACAGTGGTGGTTTCATGAGCAGGTAAATCTCTGATCGAACCGTCTTCTATTCCTCTTCGTACATGATACTCAAGCTCTCGTGGTACTTGATTGAATTTTTCATACATGATGTCGCGATCAGTTTGAGTTTTCATGTCTGAGTATGGAGAGCAGCGAACGAGAACAAGGAAGTGTGATTCCGGTGTTACGGAGTAATCAAGATATGTTCGGCAGAAATTCATTACAGAATCATAGCCGGTATTACCTTGTGCACATGCTTCTCTCAGCTTGATAATGAAGTCGTCGAGAACATCCAGTCCAGCTGCCAGAAACAATTTTTCTTTGTTTCCGTAATGGTGTGTAAGCAGTCCAAGAGCTACTCCTGCACGTTCTGAAATTTTCTTGAACGTGGTTTCAGAGTAACCATACTCACCAAAGAGCTCTTTTGCAGCCAGTAACAGAGCTTCTTTTTTTGTCATTGTCATAGCTTGACCCAGTAGTTTTAGGGTTAATCCAGTAGTGTTTCGCGGCAACTCAAAACACTACTTCACAAACTGTTTGAGCACGCAATAACGCTTAGCTCACAAATTTTTTTGCGTCAATGCGTGAGAAATAAATTTTGTCTTGTTGTACCGAGGGGTTTGGGCTGATATCTGCTTTGAAAAATAAAATAAATTCAAGCAGTAATGGGGGTGGTTAGAATGCAGGATGTGGATTTCAGTAGGGCAGGTCTATACAGCAGTAAGAATTTATAATGCCAGAATACACGAAAATACGGGTGCACTACAGTTGAATACAATGCGAAAAACCAGCGTTACACTGTCACTGTAGCGCTGGTTTTTTGCTATAGTTTATTCAGACCATTTTTCGAGTGATGTTTCAATGAAGTCACAAACGCGTGCGTGTTCTTCTTTTCCGGTTCCTTCTATAGTGAACGGAGCACCAAAGGAAAAATGAACCTTTTTGGCGGTGTCAATCGGGCCGAACTCTTTGCTAAACTTTCCGCATCCCCAGCAATCTGTTTTTAATGCAAGCGGTACAATTGGAACACCGGCTTTTTTCGCAAGCTTGACTCCTATTGAGTTAAATTTTTTGCGATCAAACTGCGTGCTGCGTGTGGACTGTGGAAAAACGATGACAGATTTTCCCTGTTGAAGCTTCTCGGTTCCTTCAGAAAGAACTTTTTTCAGGTCTTCTCGAGGATTAGTACGCTCCAGAGCAATTGGATTGCGGGAAGCCATGAGGTCACCGAAAAACGGGTAGGTAAGCAAAGAGCTTTTTACCACAAAGGTCACCGGCTTATGAGGTTGAATTATTGCAGGGAGGACAAATGTTTCCAATGTACTCATATGGTTGCCTATGAATACACAAGGCGAATCAAGTTCCGTAAAGGCAGAAAGATTGTCAAATGAAAGAGAAACGCCGACACGTTCCAGCGCTTTGATAATATCAAGGCTCCCTTTGACCCATGCCTGATCGGAAGACTTCCCTTGTTTTGCCTCTTTGTTTGCAAAATATGCAGTTTTGGCCATTGAAGGGTAAAAAGCAAAAGAAGGTAACAGGCTGGAGATAAAGCCTTTAGCATCTTCAGGTGTAGTGTATGTGTTACTGTACATTACAGCGTAATTTTTCATGTATTCTCCGGTCAATCGAAATAACGTGGACAATGTTGCATCTTGCTATCATAGAACAAACTTGCATTACAACGTGTTAGATCAAGTCTAAAATCTTTCTAAGTCTATCACTGAGAGTGGTTACCTTATTGGAAAGACGTGATTTCCTTTTCTGGACAATTTGCAGCAAATGCGCAAAAAGGGGAAAAAATATTTCCATAATATCGATCGGCGTTCTGTTTTCACATAAACGAAAGATATTGTGGAGCGGAATAGAAACCAGTAGCTGTTATTCAGTTTACTAATAGATTCAAGGTGGTAATATGAGTCAGAACGAGCCGGATAAAATTATTTATTCAATGGTTCGCGTGACAAAACGTCACGGCCAGAAAGAGGTATTGAAAAATATTTCTCTTTCCTATTTTTATGGTGCAAAAATCGGTGTGCTGGGTCTTAACGGCTCCGGTAAATCCTCTCTTCTTAAAGTTCTTGCAGGTGTTGATACTGCTTTTGAAGGTGAAACACATGTTTCTCCGGGATTTACAATCGGTTACCTTGAGCAGGAACCTCTTTTGGATGAAACACGCACAGTACGTGAAGTAGTTGAAGAGGGTGTCGGTGACGTAATGGAACTTATTAATGAGTTCAACGACATCAACGCTAAGTTCGCTGAGCCGATGGAACCTGAAGAAATGGATGCTCTCATTGAGAAGCAGGCTCAGGTTCAGGAACAGATGGATGCCAAGGGCGCGTGGGACATTGACTCCCGCCTGCAGATGGCAATGGATGCATTGCGTTGTCCGCCTGCGGATACACCTGTTAATGTTATCTCAGGTGGTGAGAGACGCCGTGTGGCTTTATGTCGTTTGCTGTTGCAGAATCCGGATATTTTGCTTCTTGACGAACCGACTAACCACCTTGATGCAGAATCAGTTGCCTGGCTTGAACGCTACCTGCAGAACTTCCCGGGTACTGTAATCGCTGTTACTCACGATCGTTACTTCCTTGATAACGTGGCTGGCTGGATTCTCGAACTTGACCGTGGCCGCGGTATTCCGTGGAAAGGTAACTACTCCAGCTGGCTTGACCAGAAGCAGAAGCGCCTTGCTCAGGAAGAAAAGAAAGAGTCCGAGCGCCAGAAAACGCTTCAGAGAGAACTTGAGTGGATCCGTATGTCCCCAAAAGGCCGTCATACCAAATCCAAAGCACGTATCAGCGCATACGAATCTTTAGTATCTCATGAATCCGAAGCGCATGCGAAGGATCTTGAAATTTACATCCCACCGGGACCACGTCTTGGTAAGCAAGTTATCGAGATGAAAGATGTTACGAAATCTATGGGCGATAAACTGCTTGTAGAGAACATGAACTGCATCATCCCTGCCGGTGCTATTGTGGGTATTATCGGGCCTAACGGTGCTGGTAAATCCACCACCTTTAAAATGCTTGTCGGTGAAGAACAGCCAGATTCCGGTGAAGTTAAGATCGGTGAAACTGTTCAGTTTGCTCATGTTGATCAGGGACGTGACACCCTTGAAGCTGGAAAGTCTGTGTACGAAGTGATTTCCGGTGGATACGATACTGTTAAGCTCGGCACACAGGAAGTGAACTCCCGTGCATACTGCTCCCGCTTCGGTATTACCGGTGCGGATCAACAGAAAGATGTTGCTGTTCTTTCAGGTGGTGAGCGAAATCGTGTACATCTTGCGCAGATTCTTAAGTCAGGTGCTAACGTTATCCTGCTTGACGAACCGACAAACGACCTTGATGTAAACACCATGCGTGCACTCGAAGAAGCACTTGAAAACTTCGCAGGTTCCGTACTGGTTATCTCTCACGACCGTTGGTTCCTTGATCGCCTTGCGACTCATATTCTTGCGTTTGAAGGTGATTCTCAGGTTGTATTCTTTGACGGTAACTACACAGAATATGAAGCTGACCGCAAAAAGCGTCTTGGAAAAGAAGCTGACCAGCCTCATCGTATCAAATACCGCAAGCTTACCCGCTAGTAGTCAAATTGAAAAAAAGCAGGCTCTGCAGGGCGCTGTGATGATATTAAAAAAGCGATTCCATATGGAATCGCTTTTTTTATGTAGTTATCCTACGTCATGCTACTCAACGAATGGTGTGTAGCGTTCAGGCGATGAGATTCTGCAAGTATGAAAAAAGGCAGCCTGTAAACTGCCTTCTTTGCATAACGCGCTTATTGAACTTGGATGTAGGAGGTTACCGAGCGTACTTTGGGGACAGCTCTGGCGTGTTCAAGAATTTGTTGCTTTTCAGCGTTTGAACCTACAATACCTGTGAGAACAATGTTGCATTGAACTACATCAACGGAAACGTTTGTAGACCATATGTCTTTGTCACCGATCAGGTCTTTGCTCAAGCTTGTTTGCATTGACAGGTTATCAGTTGTTCCACAAAAGTCCTGTTCATTTTTAAGCAGTAAGTAAGGGACTACGCTTTGTACCCCTTCTGTATTCTGTGCGAGCTTGATTGCTGTGTTGCGTTGAGCAAGTGAGTCGACTTCGCCGATAAGATACACTTTTTTGTTGTAGGTATTCACAGCGATATCTAACGGGCTGAGGTCTTTGCTGTTTACAATTTTTTTGAGAACTGTTGCCGTAATGACGGTATCTGAATATTGTTCTCCAATGTTGCGCTCGTCAACAGCAGCGTTGTAGATTGCACATCCTGAAAGGGCGTAGCAACTTACAACTACTACTGCAACGCAGAGTAGCTTCTTTAGCATGTGTGTCTCCTGATGCTAATAGGGAATTAACGGAAGCTTTTTCTGGCACGAGCAAGCCACGCAGTAAGGCGGGGTTCTACACCTTGTTCCCTCTGTTGATAGAATCTGCGACCTGCAAGGTCGTCCGGAAGATATTGCTGGGGAACATAGCCTTCCGGGTAGTTGTGTGGATAAAGGTAGCCCTTGCCGTACCCCCACTCTTTTTGGAGTTTGGTAGAGGGGTTTCGTAAGTGCAGTGGCACGGGTTTTCTCCCGTGTGCTCGTATCTCTTTTGCAGCTGCCAAATATGCTGCATAGGTCGAATTGCTCTTAGGTGCAAGCGCCAAATAGGTTACAGTTTCAGCCAGTGGAATGAAGCCTTCCGGCATTCCAACAAACTCAACTGCTTGTTGACATGAGACCGCTAACGGCAATGCGTTTGGGTCAGCAAGTCCCACATCTTCTGAGGCGGAAAGTATGAGTCTGCGGCATACGAAGCGGGGATCTTCTCCACCTTCCAGAAGGCTCGCGAGATAGTAGAGCGCAGCATCAACATCACTTCCCCGGATGGATTTGATCATGGCAGAGGCCAGCTCATAGTGACTGTCGCCGTTTTTGTCGTGCCGTGCGATTACGTCAGGCAGGGCAGCTTTGAGCTGATCAGGCTCTCTTGCTTCAGGAGGGAGTTGTGCAATGTATTCTACAAGGTTCAGCATGGTTCGAGCATCACCGTGAGCAATGCCAGCAACCATTTCATAGACCGTTTCGTCCAGTTCAACACCGCAGGCTTCCGCGCCCTTTTGAGCGAGAGTTTGTAGTGAGGTGCTGGGCAGTGGCTTAAGTTTAAGCGTGTGCAATCTGGACAAAAGCTGCCGTGTAACACTGAAGGACGGGTTTTCAGTAGTGGTCGCAATAAGGGTGATTTCTCCTGATTCAAGAATCGGAAGGAAGAAGTCCTGTTGCGCTTTAGAAAAACGGTGAAGTTCATCCAGAACCAGAACTTCTACGCCTTTAAGCGATTTGCGAAGCTGGGTTAACCCTGCTTCCGGAGCGCTTACCCGTAGCCAGTTTTGTCCGGTGTTCTTGGCGAGAAGGAGAGCCAGAGTGGATTTACCGCAGCCGGGAGGGCCGAACAGTAGCAGGCTGGGAAGTCTGGTTGCTTTTGTCAGCGCGGTGATACGCGCAGACAGATGTTCCTGCCCTGTAAATCCTTCAAAAGAATTCGGGCGAATTTTGTCTGCAAGAGGTTGCTTTGCCTCCATAGACATCTCCTTGCTAACGTGCAGCATTGTTTACTTCACCATTCCACCATGCAAGCCCGAGACACAGCAGGGCAGCTGTTTCCCATCGTAAAATTCTTTTACCAAGGCTTACTGGCTTAGCGCCTTGCTCCATAAAATAGGTTGCCTCTGACTCAGAAAAACCACCTTCCGGCCCTACAACAAACAATGTTTTTCCGGAAAGGTTCAGCTGTTCTGTGGATAACACTTCAGAGGGAGATTGTCCCTCCCATAGCATGAAAATATTATCGAATTCCTGAGCTGCCTGCATAACGCCTTTAGCGCCGTCAGTAAATGTAGCAATTTCTGGAACCCACGGATTGTTACACTGCTTCGCCCCCGCCAGCATTTGGCCTTCCCACCCCTCTTTTGCTTCTGCAGGGACTTTTGATTGTGATCTGTCAGCCTGCCAGAACCATAGACCTGTAGCACCGAACTCTACGGCTTTTTCAAGAATCCATCCCCGGCGGACAGATTTGCCCCAGCCAATTGCTACGTAGTATTGATTTTCCGGCTTGGGGTGTTGGACTACTTCCTGTTGCTGTAGAGTTACAGTATGTTTTGTTGTCTCTGTAATAGTGAACGTGCCTTCTCGGCCTTTCCCGTCCAACAGGCGGATGGAGTCGCCAGAGCGCATGCGCAGAACCTTGATGGCGTGCTTTGCTTCCTGACCTTCAAGTACGCAGTGCTCGTCCCATTTATCTGCTTCAAGAAAAAATGTTTTCATGAATTGTTTATCTCGTTCTTATATGTAGTGCCAAAGGCAATAAAAAAGGGAAGCCAAGTGGCTTCCCTTGTAATTTATTCTGTAGGATGCAGCTTAGTCAACAAGCTTCATGCGTGCTGTGCCTTCTTTGTAGAATGGCAGTTCAGCTTTGGTTGCTTCAAGAGAAGTGCGAGCCCCTTTAACGAGGAACTTTTCATTTCCTTCTGCTGCTTCTTTTTTTACATATGCAAGCGCAACAGAGTGTCCAACACTCGGGCAGTAAGAACCACTGGTGACTACCCCTACTTCTGTGCCATCTTCAAGAGTAACAACGTCATGGTGACGTGCGGAACGGCGTCCCGGGATGGACAGTGGAATCAGCAGCTCAGTGCCTTCTCTGTCTTTGCCTTTACCGATGTAGTCGGCTTCGGAGCGGAGCATCCAGCCCATGCCGGCTGCAGAAGGGGAGTGTTCTGTATCAAGATCCTGACCATATAGTGGCAGACCGACTTCAAGGCGAAGTGTGTCGCGAGCGCCAAGTCCTGCAGGCTCTACTTCTTCCTGAGCCATGAGAGCTTCCCAGAGTGCCAGAGCATTCTCGGACGGAAGGTAGAATTCGTATCCGAGTTCCCCTGTGTATCCGGTTCGGCTGATAATAAGAGGGAGACCTTTGAAGTCCACAGTGCGGAAGTTGAAGTATTTGAGGTCACGCAAGGAGCTGTCAAAAACTTTTTCGAGAACTTCGTATGACTTTGGTCCCTGAAGGTCAATTTTGGAAGTCTGATCGGACATGTCTTCTAACGTAACATGTTCCGGCAGATGTTTTTCAATCCATTTGAAATCACTTTCAATGCATGCAGCGTTAACAACGAGCATGTACTCATCTTTTTCAAGGCAGTAGATGATAAGGTCGTCAAGAATACCGCCTTCTTCATTAAGCAGGAAGCCGTATCCACACTTGCCCGGAGTAAGTTTATCCAGATTGTGGGTAACGATCTTTGAAAGAGCTTCACAAGCACCTTCACCTACAAGTCCGAATTCACCCATGTGACAAATGTCATAGATGGATGCCTGCTCACGGCAGTGTGTGTGCTCGGCAATGATACCGGTGTACTGGATAGGCATTTCCCATCCTGCGAACGGAGCCATTTTGGCACCAGCAGCTTTGTGCCAAGCAGTAAGAGGGGTTTGTAAGAGTTCAGACACAGCATGTCCTCCCTGACAGGTTAAAGTGTTGTTGGTTGTGGTTATGGTTATTAAAGGTCGAAGCCTTCAATAGATTTGGTTCGAGATTTGCGGATTGCTTTGATGTCGTCAAGCAAAGAGACAAGTTTGCCGTATTCTTTTTTTATCCCCAGACCGTAGTCAGAAAGGTCATCGTCTTTCTTCATAATGTAGTTACGGCAAAGATAACGGTCGTTTAAGATTGTCTCAGTAATGCTGATGATGGATGCAACCAGATCTCCAAAATATGTTGTGATGTCGAATTTTAATTCTTGAAGCAGGCCGACTGCCTGTTGAAGCATTTCTGCGTAAGGAATTTTTTCTCCCTTAATTTTACGCTTCTTTAACCGTTCAAGGGTCATAATTTTACGGGCTTGCTGAATGTAGTTGTACCTGAGTTGTACATCCTGATAAAGGGCTCGGTGTCCATCAAACACATCTTCTTTATCAGGGTCGTGCAGGTAGCCATCCAGCACTTTCACAACATTTGCATAAAATTCATCAGAGTAGCTGATGATTCTGCGCTGATGTTTTGACAGCCAGGAGTAGAGAAATTTGAGGCGCTTTTCTTCTGTATCTGTGTTTTCGACAAGTTCTACACGCTTATAGGTAATATGACCGACATATTCGCCGCGTACGATATCGTTCAGACGCAGGATCATGTTGGTGGTGTCCTTGATGATATTGAGGTCATCAATGGAGCGTCCTGTTACAGGATGAATTACTTCCTGCTTTGCGACAGAAAGCGCACGTTCCTGACGTACGTTCTCAGGGTTGAACTTATGTTGCGTGTAGGTGACGCGTAAAATTACGACAAGGCGTTTGCGGTCAACAAAGAACCCGCCTTCTTCAAGCTGGCGTATGACTTCAGACTGATCTTCATCAACCTGTACAAGAGCAATCTTTTCAACAGTAGGATAATGACGCTTTTTTGTTGCAGATGAGATTGTCGTAATAACGCGGTCTGTCTGCCCGAGAACCCGAACCATAAATTTTTCACCGGCCTTGTGCAGACGTCTGGAGAACAGGGCGCTGGATGTTCTGCGTTCTGAACAAATGGTAAAACCATACAGTTCCATGAGGTACTGGTATACAAACAATCTGTTGTGTTCGTATTTTTTGTGGTTACCCACTTCAAATTTTTTCGCACGCAGGCCGAAGCGTTTGATTTCAGGGTCGAGATCCGACGGAAATGAGCCGTATACACCGGAAAGGTGGTAGAAACCGGATGAATCAAGAGCAAGAACGTGTGCTCTGTCCATTTCAAGAATGTACGGGAGCAGTTGAGGATAGTAGTCCAGCACAGAAGTATCTACTTTACCGAACTCTTCTTTGAATTTTTCGTGCATCTTGCGGGGGATACGGTTCTGGATAGTCTCTACATTTTGCTCGATGGTGCAATTTTCAAGAGGGCAGGCATATCCGTCTGCCTTGAAGGTCACGTCCATTAAGGAGTGCAGGATGTCAAACTGGAAGATTTCAGAAAAGTAGTGAAGTTCACGTTCAAATGCCACCAGTGAAAAACCGGGCAGATCCTTGTATTCAAAAAAGTCACTTTCGAATGAGGGAAGCAGCTCGCCGCGTTCAACAAGCGGATAGTCGTCTTTTTCAAAAAAAGGCCGCAACAGACATTGCGTGATCTGGACAGCATCAAGGAAATCTTTCAACTCAGGAAGAGTTGTGATGCTGATAGGTTCGCTGAATGAAAAAGTGTCTTTCCATGGTAGACCGCATTCGCGGAAGGCATCTTTCCAGTGTTTTAGCATCGGTAATTGGGCTGGCTATTGTTAAAGAAAGTAAAATAACCGTTTTGGCAATAGTTCAGTGCGCTTGGTCATTGTTACATAGTATTTTTTTTTCTAAAAAAACTCTAGCATTTCATGGAAAAAAAGCTTTCCCCTGATTGCTTGGCGTAGTGTCAAAAAAATGATAGTAATTTTTGAGGGGGTTAACTTTATAACAAACCGCTTGGGGTGGCTGTCAAATTGCTGGCTGGTTATGTTCTATACATAAAAAACGTTATAGAATGTTGTGGCGTAATTTTTACATTTACTTACGTTGCAGACCATAATATTTTGACTGGGTTTATTGGATGAATACAACTGCTTGTTACGAAAGAATTTTAGGCATTATCTGCAGTGTCTTCGATGCATACTCAGCTGTGCTCGTTATGCCGGAGCGCTCTGGTAATCAGTTTGCTGTTGCCAGTAGCTTTAGCCTTGGTGACATGGTTAACAAGGATGAAACTTTTTCTGCGGGGACGGGAAAAGGTCTGGTGGGGTGGATTATTAACAATGAATCCCCAATGCTGGTCAATGATTTTGACACCAGACAGTACAACCTTGGGTACTATAAACAAAACGAAGAGACGAAAATTAAAGCCTTTATGGGGGTTCCGCTCAAAAATGGTGCGGGAGTCCTGTGTCTTGACAGTAAAAGGCAGTATTCATTTTCGAGTAAAGACCAGAAGATTCTGCAACTGTTCGCGGACCTTGTTTACGAAGTGTACTCTCGTGCATTTGTTGTAGAAGAACAGGTGAATTTAGCACAGCAGTACCATTGCCTGAAGGTCATTTATTCATTACGTAAGCATTTGAAGAAATGGGATTCTTTTCTTTCTAAGTTTCTCGTTCTTCTCTCGGATACCTCCGGTTTTGAATATTGCAGCCTCGCTACAAGAGACGAAGCTGGTCAAAACTATCATGTTGAGGGGGAAAACTACCAACTGCTTCAGGGTGATATGGGCGAGATCCCATACGGAAGTGGTCTGGTAGGCTGGGTGTTTAAGAATAGCATGCCGTTCTTTGTAGAAGGCGGTAAGGAAGCAAGTCAGACATCTCCGTTATATGGAAAGAAGAAAGGAATACCTAATTTTGTCAGCGTAATATGCATCCCGCTGGAAATAGGTGGCATGACTCGCGGAGTGTTAACACTTGCAAGTGAGGAGCCGAAAGTTATTCCTGAGGAGCTTAAAGGGTTTTGCCAGATGGCTTCAGAACATCTTTCTCTTTTTCTGGAGAATCTCTACTTGCGCAGTAAGCTGTACGAGGCGCACAGACAGGTCGATGACCTTCAGCGCGCGGCAGCCTATGAATATGAAAATGAATCAAATTTTTCATTTTCATCTAAGACCCATGAGGGTGAATAAATGCTGGGAAAACTCTTGAGCATGTTCGGAAAAGATCTCGCTATGGATCTTGGAACTGCTAATACGCTTCTATATACACGTAAAGACGGTATCGTACTTAACGAGCCGTCTGTTGTTGCTATTGACGTTGAGCGCAATAGCGTTATTGCAGTCGGGCGGGAGGCAAAAGAATTTCTTGGTCGTACTCCTCAGCGTATCCGCGCTATTCGTCCCATGAAGGACGGCGTTATTGCGGACTTTGAAGTCACCAAGCAAATGATCTCCTACTTTATTAAAAAAGTTATTACCGGCTTCAGTCTTGTTAAGCCGAATATTGTTATATGTGTTCCTACAGGCATTACGCAGGTTGAAAAGCGTGCTGTTATCGAGTCTGCACAGCAGGCCGGTGCCAGAGATGTGAAGCTCGTTGAAGAGCCGATGGCTGCGGCCATTGGTGCGGCTCGACCGATTCATGAACCGGTAGGAACCATGGTTGTTGATATCGGAGGCGGTACAACAGAGGTAGCGATTATTTCATTATCTGCCATTGCGTATGCAGAGTCTGTACGTGTGGCAGGAGATGCTTTGAACGCTTCTATCCAAAGATATTTTCAGGAAGAGTTTCAGCTTCTTGTCGGGGAAAATCAGGCCGAGAAGGTCAAGATGACTATTGGTTCAGCTTTTCCTTTGCCTGAACCTTTGGTAATGACAGTTCCCGGTAAGGATATTGTGTCAGGTACTCCGACATCTGTTGAAGTAAGTGACACTGATATTCGTATTGCTCTTTCTGAGTCCGTAAAAACAATTGTATATGCAATCCGCAAAGCGCTTGAAAAGACTCCGCCTGAGCTTGCTGGCGATATTGCAGATCAGGGGCTGCTCTTGGCAGGCGGCGGTGCGTTGCTGAAAGGGCTTAACGAGCTTATCGTGCATGAGACCGGTTTGCAGGTGTTAATTGATGAAGACCCGTTGACCACTGTAGTTCGTGGAACTGGCAAGACGCTGGAGGATCGGGCAGTGTTCTCGGATGTATATATAAACTAACTTTCTAAGGCGACCACAGGTCGCCTTTTATCGTACAACTAATTGTAAGATATTGTGAAAGCTATTCAGGAAGTTATTATGGAATTACAAAAATTATTACCGCAAGTACGTGCTGCTGTTATTGAGTCTGGTGAGCTTATCCGTGAAGCATGGGATAAGCCTCGTAAGGTTCGCTATAAAGGACGTATTGATCTTGTGACAGAAACAGATGTTGCTGTTGAACATGATATCAAAAATCGTCTGGCAAAAATTCTTCCTGAAGCAAGTTTTTTAGCGGAAGAAAGTGCTGCGGATGAACCGTTGAATGATCTTACATGGGTCATTGACCCCATCGACGGCACAACCAACTTTGCACATCAGGTGCCGTTCGTGTGTTCCTCTGTTGGGCTTTGGCATAAAGATCGTATCGTTCTCGGTGTGATTAACACGCCTATTATGAATGAATGCTTTTATGCTGCGGCGGGTGGTGGTGCATGGTGCAATGAAAAGCAGATTTCTGTGACCCGTAACAAGCAGATTGAACACTCACTTGTTGCTACTGGCTTTCCATATACCATTGCGGAAGATGCAGATGAGATTACTGACAGACTGCGCCGTGTGTTGAAAGAGTCTCAGGGAGTCCGTCGCCTTGGGGCGGCTGCGCTAGACCTTGCGTATCTTGCGGCAGGTCGTTTTGATGCTTTTTACGAAAAGGGCTTGAAGCCATGGGACACTGCGGCTGGATGGCTGCTTGTTAATGAAGCAGGTGGCTGGGTGACTGAATATGACGCAGCAACTGACTTTTCTTTGTACTCCCCGACACTCTTGGCAACAAATACATTGCTGCATGCCCAAATGGCACAATTAATGTAGCCGTTGCAGTCAGGTTACGTTTTTTTCGGGAAAATGATGTCTGCTTCGATTGCCCATGTCAGGACAGGGGTGAGCATGCCGGGAAAATGCTCATAAAATGAGTACAATTCTTCTGCATCGACATACAGACTGTCCTGAACTTCCTCCGGATTTGGTGTGAGGGAACGTGAACCTATATTGGCTGAGTAGAGCGAAATCCAAAGAGTTGAATCATCAATTTGTTCTTGCTGTGACTTCTGGTAGTGCAGGGATACAGAAGAAAGATTGAGCTCTTTCAGGAGGACGCGTTCTGCGGCAGCTTCCAGTGCTTCGGTTGCGCCGACATGCGTTGCGGCGGAGATATCCCACATGCCAGGGGCAAGTGCTTTATTGTCAGCTCTGCGTTGCAAGAGAAATTTTCCCTGTTTATTATAGATAAGAACAAAGACGGATTTTAGTGCAAGCCGTTGTTCGTGTACGCTGGCAGAGGGCATCACCATAAGGGGTTTGCCTTGGCTGTCGACCACTTCAATATGGCTGCCGCGAGATCTCGATTTTTCGGCAGAAGTATCTGGATATTTGATGTCTGACATATTTGAGAAAATAGGGCCGCTTGAAGCCGACGGGTATGTTTTTTTTCAATTGACGAAAAAAGACAGTGCCGAAGTGGCGGCGCTTGAGAAAAAATGTTTTTCAACACCTTGGACTGAAAAAGAGTTCAATCTTTCCTTTGAACAGAAGATTTTTAAAGTCTTCGGATTAAAAAAAGATGAAAGATTAGTAGCCTATATAGCTATGTACCACACTGCTGATGAGTTGGAAATATTAAACATAGCAACGGATCCGGAGCAAAGGCGAAAGGGAGCAGGAAAACGGTTACTTGCTCTTATGCTTTGCATTGGGCAAAAATTAGGTATACAACAGGCATTTCTTGAAGTGCGCCGAACCAATATTCCTGCCATCAATCTTTATGAACAGATGTGCTTTTCTCAGATTGGGGTGCGAAAACAATATTATAAAGATACTGGTGAAGATGCGCTGGTTTATCAGTGTAATCTAGCGGACTTTACCCGTAGTCAGTGCTAAGTAAGGAGCAAAGATCAATGAAAAAGCTTATGGCTGCAAACTGGAAAATGTTTAAAACTGCTCAGGAAGCGAAAGATACTGCAGCTGAGCTTGTTGAGCTTGTTGGTGAACTGTCTGCTGACAGAGAAGTTGTTGTGTTCCCCCCATTTACTGCTCTGCATGCAGCGGGTGAAGTCTTTACAAAGCATGAAGGCTATTCCTTTGGCGGCCAGAATGTCTGTGCAGCTCTTGAAGGTGCCTTTACTGGTGAGATTTCTCCAATAATGCTTAAAGATGCTGGCTGCACATGGGCATTGACTGGTCACTCCGAGCGTCGTGCACTTTTTGGTGAGACCAGTGAACAGGTTGGAGAAAAAACTGCCTTTGCTCTTAACAACGGCCTTAATGTATGCCTTTGCATCGGCGAAACTCTTGAAGAGCGTGAAGGCGGCAAGCTGGAAGCTGTTATTGCTGAGCAGCTTGAGAAAGGTCTTGCAACAATTCCAGACGTTTCAGCAGAGCGTCTTGCGATTGCGTACGAACCTGTATGGGCTATCGGGACTGGCAAAGTAGCCGGGCCGGAAGAAATTTTAGAGGCACATGCGATTGTCCGTGCTAAACTTCTTGATATTTTGAAAGAAAAAGCTAATACTACCCGCGTTCTTTATGGCGGAAGTGTAAAGCCTGAAAATGCTACTCAGATCATTTCACTTGACAATGTTGACGGTGTCTTGGTAGGAGGCGCTTCCTTGAAGGCTGAAAGCTTCAGCAAAATTGTTACTGCTTAACAACCGATTCGGATTGATATAGCTCTTAGGAGGACGTTTCGTGGAAACCTTGATTCTGACCCTGCACGTTGTGGTCTGTCTTGCACTCATTTTACTTGTTCTTTTGCAGGCTGGTAAAGAGGGCATGGGTGTTATCTTTGGCGGCGGCAACCAGTCTGCTTTTGGCGGTGCTGGAGCAGGCGGTCTTCTCGTGAAAATTACTGCAACACTTGCAGCAATCTTCTTTATCACTTCTTTGAGCTACAACTACATTGCAGGTGATCATGGTACTGATGAATCCAGCATCATGAACATCCAGATTGAGCAGAAAGCTCAGCCTAGTCCTGACCAGACTACAAAATAAGAATTAAATGCGCGTTAGCGCAACCTCATACATTTGCCCAGGTGGTGGAATTGGTAGACACGCTATCTTGAGGGGGTAGTGGGCCACGCCCGTGGGAGTTCGAGTCTCCCCCTGGGCACCATGAATGTAAAAGAGATCGTAGAAATTTTCTGCGATCTCTTTTTTTATGCCAACTGACTGGGGCAAAGAAAATAAAAAAGCCAGACTCTCACATGGGTGAGAATCTGGCTTTTGTGATTATGAATGTAGCGGGGGCTAGGCTTTGTCGCGCAAGTCAAAAACGCGTTTTGCTTTACCCTGTGAGCGCTCAATTGAACGTGGTTCAACAAGGCGAACCTTGCTGGATACGCCAAGGAATTCCTTAATGGTTTTCTGGATGCGCATTTCAATTTTCTGGAGGTTCTTGATAGCATCGGAGAAGAGGGATTCGTCAATCTCAACTTGAACTTCGACAGTATCAAGGTTGCCATCACGCTTCACAATAATCTGGTAGTGCGGTGAAGCACCCTCTGTTTCCAAAATGATAGATTCAATCTGAGATGGGAATACGTTAACGCCACGAATAATAAGCATGTCGTCACTGCGACCGGTGATGCGGTTCATGCGCACATGGGTGCGTCCACATTTACACGGTGTGTAGTTCAGCGATGTAATGTCGCGTGTTCTGTAGCGGATTAACGGAATGCCTTCTTTGGTCAGAGTTGTAATTACGAGTTCGCCTGTTTCCCCAGGAGGCAGCTGTTCGCCAGTTACCGGATCAATAATTTCAGGCAGGAAGTGGTCTTCAAAGATATGCATGCCGTCTTTTGCTACAGCACATTCAATGGAAACTCCCGGTCCCATGATTTCGGAAAGACCGTAAATGTTTACTGCGTCAATTCCCATTTTGTCTTGAAGGTCATTGCGCATTTCGTCGGTCCATGGTTCGGCTCCAAAAATACCGACGCGAAGTGGCAGGTCTCGCATGTCTATGCCTGCCTGTTGGGCAGCTTCATGTAATACAAGGCCGTATGATGGTGTACAGCAGATAACAGTGGCACCAAAGTCGTCCATGAGAGATACCTGACGTTTTGTGCCGCCACCTGAAATTGGGATAACGGTTGCGCCAAGGCGCTCTGCGCCATAGTGGACACCAAGTCCACCAGTAAAGAGACCGTAGCCGTATGCGTTGTGAATAAAGTCACTTCTGCTGGCACCGGCTGCCATGAATGAACGTGCCATCAGTTCTGCCCAGTTGTTCACGTCACGTTGTGTGTAGCCAACAACAGTGGCCTTGCCGGTGGTTCCGCTTGAAGCATGCAGGCGGACAATGTTTTCTTTTGGAACGGCAAAAAGGCCAAACGGGTAGTTGTCACGTAGATCCTGCTTTTCTGTAAATGGCAGCTTGGATAAGTCGCTGAGGCTTCTGATATCGGCAGGAGTAACTCCTGCCTTGATAAACTGTTCGCGATAGTGAGGAACATTTGCGTACACGCGTTCACACAGATTCTGTAAACGCTGTAACTGAATTGCTTCTAACTCTTCGCGAGGCAGTGTTTCTTGCTCAACATTAAAAATCATACATGACTCCTGATACAAAAAAATAATGTAACTACACAGTTCAGAATCGATGTGCGGCGTAGCAACTATTCGAAATCTGGAACTTTTAAAACCGGCTTGAATACCGGCTATATCTATGTGCAAACATAGGAAATGCACCAAAAGGCTGAGGTGGGTCAAGCTTGTTTTGCAAAATTGTGATTTTTAATGGAAAATCTCTGGCCTTAGTTAATTGCGTATAGACCATAAATAACGTAGATAGGTGCAGGATTTCATAGACTGGTAAATGTGGAGACATGTCTCTTCTGCTTTTGCCTCTAGAAGCGCGTACGTTCCGTTCGGTGCACAAAATTCGATACGGAATTAACATATAATTATTGCATGTGTTGTACCCTGCACCTACTCTCAGGTTGGATCAGGCAGCACGGCTTTAACGATGGATTTAAAAAATGATTGGAAAAATTGAAAAAAAATACAGCACTGTTTCTTCTCAGGAAAAAGTAGCGAAGATTATTGAATGGCTTGAAGCTAAAAAAGCTTCAGATGTAGTTGTACTTGATCTTGAAGGCGTCAACGCCTTCACAGATGCTGTAGTTATTGCCACTGCTAAATCTGTTCGTCAGGCAAAAGCGTTAGCTGATGAAGTATCCATGCGTGCCAAGGGTGAAAATTACGAGCATATGCGTGTGGAAGGTAAAGATAATGCCCAGTGGGTTCTCGTTGACCTTAACGACGTTATCGTAAACATCTTCCAGGAAGATGTGCGGGACTCTTTTAATCTGGAAAGCCTCTGGGCGGACGCAAAAGTTTTATATAAGTCTGAAGCAGAATAGGATGCACGCTATGACACCAACCCTTTTGCTGATTCTTGATGGCTGGGGAATTGCCCCTGCCGGTGAAGGAAATGCAATTTCTCTTGCTGCTACACCTAACCTTGACAGGTTGGTTACTGAATATCCTATGTCCCGTCTTGCCTGTTCCGGTCGCGCTGTCGGTTTGCCGGAAGGCTTTATGGGGAACTCCGAAGTCGGACACATGAACATTGGTGCCGGACGAGTAGTCTATCAGGATATGACGCTTATTGATGTTGCGCTTGAAGAAAACAAGTTTCAGAAAAATCTTGTTCTGAACGATGTAATGAGCTCAGCAAAAGCGAAGGGCGGAACACTCCATCTTATGGGGCTGGTATCCGACGGTGGTGTACATAGTCATATCAGGCATCTTATTGCATTGATTGAAATGGCAAAGTCGCTGGACGTTGACGTGTGTGTACACGTGTTCCTTGACGGGCGTGATACTTCTCCTACAAGTGGGCTTGGCTTTGTCGAACAACTGCTTGATGCAATGAAGCGTATTGGGGCTGGACGCATTGCTTCTGTTTCCGGGCGCTATTACGCAATGGATCGTGATAAGCGGTGGGATCGCAATCAGCTTGCGTGGGATTGTTTTGTATACGGCAAAGGCAAAACTGCTGTTGATCCTCTTAAGGCAATTCAGGATTCCTACGACGAAGGCACTACAGACGAGTTTTTTATACCAACCTCCATTGTGCCGGAAGGTGGAGAGCCAACTGTCTTGAAAGACGGTGATGCTGTTTTCATGTTTAACTTCAGAGCGGACAGGATGCGTCAGATTGCGCAGGCAATGTGTTCAGAAAGCTTTACTGAATTTGAACGTGGGAACTTTCCAAAACTTTCTGCTTTGGCTTCAATGACATGTTATGAAAAGTCATTTGGTCTTCCGGTTGCTTTTGCCAAAGATGATTGCCCTGATCCGCTCGGGGAAGTTGTGGCAAAGCAAGGGGCAAAGCAGTTACGTATTGCTGAAACAGAAAAATATGCCCACGTGACGTATTTCTTCAACTGCGGGCGTGAAGAGCCGTTCGAAAATGAAGACAGAGTGCTCATTAATTCTCCTCGTGACATTGCCACATACGATCTTAAGCCGCAGATGAGTGTTGAAGAAGTCACTGAAAAGCTTGTCGCAGCAATTGAGTCCAAAGAATACTCAATGATCGTATGCAACTTTGCCAACCTCGATATGGTAGGTCACACGGGTATTATTGATGCTGCTGTAAAAGCATGTGAATACGTTGATGCATGTGTCGGCAAGGTGCTTGAAGCGGTTGTTGAAAGCGGCGGAAGGGCGTTGGTTACAGCAGACCATGGTAACGCAGAAGAATTACGTAATGCATCTGGTGGAACTCACACTGCACACACCACAAATCCTGTTCCGGTTGTGCTTGTAGATCCAAAGAATTCATGGAAGCTTCGCGAAGAGGGAATTCTTGGTGATATTGCACCAACGATGCTTGCCATGTGGAATATTGAGCAGCCGGCTGCTATGAATGGTACCAGCCTTATCTGCAAGGATTAACTATGAGTAAGACACAGAAACCAATTGCTCCGGTAAAACCTGTCGGTATGGAAGTTATTTTCTTTTACCCATGCCCTCATTGTGGCCGTAAAGTGCCACTTATCGGTGCTGTACAGCCATCAATGGAACGTTGCGATGCATGTAATAATCTGTTCCCGATAGTTCCAGTAGATCGTCGCACTATTCAGTATTTAAAAGTCTCGCTGGCAGACGGCGGGGCGGCAATTGATCCTGACTTTATGTAGATTCAGAGAGCTATGCCACAAAAAGCGGAATCCGGTATTAACCGGATTCCGCTTTTTTTATGCAGTATGCATCAACGTTCCGCTATTTTGTAGCGCTGTTGTATGCGTCTGTAAGTCTGTCTTTAATGTATGTTCGCATTTCAGCATCGTCTTCATCAAGATTGAAGCAACATGCATCTTCTCCCATGAGTCCGCCGGGAACCCAATCTCCCACCTCATCTGCATCGTTAATCATGTCTGCATAGAAACATACAGATAACCAACGGTCAGCTGGATCGTCATCAATAATATCTACAAGTACAAACAGATTACGTTCTGTCTGGTTGGCATGCTTTGCACGCAAAGAGTAGCTGACTCCAGGTCTGCCTTTAAAGGAAAGAGTGCTTCCTTCAAAAGAAAGCAGCAAGTCTTTGTATTCCTCAAAAGCTGCTTTGGTTTTTGCTTCAGATTCTACCCAGCCTTCGAGCAGGGCATTCAACTCATCGCTATGCGTACTATCAGTAAACATACACATCTCCTGAATAGAGTGTTGTGAAATTAAACGTAAAAAGCACTGAAATTTCTCACGAGAGACATAGAGTGTCAATAAGGAGTATGAAGAGCAAGAAGTGCTTTGATGTATAATGTACGCATATTAGGTGGAATATGATAATGGGGTAAATGCACATTTTGGTAATCATATTTCGAGTTATAACAACTTTTTTAGTATACCTAGAAATATTGATTTAGGTGTTAAAAAAGACGCTTAGTGAATATATTTTCAAAAATGCGAAATTCAGTTGAACAATTCTGTAAGAAATATGTAGACATTTTTGTGATCTGAACGTACTTCCAACTTAACGAATGGGAAGGCGAGCGCTGGATACAGTCTGGTGTTTTACAAATTTGAGATTTAGCATCCCGACGATTCTGCTTAAAATATCGTCTGTTGCTATTGAATTCTTCAATTTGTGATATTTAGATTGCAGAAAAGTGTCTTCGTCTATTGAGTGAAAAATTAGTCGAGGTGTTGCTATGGATAATCGCGAACAGTGGGGATCCCGTGCGGGATTCATTCTTGCTGCTGTAGGTTCTGCTATTGGTTTGGGTAATATCTGGCGTTTTCCGTACATGGCGTACGAAAACGGCGGTGGTGCATTCTTTATTCCGTACATTTTTGCGCTGCTGACAGCAGGTATCCCGTTTATGATCATGGAATTTGGCCTTGGTCATAAATATAAGGGTTCTGCTCCTAAGGTTCTTGCTGCTGTAAATGCTAAATATGAATGGCTTGGCTGGGTACAAATTATGATCGCAGGGATTATTGCAGTGTACTATGCTGCTGTAATCGGCTGGACAATCAACTACCTTGGCTTTGCATTTGACGGAGCATGGGGCACAGATACCAAAGGATTTTTCTTTGGTGAGTACCTTGGCCTTACTTCTTCCCCGACAGAACTTGGCGGAATCCGCTGGCCGATTTTTGGTGCATGTGCACTTACATGGGGTTTAACATGGTTAGCATGTAACTCCGGTATTCGTGGCGGTATTGAGCGTGCATGTAAAGTGCTTATCCCGCTTCTTTTTGCGCTGGTACTCGTATTTATCGGTCGTGTAATTACACTTCCTGGCGCAACCGTCGGTCTTGATTTCCTCTTTACTCCAGATTTTTCAAAGCTTGCTGACTTCAGTGTTTGGGCAGCTGCGTATGGACAGATCTTCTTCTCCCTGTCTATCGGCTTCGGTATTATGATTGCTTATTCTAGCTACCTGCCGAAGAATGCAGATATTTGTAACAACGCTGCTATGACAGTATTTATTAACTGCGGTTTCTCCATGCTTGCCGGTATCATGATTTTCTCCGTTCTCGGCAGCATGGCACACTCAACTGGTCAGGCAGTATCTGATGTTGCTGGAGCAGGTGTTGGCCTTGCGTTCATCACAATTCCTGCAGCAATTAACACAATGCCGGCTCCGTTGTTCTTTGGTACAATTTTCTTCCTCTGTCTTACAATGGCAGGCGTGAGCTCCCATATTTCAATTGTTGAAGCTGTAACTTCTTCTTTAATTGATAAGTTTGGTGCTTCCCGCCAGAAAGTTGTAACAGTACTTTGTATCATTGGCTTTGCTCTTACTGCGGTATTCACAACAGGTGCAGGTCTGCTGATTCTCGACATCGTTGACCACTTCATCAACAACATTTGTCTCCTGTTTGCTGCGCTTGTAGAGATTGTTCTTATCAGTTGGGTAATTGGTCTTGACGGCGTTCGTAACGACGTTAATACATACTCAGACTTCTCTGTAGGTAAACTGTGGGCATTCAGTCTCCGTATCATTACTGTTCTGGTGCTTGGCTACTCCTTCTTCTCCAGCCTGTACACCAAGATTACAGAGCCATACGGCGGTTACGGAATGTCTGACCTCGTGATGTTCGGCTGGTCTATCCTGCCTCTCGCGATTGTGGTTGCGATCTTCCTTCAGAAGAAACAGTCACACAAACAGTTCCAGCATTACTCTTAGTAGATATTTAAGGAGAAACAATTATGACTACATCCGCAATCATCATGATGGTAATCGGGCTTGGCGTAACTTGGGGCGGCGCAGCATGCTGCATTTCCCTCGCTATCCGTAAGCGCGAAATCTAGACCATAGATTCATACACGTAAAAAGACGCTGCACACGCAGCGTCTTTTTTTATGGCGTTACATCTCTTGTAGAATAAGAAAATGGCACTGAAGCAATGGTTAGAGCGTAACGCACTTACCAATGGAATATAGGCACAAAAAAACCTCGCCGGAGCGAGGTTTTTTTGTATTTGCTTACTTATTCATAGAAAGGAAGAACTCGTTGTTGCTTTTGGTCTTGCGCATCTTATCAAGTAAGAAGTCCATACTGTCGATAGTAGACATAGGAGCAAGAATTTTACGAAGGATCCAGATCTTGTTGAGCATCTCTGTACCCAGAAGCAGATCTTCTTTGCGGGTTCCGGTACGGTTGATATCAATTGCAGGGAATACGCGTTTCTCTGCGAGATGGCGATCAAGGTAGATATCAAGGTTGCCGGTACCTTTAAATTCTTCAAAGATAACTTCGTCCATGCGTGAACCGGTATCGATGAGTGCGGTGGCAATAATGGTCAGGCTGCCGCCTTCTTCTAAGTTACGTGCTGCACCGAAGAAACGTTTTGGGCGCTGTAATGCGTTAGCATCAAGACCACCGGAAAGAACGCGACCGGAAGACGGAGTAACGGCGTTATACGCACGACCTAAGCGAGTGATAGAGTCGAGCAGAATAACAACATCTTTACCGCGTTCTACGAGGCGTTTTGCTTTTTCCTGCACCATCTCGGCTACCTGAACATGGCGCTGTGGAGGCTCGTCAAAAGTAGAGCTGATAACTTCAGCATTTTTAACTGTGCGTTCCATATCAGTCACTTCTTCAGGACGTTCATCAATGAGCAGGATGATCAGACAGACATCCGGATTGTTGGCATTGATAGAGTTAGCCAAGGATTGAAGAAGAATAGTTTTACCAGTTCGGGGAGGAGCAACAATCAAACCGCGTTGTCCGCAGCCGATTGGTGCCATAAGGTCGATAACGCGACCAGAGAGGTTTTCTTTACCGTTTTCCATTACGAGCTGACGCTCAGGATAAATCGGGGTGAGGTTGTCGAAGAGGACAAGGTTGCGGGATTTCTCAGGTGGTTCAAAGCCAATTTCGTTGACTCGTAGTAGGGCAAAGTAACGTTCACCTTCTTTAGGCGGTCGTATTTGTCCAGATACCACATCACCTTTCCGTAAGCCGAAACGCCTGATCTGGGAAGGAGAGACATAGATGTCGTCCGGCCCCGGCATGTAGCTGTACATAGGCGAGCGCAGGAAACCGAAACCGTCCGGCAGAATCTCAAGTACACCTTCGCCAAAAATAGCACCATTTTGGGAAGCACATTTCTGGAGTAAAGCAAAAATGAGTTCCTGCTTGCGCATGTTGCTCGGGTTCTCAATTTCGTACTCTTTTGCAAGCTCCATCAACTCGGATGCAGGCTTGTGTTTTAGTTCCGAAAGGTTGAGACCTTCGCTTGGATCAGCATTTGGATCAGGAGTAAATTGAGGCGCTTGTGCTCGTTTGGTTCTTTCACCACGAGGAGCAGCAGGGGCTTTGCGTTTACGAGTCGTAGAACGGGTAGTTGTTCTGCGAGGTCTTTCCTGCTTCGCTTCTTCGACGTCTTTTTTAGTTGCCATATAGACTCAAAGGAATGGTTTAATTTGAATAGAATATGTACGTATGTACATAGAGAAGCTATGGTACATAGCCGTGTCATAGTAGGAAATGTTTAGTATGCGTCCCCCGAGGAAAAGGACAAAGGCTAAGAGCAGTGTCGGATAGGGGGGACTGAAGAAATATGTAACGTATAGAGAAGAAAATAGCGTATCAGAAAAAAAATGACAAGAAAGTGTGACTATTTTTTTTCTTGTGCAGCAATAACGTCTGCAAACATCTCTTCGATTTGTGTTTGAACTGCTTCCTGAGTTGTATCAGTAGCGTGTGCAATCTCGAGGGTGATAAGACCCATTGCCTGTTCAAGTAAGCGGCGTTCACCAAAGGAAAGCTCTTTATCTTTGCCGATAAGCAAAAGTTCTTTAAGTACGTATGCTACATCTTCCAGTGCACCGCTTTTAAGCTTATCAGAGTATTCACGATAGCGACGGTTCCAGTTCTGACCTGTGTAGCCAGTGAAACCGGAGCGATCATCAAGAGAAGAAAGAAGTGCTTCGCCTTCTTCCTTGGTACACAGCGGGCGTAAAACCTTACTAGCGGTAATTACTGGTACCATAAGGGTTACATTGTTGCTCAGTATCCGGATAAAGTAGAACTCTGCCTCGGTACCACCAACAGTCTGGGTCTCAATTCTTTCTACTTTGCCTACACCCTGAGCTGGGTATACTACTAATTGATCCTGAGCGAACACAGCGAATCTCCTTGAATATCTGCGTTACATCGTGAAACGCGAACCACACTCTAACGTAATACGCAATAAGAGTCTACGGTTATCTAATCGAAGAATTAGGGAAGCTTAAAGGCGTTGGTTATTTTCACAGCCTCGTCAAAACCGGATGTAACAAATGCTTCAATGCCTTTTCTGGCACCTTCAAGAACCATCTCAACATCAGTTGCTTCAGTCTTTGTAAACCGGTTGAGAACATAGTTAGACACAGAGCCGTGCTCTGGTTTTCCAATACCAAGTCTCATTCGGTTAAAGTTTCTGGTGCCCAGATGCTGCTCGATGGAACGAAGTCCATTATGTCCGGCATGCCCGCCGCCAATTTTAAACTTCATGCGGCCTAGCGGCAGGTCGAGCTCGTCATGCAATACCACAACTTGCTCTGCAGCGATGTCAAAGTACTTTGCTGCATGTCCTACAGCTTCACCGGAAAGGTTCATGTAGGTCATGGGTTTTATGACAAGCCAGAAGCCAGATTTGCTTCCAATCTTGCATTTCCACGCGTCGTATTTCTTTTTTCCGATCGAAAGGGGAGAGCATGCGTCAGGCGAGAAGCGCTGTGCATCATTAAGAAGGTGGTCAACGACCATGAAGCCGAGATTGTGGCGGGTATTGTCGTATTCTTTACCCGGATTTCCCAATCCGACGATTATTCCGGAAATATTCATAGCTGTCCTGTCGTGCGAGCCGATAAAAAGGAAATGGCCTCATGCCGAAGCATGAGGCCAACGATTTCACGTGGAATTCGCTTATTCTTCGTCTTCGGCTGCTGCTTTTGCAGAACCGCGACCTGGAACTACTGCGAGAACTTTGAAGTCGTCGTCGTAGTATGCAGATACGTTTTCTGGAAGCTCAATTTCGCTAATCTTGAGGGAAGTGTGGATGTCGTAGTCGGTAACGTCTACAACTACTTCGTTAGGAATATCAGTAGGTTTAGCAGATACTGTGATAACCTGACGGTATTCTTCAAGACGGCCACCGAGTTTAACACCTTTGGAGGTGCCGGTAACGCGAACTGGGATTTTGATGCGGAGTTCTTTTTCTGCATCAACACCGTAGAAGTCTACGTGCTGGAGACGGTTTTTGAACGGATGACGTTCAAGTTTCCAGATGAGACATTCTTTTACTTCGCCGTCGATATCAAGAGCGATAACGTTGGTAAGGCCAGCGTTCTCGTAAAGTTTTACGAGAGGCATTTCGTCCATCTGTACAGGGATGTTTTCGCCGGTAGTGCTGTAGAAGATACCAGGTACTTTGCCTGCTACACGAAGCTGACGGTTAGCGCCTTTACCAAGGCCTTCGCGTTTGGAAACGGAAAAAGTGATTTTCTCTGACATGTAATTACTCCTTTAAGGTTCCACCACGAGGTTTTTCACTCGCTGCAGACGCGTTCCTTATACAAAAAGAACGCTGACGGAGGATTCCGTGTGGATATTATGAATTGCTTTAGCAAGAAGACCCGCAATAGAGAGAACTTCAAGCTTGTCGCAATGGTTAAGCTTGTCACCGAGCTCAATAGTATCGGTAACAAAAACTTTTGTGAAAGCTGAATTACAAAGACGGTCAATGGCAGGGCCGGAAAGAACCGGATGAGTAGTACAAGCCATAACTTCTTTGGCACCGTTGTTCATGAGAACGTCAGCTGCTGCACACATTGTACCTGCAGTGTCGATCATATCGTCAACAACGATGGCTATTTTATCTTTTACGTCACCGATAACGTGCATTGCCTGAGCCTGATTTGGCTTGTCACGACGTTTGTCGATGATTGCGAGGCCAGCATTAAGGCGCTTTGCATAAGCACGCGCACGCTCAACACCACCAGCATCAGGAGAAACTAATACGATCTCGCCTTTTTCGCTCTGAATGCTGCGAAGACGGTCAAGCATAACCGGTGCAGCGTAGAGGTTGTCTACAGGAGCATCAAAGAAGCCCTGAATCTGTCCTGCGTGAAGATCTACGGTTACAAGACGGTCCATACCTGCAGTTGTCAGGAAGTCCGCAACAACTTTTGCGCTGATAGGTGCACGAGGAGCAACTTTGCGATCCTGTCGTGCGTATCCGTAGTAAGGGACAACAGCAGTTACGCGACCTACGCTTGCACGCTTGAGAGCGTCGAGCATAAGGCAGAGCTGCATGAGGTTGTCGTTAACTGGAGCAGATGTAGAGAGAACAACGAATACGTCGTCACCGCGTACATTTGCGCCGATCTCGATGCGGCATTCGCCATCGCTGAAAGTTTCACAGAGAGTTGGTGTAAGCTCGCAGCCTAAATGACTACAGATTGCTTCAGCCAACGCAGGATTGGAAGAGCCGGTGAGGATTTTTAGATCGCCGTTCATGGTACCATACTGGGGTTATAGTTAGTTACCTGTAATTTGTTGGCTGGGACGGCAGGACTCGAACCCGCGGATGTCGGGACCAAAACCCGATGCCTTACCAACTTGGCTACGTCCCAGTATTACAGGTGGTGGAGATATGTGGCAACGCCTTCAGCCTCTAAGGCAGCTGCAGCACGTGTAGCCTGTTCCATCTCTCTGTACAAAGCAAAGATGCTTGAACCGCTTCCACTCATGACAGCACCGGCAGCGCCGAACTCCATGAGTTTTTCTTTGTACGCCCGCAGCTTCGGAAAGGCCGAGTATACCACCACTTCAAAACTATTAAAAAGCCACAAGGCACGAGAGGAGTGCTTTCTATCTTCTGGAGGGTGTGTTGTCAAGATATCTTTCTTATTATTACAGGCATTATTTCGCAGCATTGCTTTGTCCCAAGCTGCAAATGCCCATGGTGTAGATATACTGATATCAGGGCAGATAAGCACGAGAGAGTACCCTGCAAGAGAAATATCGGAAGGAGTTAACTCATCCCCGATACCGGTAGCATGGGCAGGAATATTGTTGAGAAAAAAAGGAACATCTGCCCCGATGGATGCCGCCAGGGTGTTGAGCTTTTCAGCTGACAAGGGGGCAGGGCAGTACGTGTTTAAGTAATTGAGAACAGCTGCTGCATCAGAGCTTCCTCCGCCCAGTCCAGCTCCATCTGGAATCCCTTTTTCAACATGGACAGAGAGGTCGGGCTTCCAACCGGTTTGAGCAGCATATTTCTCCCAGCTTTTGTAGATAATATTCTTTTCAGCTGGAATATCGAGGGCAGGGCACTCAAGGATAAGTCCGCTATCAGCCGGAGCCTTTGTGATGGTGATCGTATCAAACGGTTTTGGAAGGGGAAAGAAGAGGGTATCAAGTTCATGATACCCGTTTTCTCTAACACCGGTAATTTCTAAATGCAGGTTTATCTTGCAACCCGCATGTAGTGTTACTGAGTCTGGTTGCGGTTCGGTCATGCTAGCCAGTGATTGTTTCAACTGTGAGGTTGTCGTTGGTAAACACACAGATTTCTGAAGCAATTGCCATAGCATTGCGGCAGATGTCTTCTGCTCCCATGTCACTGTGTCGTTTTAAACCTCGAGCAGCTGCAAGTGCATACGCACCACCACTTCCGATCGCTGCAATGTCATCGTCTGGCTCAATAACGTCACCGTTTCCGCTGATAATAAAAACATATTCGGCATCGGCTACGATAAGCATAGCTTCAAGTTTACGCAGGTATTTATCAGAGCGCCAGTCTTTAGCCATCTCAACGGATGCACGAAGAAGGTTGCCGCCGAATTCTTCCAGCTTTGCTTCACAACGTTCAAACAGAGTAAAGGCATCAGCAGTGGCTCCGGCAAAACCTGCAATAACTTTTTCGCGGTAAATACGGCGCACTTTGCGAGCCTGATGCTTCATTACAATAGATTGTCCGAGCGTTACCTGACCGTCACCGGCCATAGCTACACCGTTTGCATCTTTTACTGCCAGAATAGTAGTTCCACGAAGTTCCATAGCTTGTCCTTATATTATGCTTGTCGAATATGAATCGAATTTTTTCAGATAGAAGAGGAATGTGATCAGCCCTGATAATGATCAGGGAAAGAAAAATTATTTCCAGTACGCAGCCCGCTCGTCACGCTGTTTTTTTATTAGCTCAATCGCGCTGGTCTGCTTTTGATTTGTAGCAAGCGCTTCGGCTTTTTTGATATGATATGCTGTTTTCTTTTTATCGTTGCGGTAAAGAGCGCTGTAGGCCAAATGCAGGTGTCCGCTGAACTCATCGCCACTCTGGCCGAGCATTTTGCCATAGAAGAAGTGTACTTCTGAATCTTCAGGCAGTGTCTTTAAAATTTTCTGATAATACGTGGCAGCAGACTTTGAATCACCTTTATCATTCAAGAGTCTGGCATAGAAAAAGAGCGTCATGAGGTCTTCAGGATTTTTGACTGCAGCTTTCTGGAGCAGGGTAATGGCTTTTGTTGTGTCGCCTTTGGTGTAGTGAAATTTTCCTGCTTCCCGAAGGATAAGGTAATCTTTGGGGTCACCTTTCAGTGCTTCGTCAAAATATGCAGCGGCTTGCTTTACTTTATTGACTCTGGAGGCGGCAATACCTTGTCCCATAAGAACAAGCGGAGTCTTCTTTTGTTTTGCAAAATAGGCTAAGGCAAGGTTCGGATCAGTATACTGTGCCCTCACAAGAACTTGTACGCGTTTGAAACGGGTATCATCATCTGGTCTGTTTTGAATCTCTTGCGGCAAAGAGGCTACACGGTCAGCAAGATAATCCTGACGTTCTTCAACAGCAGGGTGAGTGGACATATATGCAGGCATATTTGAGCCGGATTCCCACTTACGCCTACGGATTTTGGCAAAACTGGTTGCCAGGCCGATTGGGTTATACCCTGCGTCTGTAAGATAGATTAAGCCCATGTGGTCGGCTTCACGTTCATCATCGCGGCTGTAATTGAGCAGAGCTGCCTGACTGGCTGCCATGGAGCCAGTAATCAGCCCGCTGCTAATTTCAGAGCCGGAATTTGTTGTTGCACCGAGAACTGCTCCCGCTAACATGCCTACAAGACTCATAAGCTGAACTTTTTGTGACTGTTCAATGCGTTTAGCAATATGGCGCTGGGTAACGTGAGCAAGTTCGTGAGCAAGTACGCCTGCAAGTTCAGCTTCATGCTCTAGCTCAAGCAACATGCCTGTATTGACAAAAACATACCCTCCCGGAACAGCAAAGGCGTTCAAGGTATTGTCTACAAGCACATTGATTTCAAAAGGGAATGGCTGAGGAGGCATATTCTCTTTCAACCTGTCGAGCACGCCGGAAACATAGGAGGTTACTTCGGGATCTTCAATGATTGGCATTTTTGATTTGACGAGAACGCTGAATTTTTTTCCGAGTTCAACTTCGTCTTTTACGCCGAAATCTCCGAATGTATCTAAAATATTGGCTTTTGCAAGATGGACGGGCGGAAGCAGGACAATAAGCACTGCAACAAAAGCGCACAAAAGGTTTTTCCAGAACGGAAGAGTTCGAGTTGTGTGATGATGTTGCAGTGCTTTTTTCATAGTTAGATTACATCCCATACCGGGCCAGCAGGCGTATCACGTACGTCTACTCCCAGTTCGGTAAGTTTTTCCCTGATGGTGTCAGCAGCTTCAAAGTCCTTGTTTTTACGGGCTTCAAGGCGCTGTGCCATAAGATCGTCAATTGCATCTAAAGAGATGTTTTTGCGTGTGGCACGTTTGATCTTAAGATCATATAGGAAGGATTCAGCATCAAGACCGAACAGTCCGAGCACATCACTCCATTTAGCAAAGTCTGCAATAAAGCGTTCGAAGAGCACTTTAGCACCTTCGCTTTTACGCATGCCTTTATCTTCCATAATGCGGTTCATGAGGCGCACGAGTGTGAAGATGTGACCGGTTGCTCCAGCGGTGTTCATGTCATCCGCCATAGCAGCATCAAATGCAGCGGCTTGCTCTTCGTATTCCTTCACAACATCTTCAGGCAGAGCGGCTTTGCTCCACTTGGATTTGTTGAGTTCAGTTGATACCGCAAGCTTGGTTTCATAGATGCGCTTAATGCTCTTTTCCGCTTCGTCCATCGCGATAAAGCTGAAATCAATCGGGCTGCGGTAGTGTTTGGTAAGCAGGAAGAAACGTAACACTTCCGGCAGATACGACTCAAGTATATCGCGGATTGTCTTAAAGTTTCCAAGGGACTTGGACATTTTTTCAGAATCAATCTGTACAAAGCCGTTGTGAACCCAGAAACGAGCCATGTCAGCTTCGTTTGCAGCTTCACTCTGTGCAATTTCATTTTCATGATGTGGGAAGATAAGGTCAAGTCCGCCACCGTGGATGTCCAATGGCTGTGGCATATGACGATGACTCATTGCTGAACATTCAATATGCCAGCCGGGACGACCTGCACCCCAAGGGCTTTCCCATGAAGGCTCACCCGGTTTTGCACTTTTCCAAAGAGCAAAGTCCAGTGGATCTTCTTTTTCATCACCCGGTGCAATACGGGCTCCTGAACGCATGTCATCCACATCACGTCCGGAAAGCTTGCCGTAATCTTTAAATTCACGAACTCGGAAGTATACATCACCGGATGCTGTTGCGTATGCTTTACCTTTAGCAATCAGGTTTTCACACATAGCAATCATGTCATCAATGTGCTCAGTACATTTAGGTTCGATATCAGCGCGGAGAACATTCAGAAGATCCATGTCTTCGTAGAAAGTCTGGATATATTTTTCTGCAATTTCCTGACTGCTCAAACCTTCTTCATTGGCTCGTTTAATGATTTTATCATCAACGTCGGTGAAGTTGCGTGCAAACAGAACTTCAAGACCAGTGCTGCGAAGATAGCGGACAAGAACGTCAAAAACCACTGCAGACCGAGCGTGACCAATATGACAAAGATCGTATGCGGTAATGCCGCACACATACATATTTACTTTGCCTTCAGTGAGAGGGGTGAACGTCTCTTTCTTGTGTGTCAGTGTGTTGTAGAGCTGCATGGTCGTAGGATTCCTTCTACGCTTTGTCGAACTGGTCAATGCGACGCTGGTGGCGGCCGCCTTCAAATTCGGTTTCGAGGAAAAGTTCTGCAAGATTTATTGCAACGCCAGGGCCGGTAACTCGTTCGCCGAGGCAAAGTACGTTGGCATTGTTATGCTGACGGGTGAGGCGTGCGTGGAACTCGTTTGTTGCCAGTGCTGCACGAATGCCCGGGATACGGTTGGCTGCCATAGACATGCCGATACCGGTACCGCAAATAAGAATACCAGGCGCATCTTCTGCCAGAACCTTTTCACATACCTTTTCAGCGTACATAGGGTAGTCTGTGCTTTCGGTGGAGTAGCAGCCCAAATCTTCAACATCGTATCCTTTTTTTGTAAGGTGTTCTACGATGACGGTTTTAAGAGCAAAGCCACCATGGTCCGCGCCGATAAATACTTTTTTAGACATTAATAACCTCTGTGTTGCTAGCGGCGTTACTGCCGAGTTATGCGTCCTGCTTGTGCACTTCTTTTAAGCGTGCAATTTCTTCTTTCAGGAAAATGATCTGCTTTGAAGCACTGGTCATTTCAAAAGAAGGCACTGCAGGTTTATCTTCGTTTTTCTCAAGGTGGTAAGAAGTCACCTTGCCGAGTGCTGCATACTCCTGGTCTAAACGCTTTTCAAGCTGCTTTATCTCAAAAGCATGAAGAATGTCAGAAAACATACGTTTGATGTTCTGTTTCCAGACGGAAATTCCATAGCGAAGGTTTTCTAAAACAGATTTTTCTTTTTCAGGTGCGGAAGTATCAGACATGGTTTCCTCGCGTGGTTTGCACTACTGGAGCGTATGTTGATGCGCTGTTCGAGACTTCGGGGCAACGCTATTACTATCTTCTAAAAGATACCATCAATGCGTACTACATTGATCGCATAGGTTCAATTTTTGTTCCTTCCGGCAGGTGTAATTCTAATGCCTTGGAAGTAAAGGCAGTTGCCGGTGTGGAGCGCTCCTTGATTAAAAACAAAGCGCTGCGGTCTGTGCCTGCGACAACACGAATTTTATCCGGAAGTCCATTGTCATATCTCTCAAAGGAGATAGACATGGACTTGTCTTTTTGCTCCCATACGACAGGGAGTCCCTGCTTATCTAAGACAAGAACTCCATTAGTCAACTTTTGCTTTCCGTTACCTGAAGAGAACGAGTACGCAATATTTGCTTCTCCTTCCAGATACGCTGTTTCATATGTCGATGGGAATAGTTCTCCGTAGTTGCCGCGCAAAAGCGCAATAATATCTTGCACAGACACTGCGACAGGAAGTCCGAGGCGGACGAGAAGCTCTTGACCGGAGTCGGAGTATACAGCGCGTTCACTGTCCGGTTCATATATAATAGATCGTGATTCACTCAGACGCAAACTAGCCACGACGGAGCCAAAAGGACCAAGTATATCAATGCGGACAGGGTCAGCTCCGTTGCCCCAGATTCGTAATGAGGCGCGGTTGCTGCTGTCCGGCGTTTTAAAGCGGAACGAGGCGCTGACACTGAATGGAGCCGTTGCGGACATGTTTGCGGCTTTAGACTGGTATTTTCCCCACACCAGTTCTGCTTCTGTTTGCGGTGCCTGTTGTTCGATGCGGAGTTGCGGTGCATGCTGTGCACAAGCGCTGAGAAATGCTAAGCAAAGGACGACAAAGGCAGGCCGAAGCAGTCTTTTCATTTATAAATCCTTAAGTTTTTTTCTAATAAGCTCAGGGGATGCGTGGTTTTTCAGTGCTCGCTTATAGCCCTTTCTGGCTTCAGCTCTGTTTCCACGTTTTTTTGCAATGTCTCCGTAATGTTCCCAAATTGTTGGGTCATTTGTTCCAAGAGTTACGGCTTGTGTAATATATGTCCATGCATTTTTGGTGTCATCACGTAAAAAATAAACCCACGCTAATGAATCAAGAATATATGGCTGTCCCGGTGCAAGGTTTGCGGCAGTGCGTACCAATACAAGCGCCCGATCAAGATCTTTTCCCATTTCAGCCAGCGTATAACCTACAAAGTTAAGCGCCTTAAAGTGTTCCGGATCACGGCTGATAACTTCTTCCATGATGGCGAGGGCACGTTTTTTATCGCCCATAGCATGATAAATGGAACCCTTGGTAAAAAGCAGTTCCTGATCTTTTGGCCAAATTTTGAGCGCAGAATTGATAGTATCGAGAGCATCTTTTTGACGGTTGGCTGTCATGAGAAGCTCAGTTTCCAGTTCAAGGATAAAGCGGCTCTGCGGGTCACGCTTGCGAGCAGCTTGAACCAGTACAATTGCTTCGTCTGTTTTGCCTAGTTCGTACAGAATCCGACTTCTGAATTCTAAACTTTTTATCCAGCTCGGGTGGCTCTCTGGAATATTGTTGAGAAGTGTAAGTGCCTTTTTAGGATTTTTTTCGTATTCAAAAGCAATAAGTGCAAGATGGAAAAATACCTTTGCCGGTTCTTTCTCTTCTGCAAACGGGTCAAGCAGGATTTTTGCTTCTTTGTAAAAACCTTCGCTGATGAAAATGGTGGCAGCTTCGATTGTGAAATCTTTGGATGTTGGCCCGATTTGAACAAGCTTAAGTGCTTTTGCCGGATGGTTGAGTTTAAGATTCAGGTTAATAAGACGCAGCCAGCTTACTTCGTTAGAGGTATCAACGGTAATAAGCTGCTCGTAGGCTTTTTCTGCAAGCAGATAATCCTGTTTCAACTCATAGAGTCTGGCAAGCTCAGACCATGCTTCAAGAAGTGAACTTTTTTGCTCTGTGACGAGGATCAGTTCTTTTTCAGCATCGTCATATTTTTTTAATTGAATGAGTGCCTTTGCAAGGAATAAGCGCGTAACTGGAGAGCGATGTGCATCAGGACTTTCTCGAAATGCATCCACTGCTTCAGGGAACTTTCCGCTGTCGTAGTAGAGTAGTCCGATAGCGCGGAGCGCATCATCTGACTGGGGATGAGATTCAAGGTATGTCCTGAGTACTTCGACCGCATCATCCAGATCATGTTCCAGGCGGTAAGATTCTGCTTTAAGCAGGACTAACTGGAAGTTGTCAGGAAAACGCTTGAGGCCTTTTACTGCAACGCGTCGTGCGGTGAGTGTTTTGTTTGTACGGAGGTAGAAGTTTATGGCTTCTACATACACTTCCGCAGGCGGCTCGAGTGTAAGGAGCTTGGAGAGTGCATCTTCTGCACGGCTATAGTCGTTGACTCTCGTGGCTTCTTCAAAAAGTAGATAGTGATAGGTTGTTGCAGCTTCGTTATTAAGTACGCGTGAAGGTGCAGTCTGCGGTTCAGGCATGTTGGTCGCACATCCGGGGACGAGCAACAGCGCCCAGCAGGACATGATAACAGAACGAAGGCGCTTGTTATGTGTACGCATAGTAAGAGTCCATAAATAGGGATAGAAGTTTGGGGTAGCTGGGAACCCCCCTAGCGCTGAATCCAATCTTTAGAAAAGTCTTTAATTTCTTTGAACAAGTGATCTCGAATTTTTTGCAGTAAACGCGCTTCGATTTGTCGAACCCTCTCTCTGGTAATTCCAAATTGTTCACCAATTTCTCGCAGCGTGACAGGGTCGTCAGACAATAATCTTTTGTGCAGAATCTCAAGTTCTTTTTCGTTGAAACTGTGCTCAATCTCGTTAATTTTCTGTGTCAGCATTTCAGCCATCTGGTGGTCTGAGAGAACATCCTCAATGCCGGGGCCGAGAGCTGGTAGAAAGTCCATCCGAGTAGCACCGCCTGCATCATCCCCTACAGGGATATTAAGCGACATATCTGAAGCGTCGAGGCGCTGTTCCATCTCAACGATTTGTTCCTCTGAAACATTAAGTTTTTTGGACAGAGTAGCGGCGTCCGGATCAAATCCTTGTGAAATGAGCCGCTGGCGCTCTTTGTTCAAATTATAAAAAAGCTTACGCTGAGCTTGAGTCGTACCGACTTTCACCAGCCTCCAGTTATCCATGATGAATTTGAGGATGTAGGCTTTAATCCAGAATGATGCGTAGTAGGAAAATTTGATCCCTTTGTCGGGGTCGAATTTATTCACGGCACGCATGAGGCCAACGTTCCCTTCCTGAATTAAATCAAGGACGTTTTGCATCCATCGGCGCTGGAAATCCATTGCGATTTTAACCACAAGGCGCAGGTGGGAAGAAACAAGTCGGAACGCGGCATCAGAATCATTATGTTCCTGAACACGTTTTGCAAGTTCAAACTCTTCGTCAGGCTTGAGCATGGGGAATTTACTGATTTCCCGCAAATACATACTTAAGGAATCGGTAGAGCGTGATCGTGCAGCTGAGCTTTTGTCAACAAATACGGGGAGGGTTTTCGATGTTTCCTGACTGTCTTCGTCGGAAATATCAATAACAGGATCAATATCTAAGCCTTCCTCTTCGTCGTTTTCTTCTATTTCTAAAAGCTCGACGTCAGTAGTATCGGATTCATTAAGGGAATTCTTAGTCTTGTTATTAGATTCGGTCATAATCCTGTTTTTATCTCATACCTTAGGCTTGGCATAGATACCGTCTGCAGAGGGCATCCATGTCTGGTTAACCGTGTGAATACGTGCTATTTACCAATAACAAAGCATATAGTTTTTGTTTGTTCTTTTCAATGTTTTTCAGTAGAGCAATACTTTCTTAAATGAATGACCTAGCGCCTCAGTGGCGATAAGAATACCCTTTGGAATTGTTTTAGGAGTTGTTTGTGGCAGATTTTCGTAGTGCCTTGTCTTCAGGTGAGTTTATATTTTTCGATGGTGCAATGGGAACAATGCTGCAAGCACGCGGGCTGACTGCCGGTGTAAGTCCGGAAGTCTGGTGCATGTCGAATCCCGAAGTGCTGCAAGGCGTGCATTGTGATTATGCCCGTGCAGGTGCCACTGTTTTAACCACAAATACCTTTGGTGGTACTTCTTTCAAGTTACCAGAAGGTATGGATGTTGTCGGCTTTAACCGTGAAATGGCAGCTGCGGCAAAACGCGCTGCTGTTGAGTCCGGCAGAGAAGCCTATGTGGCTGGTAGCGTAGGTCCGACAGGCCACTTCCTTCGCCCGTTAGGGGATCTGGAGTTTTCAGAACTTGTTGATGCGTATAAAGAGCAGATAACCGGCCTCGTAGAAGGCGGAATTGATCTTGTTCTTTGTGAAACTCATTTTGATGTGGCGGAACTCCGTGCTGCTGTAGTTGCTGCACGAGAAGTATGTGATCTGCCTGTTGGCGCATCCATGACATTTGAAAATGGCATGTCATTGACCGGCTCCTCTCCTGAAGTTTTTGTTGAAACCATGCTCAACATGGGTGTCGACTTTGTTGCAACAAACTGTAGCGCAGGGCCGGAACAAATGGTTTCTGTAGTGCAGGAAATGCTTGAGTTTGCAACCGTGCCTGTTCTGGTAATGCCGAATGCCGGACTTCCTGAACTTGATGAGGACGGAAACACCGTCTTCCGTCTCGATCCAGAATCATTTGCTGCGCAGACAAAAGTTTTTGCAGAAATGGGAGCACGTTGTCTTGGTGGTTGCTGTGGTACGTCTCCTGACCATATTGCAGCGCTGGTTGCTGCGGTGGCAGATTTGAAAGCAAAGCCGGTGCTGCGAGAAAGTGATTGCTTCTGCCTTACTTCCCGCTCTCAGGCTGTTCGTTTTGGCTTTGAGCATCCTGCACGAATTATCGGGGAGCGTATTAACCCGACAGGCAAAAAGCAGCTCATAGCAGAATTGCAGAATGGGCAGCTGACTTCCGCACTGTTGTTTGCACAGGAACAACTCGACTGCGGTGCTCCGGTTCTTGATGTGAACGTGGGCGCACCAATGGTGGATGAGACCGTTATTCTTCCAGAGTTGCTCGGGAAACTGGTTTCACAGTTCCCGATTCCTCTCGCCATTGACTCATCCAACATGGATGCTGTGGAAGCAGCATTAAAAATATACCCTGCGTCTGCATTGGTGAACTCCATCAGCGGTGAAGAAGGCCGACTGGAGCGCCTTGGTCCGTTATGTAAAAAATATGGTGCGCCATTCATTATGCTTCCACTCACCGGAAGCAAACTTCCGGTTTCGGCAAAAGATCGTATTGCCATTATCGATTCTATGCTTGAAAAAGTGGACGGTATGGGCATCCCGCGCCGTCTTGTTATTGTGGACGTGCTGGCTCTGGCTGTTTCTTCAAAGCCTGAAGCTGCATTGGCTTGTCTGGAAACTGTTGAATACTGTACTTCCATTGGTCTGCCGACCACTATCGGACTTTCAAATATCTCCTTTGGATTACCGGCAAGACCATTGCTTAATGGAACCTTCCTTGCCATGGCTGTCGCTAAAGGTTTGAGCTCCTGCATTGCCCATCCTGGGAATCCGCAGATTTGCGAAACCTTGGCAGCAGCTGAAGTTCTGCTGGGACGTGACGAAAATGCTGCACAGTTCATCGCCGGCTTCTCAGAATGGAAGGCTGGTTCGGGTACTGTAGTGGCTGGCGGTTCTGTTTCCAGCAGTGCAGCTACCACTGTTTTCGAAGCGGTGGTTAAAGGTGATAAGGACGCGATCATTGCTCTTGTTGAAAAAGAGCTTGAGAAAGGTCTGGAGCCATTTGCTGTTGTTAACGAAATGCTCATTCCGGCGATTACTGAAGTCGGTGTGAAGTATGAACGTAAGGAATATTTCCTTCCACAACTTCTGCGTTCTGCCGAAACAATGCAGCATGGTTTTTCCTTGCTGCGCCCGTTACTCGAAAAAGATGCCGCTGCGACTGTTCGGCCTAAAGTAATCATGGCAACAGTTGAAGGTGACATTCATGATATCGGTAAAAATATTGTATGCTTAATGCTCGGCAACCACGGGTTTGATGTGGTTGATCTGGGTAAGGATGTTAAAGCAGATACCATTGTTGACGCGGCAGCAGAGCATGACGCTAAAATTATTGGACTTTCCGCTTTGATGACCACGACTATGGTACGCATGGAAGATACTGTCGCATTGTTGAAAGAGCGTGGCATGGATGATGTAAAAGTGATGGTTGGCGGTGCTGTTGTTACTGCTGCCTTTGCTGAGACCATCGGTGCTCATGGTTACTCTGAAGATGCTGTGTCTGCTGTGCGGGTAGCTCAATCTTTTTTAGAGGAGAAGTAGTCAGCATGAAATCTGTAAAATCTGTATTGCGCATTGCACTGGTTTGCATGGCAGTTGTTGTACTGTTTGGTGTTCAGTTTGCTAATGCAGAGCCGATTAGGCGGGTAGATACTCCCGCAGTAATAAAACTTATTGATGGTGGAAAAGGTAAAGTCACTGTTGTGAACTTCTGGGCGTCATGGTGCCCGCCGTGTCGTGAAGAATTGCCGGACTTAAAGAAGACCCGTGCTGCCTTTTCGCAAGATAAACTGCTTCTTCTTGGTATTTCAGTAGATGAAAGTGCTGCATCAGCTGAAGAGGCGGTTGCAAAATACGGATTAAACTACCCTGTAGTTCTGGCGGAAAAAGATGTGTACGAAACCTTCGGTATACAGTCTATTCCGCGTCTGCTCGTATACAATCCAAAGGGTGAGTTGGTTGTAGATCATGTGGGTCCCGTTACCTATGGTGATCTTAAAAAGCTGATTGATGAGATTTTAAAGGGAAAATAGAAAATAATGTCTGAGCCGTTTATTCGTAAGGCGCGCATGAAGGATGTGAAGGTTATTCACCATCTGCTCATGACGTGTTCTACTCAGGGTCTCCTTCTTCCACGCTCCTTAACACAGTTGTATAACTGCTTACGAGAATTCAACGTCCTTGATCCGGGTGATGGCGGAGAGATTATCGGGTGTTGCGCACTTTCCATTATATGGGATGGGTTAGCTGAAATTCGTTCACTTGCTGTTGATGAAAAAGCCCGTCGCGGCGGGTATGGTCGAAAGCTCGTAGAAGAATGTTTAGATGAAGCGCGCACATTAGGTATTTACAAAATCTTCACTCTCACCTATCAAGATGCCTTTTTTCAGAAGCTAGGCTTCGTTGAAGTGTCGAAGGAAGTGCTGCCTCAAAAGATATGGGCAGACTGTGTTAATTGTCCAAAATTCCCAGAGTGTGACGAAATCGCCATGCTCTTAGAAATACAACCAGAGAATTCTGGAGAGAGTTAATGGAAATCAAGGAACTTGAAGTAGTTTATAGCGAAGAACAGATTCAGGAACGTGTTAAAGAGCTTGCAGAGCAGATTAACAAAGACTTTGAAGGTGAAGACCTTGTAGTTGTTTGTGTGCTTAAGGGTGCTTTCATGTTTTTCTCTGATTTATTAAAGCATATTACTGTTAAGCCCGAAATAGACTTTGTACGTTGTGCAAGCTACGGTAACAGCACAACCAGTTCAAAAACAGTTTCTTTCACCAAGGACCTTGAAATTTCCATTGATGGAAAGCACGTTCTTATCGTTGAAGATATTGTTGATACTGGCCACACAATCACCTTCCTCATGTCTCAGCTTAAAGCTCGTGGTGCCAAGTCTTTGAAGCTTGCTTCAATTGTTGAAAAACTTGAACGCCGCGAAGCTGAAGTTACTGTAGATTACCCGGGCTTTGTTCTGGAAAAGGGCTTCATTGTCGGGTATGGAATGGACTACGCTGAAAAGTATCGAGAGTTGAAAGCTATTTACGAAGCTACTGTAATCGAATAACGGTTTTTGAAAACGTAATTGGGAAGCGTTATGCACATTACCTGTCCAAATTGTTCTACCAAGTTCAGTCTTCCAGACGAAATGTTTAAAGACGGAGCAAAGGCTCGTTGCACTGTGTGTGACGAGGTGTTTCCTCTTATTGAGACTTCCGAGCACAACGTAGCAGCCGAACTGCAAGAAGAAATAACCTTATCAGAACCGCCTGCAATGGAAGAGGTCGAAGCTCCTGAAGGCAACTTGGATTCGCTTATTGGAGATGAAGACGCATTTGGGCTTGGAGAAAAGAAAAAGAAAAAATCCGGCAACGGCTGTTTAATCTTTTTCCTCATTATCCTTCTTCTGGGGGGGGCTGGTGCCGGAGCATGGTACCTTGCACCGGATCTTGTAAAAAGCTTCCTTCCTTTGGAAGAAAAGAAGCAGAGTGTTTCTGCAACGTCAGAGAATGATGTTTCCCGTATTTCGCTCAAAAACATTAGCCAGTACTACATCACGAATGAAAAAATCGGCCAGATTTTTGTGATTGAAGGCGATGCTGAAAACCGTTTCTCGGTTCCTAAGGAACTGATTACTGTTGAGGCTACGTTGTACGATGCTAATAACGCTGTACTCGCCAGCAAGAAGCAACTTGCAGGTTCAAGCGTATCTTTATTCCAGCTTCAGGTTTTAGCTAAAGACGAGCTTGCAGAGGCTCTGGATAATAAAGTTGAGATTTTGGCAAACAACACCAACATCATGCCGACAAAAACTGTACATTTTATGGTTGTGTTCTATGACCCGCCAAAGGGTGTTGCAGAGTTCGGTGTAAAGGTAGTTGAAGCTAAAAATCCTCCTGCCCAGTAGTCTGCTGTGAAGACTCGTGAAATATATGTTTGTTCCGCCTGCGGTGCTTCTGCAGCGCAGTGGCGTGGACAATGTTTGAATTGTAAGGAGTGGAACACTCTTGAGGCCCGCACTGTTTCGAAAGAGCAGGCCAAAAGGCGTGGTTCCACTCCTTTAGTTTCTTCAGGTTCTGCTGTTATCCCGTTAAAGGACGTCGAAGAGGATAGTCATACCCCGTTTGGTACCGGAATGAGGGAGCTAGACCGTATTCTTGGTTCCGGTCTTGTGCCGGGAGCAGCTCTTCTTATTGGTGGGGAACCTGGAATTGGTAAGTCCACACTATTGCTTCAGGTGGCTGGCGGTGTTGCAGAGTCGGGTAAGCAGGTATTGTATGTGTCTGGAGAAGAGTCGCTTGGACAGCTCCGCGGACGTGCTGGCCGTCTTGGAGCCTTGCATGAAAATTTGACTGCCATTTCTACTTCGAAACTTGATGACGTCCTGCCTGTGCTAGAGGCGGCAAATCCGCCAGATTTACTTATCGTTGACTCCGTGCAGACTATATCCTCTTTACGGGTAGAGGGCTTGCCGGGAAGCGTGACGCAGGTACGGGCTGTTTCCATTGAGCTAATTGAAACGTGTAAGCGCGTCGGGACATCCTTACTGCTTGTCGGGCACGTAACAAAAGACGGGCAACTTGCGGGGCCGAAGCTCTTAGAACATATGGTTGATACGGTTATCTCTATTGAAGGTGATCGTAGGCAGATGTACCGCATGATGCGTGTTATCAAAAACCGTTTTGGCCCCAATCAGGAGCTTATTGTTTTTGAAATGGTGCAGGATGGTATGCAGATCGTTGATGATCCGTCGACATATTTTCTTGGTGCACGAGATCCTCAATTGTCAGGTACAGCTGTGGTTATGGCTGTAGACGGTCAACGGCCGTTTGCTGTTGAGGTTCAGGCGTTGGTTAGTCGCAGCTATCTTTCTATTCCTCGTCGTACAGGTCTTGGTTTCGATGTAAACAGATTACATCTGCTGTTGGCTGTCTTGGAAAAACGATTACGACTGAACTTTGCTGAAGTGGATATTTATGCAAAAGTTGGCGGCGGTATGAAATTGCAGGATCCGGGGATGGATTTAGCATTGATCGCTGCTGTGCTTTCCTCTTTCTATGATCTTCCGCTTCCTTCAAAATCTGTTTTGTGGGGAGAGGTTGATTTGAATGGACAGGTTCGTCCTGTAGCATCCCACGATATCCGGTACCGTCAGGCAACACGGCTTGGTTACAAACCTGTGTTGTGTCCAGAAACAGAGCCGGAAACTGGACTGCGCACCATTGTTCAGTTACAGGAAGCTCTCTTCAGTAAAAATGGATAGTCGGCGATTATCGTAGTGGTCGCCTAAAATTTTGGAATGCAGAAATGCACCAAAATCTCCTTGAGGGAGTTTTGGTGTTTTTTTTGCCGCTTTTTTTGCTTCGGTGTTTTGATTTTGGCATTTCCACTAGGTATTCGAGAACAAAGGCAAAAAGTAATGTTGGACACAGAGTCTATGCAGGGTGATAGCGTAACAGACCGCACGCGTATTCAGAAGGCAGCTGATGTTGGCAGCTGTGTTTCTTCTGATGGGCAGGTGTGCACCATGCATTACCTCCGGCTGACGCTACAAAATGATCTTGCAACTGAAACTCCGGCTTCACTTTTTGCTGCTCAAAATGCACATGGGACGTTGTTCTATCTTCCGGAATTGTCTGCCTTGCCAACGCTGGATGAGTATGCCGCTGGTCAGCGGTATATGAAATATCATGTGCTGCTGATCACCTCATTAGATGGAGGGGACTGCACTACTGTTTTTGATATATTAGGCACGGTTGAGTCTGAGCAGCTTGGGGTAGTTGAGTCGAAGCATTTCGACGAGGTGAAGGCGGAGTTCTCCCAGCACTTTTTATCTGCATCTGGGCTTGGAAGTGCAGTCTTTGGTGAAGTAGTAAACGGCTTACAAGAACTTCTCAAACCATGGTATGCTGAGCAAAGCGAGACGATTAATTTAGAAAGCAAATCTCTCGAAACAGATACTATAGTCTACGATGCGCAGACGACTGGGCTGGAATGGTTGGAAGAGAGTTTTTCGCTTCCGCCTTCTGCTGAACTTTCTTCAAGCACCACAAGTGCGCAGGATGCTGCCTTTCTTAATTCGTTTGTGTCTCCAGAAGTAGAAGACGAAAGCGAGTCAGAGGAGCGTATTGAAAGCACTGCATCTCTGATTACAGAAGAAAATGATGCAAGCATCTCCTGTGAGCAACAACTTCCTGCCGTTGATCCTGCTCCTGGCTTTCCGTTGTTGGAAAAAAAATCTTCTTCAAACGGTGTTCGTACAGCAGAGTATGAAGATAAATTAAACGGTTTGATATCGCATGTAAGTGAATTGTCCGGTATGCAGTCCCGACTCTACGACTATGCTGCAGCGCAAGAGGATGGACTGATTCAGAGTATGGCGGACGAGCTTGGGCGAGTATACAGTGTATTGCGTGATTCTGCGTTAGAGTTACGAATGACCTCACTTGAACCGCCTCTGGACGCTTTACGGGAGTGGCTTGAAGATAATGCGCGTCTTGCGGGGCGTGACTTAGCCTTTTCAATTCAACATGCTGATGTTCAAGTGGATGCAGCTATTGCTGATGCTGTTTCTGACGCTCTTTCTGTGTATCTATCTTCTGTTCTTGGTTTACTTTTTACTCAGCTGCAAAAGGTCACAGGAAGTGTTGCGGTTGAATATGCCGGTCGCGATGTTCTGTTATCTATAACGCACCCTCAGGTAAGTAGCCAGCATGATGGATCAAAATATTCATTGTCTGATGCGCTCGTACAATTGCAGAGTGATGTTACTGCGCTGCATGGTGCAATGAACGTGAATGATGAAGAACATGAAAATATACGTATCACGTTTAGCTTTCCTGTTACTCATGCGATGGTTGAAGGGCTGGTCGTTGTGTGTGGCGACGAACAGTATATTGTTCCTGTGAATCAAGTTGCTGAGTGTATTGAATGCAGTCCTCGTATGGGGGTTGAAGCCAAAGATAACAGAGTGAGTATTGGCGGTGAGACTGTTCCGTACCTTCGTTTGCGTGAATATGTTGATATTTTAGGAAAGGGTGAGCATGAGCAGTGTATCCTCATACAGTCTCTGTCAGGTAAGTTTGGTTTAATCGTTGATGGGATTGTTGGTGAGATACAAGCTGCTGTTAAACCGGTAGGAATTTTTTATAGTCACATTGATATGGTTTCTGGTGTTTCAATAAAAACTGATGGTATTCCTGCTCTTGTGTTAAACCTTCAGCACCTTCAATCAGTAGCAGATTGCCTGATTATAGATTGATCCAAAAACGAGTTGGGTAGCCAACCATTTTTGTAAATTTTTATG
>NZ_JXMS01000039.1 GCF_001672295.1 Halodesulfovibrio spirochaetisodalis | reverse complement strand
GGCGACAGCCGATGGTCAAACTAATCTATGCAATCAAAAAGTGACCACGTCAGGAAAGAGTAGATTGGTCTTTCTTTTTTGGCTCCTTGCCGTTACCGACAGGTATTCTCCAGCCATAACGCTGGCTTGAAATATACCTGTCCCTGCTGAACCCATATCTATCTCATCCCGTTTCTTTAACTCATACTAAGTCCCAAGCTTTCTCTTCCCACGCTCCCGCGGGGGGACGGGAGATGCTAGCGCAGATCTCCCTTTCCATTCCCTCTGCGCTTTAACGCGTCACCCCATCCGTCCTCTTTCCGTCATTATTCTCGGAATATTCACGGCGGCTCGTAATGAGTCTCACGTATGTTCTCAGGCACGAAAAACAATGCCGAGAATAATGACTTCAATGCGAGGTTGGGAGTACTATATGGCTATCTTTGTTACTTCGGTGGATGAAGAGAGGAGGATTAGATGGCTACATCATCAGGCTTTGTTCTTGTTCATGGTTCATTTCATGATCACCATACGTGGCAGTTTGTGACCCCTCTTCTGGAAAAGGCAGGGCATTCAGTCGTTGCAATCGACCTGCCAGGTTCTGGTAAGTATGCGAGCTACCCTTCTTCGTATTTGTTACGTCCTATAGATTCGGAACTATTTTCCGTAGAGCCTTCTCCTAATGCTGATGTCACGCAAGAGGAGAGGACAGAAGCTGTCATATCTACCGTAAGGGAGTTGAATGCTTCGACGGGATGTAAAGCTGTACTTGTAGGACATTCCTTGGGGGGGCTGACGGCGTTACATGTTGCTGAGACTATTCCTGAAGAACTTTCTGCGGTTGTTTTTCTATCCTCGTTGCTACTATCGTATAATATGAAACCTGCTGACCTGTTAGCCCATGAATCAATGGCAAGGAGATTAGTTCCTCAATTGTACTATGGGGATTATGTAAAAACAGGTGTGATGAGGATAGATCCGAGATCTGAGGATGATCAATATCAGAAGCTGGTAAAAGAGAGTTTTTATGAAGATGTGTCGGAAGAGAGATTCAGGCAGATTCTTGCGTTTCTCTCACCTGATGAGCCAGCTCAGGTACTGTTTGTTCCATCGCCCGTTACAAAGTCTCGATTCGGTACTGTGCCAAGGTACTATATTCACTGTTTGCAGGATAAAGCGATACCAATAGAAACACAGCGGGAAGTGGTGGAGTTGATGGATACAGCAATGGAGAATGAAACGATTACATTTTCTTTGAATACCAGCCACTCTCCTTTCTATTCTAAGCCGGAAGAGTTGGCAGCGATATTGAATCAAATAGCTGATGAGAATGATTGAGTTCACGAAAAATAAAGCCGGTTGCTGTTAACAACCGGCTTTTTGATTGAGATAGTTATACGTTACTTTTGGTTAGCCGCATTTCGTAAATCCACATCCATAGCATTTGTTGCAGCCTTCCTCAAAAATAAGCTCGCTCCCGCATTCCGGGCACATTTGTTTTGAAAGACCGTTTGATGAATGAACGGATACAGAAGATTTGAGGTAGCGGTTTTCCAAAATCCACGCAATTGCATCTGGAATGGAAAGAAGTAATCCTTTTTTCTGGAATACTGGATGCTCTCCACCAATACCTTTGAGCTGACGTACAATATCGATAGGTTCGATACCAGCGCGTAATGCCAGTGACACCAGACGACCGATTGCTTCTGCTTTTGCCGTGATGGATCTTCCTGATTTACCAATGGTGGTGAAGAGTTCGAATGGCTTGCCGTCGATTTCGTTGATCGTCACGTAAAGCACGCCCAATCCGGTTTCAACTTTTTGCGTGAACCCGTAAACGACTTCTGGACGTTCTACTTTAAGACGAGCGTTTGCAGAATCTTCTTCAGGTTTTGAACCTTCAGTACAAAGAACCTGTGATTGCAGACTGCCGTCTCTATAAACAGTAACGCCTTTGCAGCCTTGTTCGTATGCCATCCAGTAAATTGTGCGGATGTCATCAACTGTTGCTTCATGAGGTACGTTTACTGTTTTGGAAACCGCATTATCCGTATACTTCTGGAAAGCTGCCTGCATTTTCAGATGATACTCTGCCTCAATGTCCATCGCGGTTACGTAAACTTTGCGTAACTCTTCAGGCAGGTAGTCTATATCTGCAATGGTGCCTTTCTCTGTAATAGCATCCATTAATTTTTCAGAATAACAACCTCGCTCCTCAAGAGCTGTTTTGAAGAACGGGTTTGTTTCAACCAGCTTGTCCCCATCCATTACGTGGCGGGCAAAGGACAGAGCAAATAACGGCTCAATGCCTGATGAGCATCCTGCAAGGATAGAGAGGGTTCCGGTTGGTGCAATAGTGGTAACGGTGGCGTTACGGTATGGGCCAAGGTCGCGTTCACCAAAAATAGAATCTTTGTAAGCAGGAAATGCACCGCGCTCTTTTGCAAGTTGTTTTGATGCCGCACGCCCTTCTGCCTGAATAAATTCCATCACCTTCTCGGCAAGATTGAGTGCTTCCTGACTGTTGTATGGGATATTCAGCTGGAAGAGCATATCAGCCCATCCCATGATGCCCAGACCGATTTTGCGGTTAGTTGTCACCATTTCAGTGATGCGATCGAGTGGGTAGCGGGAAGCATCAATAACGTTATCAAGGAAACGGACTGATAGATGCACCACATTGCGGAGTCTGTCCCAGTCAACTGAGATACCATTTTTTTCGTCCTCAGCAAGCATAATGCTGAGGTTGATAGAGCCAAGGTTGCAGGCTTCATATGGAAGTAAAGGTTGTTCTCCGCACGGGTTGGTGGATTCAATTTCGCCTAATGCAGGTGTAGGATTATCTCTGTTAATTCTATCTAAGAAAACAATACCGGGATCACCCTTTTCCCACGCTTTCTGAACAAGAATTTCAAAAACTTCACGGGCGTTCAGTGTGTTGACGACTTCCAAGTTATGAGGATCAACCAGATCGTAATCTTCGCTGTTTTCAACGGCTTTCATGAAGTCTTCTGTCAGGGCGACAGAGAAGTTGAAGTTATTAAATTCACCTTCACGTTCTTTGGCGCGAATGAATTCCATGATGTCAGGATGGTCGATGCGTAAAATACCCATGTTAGCACCGCGGCGGGTACCACCCTGCTTAATTTGCTCAGTAGCTGTATTAAAGATGCGTAGGAATGATACAGGACCTGATGCAACACCGCCGGTAGAACCAACACGTGAATCTTTCTGGCGTAATCTTGAGAAGGAAAATCCAGTGCCGCCGCCTGACTTATGAATCATGGCTGCATGTTTTACTGCATCAAAAATTTCTTCAATCGAATCACCTACAGGGAGAACAAAGCACGCTGCTAGCTGGCCGAGGGGGGTGCCTGCGTTCATCAGTGTTGGTGAGTTTGGCAAAAATTCCATATTAGCCATCATGGAGTAAAAGTCTTTCGCCAGTATTTCTGTTGAAGCTGTAGTTTTTTCGTATTTGCTTTCTTCCGCAGCAATGGCAGAAGCTACGCGCCAGAATAGTTGTGTGGCATCTTCTGTGGGATTTCCGTCAATATCTTTGCGGTAGTAACGTCTTGCCAAAACGATTTCGGCGTTTTCATTAACTGCAAGAGCCTCAATATCAGCTGGAATTTGCTGTTCGACCATGTCTGCTTACACCTTATTCTTATATTGTATGTTAATTTTAGACGAAGTTTTAATTGGTAATAGTTACTATAATAAATACCGCAAAGTTACCATATAAAAATGATAAGTTACCAACTAGTACTTCTTTTACCAAAAAAATGCCTTAAAATAAAATTGGTTGAGCTTCCAATATAGTGATGTAAAAGCAATTTTGCTATACGCCGAAAAGATGATTTACCCGAAGATATATGACCCAATTGACGGAAAGTCTGTGACCGCATAGGGTTAAACTTGGTTGCAAAACCAAACTCAGCTCATGGAAGGTAAGAATGGTAAGACAGATTTTGATTGGTATTGTTTGTGCGATTGTTTTTGCTGCTGCGTTGTCAGTGTACGGCATTTTTGATGTGCATATCGTAGCGTATGCACTGGCAATCTGGGCTGTGGCATGTATGTTCATGCGCGGGAATAACGCATTGTATATTACAGGTGCGTTTGCATTGGCCACCATTGTTGTGTGGGGCGGTGTTGCCGTGAGTGGATTGGCGGAAAAGAATGCAGCTACGCCTGAACAGTACCTGGCTGAATATAATCCTGATATGGCGTTTTATACCTTTGCGCCTGACAGAAAGGTAACAATGGAACAGGAAGCCGGCTTACTGGCGCGTATTGATCCACGCATCGAGCCGGTTAAGCGTGAGATCGTTTTTGCAACTGACAAGAACGGGCTTCGCAATTCCGAGGGTGTGAATGATCCGCAAGTATTGTTGATAGGTGGAAGTTTTGTTGTTGGTAATGGCAACACTCAGTCTGCGCTTATTAGTGATATTTTGAAGGAACAGCATAATATTGCGGCATATAACATTGCTACTCCCGGTTCTATTGACCAGCAGGCTCTTCTTGCTCTGACAATGATGAAAGAGCAGGGACTGGTCAAAAATGGTGTTCTTTTTTTATTTGAAGGGGAAGACTTTAAGCCGTTCAGCACAGAAGTGCACTATCCACTTAAACGCGTTATCAGTTACTTGAGTAATAACGAACTTGGCCGATTGTTACGTGAATACAGAGACGGCTTCTTAGCTAACAGTGCTGATAAAGCAGGCGTGGTTACATATCCTATTGGCGCCCGTAATCTTGCATTCTCTAAGGCATATATAGAAGAGGCCACTGCAGAAACGTATGAAGCTGACCCGAAATTTGAGGAGCTGCTCGCTTCTTTGAGCGACAGCGCGGGACTAATTAAAACAGTTGTTTTTATTCCGACAAAATTGCGTGTGTACGCCTCACTCGTTGGTGGTGGTGCTCCAGAAGTTCCGGAATCTCCAAAGCTTGTAGCACTACGTGCCATGGAAGCTAATCATGCGTTTAAAGTGTACGACTTAACGCCGCACCTTCAGGCTAAGGCTATAGGAGCATGGGGACAGCGTAAGGAGCTTATCTGGTGGACAGATGATGTGTACTGGAATGAATACGGTGCCGAGGTGGCTGCAGAGCTTGTTAAAGATGTAGTTGTCGGTAATATGTAGAAAAGGTGTTTTTACAGACTGTGGTGGGTGAGTAACTCTTATTTGTAAGAATACCGTATTGTTATTTTCAAAAACAAAAAAATTATAAAACCGTGTTGGTTCGCTGCAAAACAGGGGCTAATGCGGTTTTTTGTAAATAATAATAAAAAATGCTGATTTTAGCTTAATTCTATATCGGAAATGATTGACATAAACGCCTTATATCTGCATAGAATCAAAGGTATACATTACAAAGGCTTGTCTAGGGGGAGAACCATTTCGCAAGGAGGAAACTCTCATGCTGACGAAAGCTGAGTTCGTCGTCGCTCTTAAGGAAACCCTGCCGGAAGTTTTTGAAACTAAAGTTAGCGCAGAGAAAGCGTATGATGCATTTTGTAAAGTACTGACAAAAGGCGTCGTAAGTGAACAGGGTGTTCGCCTTCCTAATGTTGGTGCATTTTCTGTTTATGATCGTGCTGAACGCACCGGCCGTAACCCGCAGACCGGTCAGCCTATGACCATTCCAGCTCGTAAGGTGGTTAAGTTCTCACCAGCCAAGGCACTCATGGAAAGTGTTAACAAGTAGATTAAACCCAAAAGGTCGTCATAAAATGACGACCTTTTGACTTTTCCCTACCTTTTCCTGTATTCCATTCATATCTATTCTGATTTGCGAAAAATCATTCATTGTGTTTTTTACTGCATGTATGTGCTGTGAAAAATCATTCGTGTATTGTACATAAATAATCCTTATACAATACAGTGTGTTGTAGATTAATCACAATTTGCAGCAATGAATTGGGAAAGCATCATGGCTCCGGCTTGAGCAACATTAAGTGAATCAAAGCCGTGCGCCATAGGGATAAACAGGGACACATCAAGTCGTTTGGCTACGTTCGGACGGATTCCCTTTTCTTCGTTACCAAGAACAAGAACAGCAGGTGTGTGCAGCTTAGCTTTGTATAAGTTTTCTGCACCCTCTTTGTATTCTGCACCATAAACGAAGTAGCCCATTTTTTTTGCGAGCTCCAATGTGCGCGATAGATTGGTTGCCTTTGCTACGGCAAGTTTTCCAAGTGCACCGGCAGATGCTTTCGCAGCTGCTGCACCAAGAAACGATGCATTATGCTTAGGAACAATCATACCGCCTGCACCTATTCCGTAAATGGTACGGGCAAGGGTTCCTGCATTACCGGGATCTTGAATCTGATCCAGAACAACAACAAGCGGCAGTTCTGCTTCAAGTGCTTCTTCAAGTACTTCATCTTCAGACTTAAAGCCGGCTTCAAATATTTTTGCAATAACACCCTGATGGTTTCCATCAAAGAGCTTGTCGAGAGACTGATCTTGCACAAACGTAAAACGAATTTTGTTTTTTTTGCATGCGTCAGTGATGGTTGCGATGTCAGCTCCACGCTTTCCTTTTCGGATGAGCACGGAGTCGACTTGCTCGGGTGATGATGTCAGGCGCTCAAGAACCGGTTTTACTCCGGGAAGAATGCCATCGGTGTTTTCGTTGTAATTGTCGCTCATAATTATATATCCTGAAAAAATCGATAACTAGATGTTGAATTTATTGTAAACTGGTGATTGCCATGAACTCTTGTATAGGGTAGGTGGCATATCATTATAAGGGTGAACTACCTGTCTAAAACCAGTCTTGCAATAGCTACACCCCCGCTAAATGGAAATTAGATGCAGAAAAACTCTGATACTCACAAAATGACTTTTCGAACGATACTTCTCTCGTGTCTTGCATGCACGTTGCTTACTGCGTGTGCACCTAAGCCAAGTACGAACACTGCAACACTGCCTGTTCTTGTTCCTGAAGAGACTATAGTCGTCTCAGATCTCGCTGACCTTGAAATAAGTGGCGAACCGGCAGATGAAATTGTGGATGTTCAGGTGCCGCCTGCAGATGATTCAGAGCCATTATCCAGTGAAGAGATTGAAGCACTTGAAACCCGCCTTAATATTGATATTGAGATGGATGACAGCGATCGTAAGGTTGTTGAGAAATATTTCAAGTATTTCACGCATAGGGGCCGTAAAACATTCCAGCGTTATCTTTCACGGTGTGGAACTCTGCTTCCGCACGCGACAGAGATTTTCAAAGAAAAAGGACTGCCGGAAGAAATTGTCTATCTGGCATTTGTTGAAAGTGGATTCAATGCAAAGGCATACTCTCGTGCCGGAGCTTCCGGTGTGTGGCAGTTTATGCCGTACACAGGCAGAAAGTACGGTTTGAAACAAAACTGGTGGATTGATGAACGCCGTGATCCGTACAAATCTGCATCTGCCGCTGCTAACTATCTTCTTAAGCTGTATAACGACTTCGGGGATTGGTACCTTGCCATTGCTGCATACAATGCAGGCGAAGGTAAAATCGGTCGTGCTATGAAGAAAACCGGCGCAGAAAGCTTTTTTGAATTAACACAGAAAAACCACAAATTAAGCCGCCGCGCACGGCTGCGCACAGAAACAAAGCATTATGTTCCTAAGTTTCTTGCTGTTGTAAAAATCATGCGTAACCTTGAGAAACTTGGTTTTGAACCAATCGAAACAGTTCCATGTGAAACAGTTACGCCTGTTACCGTAAAAGGAGGCACTGACCTTCTTGCCCTTGCGAACGATCTTAACATGAACTGGAAGACTTTCTACAATATGAATACAGCGTTTCGTCGTCAGGTAAGTCCACCAGATTACGAGGCCACTGTGTATATTCCAGCTGAGAAAGCACCGCAGGCTGTTGCATTCCTTGAAAGTGACAAGTCTCGTCCTTACGCGGGCTGGATTTCCTACAAAGTGCGCAGTGGTGATTCATGGTACCGCATTGGTCGCAGACATGGTGTACCTGTCGCTGTTTTGAAGAAGGTTAATAATCGCAGAAGCAATCTTTTGAGACCGGGACAGCGTCTCATGATTCCGGGAAGCAACTCAACACAGGTCGCATGGCGCAGTCCACGCGCAAAAACTCGTGCTATTGCACAAAAACGCGGGAACTATATTGTTCAGCGTGGTGACACGTTATATGATATTTCACGTGCAACCGGTGTGAGTGTGAAAACCTTGTTATCTGCTAATGGATTGCGATCTGCTAAAAGCCTTCGTGCCGGAACCAAATTGTATATCCCTAACCAGTCTACCAAGACCATTGCCAAGAAAACGGCAGGGAAAAAAGGTAGTAAAATGGTTGCCTATCAGGTTCGAAGAGGCGAGTCAGTCTGGACCATCGCGAAAAAGTTCGGTGTGTCTTATAAAGATATTCTTCGCTGGAACCAGTTAAGCAAGCGTTCAATTCTGCGCCCTGGAGATAGCCTGACTATTTACTCCAATTAATTTGGTTTCCTTTTTCTAAAAAAAATACACGTAACTAAAAAGCCTCCGTACATTTCGGAGGCTTTTTTGCGTTGAATGGATTTTTCATTTAGTATCTATTTAAGTAATGATTTTTCTTAATAGTAATGATATCTTTTAGCGTAGGTAGCTAGAATATTTTTTAGGCACATCAGATTAAATAGCAGGAGAAGCACAATGCACACAGCTTCGCATACAGCCTTTTATAATGAGTTACTTTCTCACATTCCTAAGGAACGTATCTATAAAGACCCGTTGCAGGTTTTAGCGTATGGAACTGATGCAAGTTTCTACAGGCTTATCCCTAAGATGGTTGTGGATGCTGAGTCTGAAGACGAAGTACTGCAGATTCTAAAACTTGCTGACACGCATAGAGTGCCTGTTACGTTCCGTGCAGCTGGAACCAGCCTATCCGGTCAGGGAATTTCTGATTCGGTTCTTGTCCGTATAGGTGATGCATGGCGCAATTACCGGATTACAGAAAATGCTACACGCTTTATTGTTCAACCGGGATTGATAGGCAGTCATGCCAACAGAGCATTACTTCCTTTCGGCAGAAAGATCGGGCCTGACCCTGCTTCAATTGATAGCGCCAAAATTGGCGGTATTGTTGCAAACAACGCTTCCGGTATGTGCTGTGGGGTAGCAGAGAACAGTTACAAAACTCTCGATAGCATGCGGTTGGCTTTGTATGACGGAACATTGCTGGATACAGCATGTGAAGCCAGTAAAAAAGAATTTGAGGAAAAGCATCCTGAGATTATTAACGGGCTCGCCACGTTGCGTAATCGCGTGATGGCTGATGACGACCTGTCGCAACTCATTACGAAGAAATTCAAAATCAAGAACACAACCGGGTACAGCTTAAATGCACTGGTTGATTTTGAAGACCCGTACGAGATTCTCCAGCACTTAATGGTTGGCTCTGAAGGCACGTTAGGGTTTATTTCTGAAGTCACGTACCGGACAGTTGTAGAGCCGAAGTACAAAGCAACTACGCTTGCTATGTTCCCTTCATTGAAAGACGCTTGTTTGGCGACAATGGAGCTTAAAAAACAGCCGGTATCTGCTGTAGAGCTGATGGATGAACGTTCGCTTCGTTCTGTCAGTGACAAACCGGGAATGCCGGACTCCATCAGGAATATTGGGGCTGGAACGACATCGCTACTTATTGAAACTGCATCAAATGATCAGTTTGAACTGGAGGCGCAGATAAAGCAGATTGTAGGTTCCATTGATCATATCTCCAAACTTGAGCCTGTTGAATTCTGTCTTGATCCTATTCAGTGTGCGCAGTTCTGGGCAGTACGCAAAGGGTTGTTCCCTGCTGTTGGTGCTGTGCGTGAAACAGGTACAACCGTTATTATTGAAGATGTGGCGTTCCCGCCTGAAAGCTTTGCCGACGGTGTGGCTCGTCTTGATGAGCTGCTTAAAAAGTACAACTACGATCTTGCGATTATGTTCGGTCATGCCCTTGAAGGGAACCTGCACTTTGTATTTACTCAGGATTTCGGCATTCCATCTGAAATAGAACGCTATCAGGAATTTATGGATGATGTCTGTGAAATGGTAGCCACTGAATATAAAGGTTCACTTAAAGCTGAGCACGGTACCGGTCGTAACATGGCACCGTTTGTTGAACTGGAATGGGGGCAGAAGGCGCATACGCTGATGCGCGAGATCAAAGAGTTACTTGATCCGTACAACCTCCTTAACCCGGGTGTTATTATTAACGATGATCCGCGTGCACATTTAACCGCACTTAAGCCGTTACCGGCAGCACATGATATCGTGGATAAATGTATTGAATGTGGCTTTTGTGAACCTATTTGCCCATCAGCAAACGTTACGTTTACACCGCGCCAGCGTATTACCAGTCTGCGCGAGCTGCACAGACTTCAAAACTCTCCTTCGGAGCAGCATAAGCTGAAGAAGATGTGGGCTGAATATAATTATCTGGCCATTGATACCTGTGCGACAGACGGCTTATGTCACACCCGTTGTCCTGTTGATATCAACACAGGAAACATGATTAAAGATTTACGTTCACAGCATGCGTCATCGTTTGCAAACTCAACAGCAGATTGGGTTGGGCGTAATTTCAGTACCGTTGCTAAAGGGGTGCAGACTGCGCTCAAAGGTGCAAGCCTTGCGCATCGTCTCTTTGGTACCCGTGTTATGGATTCCGGAGCGCATGCTTTGCGTGTAGTTTCTTTGAAGAAGATTCCATTGTGGAACAAAGAAATGCCGACAAGTGCAAAGCCTATTAGTCCTGTCCCAGTGAATGACAAGAATCCTGATAAGGTTGTGTACTTCCCAAGTTGCATCAGCCGCACTATGGGACCTTCCAAGGATGACACAAACAAAACTGATATTCCGCAAAAAACTGTTCAGCTGCTGTTGAAAGCAGGATATGAAGTTCTCTTCCCGCAGGATATGCAGAATCTGTGTTGCGGACAGGCGTTTGCATCCAAAGGATTTACAGCGCAAGGTGAAGCAAAATCCAAAGAGCTTTCAGATGCTCTTCTGGAAATCTCTGAGAATGGTAAATACCCAGTGCTCTGTGATACCAGTCCTTGTCTGCACCGTATGCTGGATTACATGGACAAACGCCTCACACTCTATGACCCGATTAGGTTCTGTCTTGAATGTTTGCCTGAAAAACTGGATTTCGTGAAATTGCCGCGTAAGGTTGCCATTCACCCGACATGCACCGTGCGTGAAATGAATCTGGTAGAGCCACTTGTGGAACTGGCAAATATGTGCGCAGAGAACGTTGTGCTTCCGGACGATGTCTACTGTTGTGGATTTGCAGGCGACCGAGGTTTCTCATTCCCAGAACTGAATAAGGCAGCTTTGGCAGACCTACCAAAGCAGGTTGAAGACTGTGACGAAGCATATTCAACAAGCCGAACCTGTGAAGTGGGACTCAGCCTGCATTCAGGGCTTACATATCGTAATATTATGTATCTGGTGGACGACGCGACAGTTGAGAAAAAATAAAGCCTGCGGCGCTGTTTTTTTGAGTTTTTTGTCTCCGACGGGCAGGCGGGCGTTGCCCCCTGCACCCCCACAAGGGGACGCGTCCCCTTGACCCGAGTATACGCGTCTTCGTCCGTTGCTTGCGGCGTTGGAAGCCGCGTAACAGCTAACTTTCTGTAGCGAAAAGGCTGCCCTTCATATGAAGGGCAGCCTTATTTTTTTGAAAGGTGGTGGAGCATAAGCCGCGTGGAGCCATATTTAACGGGCTTTTTCGCAGGTAAAAGTTTTAGGAAGGGGGTCTGGGGGATAACCCTTTTCCAAAAGGGTTTCCCCCAGCCGCCGGAGGCAAATATATTTCCTAGTTAAATCCAGTCATCATCCTCTTCGATAGGCGCAAAGCCGCGTCGCATGGTGTTTTCTGTGACCACACGAGGATCGAGGAATTGGATAAGGTAGTCTGGGCCTCCTGTTTTTGAGCCCACGCCTGACATTTTGAATCCGCCGAATGGCTGACGCTCCACGAGCGCGCCTGTGTTGTTACGGTTGAGGTAGAGGTTACCAACGCGGAATTCTCTGCGGGCTTGTTCAAGATGCTCCGGTGAACGGGAGAACACGCCACCTGTAAGGGCAAAGCGGGTACCGTTTGCTATATCAAGTGCTTCATCAAAGGTTGAAGCGCGCATGACAGCAAGCACAGGGCCGAATATCTCTTCTTGTGCAATGCGGTGTTCTGGCTTGATATCTCCTACGATAGTGAGCGGAGCGTATGCGCCTTCTGCTGGAATGTCTTCGCGTTTGAGGAGGATAGTTCCTTCTTCTTCAGCTATTTTGATATAGTCCAGCACGGTCTTTTGGCAGGAAACATCTGCCAGAGGCCCCATGTAGTTTTCAGGATTTTCGGAACGGCCAATTTTTATGTCACCGCATGCGTGTACGAGGCGTTCTATGAAACGGTCATAAATCGGATCGAGCACGATGACCCGTGAACACGCGGAGCATTTTTGGCCTTGGAATGCGAAGGCGGAGTAGATTACGTGCAGTACAGCTTCATCAAGGTCAGCGTCATCATCAATGATGATGGCGTTTTTACCGCCCATTTCTGCAATGACCCTTTTGCATTGCATTTGACCCGGCTGCACTACAGAGGCTTTATTCTGGATGCGCAAGCCTACTTCCATAGAGCCTGTGAAGCAGATCATGGATACTTTCGGATGTTCAATCAGGTAGTCACCCATAACGGAGCTTCTGCCCGGGCAGTAGTTGAATACACCGTCCGGTAAGCCTGCTTCTCGGAATATTTCAACAAGGTTGTAGCCGACTCTGGAGGCGATAGAGGCCGGTTTGAATACAACAGGGTTTCCTGTGACGATTGCAGCGGAGCACATGCCTATGGCGATAGCAAACGGGAAGTTCCACGGGGAGATAACTGCTGCAACACCTTTGGGCTGGTAGAAAAGTTGGTTATGTTCACCTGGGGCACGTCCCATTCTGCGTGGTTTATCCAGACGCAGCATTTCGCGTGCGTAGTATTCAAGGAAGTCGATACCTTCGCCCACATCGTGGTATGCCTGATCCCACTGTTTACCGATTTCCAGTACTTGCCATGCAGAAAGTTCATATTGACGTTCACGAGCCAGCTCAGCGGCGCGCATAAGGCATTCTGCGCGTTCCTTGGCTGGAGTGTCGCGCCATGTTTGAAATGCGGTGTCCGCAGCTTCGAGAGCAGCGTCGATTTCAGCAGTACCTGCCTGACAAACATCTGCAAGCTTTTCGGAATAGTCAGCTGGGTTTGTTGTCGGTATTACATCATCTGTCTGCACGTCTTTACCGTTGATAAAGAGTGGAATTCGACCACCGGCAGTTTCACGTATTTTCGCAATGGCTGCTGGGAAAGCGGTGCGGCATTCAGGGATAGTGAAATCGATCATTGCGTCATTTTTAAATGGTGGATGACCGTCCACAAGTGTTTCCGGCTTCGGTGCCGGACGTGCATCAAGCTCGCGCTTCAGTGTGATTTCTGGATTTTCTAGAAGTCTGGCAACTTCGGCTCCGTCTGCAAAGGACTGGCGCAGGAAGGATTCGTTTGCAGTGTTTTCCAGCAGGCGACGGACAAGATAGGCCATGCCAGGGATAATATCACCATACGGGCAGTAAAGACGTACGCGGCCTGCAACGTTGAGAAGGCCTTTACGCACAGGTTCTGCCATTCCGTAGAGGACTTGGAATTCGTACCGCTCTTCAGGGACGTTCATGGCTTTTGCCATCTCCATTGTAGCGGCAATGGAGCGGATGTTATGGGAACCACAGGCAAAGTATACTATGTCGTGGTTTTTCAGCAGGATTTTAGTGATCCGTTCAAACGCAATGTCTGATTCAGGCTTGTGCATCCATACTGGGAAATCCCAGTTGTTTTGTTTTGCCAGTACGGATTCCATGTCCCAGTAAGCGCCTTTTACCAGACGAACGGCAATTGGAAGCTGTTCTGTTCGTGCCCAGTTTACAAGCTGTTCTGCGTCGTGCTCTGTGCAGCGCAGGTAGGCTTGCAATACAATGGAAAGATGAGGGTAATGACGGAACTCTTGGGCACTGCGCAAACGGCGGAAGAGCTCAAGTGTGATTTCGCGATATTTGAGTGACTCCATGTCGATGCACAGGAAGCCGCCCATTTCCATTACCTTGCGATAGATAGGTTCGAGGCGTTTGTAGATTCCCTGTACTGAGCCTTCAATGTCGACAGGTTTTGCCTGAGAATAGAGTGCGGAAGGCTTAATGGATACATTGACTTTCGGAGTAAAGCCCCAGTCCATGTTTGAATCGCCGCCTGCTCCAGCATGGGCTTTCCATTTGGCCTGTTCTTCTGCGATTGCATCAAGCACTTCAAGGTAGCCGTCACGATAGGCGTCTGCTTCTTCTTCGCTTACTGTTGCCTCGCCAAGCAGGTCTACCGTAAAGGTGAATCCTTCTTTACGCAGCTTGGCAAGCCCTTTGACAGCTTCTTTGGTGTTCTGGCCGACAATAAACTGGCGTCCCATGTTCTCGATGTTGGAGCGTATGGTTTTTTCCATAATTTTAGCAGTAAGCTTACCACCAAAGCTGGCTTTACCGGCACCCCATTTAAGAACCGAAGGGACTTCATGGTCATCACCTGAGAAGTATTCGCGAATATGACGGGACAATGACTCCGAAGTGTTCAGATACGGAAATACGTCTACAAAACGGAAGAGTTGAACTTTAAAGTCTTCATTCTTCATTGCCCAGTCCATAACCTTACCGGTCCACCATCCTTTATTGAAAATAGACGGTGCTTCGCCACTGATGCTTGTGAAGAACTCTTTGCCACGCTCAACAATCTTCGCCTCTAGCTGTGTATCCATTCAGGCCTCCTGAAGTGTACAAGTTGTCAATCGATAGATTTTTCACTCTGTAATGGTCAAAATCGTATTATCTTCCACCTTTATTTTATGTATAATTATGAACAACGTTGTACAGCCTTAGCAAAATAGTGGCAAGCATCCGCTCGAAATTACAATATAATCCTTTTGTGAACGTGGTATATGTAGGAGAAGGGTATTGTTTGTGTGAACAATTTTATGCAGTGGCATCGTTATTTTTATTGGTGACGCTACAGTGAAACAGCATAAAAAAAGCGGTGTGCAAAAGCACACCGCTTTGGAATACAACTCTATATTGACCGTATTACAGTACAGATACATGACTGTAGTAGTGCAATGTCTGGAAACAATGCATGGTATGAGAAGTGGCAAGAAGTTTATTTATTGCGGTATACAATCCGCCCCCTGGTAAGATCGTATGGAGAAAGCTCCACTTTAACCGTATCGCCGGGGAGAATGCGGATATAAAACTTACGCATTTTACCGGAAATATGAGCAAGAACGACGTGTCCGTTGCTCAACTCTACTTTAAACATTGCGTTCGGCAACGCTTCCTGCACAACGCCATCAACTTCAATGGCTTCTTCCTTAGCCATGATTCCTCCAAATAAAACAGTTGCTAAAGAGAATTTTTGTAAGCAAAAATTCTTGTTATTGTTACTATGCGTGGATAGCGACAAATAGACCGTGCTGTCAATGGGGCGAACGGCTTTAACTTGTTTGCAACGTTATTATTTTCTGTCGGTAGGATATTCGTTTCGTTTATATGCCAAGGTAAGCAGATATACTCCGAATAATACCATAGGAACACATAATAGCATGCCCATGGTCAGCCAGTTAAAGGCAATAAAGCCTAATTGTGCATCAGGCTCGCGGAAGAATTCGACAGTAAAACGGAATGTTGCGTAGCAAATAAGAAACAGACCGGATACTGCGCGGGTTGGTCGGGGTTTAGCAGAAAAGCCCCATAGAATAACAAAAAAGAGAACGCCCTCAAGGGCTGCTTCGTATAATTGTGAAGGGTGGCGCGGCAGCGGGCCACCACCGGGAAAGATCATACCTACAGGGGCATCTGTTGTTCTTCCCCAGAGCTCACCATTGATGAAGTTGCCGATTCTTCCGAAGAACAATCCCGGGGGAACCATAGGGGCAAAAAAGTCACCCACCTCAAAAAGGGTCATGTTGTGTTTGCGGCCAAAAAGTACAAAGCAAATGATGACACCAAGCAACCCGCCATGAAACGACATTCCGCCATTCCATATTGCAAATAACTGCTCGGGGTTTGAAAGGTAGAACGGCAGATCGTAGAAAAGTATATAGCCGAGCCTGCCACCTAGCACTACGCCAAGCACGCAGAATGTCACTAAGTCATCAACCATTTCAGCGGTCCAGATATTCGTCGGCTTGGAAGCGCGGTACCTGCCCAGCATCCATGCTGCAATAAATCCGAAAAGGTACATAAGGCCGTACCAGTGCACACTGATAGGGCCGATAGAAAAGACCGTCGGGTCTATAGTTGGGTATGTTAGCATATATATCTCCGTAACAGTATAGTGATCTACTGGTCGAGTTTTATTGCGTCAATCCTTTTGCCACGTTCTGTGGCACCTGCCAACATTGGCGGTATAATTCAATAGGCTATTTTTTTGTGAAAAGCAGAAAAAAACGGCGAATATCGGCATCCGAGCGTTTAGGAATACTTTTTGATTGAGTGATCAGTATATTACAGGTTTCATAATCAATTTTTACCGCCGCCTGCAAGGAGAGTCGTATATGAAAGGTGTAAGTAATTCAGTCAGAATAACTGGTCCCTCTGTTGGTGAATCACCTAAAGAAATTTCTAAGAAAGCGCCAGTGAAAGGAGCGCTGAACGGCCGTACTCTGGCAGGCGGGAAAGACAGGGCAGGGAAACCGTTATGGGTTCCACCGCGTTCAAAGTCTGAGAAAACTCTCGAGCAGGTTGCTGTATGGAATACGCCATCAAAGAGCGAACGTGAGATAACGGCAAATAATACAGGAAATATTCGACCTGCTTCCATGCCTTCATTGTTGGCAAAAGATGCAGAAAATGACGGTTGGATGTCAGACTCCGACTTTAAAAAAGCAAAAGCCTTTGTACAGCATATTAATGTGAAATACGGCGAACAGGTGGCAAAGGTGGTAGCCAGAAATATTCTGGAAACGGCGGATGATAAGAAATTTACCCCATCAAGAGCGGAAAGGATGGAAGGGGCGGCAGGGTTGCTTCATAGCCGCATTCAAAAGGAAAAAAATGAGTTTGTTGCCAGCAAGCGTGAACAGATTAAAACCTTCTATGAACAACATGGCATAGACACCTCAAATAAAAATGTCAGTCTTTATGCTGAACGAGCAGTGGAAAAGGCGGTTTTTGCGGATAAACCATTATCGGGAAATCGCCGCAAGGTGATTAATGATCAGTTACGTGCGTTGCTGGCAGGATCCACTGGTAATCCGTTAGCGTCTTCAAGGCATCAGGGAGCACCTCCGTTACTCAACGGCCCTATGGCATCAGGTGAAGTTTCTATGGAGGATTCCGCGCAGTTTGCAGAAATGGTTCAACGGTATGCAAGTCGGTTGTGTTCCAAAATTTCTGATAGTTCTGATAAGCCCAGTTGTAAAAATGCGTTGGAAGCCCTCGTGTGGAAGTGTGACGAGTTGCGAAGTGGCATTTCTCGCAGCAATGGTTCATCAGAGTGGGCTGATATTCGGGCAGATCTGGATAGTCTGCTGTCTATGAAAGGTCCGGAAGTTACAGAGTACCAACGTGAAACACTGAGTGTTTTGCGAGCCCGCGTTAATGAGAAGGCTCTTGTTTCAGTCTGCGAAGATTTTAAAAGCACGTTACGTGAACAGCTGAAAGGGCTTGATGATAATGGAGCTGTTAAGAAAGCACATGTAGGTTTTGCTCTTGGTGTATCCGGTGGATTTGCCGATTTACTCGAATTTGGCGGGGCTGAATTGCGTGTTGGCTATGATGTGAGTTTCTCTAATGACGGGTATGGAATCAATGAGGAGAAAGGCGCATCCGGTGGGCTGATACTGTATGCAGGTGATAAAAAGCTTGCCCGGGCAGTTGCGGATTCAAAAGCTGTGCAATCAACTGTCCGTACATATGCTAACGTCGACGAGTTGATAGATTTTCATGCAAATGATCTTTATGCGGTGTTATTACCACTTTCTTTAGGGAATCATAAAGGGACGCAACTGGTTCAGGAACATCAGAAGGGCATGGCTGCAAGAGCTGCAGATCGGGATGTTGTTTATGATCGGTTGGCTCAGCAGGGCATATTAACATCAAGAACCACGTTATCATCGGCTGAATTTTCCAAGAAAATGCCGGCTGAAAGCCATGTGCGCATGTACGTAGATACATTGGCTGTTGCTGGTAATAAAACAACAGATTCAGTTTCTCATGTGACGGTGAAGCTTCCGAGAGCATTACAGGCACATGTGAAATCGCATCCGGAAACAATTCAGCAGGCAAAGGAGTCGTATTTTATAACGGAAGGTGAGTCTGATGTGTATGGTTCAGTACGGGATAAAGTAAACGACTATCTGACCCATTTTAAAGAAATGGATTCAATGCTGGGGCAGCAAACCAATGCACATGTTCAGAACTATCTGGAGCTGACACGGGCAGAACTCCAGCAGGATGTTGCTTATTTTTGTAGCAATATCGCTGAAAGTGAGTTGGCCGCGTTAGAAATGTATACCCATGTGGTTAACTTGCAGGACAGTGAACTTACTCAGAGCAAAGATGCTTCTGTGCAAGACGGGTTGCGCGAACTGAAACATTCAATGGAACAGGCTAAGGGAGCAAGTGGTCGTGCTGAGTACATGAGAGCAGCTTTGTTTTTATCTGAATCGCTTGGTCAGCTACAGCCATTGCTTGATGTAAATCAGGGCAGGGACGCATTGCATGCACTTGAAAGTTTGCGTTCAAAAGTGATTAATCCGGGAATGTTTATTCCGCATAGTGAAAAGAATAATGCATTATTACAGCATGTAGATGAAACAAATGCGAAAATCTCAATGCATAAAGATGAGGCTGTGATTTCAATCCCTAAATCCACCCATAGCTTTACAGTAGCGTCTACCAGAACAATGAAAGAAGATTTGAGTCCTGACAGAGACGGAGTCACTAACCAGATAGAAGTTACTGTTCCCTTTGGAAGTATTAGAGAATCATTTGTTACAGCATTGGATACCCAGTTTTTGGCAAAACATGGAATATCTATTTCAGAACTTGCACAGGAAATGGGAGTGGCTACAGTAGGTGGCAAACCTGTTCAGGCGGAAGATATTGCAATTCACCTTGCTAACTTGGCAGAGCAGGCAGGTGACCTCAAGAGTAAGGAAAAGGTTCGTTTTGATCTGAATTTGATTAACCAGAATGACAAGTGGCGTATGGGATATCTTGGGGTGATGCAAGATACGGATTATCATGCCGAACCGTCTAAAGGCATTTCTGTAGGGCCGGGAATTTCTGTGAAGCCTAAATTGGAACTTGGTGTTGCTGGCAGTTCGCAAAAAGCAATACAACTAGGCACAGAAACACTCCACTATATTAAAAGCAGGTACACTTCGTTTAAAAATATGGATAAGGCCGATAGTCGCTGGAAAGAGTTTACCACTCGGCATGAAACAGAATTTAAACGACTGCTGCTGGGGATGAAAGAGCCGGACAGCCAAGTGAGGACGGAAGCCGCAGAAATGCTCGATAAAGCAAAGTCCTTAGGTATACTGGCAGAAAAAGGGCTCAGTCGTACTCGTTTCTTGCAGCGTCTGGATAATTCTGCACGCACGTTTTCAGCGTCTGGTTCAGATAAAGATTTCCAGCATGCCTTACGCAATGTTTCAGAATTACTCGCTGTTAACAGCGAGGTATATGCTCATGAAATGAATGAGCTTATAAATGCGCAAATCAACAATCCAGCTGAAATCCATAGATAAAAACGTGGTTCTATAAATTATCCCGGGGTATTTGTTTCTCCGGGATACAATACGTTTGTAGAACGCTGCAGATCGTATCCGCCAAGTTTTTCTGCATAGGCAATAACGTTTGGATGACGAAGCAGGCTGATGAAATTCTGAATACTTTTTTCAAAGTATTGCGATTTTGGGATAATAAGATCGTATCGTTCCCACTGTACGGGGATAAAATCTAGGTTAAGCGCCTGAGCAACCGCACGGATTCCAAGTCCTGCATCAGCAGTACCGTTGAGTACTTCAAAGCCGACATCAATATGGCGGGCAACGCAGTTATCGTAGCCGGGAATAATCTTGCTTTCTGCACCTGCTGCTGCAAGCTCGGCATCAAACAGTAGCCGTGTACCTGTTCCTTCAGGACGGTTCACAACGGTTACGTTGCCTGCAGCAATGCTTTTGGTTCCGGTAAGCTTTTTGGGATTACCTTTGGCAACAATGTATCCCTGCTCTCTGAAGCAGACATTCACCACGGCGGGCGGTTCCTGCATCTCATTTTCAGTGAAGGAGAAATTGTAGTCGCTTTCATCCCTGTCCATGAGGTGGCTGGTGGCTATATGTGCCGCACCTGCGTGTACTGCACGAATTCCTCCCAGACTTCCTAAGTTGCAAAATGCTGCATAGGCGCCGTCATGCTCCTGCATATACATCTTCATAACGTAATCAATGAGCATGTCATTGCTTCCGGCAATGATGAGCGTTTGCTCCATGGAGGAAGGAGCAGGAGTATATTCAGGAAAATTAACTGTTCGGGATTCTACCCACTGTTCCACAAGATGTGCCGGAAACAGCCATTTTCCAGTAGCTTTGGTTGCTGGCAATTGTTTTTCTGAGATAAGCGTGTAGATCATCTTTTCATTTACACCAAGGTACTGTGCAACTTCTTTTGTGGATAGCAGCTTTTTCATGGGTCTTCCTCCGCAGTGATTATCATGAGACTGTAGATGAGGTGAGGTCAGAAAATCAACCCGCGGGCTATTTTTCTCCGTATGATGTTTTATATTGCGGGGAAGTTTGCTATGAGCTGACTTGCATACTGCAAACTATTAAGGTATTGCCTCTTGCCTTCTTGTGTATTCTATAGATTGAAGGCACTACCTTCCGCAGACTTCTGTCATTGTCTGCTTAATTTTGAATACCAAGTATGCAGGCGGAGTTATCTTCCGCTATCTTATATTTTCGGAAACAATCATGACTGCTAAAATCGCACTTATCGGACGCCCAAATGTGGGTAAGTCCACTCTGTTTAACAGACTCATTCGTAGCAACCGCGCTATTACGCATGACCGTCCGGGCGTGACCCGTGACCGTATGGAAGGCTTTGTACGCCGTGACGGTGATGAATGGACCATTATTGACACCGGTGGTGTAACTCTGGATGAAAACCAGATTACCGCCGCACAGGGGCCAAACGAACTCCGCGGCTTTGAAGAAGAAATTCTGCGCGGTGTAACCGAAGCTATTGAAGAGTGTGCAGCCCTTTGTCTTGTTGTGGATGGTCGCGACGGACTGCTTCCATTTGACCGCCGCCTTGCGACATATGCACGTAAAACTGGCTTGCCTGTTTTATTGGCTGTGAACAAGGTAGATGGTGCTGAACTGGAAGAAGAGTACACAGCAGAGTTTCATGAGCTTGGTTTCCCGATGGTCGCTATTTCCGGCGAACACGGTTTCCAGATGCGTACATTTGAGATGATGCTTCGCGATATGCTTCCGCAAGAGGAAGATGAGGAGTTTGCAGCTCCTGATGAATACAAGCAGCTTGGTCTGAAGATCGCAATGCTCGGTCGTCCGAATGCGGGTAAATCTTCCCTTATTAACGCACTGACCAAGTCGCAGCGCATGATTGTTTCAGATGTTGCGGGAACAACCCGTGACTCTGTTGATATTACCTATGAGATTAATGAGAAGCTGTATACGTTTGTAGACACCGCAGGTATCCGCAGACGTACTAAGATTACAGACACTGTTGAGCGCTACTCTGTAAACTCTTCCATTAAGTCCAGTACAAAAGCAAACGTGACATTGCTTGTGATTGACGGACAGGAAGGTGTTACTTCACAGGATAAACGTCTGCTGAAGCTTCTTGATGAGCGTAAAACTCCGTTTATGGTGCTCATCAACAAAACAGATCTTGTTGAGCCTAAGCAGATGCAGGAAGTGCGTAAGCAATACCAGCATGAGCTCGCGTACTGCGGACATGTTCCGGTTATTCATGTTTCTGCGCATACACGTATGGGGCTGAAACAGATTCTCCCACTTGCAGAACAGATCTGGCAGGAGTGTGCTGTCCGTATTCCAACAAGCATGCTTAACCGCACGCTGGAAGAAGTTGTTACCAAGCACCAGCCACCTGTTGTTAAGCGAGTACGTCCGAAGTTTTTCTACATGACGCAGGCAGAGACACTGCCTCCGACATTTGTATTTTTCTGTAACGACCATGAGCGTCTTAAAGAACACTATATCCGGTATCTGGAAAAAGCTGTTCGTAAGTCTTTTAAAATTGCGCATGCGCCAATCAGGCTTAAGTTCCGTTCCAGTCACTCCAAGCGTAGTTTTCCAAAGAAAAAGAAGAAAAAGAGATAAATAAAAGCCCGCACAACTGTGCGGGCTTTTTTGTTTGTTATGCAACGTTGTTGCTGCCTTTTTTATCTTTCAGCGCATCCATATGGCGTATAATTTCGTTGTACTCGATACCCGCTTCAAGGGTCAGGGTATATGGGTCAACGTATTGATTATGTAGCGCGTGTTCTTGGCTGATAAATAAAATGACCCGTGATGGCTTCAGTTTTTCAGCCTTTTCCATTTCTCGTAATTTTTTCATGAACCAGAAACTATCCAGTGTGATTAGCCCCGTGTTGAGTAAGATAATTTCGGGCTGGTACAGCTGGCGGGCATCAACGCCTTTCGATACATCTTCAACTTGTGCCGTAACGTATCCTTGCTGGTGCAGGTGGCGTTGCAATTGGGTGCTGTTAGGCGATTTGGGAGCGATAATAAGTACCATGTCCGGACTGTATGCTTCATCCGCGACGGTATAGTGCTCCACAGTCGGAAGTAGCTTTTTACATAATCTTGCAAGCAGTTCGTTTACCATTACAGGCTTGCGAAGGGCCTCAATCTTTGGATGCATGTATGTCGGTTCCCAGTAGGAATGAGTTACTGTGTACAGCGTCGCTGTCAGCATCTCACAGTATTTGTTTATTTCTTCTTCTGAAACGACTTCGAATGCACAGTCACAGCTTATTATGGCGTCATATTTGTCTTGCCCTTCAATCACTTTGGCACAATACCCTTCTTCAAGTGGACAGAATGTGCAGGTTGCACCAAGCCTGCTCAGAGCTTTTCCGATGAAATTGATGGTGTTGTGTTGGCAGTAGGTCAGCAGAATTGAACGGCCTTCCAGAATAGTATGCAGGTCTTCCCGCAATGGTTGGCGTGGAGAAAGACCAACTTCAAGGGCGAAGACATGTGCTTCCGAAGTGGTAACGTGCTGCACCAGATCAATGGAAAACATTTTTATCATGCGTTCAATAATCGCCAAGGTAAGCTGTTGTCCCTTTTCTCCATAGTATTCAGGCTGAGGCAGCGTGCCGCTCTCCAGCATGTCTGGGTTATCTTCGTGAGAAGTCTTCTGTCCGCATGCTTCAAAGAGTACTTTTACACGACCGTTTAAGACTTCCCCTGCTGTGACAGTCAGGGTGACTGTTCCGCCGTGCACCCTTTTAGCAGCTATGTTTACTAGATTACTAAGAATTCTAAGAGATTTTGAGAAGTCAAACCAGGCTTCTTGAGGGACTGCAGGGTCGAGGTAAATACAGATGTCTGATTGCATCTGGATTGCACGGGAGTGAGTGGAGGCATGTACTTGCTTGAGGAGCGTTTCCAGTTCAAACGTAGTTCGTTCAAAGAACATGTTACCTGTTTCCAGCATAGCGAAGTCTCTGATGTTGGAGATAAGCTCGGAAAGCAGTTCATTATGAAACTGCAGGTTTTCCATGTGCCTTTGCTGTGTTGTGGAAGGCTGGGTTTCACTGAGTAGAATAAGGGACTGGCTCAGTGCTTCGGCAAGCGGCTCTATTTCCTGGGTTAACCCCATGTAGAAGTGGTGACGTTCTTTTGTCATTCGTTCAGCAGAGTTCTTTGCTCTTTGCAGTCCCTGTTCTGTCAGCACATGTTTTGTGATGTTGGTGAGCATAAAGACGAGGGTAGAATGTTCGGCATACCGTAGGTGTTTTATGACAGTTTCAACATGCTGTGAGCGTTTTCGTACAGAATTGAGTCGCAGGCGTGCTTGGAAAACGCTATTTGTTTCCATTGTATTGTTGATAGATTGCCGGACGTGAGCCATGCCGGTGATAACGCGTAATTGGTCTACGGATGCAAAGATCTCTTTTACGGAGAGTCCGAACAGATTCTTTTTTGATCCACCTAGCAGTGTTGTCAGTTCGTCATTCCATTCAAGAATGACTCCCTCAAGGTCGCAGATGATAAAAGCAGTTGTGCATGCTTCGAATAGCGCTGTGTGTCGTTTATACTCCTCACTTTGAATGAGTGAATCGCAGAAATTGATGACGTGCTTTGCTCCGCTCTGTATCTCTTGAATAGAGGTGGATTCTACAAGCTCCACCATGTGCTGTCTGTCTTTTTTTGAATTGCCGGTGAACTGGGTAAGGCCAAGCAGTGATCGGGTTCCCCGTTTAGCAATGGCCAAGGCAAACCAAAAAGCAATAATACAGCTTGGCAGACAAATCATAATCCATGTGAGAAATGAGTCAGTGAGATTTGGAGATAGCAGGCAGGTATAGGCATGGAGATACAGGCGGTTCATCCCAATGGGGATAACAATGTGCTTATCTTTAAACAGGCAGGAAAGTGGCATGGTCTGCATGGCGTTTTGAAGCAACGTGATGGAGTCCGTAATCCTTGTTCCTGTAAGCATGTCAGTGAAGTTATTATTTTCCTGAATCAGGATGCTGTAGGAGTCTGTGTCAAAATCAACTGATTTAGTGAATGAATTAAAAGAAAAGATGTTTCCAAGAATTCCGACAATGGCTCCTTCAACTCGCAGAGCATGTGTGACACAGATTAAGTATTGTCCTGACGTCCCCCTGTATATGGAGAAGCTGGGGGATGCCAGAGAATGCCGCAGGACTGCTTTGACATCGGTTGTAGTCTGTCCAAAGGAAAATATCTTGTTTGATTTGACCGACTGCACAAAGTAAACTTGCTGGTTATCAAATTTGCGTATGGAGCTTATCCACTTCAATATGCGCTGCTCATCATCCATTGCTAATGCGCTGAGAAGGTTGTTGTCCTGAGAAAGGTATTGGACAATGATCTGGCGCTCTTCAATTTCATTATTTAAATGCATACTGAGCAGTTTAGACTCTTCAATCCCCTTTTTAATGAAGTCCTGATAGTAATATGACGCTTGCATGTAATAGCTGGTGCAAATGAATATTGTGGAAAAAACAATAAGAACGAGAGCTATGACTGCGCTCAGCCAACAGTATATAGGGCGTTTTTTCTTGAAAAAATGGTTTGTCACCTTCTGAAAAGGGTACTGCATAGAGAAAGCTACTCCTTAGGATTCGTAAGGTGCTGGTTAGTACACATTTCTGTTTTACGGTATTAGAGATGGGGCGCATGAAGAGAAGGCAAAGGCATTTCTTCATGAAATGCTTTTTTTATATTGGGTAGAGGGCGTTGGGGGAAAAGTACTGAGCCTCAACGGTTTTGCAGAAATTGGTCTAACCATCCGTCACGTTGTGGAAAAAAGAATGCAGAAAAATTAAAAAAGGTGTTGACGAAGGAGGTCAAAAACCATAGAACCGCCTTCCTCGCTGCGGAAAAGCAGTTTTCCAAAGCGGGGCAGTTCATTTCCAGATCGGTAAAACCTGAGTCGTCAGACGCTTCGAAAAAAGTTTTTTAAAAAACTTTCAAAAAGAGTTTGACAGCGGAAAGAGGAAAGCATAGACACTCCCTCCACGCCGCGAGACAAGGGTTTGTCGGACAGCTTGAGAAAATAAATTTTCAAAAAGTTGTTGACAGCTTAGCGGCAGGGTGGCATAAACGCCAACTCGACGCGAGGCACCAAACGCCGAGCGGAGCTTGTTAAAAGCTCTTTGACAATTAAATAGCGAATCGGATTGATTTAGAGATCAGCTAGCGTCATCTGCTGCTTATGCAGTGGATGTCACAATACAGAATTATTAAACTGGAGAGTTTGATTCTGGCTCAGATTGAACGCTGGCGGCGTGCCTAACACATGCAAGTCGAACGCGAAAGTCTCTTCGGAGATGAGTAGAGTGGCGCACGGGTGAGTAACGCGTGGATTATCTACCTACTGGTACGGGACAACAGTTGGAAACGACTGCTAATACCGTATACGCTGGTAACGGGAAAGGGGGCCTCTTCTTGAAAGCTCTCGCCAGTAGATGAGTCCGCGTTTCATTAGCTAGACGGTGGGGTAACGGCCTACCGTGGCAACGATGAATAGCAGGCCTGAGAGGGTGGCCTGCCACACTGGGACTGGAACACGGCCCAGACTCCTACGGGAGGCAGCAGTGGGGAATATTGCGCAATGGACGAAAGTCTGACGCAGCGACGCCGCGTGGAGGATGAAGGTTTTCGGATCGTAAACTCCTGTCAAGAGGGAAGAAACCTAT
>NZ_JXMS01000038.1 GCF_001672295.1 Halodesulfovibrio spirochaetisodalis | reverse complement strand
GCTTTTTTTATCTTGAACTATCAAGATAGAGCTGTTGATTGGCTGGGACGGCAGGACTCGAACCCGCGGATGTCGGGACCAAAACCCGATGCCTTACCAACTTGGCTACGTCCCAGCAGCAGCAACAAGAGCGTGTATAGTGAGGAGTGCTGATTCCGTCAAGCAAAAAATTAATTTATTTTATATTTGGCGGAAGTTAGCGGTCATTTTTAGCACGATAAAGTTTGCTGGTAAACTTTTGCTATGCTTATTGTGCTGAAATTAAATACTAATTATTCAAAAAATCGCTAAGGTATGATTTTACGCTAACAATATTTTATTTTCAGTGATATTTCAGAACGTTTGCACCATGCACTCACTTTTTTAACGCAATGCGTCAATATGGAGTGGCTTGTGACAATGAGGACATACAATGTGGGGGCTGCGTTTGTTTGCATCAAGTAGGGTGTATGTCCATGCGCCGGAACATTTTACATAGTCAACCAGAAGTACAAAACCACATGTGCAGAATCTTTTTTGCATGACAACCTCATTGTTTATAAAAGTTAACAGGCGGTGCCGAGTAAAAGCCAGTACAACTGGCTTAGATGGTAAACATCGAGCGGAGCGAGAATAGTATTTGAAGGAAGCAGGCTTCCTTTGTCCGGAAACGTAAATATTAATAGTCTCTTGCAGACCAGACAACTCGTCCTATGACACGAAAGGAGAGTAGCTCGTCTCCTTGGATTTCAACTGGAGAATAGGCAGGGTTATCACTCATAAGTGTGACTTTATCAGGCCCCGCCGCAACTCGCTTTACCATGATGGAGTCATCAAATCCAACAGCATAGATAATGTCCGGTCTGATGGTGGTCTGGGATTGGTCAACAAGAACAGTGTCTCCCTGACAGATGAAAGGCTCCATACTGTCCCCAATGACATCCATGAGTACCATTGCAGACGGAGTGCCTTTTTGTGCCAGCCACGATTCTTTGAAGATGTGCTCTTCCACCGGAGTTGCTTCAACTTCAAAAGAGCCGTCACCTGCACAGAGAGTGGCGAGCACTTTAGGGACAGTAAATGAAGTTGTGCCCTGAGACTGTGGAAGTGGCTGTGCTTCTGGAGCGCCTTCTCCGAATTCAAGCCAGTCTACAGATAAACAAAAGGAGCGGGATAGAGCCAGAACCCACTTTTGTGGAATAGAATTTCTTCGTTTTGCCTGCGTAATGGCTGAGCGGTTAACTCCTAAGGCATTGGCAAGGTCGTGCTGTGTCGCAATATCTGTTGCTTGTTGAACACGTTGAAAAAAAGTGTAGAAGTCGATCATAGTTCTCTCTGTATATTGAATAAATAATCTTGCCGTATCGATGTTTATATTTATAAACATACCGCGCGGGAAGCACAACGAAAAAAAGTGCAAATGCAGTTTGTGACAAAAAAGCGCCCCTTTAAAAAAGGGGCGCGTAAGTATGCGATCGGGGGTATACCGCTGCATAACTATCTGTTCAATCTGTTTACGGCATTTCAACAAAGTACTCTTTGCTGACTGCGTCAGGCATTCCGAAGTATTTACTTTTAGCAGTAACTTTCATTCGGTAAAGAGAGGATATTTCAGTCGGACAAATACTGGTGTCAAATCTACCACTGTTACTGATGAGACCCAGTTCACCCGGGGTAAATACAAATTCTTCATCAGATTTGAATGGACAGGTCGGGCAGTCAGCTTCTTCACCAGCTTTTTGAAGTTCAATAAGCACTTCGTCAACATTGGTCACGTTGCCATTAATGTCACCGGTGACATTAATACATGGAGGCTGTACAGATGTTTTAATTGAAGCCCATCTAAAATTATCTGAAGTACTGGCTGGCGTCGGGTCACTTTTAAAGCCGCATGCTGTCAAAGCCATCAGCAAAATAGAGGCAGCTGTAATACATATAAGGCGCTTATTCGGCGTCATTTCTTTCTCCCCACAAGAGTTTCCACTCTGTAAGTTGTTTTAAAGCATCCATTGGAGTGATATTATCAGTATCAAGGTCTTTAAGAGCTGTCACCAGAGGGTGATCTATCGGCTCTGTATTTACCGGTGGTGTTTTTGCCGGTTTTTTCTTTACCGGTGCTTCTGGAATACCCGGAAGTAAGCTGGTTATTGCTGCAGCAGTCTGCGTTTGACTTGAACCTTGGGAATTACTTTCGAGCAGTGCCAGAATTTCCTTTGCTCTTTTTACAACGTTAGCAGGTACACCAGCAAGATTGGCTACTTCAATACCGTAACTTCTGTCAGAAGGCCCCGGAACAAGGCGGCGTAAAAAGACAATTTCGCCTCCCCATTCTTTGATGGCAATGTTCATATTATGAACGCCGACGATCTTTCCTTCCAGTGCAGTCAACTCATGATAGTGAGTGGCAAATAAGGTACGGATTCCTTCAGACTTTCTGCAAAGCTCTTCAACAACAGCCCATGCTAATGAAAGGCCGTCAAAGGTCGATGTCCCGCGTCCGATTTCATCAAGAATAATCAGGCTGCGTTTTGTAGCCTGCCGGAGTATTCGGGCTGTTTCCATCATTTCAACCATAAAGGTTGATTGACCTTGAGCAAGGTTGTCTGAGGCACCGACTCTGGAGAACACCCTGTCAGCAATACCGATATTTGCTTCACGCGCAGGAACAAAAGATCCCATTTGTGCCATGATACAAATGATAGCCATCTGTCTGAGCACTGTAGATTTACCAGCCATGTTCGGGCCGGTAATAAGGAGAAGCTTTCGTTTGTTATCTACGCGCAGGTCGTTTGGAATAAAATTAGAACTTCCCTGAACTGCCTCAACAACAGGATGGCGTCCATCTTTGATAGAAATATGTGTTTCACTGTGCAGTGCCGGACGTGCCCAGTTCCATTTGCGTGCCGCTTCCGCAAGACTTTGCCAGTAGTCCAGTCCTGCCAGAAGATCGGCCATAAACAGCAGGCGTGAACGGGCTTCTGCCATGGTGTCACGCATCTTCTGGAACAGTTTATATTCCAGACTCTTTCTCTTATCTGTTGCTGCGAGAAGCTTTTCTTCCAACTCTTTTAGCTTTGGCGTTGTGTACCGCTCGGAGTTGGCTAGTGTCTGACGACGAACAAAATATTCAGGCACATCGGCAACAGAGCCTTTAGGCACATCGAAGAAATAGCCAAATACACGGTTGTACTTGAGCTTCATCTTCTGGATGCCGGTGGCTTTTTGCTCTTCCTGAAGTAATTCTTCAAGTTTTGACTCTCCATGTTCACTTAATTCGATAAGCTCATTAAGCTCGTCATGGAACCCGTGTTTAAACAAACCGCCTTCGGTTATCAGGTGCGGAGGATTGTCTACAAAGGCTTTTTCTAAAAGCTCGTGGTAGTCAGCAAGGTCGTCCCAGTGCTTAAGCACATTACTGAGCCATGGCGGGAGCGTAAGTTGTTGCTCTTCATCCATGGTCGTATACTGGGAGTCCGTTTCTACTGCCTCCAGCACGCCACGCACAACAGGCAGTGTGCCTATGCTTTGACGTAATGCTACAAAATCTTTTGGAGCAGCGCGGTTTAACTGAATACGGGTACTCAGGCGTTCCAGATCATATACAAGATCAAGAGCGGAGCGAATTTCGCTGCGCAGGCTGTCATGTTCAAAGAAATATGCAACAGCATTTTGCGTTTCCAGAATAGGGGCAGGGTCCCGCCATGGATGGCGCATGCGTTCCGCAAGCAGACGCCCCCCCATAGGAGTCAAGGTATGATCTAAGACCTGCCAGAGCGTACCAAGACCTTTTCTGCCATCGAGAGTTCTGAAAAGTTCAAGGTTACGTTCTGTAATATCATCGAGAATAAGATGTTTTGACAGGTTCAACGGCTTAAAGCGTGAAAGGTGCGTCAGATCACTTTTTTGGGTTTGCTTCAGGTATGTAAGAAGGGCACCGCAGGAGCGCACCAGTTCATTGCTTTTTTCAAGTCCAAGAACAGCAAGGTCTGCAATGTTCTGTGATTCTAAAATTTTTTCTGAGCTGCGTTTTGTATCAAAAAAAGCTTTTGCAGGCTTGCTGAGTACAATGGTCTCGTTTAGCGCAAAAGAGGGCGGTGGGGTAATGTCATCTGGAATAATGAGCTCGCGAGGAGTCATCTTTTGCGCCCACTGCCAAAGGTCTGCCTGTTTTTTGAGCTGCATGCCAGACCAGTCGCCAGTTGAGTAGTCTACCCATGCAAGAGCACCGCTGTTTGCTTTAGCATCCCAGCAAAGAGCGCCGAGGAAGTTATGTCCCTTGGCTACAAGGTTAACATCTTCAACGACAGTACCCGGGGTTAAAATACGTTTTACTTCACGCTTTACCAGCCCCTTTGCCTCTCTCGGGTCTTCTACCTGCTCGCATATTGCCACGTTGTGTCCCTTGGCGAGGAGCTTGGGAAGGTAGGTCTCTACGGCATGGTACGGCACACCGCACATAGGGATGCGAAACTCTGAGTTCGAGCTGCTTCTGCTGGTAAGCGTAATCTGAAGATCACGTGCTGCTACTTCAGCATCTTCAAAGAAAAGTTCATAAAAATCCCCCATTCTGTAAAACAGAAGGCAGTGGGGATACTGGTCTTTGATATGAAGGTACTGCTCCATCATAGGAGTCAGCTTTGTGGGGCGGTTTGCAGTCATTATATATTAAGGTGTCAGATTGTTTGTATAACCGGCGGCAGGATGCCTGATCGTATTCAGTCTGTATAAGGTAAAAAATGGCGTTGCCAAAAGACAACGCCATATTCTGAAACAAGGTATACAGTATCTTCAGAAAAAATTAGTCCTGAAGATGAATTCTGAACGCTGCAGTGTGCCAGTTTCGGCATTTCGGGCAGCTGTAGAATGTTTCAAGTCGTCTGATGCCGCAATGGCTGCAGACAAAGCGTTTAACATTGTCGATTTGATTTACAAAGAAGCCAAGCTGCGTTTTGAAAACAGGTGACAATGGCTGTTCATTCATTGCAAGGCTGAGCAATTCCATCCGTGCTGCCCAAAAGTTCGGGTTGAGCACCATAGTTTTGGCAAGCCATGCATTAGCTTCTTCGATATTTCCAGCCTGAAGATGGAAGCGTGCGCAATAATACTGCAGGATGATATCCGGCTCTTGTGTATCGAGTACCTCTGTCACCATTTTGCAAATACCAGTGACAAAGTCTTCGCCACAAGATGCTGCGTAATTTTCTAACGAAGCATAAATATGTTCCAGCATTAAAAAGCGCATGCTTGGAGTAATGTGCGCAAGCCCGTCCTTGAGTATGGAATTGCACTTACGCAGCTCACAGCTTTGTGCAGCAAGAGTGAACTTGGCAATCCAGGCTTCGACTGAGCCTTTGTAGATACGAAGAGCTTTTGAATACGCTTTCTTCGCATCACTAGGGTTTCCATTTGCGAGAAACTCGTCACCGTGCATCACCATGTAGTGCGACTGGCCGATTCTGTGACCAAGTTTGCCGTACAAGCTTGATGCATCCAGAAAGTTACCCACTTCTGCATACAGCACTGCAAGCGATTGAAGGATTTCTTCCGTATCACCGGCAATTTTTCTTGCACGCTCAAAGGATTGCAGTGCTCTGTCCATGAAGCCGCCACGGCGGTAATCATGTCCGAGCTCAAGGAAAGCTCGAACACGAAATTCTTGATCAAGTCCGGGGCGTGCTATCAGGTTGTTTCGCAATTGCACGGCACGTTCAATATCACCTTGAGCACGGTAAAGGTTGCCAAGGGCAATGTAGATCTCGACGGCATCGGGATCATTTCGGACTGCACGGGACAGTTCGGCAATCGTTTCTTTGGTATCACGCTCGCCATGCGGTGTTTCAAGTGCAGTAAGAACAGGTTTCCGCTTCGCAGGAATCAGTCGACTCAGCATGGACATTAGCTGCCCTCCGTAAGTTACGCTTACGCCTCTGTGGCTTTTTCCGGAGTACCTTCAGATTCTGGTTCAATCTCAGGCAGATTTGCTTTCTCATCAAGAGGGTTAGTGCGGAGTGCATTTACTTCTTTTTCAAGTTTTTTGATCTGACGGCGAGCCTTACGTACGGCGGAACCAAGACGCACACGTTCAAGAATGAAGAAGAAGGTAACTGCGAAGGCACCAAAAACAAAAGCGCCAAGAATGAGGAAGTAAATAGGAAGAGGAATGGTTTCCCAGGAGTGGTACAGCAGATCAATTTTCAGGGTAATTGCCTGAGACAGCTCTGCGGTATTCTGCTGGAAGAACACCATAAAGAGGAAAAATACAACAACTAGCAAAAGCACCTTAATAAAACGCATAGACTACTCCTTATTACACACCCTGAGGCAGGGTATCAAAACTCGGTTTCAATTTAGCATAAGTACTCTGAAGATGCTCAGAGATTAGCCGGACATCTGCGAATGTCGCCATGAAAGAAGAATCACCGTCCCAGCGTGGAACAATGTGATAATGGAGATGTTCACGGATGCCAGCACCAGCGGAAGTGCCGAGATTGAGACCAATATTGATCCCGGTTGGGTTAAATGTTTTTTTTATGATCGTGGTGGATAGTTGCAGCAAGTCCATCAGTTCATGCGTCACATCGGCAGCAAGTTTGGTAATGCAGTTGGTATGTTCATACGGCATAACCATAATGTGACCCACATTGTATGGATATTTATTCATGATAATGAAGTTTTTTTCGCCACGGTACAAGATAAGGCGTTCTTCATCTTCATCTGTGTGTTCAGGAATGCAAAATACACATGTATCAGGTTTGGGGCCCAGAATATAATCAATGCGCCAAGGCGCCCACATATGTTGCATAGTACGTCCTAATTTCTTTCAGAATGAGTCGGGAAAAGGCGTAGTACAGTTGCAATGGCTTCTTCGGCAGAAGCAACGGGAATAACTCCGTCCAAATCGTTCCAGCGTCCAATAGAAATAACAGTTTTGCCGGTTTTCATAGCCAGCGCAATTTCTGATAGTGTTCCCCATTCACCGTCCACTGCAATAGCAGCAGCTGCATTGCCTATAACAAGCGCATTGCGCATGTTGCCAAGTCCGGTTGCTACAGGAATTGTAACAAATGGGTTGGCGGCTGCAAGTTCTGTTTCCGGCAGAATGCCAATGCTGATGCCGTTTCCGGCATTGCATCCCTTGCAGGCGGCCTCCATAACACCGCCCAGTCCTCCGCAAACGATGTCGTATCCGTTTTGAGCAAGTAACAGACCAACTTCATAGGCAGTTTTTCCAGCTAACTCAGAGCAAGTTCCTGCTCCAATAATTGCGATGCGGGTTCGGTGCTTATGCATGATGAATGGTAGATTCCTATCATTATTATCCCTTGCCGATTTACACGGGATGCGGCGGAAGGGCAAGACGAAGGTTGCAAAAAGAGTATGCAAAATGTTGCAGTTAGTAACCTACGTCCTATTTTTTCAGGCTAACTGTCTATTATTGCCTAGCTTTTAACATGCGGTATGCAAAGTCAAGTTGCTCCTGTCTTGTATTCACCTTGTCATCAAGTTTAGCAAAAAGTGTTTTACGCAGTACTTCACCATAGGCAGGCCCCGGGGGGAAGCCGAGCAACTGCAGATCCTCACCGGATATATCCAGTGTGGTGTTGCGCAGGTATGCAAGGTAATGAGAAATATTTTTCTTAACTGTTTCTGATTTTGTTCTGGCCATCATGTAAAGCACACCTTCCAACGGGATGGGTGACAGCATCTTGTACAACTGACTGAATGCTTCTGGTCGAATTTTACCAAGCAGGTTGATTGTGGATTTTACTGTACTGCGCAGTGTCATGAACTCGTTATGCTGGCTTGCGGTAAGGTGCAGTCGTTCCAGAACTGATTCCACCTCTTCTTGCTTGGATGCAGAGGTAAGCCCAAGCAGGTAAATGATCCACGCTTCGGGGTATGGTTTAGTGTAGAGCATGCGGTACCACTCAAGCACTTTCTCTATTTCTTTAAGCAAATGGCTTTTAGCAGGAGTCAGCTTAAGACTTGGATGGATTGCCTCAAGAACCGCAAATTCCTGCATTCGAAGTAACGACTGGTATGGGCTGACTTCATTAAATATTAGCTGAAGTTCGTGGAAGATGCGGGTGCCGCTCAGTTTGGTAATCAGCTTTAAGTGCAATGCGTTCTTAATGAGTTTTGTGGTCTGTGGCCCGATGGTAAATTCAAATCTGGTTTCAAAGCGAATCGCGCGGAGAATTCGTGTAGGATCTTCTACAAAGCTTAATGAATGGAGCACGCGAATAAGTTTGTCGCGAATATCTTTTTGCGCTCCGAAAAAATCTATGAGTTTGCCGAAGTTGTCATGACTTAGCTGGATGGCAAGCGCGTTGATAGTGAAGTCCCTGCGGTATAAATCCATTTTTATGGATGAAAGTTCAACTGTAGGTAAAGAAGCAGGCTGTTCGTAGTATTCAAGGCGTGCTGTAGCAACATCCAAGCGCTCTTCTTCTCCGGCTGCATTTATATATATAATGATAGCAGTTTTGAACTTCTTATGCTGCCGGACTCTGCCGCCAAGCTGATGAGCCAGTTTGTAGGCAAAGGCGATGCCGTCTCCTTCTACAACCAGATCTAAATCAAGATTTTTTCTTCCGAGCAACAAGTCGCGTACAAAACCCCCGACAACATACACCGCAACATTTAGTCTGTTCCCAAGTTCTCCTGCCATAGTCAGTAGCTCAAAATGGTGTTCCGGCAGCCGCTCTTTCAATAAGGTTCGGACATTACGTTCTTTGGTTTTATCCGTGAATAATTTGTCCGGTACGCGTGAGGGTTCTTCCACAAGAGTATTGATAAGGTCAGTACGGGTGATGACTCCCATGAGGCGGGTTCCCATAACAACAGGAACAAGTCTTTGCCGTTTACCTACAATAATTTCCATCACAGGGTACAAGTCGTCTTCTGGTTCCACGGTCTGGAACTTTCGGGTCATGTAGGTGCTTACAGGAGCATCACCAAGGCCATGCGAGCAGGCTCGTACTGCTGTCTGGTATTCAAGATAGCCACTCACGACCGGATTTTCCTCACTTTCCAGCAGAGGAATTGCTTTGAGGCCAAAGCGGTTCATGATGGATTCGGCATGACATATAGAGACCGTTTCGTATTCAGAAATAGCAGGAGCCGTCATATGCTCACGCACGGTTTTTTCATGATGAATCGAAGAGTAGAGGAGGCCGAACAGTTCGTCCTTAACTTCAGACAGAGGTTTATTTTTTACGGAAGCAGATGCTGCAAAGTTGTGTCCGCCGCCCCCCAGAGACTGGCAGACTTGTCCTACATTTACAGAGTGTATTTTGCTTCTGGCAACAACTTGAACTCTGTCATTCATACGGCAAAGTGCAAAGAGGACTTTGACTTGCTGCATGTCGATCATTTTATGCGCAAGTAGGGCAAAATCGCGTACGTAATGTGAAACAGATGTTTCTGCAATGACAACAGGGATTCCGTTAATTTCGTGCGTTGTCGCCGACTCGAGCAGGCTGTTTAATATAGATATCTGCTCAACAGTCAGGTCTCTGGTTGTCAGCTCAGAAATAGTATTAAGATCCATCCCTTTTGACTTAAGCCAGCCGGCTGCTTCGAAATCGTATTCAGTTGTGGAACTGAATGTGAAAGCGCCGGTATCTTCATAGATGCCCAGTCCAAACATCGTTGCTTCTTCGGAAGATACAGCAAGATCTTTCTCTTTAATTAAAAGAGTAATGATGGTCGCAGTAGAACCCCATGGTTTAACAACAGAATGCGTTGCTGGAAGGTCGTCATCTGAATCCGGATGGTGGTCATACAGGTGTATTTCCAAATCAGGATTTTCAAGTGCCGGAGCTACATGCGTTGTGCGACTTCGTTGTCGTGTGTCAACAATGACCAAAGTCTTTACAGTGGAAAAATCTATGTCTTTTGCATCCTTGAAGTTGAACAGGTAGGTTGCGCTTTCAATGAAGAAATTACGCAAGTTTGATTCTTGAGAACCAGGAAAGACAAGAACAGGATTTTCGTAGAGTTTGCTGGCTGCTACGATAGCTGCAAGGCAATCAAAGTCCGCATTGGCGTGGCCAGTAACAAGGACAGGAGCTGGGATAAGTTTTTTTTGTGTAGCAGTCACGGTTAGATCATCCTTGAGCGCGGGTGAAATTGCTTATGAATTTGTCTGAGTCTGTCCGCTTGAACATGTGTATAGATTTCTGTTGCAGAGATGTCTGCATGACCTAACAGAAGCTGGACAGTGCGAAGGTCAGCTCCACCATCCAATAAATGTGTCGCAAATGAGTGTCTGAATGTATGCGGGGAAACGCTTTTGTGCACCTCTGCTTTTAAGACATACCGCTGCACAAGTTTCCATATGGCTTGTCGGGTAAGGCCTTTGCCGGATCTGTTAAGAAAGACATAATCTTCAATGGGCGCAAAGTGCGGTCGCCAGTCGCGCATATATAGCTGAAGGATTTGCATAGCGGCATTGTGCATAGGCACTACGCGATCTTTTGAACCTTTTCCGTGTACACGAAGAAGGCCGCTTTGGAGATCCAGATCAATGGGCTTTAAGGTGACACACTCAGTTACTCGCAGGCCAGAAGCGTATAAGAGCTCTAGAATAGCGCGATCACGGAAGCCGAGCTTTTTTTTCATATCCGGTTGTTCAAGTATTGCTTGAACTTCTTCAACGGAAAGAACATCCGGCAATGTTTTGGGAAGCTTGGGGTTTTCCAGATACTGTACGGGGTTGGCGTTGAGATAGTTTTCATCAAAGCAATATTGAAAGAACCCTCGGAGTGCTGAGAGGTGTCGTGCAAGACTTCGGCTGTTTAAGCCACCTCTGCGAAGATGCATAATGTATAAAAAAATGGATTGGTCTGTGACATCTTCAACATTGAATTTTTTTTCTTCGAGAAAAAGCAAAAAACTGCGCAAATCTGTTTCATATGACGTGAGGGTATTTTCAGAAAGTCCACGTGTTACCAGCAGGAACTGGAGGTAGCTGTCAACGTACGGATGACTGACAGGTTGCGAGTCTAAGGGCTGCGTGTTCATAGTGTTTGCCTGTAATTAAAGGAAGTATCCCAGAATATATTTACCTGAAATGAGCAGGATAAATGTAAGAAGCATTAGTTTGAGTGTCGTAGCCGGAACATATTTTTGGCACAAAGCGCCCATGTACATTCCACCAAATCCGCCTATACCGAACAGTATGCCCAAAAGGTAGTCCGGTGCAATTGCTTGCGACGGGTATATGTAGGCAAGCAGCTGATATATTCCTACACCGGCAATTGATGTGACAAATGTGCCCATGAGGCATGCTCCGGCGACAGTATATATAGGGAGGCCAAAAAAAGTAATGAAAAAAGGTGCGATTATAGCACCGCCGCCTATGCCGTAAATGCCTCCAATGATTCCCACAATGAATGTCATGACAAAAATGCTGAAAGTCGGGACAGTGTACTGTTCTCCGCCATATGAATAAGAGATTTTTTTAAGGGAAAATGATTGTGACGTTATGACACCGATTGGCTGTTGTTCTCTTTTTTTTGAATAGATGGATTTGAACAGTCTGAAACCTACATAGAGCAGGACGCTCCCTACGAACAGTTTGAAGTCGCTTGTGTCTGGCAAATAGCTAATGCGGATAACAGCCCCGATAAGAACTCCGGGCAGTGTCCCCGCGATGACAGCCCACGTCAGCGGCCAGACCATTCTGCCTTCGCAAATGTATCTGAAAACCCCACTTGGGATTGCTATAATATTAAAGAGTTGATTGGTCGCGCTTACAGAAGGTGTTGTGTAGCCGAGTACGGACATTTGAAAAGGGAGAAGGAGAAAAGCCCCGGAAAGCCCGCTCATTGAAGTGAAGAAAGATATCACAAATGAAACAACTGGTGGGAGCAGGGGGTGGATTTCGATCCCAGACACAGGAAACAGCATAATATCTCCAGCGTTCGTGTAGAAGGTTCCATGGTTTATGGGATAGGTATAAAGATATTATACTATTCTCCGATGAGTGTACAATGTGCTAAATATAAGAATACGGAATATGTTTTTGCAATATACAATTGTTATGCTAAGTAAGACATGAAAATTTTTTTTTTATATAACTTTTGTGTAATGATATAGATCGATATCGAGCTAGTTATAGTTTTACTATTGAGAGTGTCACTCTTTTTTTAGGTTTTAGTAAGGGGAAATAGTATGTGGAACTCTAAAAAAATTCAATATCTGTCTCTTGGCGGATTGTTGATTCAAATTGCTTGTGGTGCTTTTTTATTTAGCACAACAGGGTCGCTGTCAGCCAGTTATATAATCTCTGCTTTGTTAACGATATCTGTTTTTTTTGTATTGTATGTTACTTCTTCATATATTGATCAAGATAGCATCAAACTTCAAAAATATATTTCTGAAATTTTACAAGATAAATTCGAAACTTCTCCACCGAAAGTATATTCAAAAAGTGATGTCCTTAATGCAACAATAGAATTAGTGCAAAAGTTGAAACGGGACAAAGGAGTACTTCTTGGAGTTGTTAATGGTCTTCCTGTTCCTTACCTACTGGTAGATAGAGAAGAAAGAGCATTATTTACGAATAGGGAATGTATGAAGATGCTGGAGATTGATGAGACTCCGGAATCCCAGCTTGGCAATACACTCGGAGAAATTTTTTATAACGATAAGAGTCGTGAAACTGCTGTTGGTAAGGCCATGAATGAAGGCAAAGTCTTCAGAAATCTTGAAGTTACCATCAACGGCCATAAAGGCGGTCAACGCCATGTTCTTGCTAATGTCTTTGCTTTGCATGACTTGGACGGGGAATGTGTTGGCGGGCTTTGTCTGTATCTTGATATGACAAAGCTGAAGGAGCATGAGGAAGAGCTTGTTAAGCAGCACGAACTGATAGCAGATTCCGCAGAAAAAGTTGCTGTTATCACTGAGCGATTAACTACTTCATGTGCTGAGATTTCAACTCAGGTTGAAGAGTCGCATAAGCTCTCTATCACCCAGCAAGACGGAACAACCGATGTTGCAACAGCCATGGAACAGATGAATGCTTCCGTTCTTGATGTTGCCCGAAGTGCTAATGACGCTTCTACACTGGCGGAATCAACCCGCGGTAGCGCTACTGAAGGCGTTACGGTTGTGCAGCAGGCTCGAAGCGTTATTACGAGAGTTCATGAGCATGCAACCGAGCTTAAAAGCGATATGCATGAGCTTGGCGGCCATGCTGAATCAATCGGTGATATCATTAATGTTATTAATGACATTGCAGACCAGACAAACTTGCTTGCATTGAACGCGGCTATTGAGGCGGCTCGTGCGGGTGAGGCTGGCAGAGGGTTTGCTGTTGTAGCTGATGAAGTACGTAAGCTTGCTGAAAAAACTATGCAGGCGACCACAGAAGTGGGCAGGGCGGTTGATGCTATTCAGCTGAGCGCTGAAAAATCAATTACGTCAACGGAATCAGTTTCTCATGCGATTGACGAAAACACACGACTGTCAGCAGATTCTGCTAAAATGCTCGATACTATTGTCGAGATGGCAAATCAAACTGCAGACAGGGTGCATGAAATTGCTTCCGCTGCTGAAGAGCAATCAGCAGCGAGTGACCAGATTTCTGCAGCAGCTACACAGATCAACGGACTGGCTGGCGAAAACACAGCAGCCATGAACGAGTCTTCAATTGCAGTTAACGAAGTTGCCAGACTGGCATCTGAGCTTATGACGCTCGTTACGGAATTGCGAGATATAAAATAGAATAGGTTGCAACCGCAGCGTACTTTAATCCTTGTAGAATGTAGATGAATCGTAGCCTGGGAGGAATCCCGGGCTACTGGTTTGTTGACCGATAATCATTCTCAAGGTATATACACGTAAGCGTAAAGCTTTTTGATACTGTTAAGTAAGGAACAGAGCTTATGGCAGAGCTCTTTTTTCCCGACCGGTAACGGGATGATATACCCTAAGGAGAATGCAAAGCTATGGCAGAGTTCAAGCTTGCTGACCGTTTGGCCGCAGTGCCACCATATCTGTTTGCACAGATTGATAAAGTTAAGGCTGAAGTAGCCGCCCGTGGTGTTGACATTATTAGTCTCGGAATTGGCGATCCGGACACCCCTACACCACAATTTGTTCTTGATGCCATGCGCACAGCGCTGGATGATGCGGCTAACCACCAGTATCCTTCATACGTCGGCATGAAAGAGTACCGTACCGCAGTTTCTGACTGGTATAAAACTCGTTTCGATGTTGATCTTGATGCTGATAATGAAGTGGTAAGTCTTATTGGCTCTAAAGAGGGCATTGCACACTTCCCGCTTGCATTTGTAAACCCGGGTGACCTTGTACTTGTTTGTACTCCTAACTATCCGGTGTACGGAATTGCAACCGAGTTTGCTGGTGGTACAGTTCAGTATGTACCATTGCTGGAAGATAATTCCTTCCTTCCTGACCTTGATGCGATTGATGAAGCAACTTGGGAAAAAGCTAAAGCGATTTTCATCAACTACCCGAACAACCCGACTGCAGCGACTGCAGATGAATCGTTCTACAGAAAGTTGATTGATATTGCGAAAGCTCACAACGTAATTATCGTCGCAGATGCAGCTTACACTGAAATCTACTACGATGATGCCAACAAGCCGCTTTCTATTCTTGAAGTTGAAGGTGGTAAGGACGTTGCGATTGAGTTTAACTCATTATCCAAACCATACAACATGACCGGTTGGCGTGTTGGTATGGCATGTGGTAACGAGCAGCTTGTTCGTGGTCTTGGCAAAATTAAGGAAAATGTTGATTCCGGTATTTTCCAGGCAGTGCAGCTTGCAGGCATTGCAGCACTTCGTGATGGCGAACCTTTTGTTGCAGGTCTTCGTGATATGTACAAAGGACGTCGCGACCTCGTAGTAAATGCGTTGCAGAAAGCTGGTATCAAGTGCAATATTCCTGATGCGACATTCTACGTTTGGTCACATGTTCCGGATGGATACACATCTTCTGAGTTTGTAACTAAAGTTCTTGAAGAGACAGGCGTAGTTCTTACACCGGGTAATGGCTTCGGCGCACCGGGTGAAGGGTACTTCCGTATCTCTCTTACAGTAAATGATGAGCGTCTCGAGGAGGCGGTATCTCGAATTCAGAAACTGTAGTCGCATACATCTGCCTTGGTTCAAACATGGGCGACACCGATGTCAATCTGGCTAACGCTGTGAAAGCGATTGATTCTCTTGAAGGCGTATCTGTTACGAAATGTTCATCAATTTTTCGTACAGAACCTCAAGAGAAAAAAGATCAATCATGGTTTGTGAATCAGGTTGTATCTGTGTCTTGTTCAGAGTATGTAACTGCACATGGCCTTTTAAACAGCTTGCTGAACATTGAAAATACACTTGGCAGAATTCGCGAAGAACGGTTCGGCCCACGTGTAATTGATTTGGATGTGTTGCTGTTTGGCAATGAAGTAATTGAATCGGAAGACCTGATTGTACCGCATCCGCGTATGACGGAAAGGGCTTTTGTGCTTGTTCCGTTACAAGAGATTGCGCCTCAGTTGCATTTTCCAGACGGAAGGGGGCTTGCAGAAGTTCTCGGCAATCTGGAATACAAGGTAGACGCTGGTCAGATCTGGCAATAATTTATCGTAAGGGAGAGCTTGAGTGATTAAATGGGTAGTTCTTTTAGTTTGCGGCTGGCTGCTTTTTAAACTTGTTACTAATGACAGCAAGAAGAAAGCAGATAAAAAACAGAAAGATATGGAAAAAAAAGTTGCTACTGGAGACATGGTTAAAGATCCTGTCTGTGGAGCCTTTGTTTCTCTGGATGAGGAAATACGTGTCCGTGACGGAGAAACTATCCATCGTTTTTGCAGCTATGAATGCAGAGACAAGTTTTTAGCCCGACTTGAAGACTCAGGCCGAGCAATCTCTAAGGAAGAGCCAGCTGATTAGCCAGCTATAGAATCTATGAACCGGAAGTCGTAAGGCTTCCGGTTTTTCTTTTTGGGAAAAATGGTTGGCTTGGGAAAAGTTATTCATCTAGTTTCAACCGATTTTAACTCATGACGTTTGTCGTTTTTTGTATTGGGACATTTTCAAAAGGGCTTTCTTGATGTTTTCCAGACAGTCAATTTTTTAAAAAAAGGTAGATCACCCCAAAAGGCTCTGAGGTGAGCCTAGATTAATTTTTAGTTGATTCGTGAGGTATGAATCATTTGATTCGAGAAAAGATTGGAAAATAGTCGAGGAAGAGATTTGAAAAATATTGATCCAGTCAGAAGAGTAATAGGTAAAATCAGGAACGAATTTAATGTCTCATAATGTATATTATGTTAACTTTTATAAAATTAAGCTCTTCTATTTCAGGTAATTACGTGTTTGTGGATAACTGTGAAACAATCGATAACCGTCTTGTTATAGATTTCTTCTTTAACGCCGTTTTAAGGCTTTTTTTATAAAAACTTAAGACACGGCCACGGCAATATAAAAAAGATGTGTGTGGATGTGGTTCTACGCTGCTCATCACATGAGAAAAGGAATTTCTTAAACGTACAGTTCCAGAATTTTCTTTCTGTTTTTTATGGTTCCTAGGCTTCGTTATCATTTCTAGGCAGATAAAGTCATTAGGCTTTGGCTGTGTCTTCCATCTATTGTGCATCCCGTTCAACAATGAACGTATACCCACCCTGTTCATTGCGGACGCGGATAAGGAATGTTGGTAACACAATAACCGTCTTGCTAGTGATTGTTTCTTGAGAGGAGATGAATGAAAAAACTAGAGACGTAAGACAAAGCCACAGTCCAGTAAAAACGTAACACGCGGCAGCAGTAAAGAAAAAAGCATGTTTCAGGGTGCCGCCTTTCATCATTAATTAAAAATATAACCCGACGCTCATCACCTATTTCATCTCGCAAGCGCTGAATTGCTCTAGTCATCATATTTTGATTAGTGACCACATAACGACTTCCATAATTGAGTAAGTATATAACTAAATACTCGCCACCTATTTCATCTTGTAAGCGCTGTCTTAATATGCGGCCATGATCTTGATGTATTTTTGCTGCCTCTTTCGACGGAAAAGATGAAGCCAGTGGATACAGTACTCGTGTCGCTTGAAACTCTCTATCCCAATCGTGAATATCACGTCTTAATTCATCTGAAATATTTAAATCAACAGTTTCACGACAGCCTCCCTCTTTGACTATTAATACAGAATTCCTCCCATAATGGGCATTCAGTAATATTACTGCTTTGTCATATTGGTAATTTCGCTGCTTATAATCTTGATGCCATTCAGCTCCATCAACAACTAAGTACTCATCACCTAGTTCTTCCTGCAAACACTGCTTTAATATGTAACCACGGTTTCTATGTTTTTGTTCAGCGTCTTTCGACGAAAAAGATGAGTCTGGTGGATAAGGCGCTAGCGTCGCCTGAAACTCTTCATCCCAATCTTCAATATTACGGATTAACTCATCTGAAACATTCAATTCAGCAGCTTCAATGTAGAGAGAACAGCCATTCTCTTTGAGTATCGTTACAGGACTTTCCATATATTGCACGTCCAGTCTTACTAATAGCTTTTTCATAACACCCTATATTGAAAGAAATCCTTGAACGGATAGTTCAAGGATTTCTTTGTGGTTTCTAGGCTTCGTTATCATTTCTCGGCAGGATAAAGTCACCAGGTTTCGGCTGTGTCTTCCATCTATTGTGCATCCAGAACCACTGTTCAGGATATCTTCGAATAACTCGTTCGACCGCATCTGTGTAGAATCGGGTAATCTGCTGAAGTTTTTCTTCGCGTGTACCTTCAAGTTCTTCAGTGTTTAAAGGTCGTTCAACAATGAACGTATACCCACCCTGTTCATTGCGGACAAGGAATGTTGGTAGCACAATAGCCTTGCCTCTAAGCGCCAGAAATGCGGGGCCGGAGTTTACAGCCGCGGTTTCTCCTAAAAAGTCCGTAAACATGGCTTCTTTTCGCTTTGTGTTATGATCTACAAGAAAGGCTGCAATCCCTTTTTTCTTGAGTGATCGTAAAACACCAAATACTGCATTACGATGGGATAATACAGACGCGCCACGAGCACCTCTGAGTTTGAAAATGAGTTTGTTGAGGTTTTCATTTTTATTCGTGCGAACAACGACAAGTGGCTGCGCTTCACGGCCAACACTTCCAATTTCGCCTAACAGGCCCGCCATGACCTCCCAGGCTCCCATATGTGCTGTAGTCGCTATTACCGGCCCATCAATCGCTACAAATGCATCAAGAGCATTTTCGGAACCTTCAATGATGCATTCTTCAATGAATTTCTTATCCACTTGAGGAACAATGAAAATTTCTAAAAAAGACCTGCAGTTATGCATAAAACTTTTCTTTGCAATAACCGCAGCTTCATTATGGGAAACACCTAAATGACGCTGAATTGAGTCAATCGCGAGCTTTCTTCGCTTGGGAAGACTATTCCACATAACGGTGCCAAGTGCACAACCAAGTACTTTTGAGCTGTGCACAGTCATCTTTGTCCCAAGTGTGTAAATTGCTGAATATATTGGGTTCACGGCGTATCTCTAAAGTAAAGCTTTAAGTTTGTCTTCTAAACGCAGGCGTTCATTTTCCAAGTACTCATTACCAAGTTCCCCTTCGGCAAGATCATATGGCTCACCAAAGACAATTTTAATCTTTGAAAATGGTAAAGGCACTTGAAATTTATCCCACGCTTTCTGGAATACGTATGAATTTGACATACCGATCCGGATGGGAACCATTTTAGCATTGCTGCGGTGTGCAAGGAATACTGCACCCTCTTTAGCTACGTGTCGCGGCCCCCTAGGGCCGTCTACAGTGATGCAGCCAAGATAATGGGATTTTTTCATTGTTCTTGCCACTCGCAGGAGCGCTTTTACGCCCCCGCGTGAACTTGAACCACGGCTGGTCAATAGCCCCAGCTTTTCAAGCACCTGTGCAAGGATTTCACCATCTGAGCTTTGGCTGACAACAGCTATAATCTGTAGATTTCTCCGAACATGCATCAATGGAAAAAGCTCGTCATGCCATAAGCAGGTCACCATCGGGGTGCCGGCATCCCATAGCTCATCCAGTTTTTCACGCCCTATTTCTTCAAACCGGAGCGTTCTGCACCAGACTTTGTACAGGTGATACAAAGTTGAAGAAATGAGCGGGATAGGTAACGGGATTTTCACTAAAGAAGCTCCTCGTGGCTTTCAAACTGCAATGTGTACAGACGCTGGTACAGCGAGCTGTTTGCAAGCAGGGACTCATGTGTGCCCTCGTCTACAACTGCACCATTTTTCATAACCAGAATTCTATCTGCTGTAATGATTGTAGACAGACGATGCGCAATAACAAGACTTGTACGGTCTTTCATCAGGTTTTCCAGCGCCTGCTGAACCACTTTTTCAGACTCAGAATCAAGTGCACTTGTGGCTTCGTCAAGAATAAGAAGCGGCGCGTCTTTCAGCAATGCACGAGCAATGGTAAGGCGCTGTTTCTGGCCGCCAGAGAGGCGTACTCCGCGCTCGCCCACCACAGTGTCGTATCCATTCGGGAATTCGCTGATAAACTCATGCGCAAACGCAGCTTTTGCCGCATTTTCAATTGCTTCTTTGCTGCATCCTTCAGATGAGTACGCAATGTTGTCTGCGATTGTGGTGTCAAAAAGGAAGGCATCCTGAGAAACGATTGCAACATTTTTACGCAGTGACTTTAATGTCAGGCTTCTGGAATCGATGCCGTTGATTAAAATTTGTCCTTCCTGCTGCTCGTAGAATCGGGGAACAAGGTTTACAAAGGTTGTTTTACCTGCGCCACTTGGGCCAACAATGGCAACCTTTTCACCTTCTTTAATGTTGATGTTGATGTTTTTAAGAGCTGGCTGTCCTGTTTTATCATAACTGAAGGTCACATCGTTGAAAGAAACTTCATGTACTTCTTCAAGTATCTGTGTTCCGTCTTGCTCCACTACAATTTCTGGTGAATCAAGAATTTCAAAGACACGCTCTGCTCCGGCAAGAGCTTTCTGGAGTGAGTTGTTTGCTGAAGTCAACTCTTTTACCGGGTCGTACAGCATTACAAGCGCTGCAACAAATGAGAAGAATGTACCCGCAGTCTGCTGACCTGCAATAACCTGTGAGCCGCCGTACCAGATTACAAGTCCGATACCGGTAGCACCAATGAGTTCCATGATCGGGGAAGACATTTGGCCTACGATGGTCTGCTTCAGAGCAAGGCGGGCAATTCGGCTGTTTTCGACACGGAAACCTGCCTTTTCGCCCTCTTCGTTAGCAAATGCCTTTACGACACGGATACCACTGAATTTTTCTTGAAGAAAAATAGTCATGGCAGAGATGAGAACTTGGTTTTTCTTACCAAGTTTGCGGAGTTTTCTTCCAAAATGGATGAATGGGAATAGTGCTAACGGCAATACTAGTACTGCCCAAGTTGCCAGATATGGGTCTTGGTAAAAAACAACAAACAATAGAGCAACCATGGTAAGGAACTGGCGTATCCCCTTCACAACTGCTGGAAGACTTCCGCGGATTTCTGCAACGTCATTAACTACGCGTGACATAAGCATGCCGACTTGCTGTTCTTCATAGAACTTGAGCGGAAGACAGATGATTTTATCGAAAAGTTCGTTACGAAGCTGTTCCAGCACTTTAAGACCACAGAATGTCATAAAGTAGTTCTGTGAGTATCTACCGGCACCTTTTGCTAATACGAGAAGAAAGTAAGCAAAAGGAATCAGCATTAAGTATTCACTGTTTTTGTTGATGAAAATATCATCCAGCGCTGGCTTAATAAGGTAGGCTGATGCCCCTGTCGTTGCGGCCACTACTGCCATTGCGATGAGAGAGATGAGGATGGACATTTTGTACGGCGCAAAGTATTTGAGCGTACGTTTTAAGAGTTTGACACTGTTTTTCGGCAGTTTTTTAAATTTCGCCATAAGTCGGGTTTCTCCACAGTAGGCTTATATTTGAATATTCAATAGTTTTACGTAAACTATATTGCTTTTTTCGATTTGACGGCTTGCGAGTCTGCGTATCTATTAGTAAGAGGAGGCTCGCTATGAGTGTTATTGAACTAAATTGTCTTTCCCTGTCCTGTCCTCAGCCTGTTATCCAGTGCAAAAATTTGATTGAACAAGATGCGCCGTCAGCATTTACTATACTCGTAGATAACGATGCTGCAAGAGATAACGTAGTACGGTTCCTTTCTTCAAGGGAATATTCTGCGGAATCGGAGCAAATTGAAGGCGGCTGGCGTATTATAGCCAGTGCTTCAGGCGTTCAGCCATGCGAGATTTTAACGGATGACGAACTGAGCTCTGTGGACAGCAGTATTTGTGTATTCATTACGTCTGCTGTGATAGGCAGAGGTGATGACGAGCTTGGTGCTAAGTTAATGAAAAACTTCTTAGCTACGTTGCCAGAACTTGGCAAGTCTTTGTGGCGTATTGTAATGGTCAATGGTGCTGTTACCCTCGCCACAGAGGATAGTCATGTTTTGGAAGAATTAAAAGCCCTTGAAACAGCCGGTGTTGATATTCTGGTTTGTGGAACATGTCTTGATCATTTTTCACTGCTGGATAAGAAGGCTGTGGGCGAAACTACAAATATGCTGGATATCGTAACCAGCATGCAGGTAGCTGCAAAAGTTATACGACCATAATATATGTCAGAAAAAAATAGAAAATTTTCGTCTCAAGAGACAGAAGACCGACGCGGACGTCGGACTGGCTTTGGTAATCGTTCCGAACGAAACCAATCAGGCAATGCTACAGATCGTCGTGACGACGAGCGAGCTCCAAAACAGCGCAAAGAGCGTTCCTACTTTGACAGTAAGGGTAATTACAAAGGTCGCCCTATTGACGATGGAGACGGGAACGGACGCCGTAACTCCTATAACGATCTGCCATCACGTTCTTCTTCCAAAAGGGATAATCCCCGTCGGGATGACAAGCGTGATGAGCGCCGTGGTTCCCGTGACTTTACTCCACGTGGTGACTCTGATCGTAAACCTCAACGCGGTGGATATCAGGGTCGTCCTGTAGAGCGCGCTGAACGTAATGAAAATCCACGTAGAGAATTTGGTGGAAGACCTGAACGTTCTGATTCTCGCCGTCATGAAAGAAGATACCGTGATGGTGACAGCGATAACCGTGGTCGCGTTGATTCGCGCGAGCGCGGCGAACCGCGTGAACGTACTGAACGCTCAGGTTCTCGTCCACAGCGTGGAGGCTACCAAGGTCGCCCTGTAGAACGTGATGAAACTAAACGCCGTGAGTTTAGTGGAAGATCGGAGCACAGCGGCTCACATCGTAAAGATTCTAAGTTCCAAGGTGAAGATCGTCGACGTGAATATTCTGATCGCCGTGACTCCCGCCGTTCTTTTGATAATGATGACAGACGCTCTTCCGGTGTTAAGCGCGGATTTGATCGCAACGATCGTTCTGGTCGTCCGCAACGTGAAAAACGAGACGGTAACGAAGCTTTTAGTAGACGTCCAAAACGTCACAACTCAAATGAAGAGCGGGCTCCACGTGAAAATCGTTCAGATTCTCGCGGAAAGCAGATGCGCTCTCCTCGTCCTCAGAAAAAAACGGTGTTACCGGCAAAGCCGAGTATTCCAAATCTTGATGAACCGTTGCGCATTAACAAAGCATTGGCTTTTGCCGGTGTATGTTCCCGCAGAGCAGCAGATGATTTGATTGCTCAGGGTGTTGTGTTTGTGAATGGTGAAAAAATTGAGGAGCCGGGAGTAAAAATTATTCCGAATACTGATGTGCTGGAAGTGAATGCAGAACGTGTATCCTTCACTACAGAAAAAGTTGAGCCACTATACCTGTTGCTCAATAAGCCGGTGCAAACAGTCTGTACAGCTAACGACCCTGAAGGTCGCCCTACTGTTCTGGATATTATTCCTGAAAAATTTAAGGGAAAACGAATTTTTCCGGTTGGCAGGCTCGACTTTTTTTCAACGGGGCTCCTGATCCTGACTAATGACGGTGAGCTGACCCACAGACTTACTCATCCTAAGTGGCACCAGAATAAAGTTTATCGTGTCCGTGTTCGTGGTGAAGTTTCTGAACAGGATTTGGAAAAGTTCCGCAAGGGAATGACGTTGGAAGAAGGTGAAAAGCTTGCGCCTGTTGAATGTAAGATTCTTGCGCATGACGAAGGAAACACTCGTGTTGAGATGGTGCTGACTCAAGGTATTAACCGTCAAATCCGTCGTATGTTCCGCGACATCGGGCTTACTATTTTGAACCTTCACCGTGTTAAGATTGGACCTATTCAAATTGGTGAGCTTGGCAAAGGCGAAAGCCGTGAGCTTACACAGGAAGAACTTGCGTTGTTGTATGAAGCAACCGGTCTGACTCAAAAATAGGGACTGCTAAATCTATAATAAAAAAAACGAGTGGGAATTTCCCACTCGTTTTTTTTATTTCTTGGTGTTGTCTTCTACATCCACCCCTTCAGGCGGAGTGAAGTCAAAAACGGAATCATTTACGGGTTTATTAAACTCTACGTTTTTAAATGAAATGTCATTTATGTTGCCATAAAAATCGACAATTCTAAGTCGAGTGATAACTCCGTTTTCATCATTAATCCAGATAGTTGCTTCTGTCAGGTTTGCGGTTGGCTCTTTCGGGACAAGCAAGTAACTGCCCTTCTCTTCTCCGTCTTCAACAAAAAAATCGTTCTCCACGTTTGACTCACCAAGCAAAAAGCGCAATGCATTCTGGCTTTCGTCAGCGAGATCAAGCGGATACTTGTACACAACTTCTTCATCTTTTAGGTAGTTCCAAACAGCAGTTTTGTTGACAACGAGCAGCTCGCTGGAAGGTCTGTTTGTTACCCAGCGCACCAGTTGCGGGCGCTTGATAACGAAACTTCCCGTTCTGACTTCTTTGCTGCCGCTATCTTTGTGGATAAGGGTTTGAACAAAGTTTGCCGTTATTGTTTCTGCCTTGCCATATGATTGAGCCAATGTCTCTATCCCTGCATTTGCAAATCCTGCAGACAAGCACAACAAGCAAAGTGTCAGCAGAGACGTGGTAATTTTTTGATTCATATATTTTTTCCTATAATTATCCTGTTGGTTGCTCTTTCTTGGCAAGCACAGCACGTGGCTTGCTGCCATCTGCCGGCCCTACTATGCCATCCTGCTCCATCTGCTCGACAAAACGGGCTGCTTTATTGAAGCCGATTCGGAAGCGGCGTTGGATGAGAGAAATAGAAGCCTTGCCGTTTTCAATAACAAAAGCAACACATTCTCCATATAACGGGTCATCAGCTGTTCCTGAGTTACCGTTACCGCCGCCTGTAAAGGAACCGGACAGGTTGCCGTTGCCTTCTGTGGCCCATTCCACAAAGTCGACTTTGTAAGAAGGAGGCAGCTGTTTTTTCCAATGGGAAACTACAGCGCTGACATCTTCATCACTTACGAAGGCACCGTGCATTCGGGTAAGTCTACCCCCGCCAGGTTTAAATAACATATCACCCTTGCCAAGCAAATGCTCTGCACCAACTGTATCAAGAATCGTGCGGGAATCATGTTTGCCGGTAACCTGAAACGAGATTCGACACGGGAAGTTTGCTTTAATTAATCCGGTAACAACATCAACACTTGGGCGCTGGGTAGCAAGAATGAGATGAATCCCTGCGGCACGCGCAAGCTGTGCAAGGCGGACAATGCTGGTTTCCACTTCTTTTGCAGCTGTGAGCATGAGGTCCGCCAGCTCATCAATGATGATTACAAGATATGGGATTGGTTGAAGGTCAGCCAGATTTTCCGGCCTATCGTCACCCATTTGTTTAAGTTTTGTGTTGTAGCTTATGACATTACGAACGCCCATGCGTGACATGGCTTCGTATCGTTTGTCCATTTCATGAACAGCCCAGTCCAAGGCATTTTTAGCCTGTGACATATCAGTCACTACCGGATGAACCAGATGTGGTAAGTCTGCGTAGACTGCAAGTTCAATACGTTTTGGGTCAATGAGCAGAAGCTGCAAAGATTCCGGAGTGGTTTTAAAAAGAAGGCTCATCAACACAGAGTTGATAAACACACTTTTACCCTGACCTGTTGCACCCGCAACAAGCAAGTGCGGCATTTTTGCAAGGTCAGAAGTGAACGGAATACCGGAAATATCTTTGCCGATGGCCAGTGTCAGAGGATCTTTGGAGCTGATAAATGTATCAGATGCAAACAGCTCCTTGAGTGACACTAATTCACGTATTTCATTTGGAATCTCAATGCCTACAGTATCTTTTCCGGGAATAGGTGCTTGAATTCGTACAGATACCGCACTCAGTGCCATAGCGATGTCGTTAGACAAGTTGGCAATTTTGCTAACCTTTACTCCGGGTGCAGGCTTGACTTCAAACATAGTGACCACTGGCCCAGGGGTGATGCGTTGTAATTCACCCTGAACATTGAAGTCTTCGAGGCACTCCATAACAAGGCGCCCTTTTGTTTCCAGAACTTCGCGAGGCGTTTTTTCTATGTCATCATCATTAGCGGTAAACAAATCAAGAACTGGAAGTGATACCTTCCGGCGCGGCTTGCTTACGCGTTTGCCTTGTGCAAAGTCAAGATCATCTTCAAAAGGATTTCCGTCACCAATAAGAGACGCTTCATCGCCAGTAGCCCTGATAGGGTCATCGATTATGACTGAACTGAATTGGTCTGGGCTTGCTGAATCCATAGAAGCAATTTCATCCCAGATTTCTGGTTTGTAGTCTTCTTCTGGTAAATCCAGTGCCGGTAAAGCAGGAGTTAACTCTTCTTTTTTCTTACTGAAAAGTGATCGTCGAGCTTTTTTCTCTTTGCTTACCTCAATAGCTTTTTTGGCTTTTGGCTTTGTTTTTGTAGTAATTTTCTTTTTAAGTACAGGTGCCTTTATGTTTCCAAGGTGTTTATGTAACCATGCAAACATGCCTTCCCATGTGCCGCCCATGACAAGCTGGATGGCGCACAGGGTGAAAAATGTCCAAAGAAGAGTGCTGCCTACAGGGCGCAGGTAATACCATCCCACACCGAAAAGAATATCACCGAGCAGACCGCCGCCGTGGATTTCTCCAAGGCTCATCGGGACTGCGGAACTGAGTGAACTAAAGCAGATGCCTAAAAGAATTAGACCAGTCCAGCGCCACCATTCAATACAGATTTTGGCAAAAAAACAGCGGATACCTGAAGCAAGAAAGCCGAGAGCTAATAGGTATGAGGCAAGACCGAACATGTCGACAAGTAGTCCTGACAGATACGCTCCAAATAACCCTGCTGCGTTATGAATTGTTTTAGGCGAACTTACGATGTGGTTGAGGCTCGGGTCTGCCTGACTAAACGTAACCAGACTGATGGTGAGCAAGGTGCCCCAGAATGTGATAAATAAAGAGTAGAGTTCGCGTGTAATACGTTGCGTATTCGTAATACCATCCTCCAGTAGGATTCTTCATAGTAAAAAGCAAAAAAAGTATCAGACGGATTGTAACACAACCTAACATACCAGTTTGTCTACCGTCTGGTATCTATTGCTATACTGTAGTCATATTACGGGCTGCAATCAACAGCATATTTTTTCAACGTATTCATATGAACAACTTTTTTCACTTGTAAAAAGATATAAATAATAAGCATAAAAA
>NZ_JXMS01000037.1 GCF_001672295.1 Halodesulfovibrio spirochaetisodalis | reverse complement strand
GACGATACAACGCAGTCATCATCGGCACATCGCTTTCTGAGAACTTCTCAACAGATGAGATGAGAAGAAAACTCGGCGTCGACACCATGAACCTCTCCATCAGTGGAGCTGAGTTCAATGAAATGCTGACTGTCCTCAACTACACGCTTTCAAGAAACCCTCAGGTTAAAACTGTCTTCTGGGGACTCCTGCCCCGCCACGTTTTTGCGTCAGAACACCATGCGGAACTGCCTGACACGTTCCCTGCATTTTTATACAACGACAGTGATCTGGACGACCTTAAAGCGTACTTCAGCAAACGATTTCTGCTTACCCCGCAAACAAAAGACGAAAACGACATCTGGAGCTGGTATAGCTATTACAAATCAAACGGTTTTTTTAGCCGCAAATGCTACTTCGATTCCGCCTGTCTGCTGATGGATGAAAAGATACCGCCTGTAGACTACACAGTGGACAACATTCCAAAACTCGAAGAAGTTCTTACAGCCCATCCAGATAGAACGTTTTATGTCTTCACACCGCCACGCTCAGGATTGTTCCTGAACCGACATGCAGATGAGTACCACAGGGCGCTGCTGGCATTATCAACACTGCTGGCGTACCCAAACCTGCGTTTATTCGACTTCACCCAGATGCGTTCTGTAACCATGGATATCTCACGCTACAAAGATGTGGGGCATTATGACGCAGCCGCGAACTCTGCCATGGTCACTGCCTTTGCAGAAAACCGATACAGAATAGTACCCGAAAACATTGATGACGCACTGGCACAAGTCCTCACCTACCAGCGGACAACACTGGCTGATCTTGGAATCACAGATCAGGACATTGCCATATTTTGCGCTGCATCCGCACAGGCGGAAAACAAAGGACACAGTAAGCAATCCAAACAGTAAGCAACGCCAATTCAAACTGCAGACAACAGAAAAGCCCCCATGCCAATCATGGGGGCTTCCCGAATTACGGTCGTTTATCAGTCAAGCTTAGGAGAAGTTCCCTCAGATTGAGAGAAACAAGCCGAGCCGTTTCTGACAAATATAGAATGGATATTCTAGTTTGTTCCCACGTACATGTTGCCGTATGGACGATGGGAGAACGGCGTAATTTTTTTAAACTCGCCCTTCATCACTTCTTCCGCATCCTTACCGAATGCTTCAGCCCAGTCTTCGACATGGGAACGGATGAAAGCGGCATCTTCTTCAGTAATAGCTTCAAGCTGTAAGCCAGGCCCGAGCTGGTATTCAGGAACATCACCACGAATGTAAATAATACCCGCGTGCATTCCAGTACCAAGGCTTCTACCTGTGATCGGTGCCTTCTCATCCATGGTAGAATCCATACCGAGGAGGATAATAGCTCCACCCGCCATGTATTCGCCAAGGAAGTCACCAGCTTTTCCGCCAGCAACGATTACAGGCTGCTTTTCCATGTATGACTTCATGTGAATACCTACGCGGTACCCGACATCCTGTCTCACAAGGATACGCCCGCCACGCATTGCGTAGCCGAGGACATCGCCAGCCATACCATTAATCTGGATTTCACCGTCATCCATGGTATTACCGACACCGTCCTGCGCATTGCCTTCAACACGGACAGTTGCACCGCGCATGAACATGGCAAGATCCTGTCCCGGAACACCGTGAATAGTGAAGTGAACAGGCCCTTCAATTGAGTTGCCGATGTAACGCTGACCGCGAACATTATCCAACTCAATCTCAGTTGCACCGTTACGCACGGCTTCACGAATTTGCTCGTTCAATTGGCGGTAGTATACGCCTGAAGCATCAAGAGTACATTTTTTAGCCATGCCTAGTCCTCCAATTTCACGATAACCGGCTCACCGGCTTTTGGTGCCCAGACTCTGTCGAGTTCACGACAAACTTCACGGATGGAGCTTTCTTCACTGGACATAAATACCATATCGTCCTTTTCACCGATAACAAGCGGACGGAGCTTAACGCGGTCATTAAGTCCCATCATGCCATTGCTGTCGGTAACGAGGATAGCAAACGGACCGTTGAGCATTGCAGGCCCGTAGACCATACGCAGTGCTTCATACGCTTCACGTTCTTCTTTAGGCATGCGCTCAATCTCATCCCAGAACGGCGGTGCAAAGACTTTACATGCCATTTCGTGGGAAAGACCGTGCTTACGGATAAGAAGGTCAAGCAGGTATGCTACAACCTCTGTATCCGTCATCATGTTACATTCGTAATCATGCTGACACAGGTAGCGTCTGTTAATACCGTACGAAGAGATTTCTCCGTTATGAACAATCGCCCAGTCCAGCAGAGTAAACGGGTGAGCACCGCCCCACCAGCCCGGTGTGTTGGTCGGGAAACGGTTGTGACCGGTCCACATGTAGCCGCTGTATTCATCAAGTCTGAAGAAGTCAGCGATGTCTTCCGGAAAACCTACACCTTTGAATGCTCCCATGTTTTTACCACTGGAGAATACAAAAGCACCCGGCACTCTGTTGTTGATATGCATGACGATGTTTACAACGTAGTCATCTTCACCAACGTCCTGCCACTTAGGGCGGTCAGCCTTAGGAGAAAGGAAGAAGCGCCACATGAGCGGGGATTCTGTAATAGCCAGTACCTTACGTGTAGGAATAGGCTCAGAAATCTTGATATCAAAGTACTGTTTGATAATCTCTTCAGCACGGTCAAGACCTGCCTGATCATCGCACATCAGGTGGAAGGCGTATAAGTCTGCATGTTCAGGATAGATACCGTATGCAGCAAAACCACCACCAAGGCCGTTACCGCGATCGTGCATGGTGCACATTGCGTCAATCGGCATAGTACCCGGAATCAGCTTTCTTTTTTTATCAATTACCCCAAAGACACCACACCCAGAGATGTCTTTATCAAAATGCCAAAAATCATTAGGAGCTTTCATACTCTATCTCCAAAGCCCTCTACTCAGCAGCAGGGGTCCACTTTGTATCAAATTCTTCTTCCGGCCAGAGCAACGCAGACGGTTTGCCTGCAATAAGCTCTTCTTTCACGTCCGGTGTAATATCCAGACCGAATCGAATGAAGCCGGTGTATAACCCTGCAAAATCGACCTCTCCCACAAGCACATATCCGATCAGCTTTTCGTCACGGAAAACCAGCTTACGGTATACTCCGTTTTCTTCGTCAGTGAATGTGAAGACTTCACAGTTTTCATCTTCAGACGGGTTCACGTGACCAAGAGAAGCTGTCGGCAGCCCGTAGAAAGAAATTGCGTTCATCGGCAAACCGCCAGGGTGCGGAGAAGCTTCCTCGCTCGCCATGTTAAGGCCGGCGTGGTAGCCCTGACTGAATGCGTTAGGCCAGATAGGGGTAACCCTTCCTTCCTTGGCAATCATGTCCGGTGCTTCTGCAACGTCTCCTGCGGCATATACGCCCTCTACGCTTGTGGACATATTGTCATCAACTTTGATGCCTCTGTTCACAGCGATTCCAGCGTCTTTTGCCAGATCAAGGCTCGGCACAACACCAATGGCAACTACAACGGCTTCACAAGCCAGTTTCTGACCATTGGCAAGACGTACACCGATTACTTCGCCCTGCTCTGTACGCAGAATTTCTTCCACAGTAGTACCACAACAGATGGTGATACCCTTGTCTTCGAGCTGCTGTGCTACAAGATTTCCAGCTACATCGTCGAATGCTGCGGAAAGCACACGGCTTCCAAGCTCAACAATTGCAGTGGAAAGACCGTTGTAGCGCAGTGCTTCTGCGGCCTTAAGGCCAATGAGACCACCACCGACAACAACAACTCTGTGAATCCTTTTGGAAAGATCCAGCAGCATGTGTGCGTGGTTAAGCGTGGTAAAGTTAAATACCCCGCTCCCGTCAATGCCTTTAATAGGAGGCATGAACGGTACACCACCTGTAGCAAGCAGAAGCTCTTTGTACTCAATAACTTCGCCGGCTTCAGTGGTAATGGTCTTTGCTGCTGTATCAACAGCAGCTACACGGGTGTCGAGCTTAACCTCAACATTATTTTTTTCGTAGAATTCATCTGGTCGCAGACTTACTCTGTCGAGCCCGATTTTTCCTGCAAGAAAATAGGAAATGAGCGGACGTCCATATGTAGGAGTATCTTCTTCACTGACTACAAGGATCGGAGTGGTTGTATCAACCTTACGAATACCTTCAATAGCTCCGACAGACGCTACACCGTTTCCAATAATAACATACGACATGGACGAGCTCCTGCTATCAGCGAGATTCGTAGACCAATGCGTTGTTAGGACAAGCCTGCACACATGCCGGCATTTCGCGTCCTTCGCATAGATCACATTTAATAATCTTGCCCTTGGTTACATTGCGGCGAACCGCGCCGTAAGGGCACGCCATCAGACATGACCAGCAACCGACACACTGTTCTTCATTATAACATGTGCGGCCTGTCTCCTGATCTTTGTACAACGCACCTGAGATACAGGCGGAAACACAAGAAGGATTGTCACAATGACGACAGCTGAGCGCTACAGAGAGCTGCCCTTTGTCATATACAGCCTTGCAAGGCTGTAAGCCTGTTGCCACTTCTTCTTTAGCGGCGATGACAACATCATTACTTGCGGAATGTGCAGTCAGACAGGCAACTTCACAGATATGACAGCCAATACAGACATCTTTATTCGGATAAACTCTACGCATATCTACCGTCCTGCGTGTTTAACGCCGAGAATATCCAGTTCTGTCTCGTTAAGACCAAGACCACGCAGCTTATCGCGGTTACCACGCAAGCTTTCAATGGAGTTGAGTCCCATACCGCCGAGCATTTCCTGAATTTCGTGTCCCCATGCGCGGACAAGGTTGGCAAGGCGTTTGGCAGCAACTTCTGGATTCTGACGCTTTTTAAGACGTGCTTCGTTGGTAGCAATACCCCAAGGACATTTACCTGTGTAGCAACGTCCACAAAGAGTACAGCCCACAGAAACCAAGGCAGCAGTACCGATGTAAATAGCATCCGCACCAAGGGCGATAGCTTTAATCGCATCAGCAGAACAACGGATACCACCTGCAACAACCAGTGATGCGTGGTTACGGATACCTTCATCACGCAGACGGTTGTCAACAGCAGCAAGAGCAAGTTCCATCGGAATACCCACGTTATCACGGATCATGGTCGGAGCAGCACCTGTGCCGCCTCGGAAACCATCAATAACAACAATATCTGCACCTGCGCGTACAATACCGGAAGCAATCGCCGGAGCATTATGTACAGCAGCAATCTTTACAGATACCGGAACCTTATATTCTGTGGATTCCTTAATTGCGTAGATAAGCTGAAGTAAATCTTCAATCGAGTAAATATCGTGGTGAGGCGCAGGAGAAATCGCATCTGAGCCGACCGGACACATACGGGTTTTAGAAACCTCTTCGTCGATCTTCTCACCCGGCAGGTGGCCACCGATCCCCGGCTTAGCACCCTGACCGATTTTAATTTCCACTGCACTACCAGCATTCAGGTAATCTTTATGAACACCAAATCGACCGGAAGCTACCTGTACAATGGTATTGTTGCCGTACTTGTACAGATCAGGGTGCAAGCCACCCTCACCGGTGTTGTACGCAATACCAAGTTCAGTTGCAGCCATTGCCATTGCCTTATGGAGGTTCAAGTTAATTGAACCGAAGGACATGGCGGAGAACATAAGCGGGTAATTGAGCTTAAGCTGCGGTCCGATTTTAGTAGTGAGTTTCGGCCCGTCAGATGTTTCCTCAAAACTTACTTTGTCCGGCTTAGAGCCGAGGTAGGTAGTAAGCTCCATTGGCTCGCGAAGCGGGTCAATGGACGGGTTGGTAACCTGACTGGCATCAAGCTGAAGGTTGTCCCAGTAGATAGGCTTGTCGGCAGGAGACCCCATGCCGGAAAGCAAAATACCACCAGTGTCACCCTGTTTATACACGTGCTTCATGTATGTAGGAGTCCAAAGAGCGTTGTCCCTGAAATCAGCCGGATTTTTCTTAATGGTAAGACAACCGGTTGGACAGAACGCCTCACAGCGGTGACAGCCGACACATTTAGTATGGTCGTGGCTTACGCACTGGCGTGCATCATCCCAGTAATGGGCTTCATACGAACACTGACGCACACAAACTTCGCAATTGATACAGCGATCGTTTTCACGATCAATAACAAAGTCGCTAAAATTCTGGCTTATAGGCTTAAAAAGCAAAACAATCTCTCCTCGTGACACAAAGCGCCCGCGCGCGTCATTCGCATATTTTTTCTGAGCTTAATCTTCAAAGGAGGTCAGTCACCACTAGTGGGGTAACTGCCGTGGATTATATTTAGCGAGAAACTGTCAAATTTGTCAAGATTGTAATTTTTGGTTTTATAATTTTTTATTTTTCATGACATATCTCCTTTTTTTACAGGTACATAATACAACTTTATACATTTTTGTAATAAAAAACATTATTGTTAAAATTTACATTTTTGTAGAAATATGTGTTTGTACGAACTCACGTACTAGTTCAATTATTCGGCCAGATGTTTCAATATGTGTCGTAATTACGTGATGTCCTGTAACTTTTTCTTTAATGCGCAATAATTTCACGGTCACTTCGGCTGAGGCTACACTTTTTGCGATTAAAAATACGTTTCCAAGAGGAACACTTCTGTCTGTTGGAGCTTGAACCACTAGAATCGGGGCATTGATCGCATTTACCTCATTGCGCACTTTTCTTACGCCCTTCATAAGCTCATGTAATTGCTGCAAACTTACAAAATCGTCATATCCTTTCCATGGAGCAATTTTTATATGTTCTTCATCCCGCCTGCCAAGAGGCATTACCGGCTTAAAACGCTTAATCAACGGGGTGAGCGGCATCCGCCAGTCTTTCATCTGCCACGGAAAGAATGAATACAGGTACAATGGCGCGGCAAGCGAAACAACTCCTGCTACAGGAAACTTTGAGGCTACATGTAATGCCAACGTTCCACCCATGGAAAGGCCGACCACAAAAACCGCATCAACCTGCTTTGCCAAGGCTTCATATTCCTTTTCTGCACCACGCTCCCAGTCAGCCCAGCCAGTAGTCTGAAAATCTTCAAAGCTCGTACCGTGCCCAGGCAACATTATATTACGGACAACAATGCCGTCCGCCTCAAGCGGCTCCACCAGCGGCTCCATTTCAAAAGAACTTCCTGTCCAGCCATGAATCAGCAAGCAGCCTACGGTCATATTCTACCCCTTTTTCCTTTTTTTGTTTTCTTCTATTGTCACTAGCAGTTACCTGCAAACAACGTATTTGCGCCCCTCGCCTTCCAGCAATCTCCTTGAAAAAACGTGGGGAAAAAGCCTTAGCAAACCCCAGTCAACCATCTGCACACTATCCTAACCTTGTTTAAGGCGGAACAATCCTCTACAGTACCGCACTTGCAACGCATTATGACAATGAGGAGTTTATCAATGCAGGCATGTGACACATTATTATTTGCAGAGATCATCGTCACACAGGACGAAACGCGTTCCATCATACACAACGGCGGGATAGCGATTACTGATGGCACCATCGTCTGTATTGACGCTGCCGATACAGTGCGTTCTCAATACACCTCTGAAAATGTCATGGAGCTAGGCAGTTCCCTGCTCATGCCGGGGCTTATCAACAGCCACACCCATGCAGCTATGACATTGCTGCGCGGTGCTGCTGATGACCTGCCGCTTATGGACTGGCTCAACAACCATATCTTTCCGGTTGAGCAAAACCTCAAAGCAGAACAGGTCGAGCTTGGCGCCCTGCTCGCATGCGCTGAAATGACCCGCTACGGCACCACCTCGTTCACAGATATGTATCTGATTGAAGATGCAACATATAAAGCTGTAGATCAATCCGGATTACGTGTTCTTGGCGGCGAAGCGTTATTTATGTTTCCTTCTCCTGCATATCCGGACTTTGATACCGGCATTGCACTTGTTCGCGAACTGGAAAGTAAATGGCGCAACAATCCGAGAATCCGGCAGGCAGTTATGCCTCACGCCGTATACACAACCACACCGGAAATTCTCACCATTTGCCGTGAAGTGGCAGAAGAACTTGATTTGCCGATTCATATCCACCTTGCGGAAACGCAGACAGAAACACAGGCATGCATTGAGAGCTTCGGAAAACGTCCGGTTGAGTATGCCCATAGTCTCGGTCTGCTAAGCGAACGGACAACCGTTGCCCACGCTGTAGACCTGACCGATGATGAAATTACCCTGCTTGCAGAGACTGGCACAAACGTTGCCCATAATCCGGAAAGTAACATGAAGCTTGCCTCTGGCATGGCACCCATTGAAAAAATGCTCGCCAAGGGAGTTAACATTACTTTGGGTACTGACGGCGCTGCATCTAACAATGCACTGAACATGTTCACAGAGATGGCATCATGTGCATTCCTGCATAAAGTGCAGCACCTTGACCCTACCGTCGCTTCCGCACAAACTGTGCTGGATATGGCAACCTGCAACGGATCACGTAGCATGAGACAGCCTGACATTGGCTCCCTTGCTGTCGGTCAACAGGCAGATATAATTGCAATTGATCTCACACAGCCTAACCTGCTGCCGATGCACAACCCAGTTTCACAACTGGTATATGCAACTACCGGCGCAGAGGTACACATGTCTATGGTTGCAGGTGACATCCTGTATCAAAACGGAAAATATTTACGAATTGACTACCCGGCTCTGATTGAGGCTGCAAAAGATGTTGCTAAATGGGTACAAAAGAAGATACAGAAGCGCAGCTAAGTTACCTGATTGCGAATTTTTGCTGTCAGGAAAAACAACTTGACTCTGTGTTTTTTAGTTGACTTTTTGTCAAAAAAATATAAATGGACATCGCTTCAAAGATAATATGCGCGCGTAGCCAGCGCGACCTCAGGAGGAAATTAATATGAGTGCTAAAGCTGTAAGCTTCGCCGATGCTAAAATGACTGAAGAAGGCATGCTCTTTAACGGGTTTGTTTGCCAGCCAGTGGTCGAACAGTGTGAAGGCTGCGAGCGCACAGGTGAGTTCGAAGGCCAGACCTACTGTAAAAGCTACCCAATGCCTAACGCTAAATGGGCAATGGGTGCATGTAACTTTGCTACACACATCAAAGCTACTGTAGACAAATCCGGTCAGGTTAAGATTAACCCACTTAAAGCTTCCAAGCGTGCCGCTCGCGGTCGTTAATCAGCTATATTTTGGTTAGAGAGGGAAGGTTGGATCACAGCCTTCCCTTTTCTTTTTTCAGAGAGAACGAATTGCGCGCACCATTCTTCATCATGCTCTTTTCCTTTTGACCATGACTGGTGCAACCGCCAGCACGGGCAGGATACAACTTCACCCTGTCCACCATTTCGCGTACACTCGCCACGCTTGCAAAAAACACATAAGGGTGCAGGCAATCCGTTCTTTCTGAAAAACGTATAGGCATATAGTTTTCTTATCCACCCTGATTCTCTGACGGAGAACTTCCATGAGTGAAAAACTTCTCGATTTTCTTGATGACCAGCATGATCTTGTTATTGAACTTCAAAAAGAGATGACCGCGCGTCCTGCGCTGTGCCCGTCCAGTGGCGGCCAAGGCGAAAAGGACAAAGCAGACTATCTGCGCGGCTGGCTTGAAGCCAACAACATTACGGATATCGAAGAGGTTCGCGCTCCGGATTCCCGTGTTGACTGCGGATACCGTCCGACCATCATTACCCGTGTTCCGGGCAAGACTGAGAAAACACTCTGGATTATCGGTCACACAGATGTTGTGCCTACCGGCGATCTCGACCTGTGGGAAAGCGACCCTTGGACACTGCGTGTTGAAGGTGACTACATCTATGGACGCGGCGTGGAAGACAACCAACAGGCTATTGTTTCCGGCCTTCTCGTTGCCAAGGGGCTTGTGGATAATACAATCACACCGGAATACACTCTCGGCCTCATCCTGACAGCTGACGAAGAAACCGGCAGCAAATACGGTCTTGAGTACGTTGTGGAAGAGCGTCCAGAACTCTTCAAAAAAGACGACCTCATCCTTGTTCCAGACATCGGTGATGCCGACGGAACCATGATCGAAGTCGCTGAAAAGTCCATTCTCTGGGAAAAAATTTCTGTTACCGGCAAGCAGTGCCACGGATCTACACCTTGTGAAGGCATCAACTCACTTGAGGCAGCCTCCGCATTCATTCTCAAGATCAAAAAACTGCATGAGATCTTCGATCGCAAGGACGACCTGTTCGATCCTCCGATCTCCACATTCACACCGACCAAAAAAGAAGCAAACGTACCAAACATCAACACCGTACCGGGTCTTGATGTGTTCTACGTAGACTGCCGAGTTCTGCCGGGTTACGAGCTGGCAGATATCCGCAAAGAAATCAAAAAGCTTGGTGACGAAGTTGTTGCTGAATACGGCGTGGAAATCACCTATGAAGACCATCAGGCAAATCAGTCCACAACGCAGACACCAGTGGACAGTGAAGTGGTAACCAAGCTCGACCGTGCCATTAAGAAAGTTTACAATGTAACACCGCAGCCGAAAGGTGTTGGCGGTGGTACTGTTGCAGCACACCTGCGTGACGAAGGACATCCTGTAGCCTGCTGGAGCAAGCTTGTCCCGAACGCTCATGTGCCAAACGAAAAAAGCCGTATCTCCTGCAACATCGGTGACGCAAAGGTTATCGCCACCATGTTGTTTGATACCGCAGATTAATGACAACCCCGCACATTGCGGCGTCATTGCGAAAAAGTCAGACGCTCACATCTGTCTAATATGCTTCACCCCCGACTTTTTCTTACTCCTTGCACTGCACAAGGTTGTCATCAATCTGTCAGACAGAATTTATTGATAAACGCTTTTTACTCAGGCGGCTGGAGAATCCCTTTTAAAAAAGGGATTCCCCCCGTTTGATTGAAATATGCGACTGGTAGTTTTAATTAAGTTACCAATGTAATAAAAAACGGGACATTCTCGTTAATAAGATTTTTTGGAGATTTTCAAGAACCTTTTTGCAAAAAGGTTCTTGAAATCCCGCTGATAAGCGCCGTCGGAGACATCCTGCTGATAAGCACCGTCAGAGACGACTCACCGAAGGCAATTACTTATATTACTGAAGAAGAATTATGATCAAAACACCCCCACCAGCTATTTTTGATGTCATTGTTGTTGGCGCAGGCCACGCAGGCGCTGAAGCAGCCATGGCTGCCAGCAACCTTGGAATGACAACCTTACTGCTGACGATCAACTTGGATCACATCGGCGCTCTTTCCTGTAACCCGGCCATTGGCGGTCTTGCCAAGGGTCATATGGTTCGTGAGATTGATGCACTTGGCGGCATGATGGGGGTCTGGGCAGACCAGTCCGGTATTCAGTTCCGCACCCTGAACACCAGTAAAGGCCCTGCAGTCCACGCAACACGCGCACAAATTGACCGTGACGAGTACATGCGCGTTGTTAAGCGTGATGTTTTTGCACAGGAGAACCTGTGGATCTGGCAGGACACTGCCCATGAACTGCTCACCGAGAACGGTCGCTGCACCGGTGTCCGCACCCAGCTTGGACAGGAATTTGCGGCTAAGACTGTCATCATCACAACCGGCACATTCATGCGTGGTCTTATCCACGTTGGTCTGAATAATTTCTCCGGTGGTCGTCTTGGTGATCCGGCAAGCAGCGGCTTATCTGAGTCACTGAAGAGTGTAGGACTGGAGCTTGGCAGACTTAAAACAGGTACTGTTCCACGTTTGCTGAAAGACAGCATCGACTTTTCTGTTATGGAACCGCAGCCGGGCGACACGCCGCCTCCGCCGTTCAGCTTCCGCACAAAAGAAATTCCGCTTCCACAGCTGCCTTGTTACCAGACATGGACAAACGAAGAGACCCACGAGATCATCAAAACAGGCTTTGATCGCTCTCCGTTGTTCACGGGTGTCATTGACGGAACCGGTGCTCGCTACTGCCCGTCCATTGAAGACAAGATTGCCCGATTCCCTGACAAGATCAGACACCAAATTTTTGTAGAACCGGAAGGACTCAACAGCTCTGAGTGCTACCCGAACGGTATTTCAACAAGCTTGCCGCTGGATATTCAGAAAGCCATGCTCAAGACCATCCCCGGTCTGGAGAATGCACAGATTATCCGTCCAGGCTATGCGATTGAGTACGATTACGCAAACCCGACACAGCTGCGCCCGACTCTGGAGACAAAAGCGCTTCCGGGTCTGTACCTCGCAGGTCAGGTAAACGGCACCTCCGGATATGAAGAAGCTGCGGCACAGGGACTGTGGGCTGCACTTAATGCATTCTGCGCCCTCACCGGACGCGATCCGTTCATTCTTGGTCGCGATCAGGCATACATCGGCGTGCTGATTGATGACCTTGTAACAAAGGGCACCAAAGAGCCTTACCGCATGTTCACCTCTCGTGCTGAGCATCGTTTGCTGCTCAGAGAAAGCAATGCAGACATGCGCCTCACTGAAATCGGCCGCGAAATCGGCCTGGTAAAAGATGATCAGTGGGCAATGTTTGATGCAAAACGTTCCGCGCTTTCCACGTTGCTTACAGAACTGGACGAACGTCGTATCAAACCGGATGCTGGTGTTCGCGCAATTTTTGACCAGCTTGGAGAAGCGCATCCTTCAAAAAGCCTTACACTGGCAGAAGTACTGAGACGCCCTGCTCTGAATATTAACGACCTCACACCATTCTGGCCTGAAATTGCAGAATACGCAGAAGATGCCAAAAAAGAAGCACAGGTTGTTGTAAAATATGCAGGCTACCTGAAACGTCAGGACGAACTGGTACAGCGCTTCAGCCGTATGGAGAGCGTTCCGCTTCCGCAAGATCTTGATTACTCTGAAGTTGCAGGTCTCACCCGTGAGGTTGAGGAAAAACTTGCAGCGGTACAGCCGTTGAACCTTGGTCAGGCGTCGCGCATATCCGGTGTTACTCCGGCAGCAATTTCCTGCCTTGAAGTTCACTTGAAAAAACTTGGTAAAATTTAAGTACACTGTACAAAAAAACAGCCACGGTAAAACGTGGCTGTTTTTTTGACTTTTTTTGAGCAACACTGCTTTATTTTATATGTCATGCACTATAAAAACAGTATCCCCCTGCCGTTTTGGTTCTATTTTTGCTTAAAACTTAGGTACGTTATTCACCGATAAAGAGCAGTCTGCTGCGTCTGGCTGTCAATTTAAAGGTGTAAAACAAACCAGTTCACATTATTACATTTTCAGTATATTTTTGTGAGCCTGCTTAGGTAAAATCTTGCGTTCAACAGTACAAACAGCAGAGTATTACGTGTCCTACTTCTCATTCAGCGCTTCAAGTAATAGCTTTTTTACCCAGATCGGGAGTCATTTTTCTGCTTCAACATTCAGAACAGAAACAGCTCTTTTTACTGTTTATGCGTTATGCGCAATTGTTGTCATTCTGATAGCAGTCATTGCGTTTATGTGGATAAAAAACCGCAACAACGCAAAATACATCCCGAAAGACTGGGTACTGCACCCTGCCCACATTGCCAATACACTGAACGCTGCGCGGGATGAAAACGAAAAATTTGAAGTACAGTTTCACTCTGATGGTGAAAAACGCCGCTCTACCACCTGCCGCATGGCAAGCATCAATGAAGAATCTGTAACTATTGAATGCAGTGGCCTCAACAACATGCAAGGTGACTGGGTAGGTAAAGATATCGACTGCTATTTTCAGGTACGCAAGTTCGGCTCCGGCAGTACCTTTTTTATGTTTACTACACCGATTACCGGAGTACGCTCCTGTACCGACGGCACTGCAATCCTGACACTAAAGGCTCCTGAAAAACTGGAACAGCGCCAGAAGCGTGCTGCACTACGAATCTCCCCGCCGCAACAATATATTATGGGACTTGCAGCATGGTCTGCTCCGGAAGGACTTATCCCGAAAGGCAAGCTGGATATCCGTCAGTGGGGACGCCCTATGCTGACCTACCTGCCGGAAAAAAGCAGCCAGATTGCACTGGATAACATCTCCGCAGGCGGTATTAAAGTTCGCATCCCTAAAGCTGAAATGAAAACCTGCGGGCTTGATTTCAAGATCGGTGATAAGCTCTTTATCCTGCTGGATCTATGGGATCCGGACACCGGTCAGCGAGTACGCTACTGGGTATTATGCAGAGTGCAGAATCCATTTATTGACTTTGTTACTCACGATGCAGAACTTGGTATGCAGTTCCTGTATACAGCTCATTCTGATACCGATAACACCTCAGAACTTGAATGGAATGAGGACGGACTGGAAAACGGTATCGAAAGCATAGGTAACTGGGTAATGCGAAGACATCTGGAATTGTACCGCGAAAAAGGAATTTAATAATGATGCACCAGACTGCGGAAAACGCCGGTCTGGACATCCAATGCTTGCACAAGACCAAACTCATCGGTACAGTACAACAATATGTATAGTACCCCTTTGTATCGTAACTTTAAAAAGGAGACCCATCTTGGACGGAGGTTCTGAGAGTCGATTGTGGAACGTACTCGGAAATCTCTTCAGCAAAACAACTGAAGAAGACGTTGAAAAAGCCATTATCGATGCCCGTGAGGAAGGCGAGCTGGAAGCTGAAGAAGGTTCTATGCTCCTCAATGTACTCTCACTAGATGAAACTCAGGTTCATGAGATCATGGTTCCGCGTACAGATATTGTCTGTGCCGAGACAACCACATCCATTGGTGACCTTGTTAAACTGATTGTCGAATCCGGACATTCCCGCATTCCGTTATATGAGGAAAACAGAGATAATATCGTAGGCCTTATCTACGCTAAAGATCTGTTGATTCACCTCTATGACCCTACTCTGCGTGATACTCCGCTTGTAAGCTTTATGCGCAAGCCGTTTTTTGTTCCGGAAACAAAAATTGTAACAGACCTCTTGCAGGAATTCCGTACTCGAAAACAGCACATGGCGATTGCTGTTGATGAATACGGCGGGACTTCCGGCCTCATCACCATTGAAGATATTCTTGAAGAAATTGTCGGTGAAATCGAGGACGAATATGATACCCCGAAAATTGAAGAGATCCGCGCAACAGAAGACGGCAACTACATTATTACCGGCAGAGCAAGTCTTGATGACGTGAGCGACGAGCTCTCCATTACGCTTGAGTCCGAACAGGTAGAAACACTAGGTGGCTACTTGAGCGAACTTGCCGGACACGTGCCGCAATCCGGAGAAGCATTCCAACTTTCCGGCTTCACCTTCACCATTGAAGATGCGGATGCCAAGCAAATCAGGCTTATCCGTACCGCAAAAGCCAATGAAGTGATGGAAAAAAAATAACGTAGTTATCACAAAACACTATACACCCTGCTTTGCAGGGTGTTTTCTTTTACCCATAGTATTTGTTCATCTTGCCCGTCAGCACGCTTCACCACAGGCAACTTGACCGATACGTAAAAAAACGTCAGGGTGCGGCATGCTTCAATTTGCTCTATTATTTATTATGGGTACTGTAGGATTATGGATTGGTTCTGCCAATACAATCTACCAGCTCCCACCTCTCGTATTGCTTTATCCTGCCTGTCTGTATCTGATCGGACTTCAGGCAGAATCCGGCTCTGTTGCTTTCAAGCGAGGTCTGCTTACAGGTACCGCAGCGTTCACAAGCTGCCTGTACTGGATTGCAGTCCCTTTTGCGGAGCAGACAGCAATGCCGTGGTATATAGCCATCAGCGGTCCACTCGGCGTTTCCTTTGTCATGGGAACATACGGTGCAATTTATTCCTGGTTCTGCAACAAATATCTGCAAAAAGCGTCTCCGCTTTATGTCGGCCTGAGTACATTTTTTCTTTGGGGAACACTGGAACTTGCGCGCGGTATTATCCTCAGTGGATTTCCGTGGGCATCACTTGCTGCCGCCTTTGCGGACTGGCCTGCTTTTGTCCAGCCTGTAAGCATTCTCGGCGCTGAAGGATATTCCGCCCTGCTTGCCGGACTCGCCTGTTATGTAACAGCTGCCTTGATAGCAAGCTCGGTTAAGCATTCCGTCACCGCGCTTGTCTCTTTGGCACTGCTGTTTACTTCCAGCTATTATTCATGGATGCAGCCTGCCGATGCCGGAGCAAATATTGAAATCGCCATGGTACAAGGTAATGTCGATCAGGGCGCAAAGTGGGACAAACGATACCAGCGCGGTACGGTTGAACGGTATGTTACGCTTAGCAAACAGGTTCTTGAGCGTCCGGTTGATCTTGTTATCTGGCCGGAAACGTCAATGCCGTTCTATCTTCAGAGCAGTAAAGAATATCTCCCGATCGTCCGCAGACTTGCTGTTATGAGCAATGCCCCTTTTCTCATCGGCACCCCCGGTTTCGGTAAAGGAACCGAAGGTCGCAAGCATGATATTTTCAACCGCGCGTACCTGTTCGACGCCGAAGGTATTATGCGATCATGGTATGACAAAATGTACCTTGTCCCCTTTGGCGAATACATTCCTTTCTACGTACCGTTTGCTGATGAACTCCTCAAAGGAACCGGCTCATTTGTCCCCGGAAGAGTCTATGACCCTCTTACTGTTGGTAATCTTGCAATGGGAGTCCTGATTTGTTATGAGGCTACATTCACCGAACTCGTCCAAGATCGCGTAGCAAGGGGTGCCAACGTTCTGGTCAACATAAGTAACGACGCATGGTTCGGAAAAACAGCCGCCCCGAAGCAACATCTGGACATGACAGTTCTTCGTGCTGTTGAGCAAGGCCGCTACTTTGCCCGTGCTACAAACAACGGCATTACAGCTATTATTGACCCTAAGGGTAATATTACAACTAAAGGCAAATCCTTCCGTGCTGATGTTATTTTCGGCTCCATAGGTACCAGAACCGATTTCACCATCTACCATCAGTTCTTTGCTCTCATCAGAGCTCTACTCATGGCCGGTGCCGTCGCTGTATTTGCCTACTCATTTTATACAAATAAAAAGAAAGACATATAACATGCTTCAATTAGCAGATTTACGAACCAGAAGTAACGCCCTTACAGAACAATTCAACTCCTTATGGAGGAGGCTTTGACCTGAAGGGTGACAAAGATAGACTTGATGAAATCGAAAAACAGCTCTCCAGCCCCGGTGCATGGGATAATCCGGACAAGCTTACACCAGTCCTTCAAGAAAAAAGTCAATTAGAAGGACATATTGACCGATTAGAAACCCTTACACAGGCTAAAGAAGATTTAGCTGAATGGCTGACCTTAGCTGAAGAAGACCAGAGCGCTGAAGTTCTTGAAACACTCAATGAACAAACTCAGTTGTTAAGCGAGCTGCTTGAGCAGACCGAGCTTAATTTATTGCTCAGCGCGCCGGAAGACCGGAATGATGCAATTTTAGAAATTCATCCTGGCGCTGGAGGCACTGAGGCACAGGACTGGGCAAACATGCTCCTTCGCATGTACGTGCGATGGGCAGACAGGCATAAATTCAAAGTCGAGTATCTTGATCTGCTGGATGGAGACGAAGCCGGCATTAAAAGCGTTACGCTTCGTATTAAAGGCGACAATGCCTACGGCTTCCTCAAAGGGGAGAAAGGCATTCACCGTCTTATACGTATTTCGCCTTTTGACTCTTCCGGTCGTCGTCACACATCATTTGCCTCCATTGATATTATTCCCGATGCGGGCAAAGACATCACTGTGGACATACAGGAAAGCGATCTGCGTATTGATGTATTCCGTTCAAGCGGCCCGGGCGGGCAAAGTGTAAACACAACCAGTTCGGCTGTGCGTATTACACATATCCCTACAGGAGTAACCGCCCAATGTCAGAACGAAAAATCCCAACACGCTAACAAAGATACTGCGTTACAAATCCTTAAATCCAGACTTTATGAGATTGAACTGCGAAAAGTGCAGGACGAACGTCAGGCAGCCTACGCAGGAAAAATGGATATCAGTTTCGGTAGTCAGATACGTACTTATACGCTTCAGCCATATCGTCTTGTGAAAGATCACAGGACAAACTCGGAGATCGGGGATGTTGATTCAGTACTAGATGGAAAACTGGATCAGTTCCTGCGAGATTTCCTGCTTTATCTACATGCAGAAAAGACTACATAATTTACATCAGGACAGCTTAGATAGCCTAACAGCCGAACTGGATATGCTGCGCCAGCTTATTGCCGAGTCTGCCCCGTTTCCGGACGCCGAGCAACAGCTTGCACTTACCAGAATAATCCCCGGCATCACCATGAAAGAATGGGATGAATTGTCCGAAGCAGGCGGATTTTCCGAATGGTTCGCGATTAATCTGGACAACTCCTCCTTTCATAACCTTACAAACCTGCAGCGGGTTATTGATGAACTCACCCGCAGGTCTGAAAGAGACCCGCTCACAGGATTATACAACAAGCAGGCATTCGAGAATAAACTCTTAATGGAGCTGCAGCGGGTCGAACGCAGTAACGGTCAATTAAGCTTAGCAATAATTGATCTGGATAATTTTAAAAACATCAATGACACATACGGTCACCATTGTGGAGACGAAGTCATCAGGACGCTTGCCGACCTGCTGGACGCTTCAACACGTGGGTATGACCATGCAGCGCGCGTAGGTGGCGAGGAGTTTGCATTACTACTTCCCGGTGCCGGCCCGCTCAGAGCAAAAGCCATGCTGGACAGATTGTGTTCGATGTTTGCCGATACCTATATAAAATGCAAGGAAGCCACGGTACAGTGCACTTTCTCTGCAGGTGTAGCCTCCCTGAAAGGGCGTAACACTGCTACCGGACACGACTTGTTCAACATAGCAGATAAAGCTCTCTACCAGGCAAAAAATGCCGGTAAGAATCAGGTACATGTTACCAGACAACTCATCGAATTCGAATACGATCGCTCCACAATGGTGCATTCTAACGAAAAACAATTCCTTTTTTCTGGATCTAAATAAGGCAGTTTCCCCGTATGAAAGCCAATACTCTCACAATTTCAGTTCTTAGCGGCAAGGGCGGCGTGGGTAAAACCAACATCGCTCTTAACCTCGGCTACTGCATGTACAGAGGCGACTTCCCCGTCATGCTCATGGACTGTGACTTAGGCCTTGCCAATCTGGACGTTTTGCTTGGTGTAACCCCGAACACCAACATTCAGAGCTTACTGGACACAGATATTCCTGCAGAAAAGGTAGCATTCCCAATCGAGCCGGACGGTTTTGATTTCCTGCCTGCAGCATCAGGTGTACCTGAACTCGTAGAAATGGACAGCGAACTGCGAAATGCTCTCTTCCAGCGTCTCAATCCACTTTTTAATAACTATGAATATTTGTTAATGGATCTTGGCGCAGGAATTAACCCTACAGTACTTTCTTTTGCAGCAATGACACGCATTCGTGTTGTAGTAGTAACTCCTGAGCCAACGTCTCTTACAGACAGCTACGCGCTCATGAAAGTGCTTTCTACACAGCACAATGTAAAAGACTTCTATATCATTGTGAATCAGGCAGAAGATAAAACAGAAGAAACAAGCACTTACAACAGACTTGCAACAGCCTGTGAACGCTTCCTGGGCTTTACTCCTGAATTTTTAGGAGGCATTACTCAGGATAAAATGGTGCCTGAATCAGTAAGAAAACAAACTCCTCTGATGAAGCACGCTCCTAACAGCAAAGCTGCAAAAGATATCTTCTCCATTGCAGTCAAACTGCAGAAGATCAAAAACTCTATGCTAAATGACATTTCTAAATCAATTTTTACAGAAACTGCGAACAATCTCAGCAATTAACTTTTGAATATTTAAACAGTTTCCGTCATACTGAATTATATCACACAGCTAGAGAGCACATACTTACATAAACATAAATCCAGAACATCTACGCTGTATTGTACAGTGGGAGTTGAGAATGAACAAAAGCGAACTGATTAAAACTCTGTCTGAAGAAAACAACATCGCTATTGAAGAAGCTACCATGATGGTAAACGTCTTTGTAGATAGCATGAAGGATGCGCTCGCAGAAGGAAACCGTGTTGAAATTCGCGGCTTCGGCAGCTTTAAAATGAAAGAGTACGAAGGCTACACCGGCCGTAACCCGAAAACCGGTGAAGTTGTTACCGTACACCCTAAGCATCTTCCTTTCTTCCGTGCAGGCAAAGAACTTAAAGAGTTTTTAAACAGCTAGTCTGTTTTATATATCTCTGTAAAAGCGCAGGCTCATGCCTGCGCTTTTCTTTTATCTACTATCTGTCCCCTCACTACCTACCGCAATCACAACAAGCTGCCCCACACCACTCCGGATTGCTCTTCATGCAAGCTGCCTCCGGCAAACTTTTCTGAACAAAATTCCATACAGCAAGCGCCAAGTTCTTCTACACCAGCACGTAAAAATAGCATTTACTAAGAACAGGTTAGAGGCTGTGATTAATCTTCATTAGAAGCAAAACATTTTCTATCTCTTTACTCTATCGGGTTGACCTTCTTTCTTTTGTGCAGCAGAATCATAGGAGTAGACACCTTAAGGTGCTTGGTGCTGCACACCATCGGGCGTCCTTACACACACCCTATTGATTTGATGATGAAATTTTTTCATCCCTATTTTCTGCTATCGCATTTGCTTGGCGAAACCAGAGAAGACAGACGTAATGGAGACTGTTGACAAAGTCCTTACCTGCCAGATTGCAATAAATCTGCAGTGCAAGGCGCAAGAAAAACTCAGAGACGAGTCATAGTTACTCCTATGAAAGCGTTGAGTTTTTCGAAGCAACGCCGCAATGTGCGGATTTGTCATCAATCTGGTAATGTTTTTATATTTGGGTTGCGCGGTAGAAACGGGCACTTTCTGCCGGCACGAGGAGTTCGAATGAATCCGACCAAGGGACTCGTAGCTATCTATAAGATGCAAGGCTGCGGTAATGACTTTGTATTCATTGATAATAGAGAATACAATGTGCCTGTTTCGCATATGAGTGAGTGGGCTCAAAAAATCTGCCGCCGCGCATTTGGCGTTGGTGCAGACGGGCTTGTTTTTTTAGAAAACTCAGACGAACCTGCTCTTGACTACCGATGGCATTTCTACAATGCCGACGGTTCCCGTGCAGAAATGTGCGGCAATGCTTCCCGCTGTGCTGCAAAACTTGCAGTAGAGATCGGCCTTGCCGGCCCTGTTCACACTTTCGGGACAGATGCCGGCCCTATTCGCGCAGAATTTTGCGACGATGGTGAGATCAAAGTGGAACTCACCCCGCCTCAAGGACTTGAGCTGAATAAACCTATCACACTCAAAGATGGTGATGATGAAATCCATTTCGTCAACACCGGTGTTCCACATGCGGTGTATGTGGCAGAAGATGCATCAGCCCTGAATGTTAAAGAACTCGGCGCGCTGGTTCGTTACCATGATGTATTTGCACCTGCCGGCACCAATGCGAACTTTATGAGCATTATTGACCGCGAAAACGTACATCTTCGCACGTACGAACGCGGTGTGGAAGATGAAACTTTTGCCTGCGGTACTGGTGCCGTAGCAGGCGTTGTTGTAGCAAACGCTCTCGGGCTGACCGGCACTGATGTACGTGTTAAATCTTCAGGTGGAGAAATTCTGAGCATATCCATCGAGGGTAACAGCGTTTTCTTAAAAGGTAAGGCGCTGGTTATTTACTCCGGCAATGCTGTGCTTGAATCACTCGGTCTGACACTAGACTAAACACGACAAACCCACTGCGGGCAGTATTTTTGCCCATATGAGGAGGCGATATGAATTTTTCCGGAGCCTATACTGCACTGGTAACTCCATTTAGAGACGGCAAAATTGATGAAGAACGTTTCCGTGAGCACATTGAGTGGCAGATTACTGAAGGTATTCACGGTCTGGTACCGTGCGGTACAACTGGTGAATCTGCAACTCTTACACATGATGAGCACAAGGAAGCTATCCGCATTTGTGTAGAGCAGGCAAACAAACGTGTGCCTGTTCTTGCCGGTGCCGGTTCAAACAACACCAAAGAAGCTGTTCACCTTGCAACATTCGCTGAAGAAGCGGGTGCTGATGGTACACTTCTCATCAGCCCCTACTACAACAAACCGACGCAGGAAGGCATCTACCAGCATTTTAAACATATTGCCGAAGCAATCAGCCTTCCAATAGTACTATACAATGTACCTGGAAGAACCGGCAGCAATGTTCTGCCTTCAACCGTTGCCCGTCTTCACAAAGATCTTCCGCAGATTGTAGGTATCAAAGAAGCGACTGGTGACCTCATTCAGGTCTCTGACCTTATTGAACAGTGCGGTAGCTCCTTTACTGTCATCTCCGGTGATGACTTCACAGTACTGCCACTACTTTCAGTAGGTGGATCCGGTGTTATTTCTGTAATCTCCAACCTCCTCCCGAACAAAATGGCAAGCCTCTGTACTGCATGGAATAATGGAGACATTGAAACCGCACGTAAACTGCACTTCGAAATGCAGCCACTGAACCGTGCTATGTTCATGGAATCCAACCCTATTCCTGTAAAAACAGCCCTTGCATTACAGGGAAAAATGGATACAGACTTCAGATTGCCAATGGTTCCGCTTGCTGAAGCAAACCTTGAGCGACTTAAATCCATCATGACGGAAGCAGGCCTCTTGTAGGCATATTCTTCCTGCTACTTTTAGCTCCACTAATACAGCCCAAGTTCGAACTATGCAGTATTGCATAATCGGACTTGGGCTTTTTTGCGCGCCATGTTTTATTTCTCTTATTTTATAATGTGTTATTTCTAATGTATCCCTTCAACCTTCAGGGGTTGCACTATCGAAGTACACAAGGTACTACACTATTTCAGAAATGACGACTGAACCTCATATCAACCCTAGCAATATTAATACGATATGAACGAACAGGATTTACCACTCGAACGCCCCTGGCTGGATAACTACGATCCGGACGTGCCGGCGAACCTGAGCTACAAGAACGCATCCATTCCAAGCATTCTGGACGAAGCGGCAGCTAACACGCCGAACCGTAATGCTATAGTTTTTAAAAACTACACCCTTACTTTCAAAAAACTCCACACGCTTGCAGAGTGCTTTGCAGCAAACTTGCGTGAACAGGGTGTTAAACCCGGCGACCGTGTATCTATCATGATGCCAAACTTGCCACAGACCATGATTGCATTTTGGGGAGTGCTCAAGGCTGGCGGCATAGTGGTTATGACCAATCCTCTTTACATGGAAAAAGAGCTGGTTCATCAAATTCATGACTGTGGTGCAAAACACATGATCACGCTTGATCTTGTGTGGCCTAAGATTGCCAAGCTTCGCAATAAGCTTCCTATTGAAAAATACTTTGTCACACGTATCTCTGATGCACTGCGCTTTCCGCTCAACCTGCTCTACACAACGAAGAACAAGTGGGAAAAAACGCATATCGATGTACCGTATGACAACAAGTCCGTACTTCCATGGAAGACACTTTTTGCGTCAAAAGAACAATTAAATGTGCCTATTAAGGATCCGCAGAACTCTATTGCCTTATTGCAATATACTGGCGGAACTACGGGCATTTCCAAAGGCGTTATGCTTTCACATGCAAACGTCACTTCAAATGTCGAGCAATGTCAGACTATGCTTAACGCAATCTCTGACGAGCACCATACCTTCCTTGGATTGCTCCCGTACTTCCATGTGTTCGGGCTCACAGTAAGCATGCTTTTCCCGTGTGCATTGAACGCAACGGTTGTTCCGTTTCCACGCTATGTTCCTAAAGACGTGCTGGACGGTATTCAGAAATACAAACCGACGATTTTCCCGGGAGCGCCATCCGTTTATATTTCACTTATGCAGCAAAAAAGTCTTTCCCAATATGACCTCAGCTGCATCAAATACTGTATTTCAGGCTCGTCACCGATGCCGGTTGAACAGATGCGCCAATTCAAAAAAATTACAGGAGCCAAGCTGCTTGAAGGTTTCGGCCTGACTGAAGCGTCTCCAGTAACGCACTTGAACCCGCTTATGGGGCTTTCTAAAAACGGCTCCATCGGACTGCCGTTTCCTGATACTGACGCGCGCATTGTTGATATGGAAGTGGGTAGTATTCCCCTGCCTATCGGAAAGATCGGTGAACTGATCATCAGAGGTCCGCAGGTCATGATGGGGTACTGGAACCGTCCAGACGAAACCGCCTCCACCCTCCGCAACGGCTGGTTGTATACAGGCGATATCGCCACTATGGACGAGGAAGGATATTTCTACATTGTTGACCGTAAGAAAGATATGATCCTTGTTGCCGGCTACAATGTATATCCGCGTGAAATTGACGAAGTGCTCTACGAGCACCCGAAAGTGCAGGAAGCTGTCACTGTTGGTGTACCGCACAAAACACGCGGGGAAATCATCAAGGTTTATATTGTCCCTAAAAACGGTGAAGAGCTCACCAAGTCCGAAGTGCTTTCCCATTGCCGTGAAAAACTTGCAAACTACAAAGTTCCAAAGCAGGTTGAATTCCGTGATGAACTGCCAAAGACTATAGTAGGCAAGGTTCTTCGTCGTGCCCTTCGCGATGAAGAGGAAAAGAAGATGAGCAGCAAAGCTGAAGCACAAAAAGAATGTAACTGCCCATCCCCTGAAGTGCCTGCAGCCTCTAAGGAAAAAAATTCCCACGCTGAATCGCAAGCAGAAACTGCTTCTGATAATACAGAAACAATGTCTGCTTCCAGCGAGTCAGCGGTTGAAGCAACTGCAGAAACAAAAACTGTGCAGTAATATGAAGTTATTATTACAACGAGTTAAAAATGGTGCTGTTCATATCAATGGCACTTCCGTTGCTTCAATAGAGCATGGACTGGTGGTTCTTGTCGGCTTTGGTGCACAGGACACAGAAACACTTCCGACAAGTGCTGTCTGGAACACCATGCTGCAAAAAATGATCGGGCTGCGTATTTTTTCTGACGAACAAGGAAAAATGAACCTGAGTTTAAAAGACACTGGCAACAACTTGCTGCTGGTACCACAGTTCACCCTGTACGCTGACAGCCGTAGAGGTCGCAGGCCATCATTTACATCTGCCTGCCCTCCTGCCATCGCAACAAAGCTGTTTGATACCTTTGTTGAAAATTGTAAGGCTGAGCTTCCGGAACGTGTTCAATGCGGTGTCTTTGGAGCCGACATGGACGTCTCCCTCACAAACTGGGGGCCTGTCACCATCATGCTCGCTTCAGAAGATTTTGCATAACAATACCGACGGGGATCCCCCTGCCTAACCTCATATCATCTCAGAAATAAAAAAACAGATGGTCACACAGGAACACTATGTGACCATCTGTTTTTTTATTTTCTATCCTGCATAAAATTATTCCTTCTTATGAACTTTACTGTTCTCAAGAGGCTTATTTTGTTATTTTTTGCTTTTTATTGCACTTTTTTGCATTTTATTTCAAACAATTATCTCAAAAACATTCAGATTTCAGGCTGCAACTGACTCTACATTTTTATAGCAATGCTTAAATTGCAGTTACTTACTTTTTATATTAGAAAATTCTGCATAGTTTCAATAACAGCGTTCAGTCTCTGAACCTGATGAATTGTTGGAGTTGCTCAGACTGTTATATGCCGCAGCCTGACTTCAATTCAATTCCGGCATTACTTTATCGAGAACAATATGAATCCAGCAAAGACGTTCAGGCTTGGCTCTGCATTAGTGCTTCTGTACAAAAACGACCTGACACATGACGTTTGCCAACAATTTAAAGAGTATTTAGAGACACTTGTTGCGGTACAAGATTACCAGCACGTTGTGCTCGACATGTCTGAAATGGGGGATATAGACGAATCAGGACTGCATCTGCTTGTGCATCTGAATTCACGTATTCGCGGGCACGGAAAAATTCTTCATATTCTTTCTCCTCCCCGCCACTTTCTTGAGCTTCTACATAAAAAACAATTGTTACGTTTTTTTAATCTTTTTCGAAATGAGGACGATATGCTTTCTAGTCTTCCTCTCTAATGCGGGACGCTAACGCATGACTTATTATCTTAAACACTACTTTGATCCTTTTTTTGATCACACAAAACTTGCACCGGCAGCAGTATCCGGTGGTCGTGTGGACCACCACTGTCTTGGATATGTACAAAACGTCGTTGCAGGACAAATCCTCGCGGAACTCGTACCTGCTCCAGAAGACTCTGGGACTGACAGTCAGCAATTCCTCACGGACTCACCTGTTCTGCCAGCTGGTCCCAACACTGAAGTTAATCCTGAAAATAAACTTCAATTGCTTGCATCCCAAAACGGCTACGTTTTTTATCACGAAGACCTCATTTCTGTAAAAAAGCTCTTGAATATTCACGGCGATGTCAACTTCAGCACCGGTAACGTTATTTACGTAAATGACCTTTGCGTTCACGGTACGGTACGCACCGGATTTGAACTGCAAGCACGCAATATTCTGGCAAAAGACATTGTTGAAGGTGCAACCATCCGTACTCTTGATGCATTCACTGCAGAAAAAGGAATCAAGGGTGCTAAAGCATGTGTGATAGACGCGGGAACCAATATTCGAGCGGCTTATTGCGAAAACAGTGATCTTCAAGCAGGAAAAGATATTTACGTTGAAGGTTCATCACTCCACACCCGTATGTCGCTCAATGGAACTCTCATTGTCCGACAACGGCTTCAGGGGGGAAAAGTCTACGCCAATAATATGGTCTACGTTGGAGAGCAGCTGGGGGGCGGCATAAATACTCCAACAGCCATTATTATGGGGTATCCACCTACACTGATGAAAAAGCTGGAGGGCATTGAAGAAAAGATTGAAGTTGTTGAAGAAAACATTGCACAACTTCAAAAAATAAGTGCGAAAAGCACACTGCACCGTACCGAAAATCAATCGAAACTGGAATTTGAAGAAAAAAGGATAGCAGCACTACGCAGAGAACAACAGCGTATTGTCACTCTCATGCAAAAAAATTCCAACACGGATTTATGTCGCGTTGTTGTACCGGGGACAATTCGTCCAGGAGTGGAAATAAGCATCGGCGGCTATTACACAAAAATTAACGACTATCTGGAGAATGTAGCAATCAGCTTACGAGACGGTGAGTTGCGCTTTGATTCTCCAGCAATCATTAAGAAGTAATTACATGGACATAGCAACTATAATAGGATTATTTGGCTCATTAGCACTCATCATAGGTGCTATCGCGGTCGGGGGGAGTCCTGCGGGGTTTATTGATGTACCTTCCATTCTCGTTGTATTTGGCGGTACCATTGCTGTGGCCTTCATCATGTTTCCTCTCGGAACAGTCCTTGGTTCAATGAAGGTTGGAATGAAAGCGTTCTTTTCCAAGGCGCCTGAACCAATAGACTCTATTGATCTCATCATTGATCTGGCAGACCGTGCACGAAAAGAAAGCCTCGTTTCGCTAGAAAAAGCAAATATCGACAATGTCTTTTTGAAACGTGGCGTCCTTCTTGTTGCTGATGGAACAGAGGAATCTCTTATCCGCTCCGTCATGGAAATTGATGTTGATATTATGAAAAAGCGCCACCGCACAGGCCAAGAAGTATTTAAAGGAATGGGCAACATGGCTCCAGCATTCGGAATGATCGGAACGCTTATCGGTCTAGTACGCATGCTACAAGCACTTGATGACCCATCAGCAATTGGACCTGCAATGGCGGTAGCACTTCTCACAACATTCTATGGAGCAATTTTGGCAAACTGCATATTCCTGCCACTTGCCAAGAAACTTGAAGAGCGCTCAAACGAAGAAGCTCTTAATATGGAGCTAATGACTGAAGGGGTACTTTCCATATTAAATGGTGAACACCCTAATATCGTAAGAGAAAAGCTTAATTCATTCCTCCCGCCGTCAAAACGTCAGGAGCGATAGTATGGCTGAGTCTCAAAAACGTGGGGACAATGAAACGCCAGCAGAAGAAGGACTTCCACTTTGGATGGCTACCTTTGCCGATCTGGTGACACTACTTCTCTGCTTCTTTGTACTCCTTCTATCATTCGCCCAGCAAGATGCAAATAAATTCAAAACACTTGCAGGATCTGTCAAAGATGCCTTTGGTATTCAAGTAAAACGCAAGACTGCAAACTTTGCAGCTTTTTCACCTTCGAAGTTTGAGCGTTCTGATGTTAAACTAGAGAAAGAAGATCAAGCGATTCTCGGTATGTTGCTAGAATTAAAAAGCTATATGCTTGATGACCCTTCTTTGCAAAAAGTTTCAACGATATCTGCGGACAATGAAGGACTTGTGCTTCGTGTTCCTGTTGATAGTTTTTTTGCTCCAGGCTCTGCGAAACTCAAACCGGGGAGTGAGGCTTTACTAGACAGTCCGATTAAAATTCTTAAAGAGCATACTGTTAATATGGTGGTACGCGGACACACCTCTGATATTGACAGGGGAAACGGCAGTTACCCTACAAACTGGGAACTTTCATCAGCGCGGGCAGCCGCACTGCTCCGAGCCATCATGAAACGTTCAAACCTCCCATCCACACGGCTTAAAGCTGTAGGGTACGCTGATTCGCAACCCTTGCTCCCGAACAACAGCGATCAAAATAGAAACATGAATGACCGGATGGAGTTTTACTTCCACCGCCCTCAAGACAAAAGCTGGTAACCTCAAGGCAACTTCGTAGTGAAGTTGCCTTTTTTTACGCTATTTGCACTGCAAATTTGTCCTATCTCTTCTCATAAAAACTATTCCGGCAAACTCTGCCTAAGGATGCAAAGTTCAACATACTGCTTTTAAAGAACTTTCAACAAGGCACACATTTTGCTAATCTTCCCCACAAGGAGTGCCATCATGCAAATTTCGCCTAGTGCATATATTACAGAACAGGTTCAAAACGTAGCAAGCAACAAAGCTGTCAGCACTGGCTTTGGTGCTATTTTTGATGCCGTGCAAAAAACCTCTGCGCAATACCAAGAAGCGCACGACACCGCAGTTAACTCTACACATGACAACCTGACTGCAGTAAAAGATCTTCCAATCAATGATGAAGACTACAAGGCTATTGAAAAAAAACTGGAAGAAGCTGGAGTTGAAAAAGAGACACTGAAGCGTCTTAAAGAAGAAGCCGACAAGGAATCCCTGACATGGGATAATCTGCTGGAAACTCTTAAACAGACTGCACAGATTAACTCCGCACCAAAAGCAACAGAACTAACTCAAGACACACAAAACAAAATTTCTTCTATCCTTACTCAAGCTGGACTCAGCCCTAACAAAACCAGTGATGTACTTGCTGATTTAGAAGCTGGAAACACCAAGCGAGCATGGGAAACTATCTCTGAGGCATTAAAAAATCTTAATGACAATGCCACCCTTTCCATCACTAAAGATGAACTTGCAGCACTGGGAAAAGGCTTACAGCTCGACAGCAATGCGCTTGCAAAACTTCAAAGCTTGCTGTCTGGATCTGAAGGCACAATGAATAGCTCAGGGATCAAACAGCTAACCGCTTTGCTTGACTCCTCTGTCGCAGCACAAAATGCTTCCGGTGAGAAGCTGCTCGAAGAAGTCAAGCAGCAACTTAATCCTCTTATTGCAACTGCTCTTGAAAATGGTGGAAAGCTTTCTGCAAAAAATCGTGCGAGCAACGAAGAAGATGCGACACGTATTCTTCGAGCAGATAAAGCCACTGAAAAAGGACTGGGTTTTATGCCTAGCGCCAACAGTAAAGAAGTAGCTGCAGAATCAACAACAAGCTCTATGAAGTCTGGTGATACAGGAAAAGAAGCAACCGTTAGTGCTTCAGCTATTGCCAATACTTCAGAATCCGCAGGTACAAACGCTGATGCTGATTCATTACTTGGTGGTAAGCAAAACAATAGCAAGAGTTCATGGATGAACTTTTTTAACAACACAGCACTTGCCGACGGCGCCACATCTGGACAGCCATCTACAAGTCCTGCACAAAATGTTGCGAGCCAAGCCACCTCTCTTAAACAGACCAGTACGAATATTCTGGAACAAATTCAAAATGGTGTATTCCGCTCTTTACGTAATGGCGTAAACCAACTTTCATTAAAACTGAATACAGCTGATTTTGGTCCAGTTGCAGTTTTAGTCTCAACTAAAAGTGGTGAAGTCGCAGCCAAGATTCGAACAGACAATCCAGAAGTTGCCAAAACACTTCAGGACAACATGCATACACTTCGAGCCTCATTGGAAGCACAAGGTCTGAAGGTAGAAAAGCTCGATGTGCAAACCGGTATGCAAAACCATCTTCAAAATAACAATAGCTGGGACACGCCGGATCAACACAACGCCCAGCAAGAAGCTCATCAACGCTTCTTGGCAAAACAACAGTTCAGGCAACTCAAGGATACGAAACAAGATCTTGTACAGGGGACAACAACCATCCAACAAGCAAGCCATTCTTCAAACAGGGTGTACCTTGTTGCTTAATAAAGAAAAAACGGCAGATTTTTTATCTGCCGTTTTTTTTTGTTATTTTCATTTTTTCCTAAACTCTTCCTGCCAGCAACGCCTACATGCAGCTCACGCCGCATAGCAACGGCACGCACCAATACAATCTATTTTATTTGCCCTGCAAATCCTGCCTGCTATCCAACATACGTTTCATTTACTCCCTTATAAAACGGAAAATATCACCTCAATTTTCTATAAAAAGACCATAAAGAATTATTAACAAAATCATAAATAGCTATTTTTACACACATAAAACCTATTGGCATTAAGGTTGCTTAATACAAGGCAGTAAAACATGGAGGTTATACATTATGTCTTTAGTTATTAACAACAATTTGATGGCAGTAAACGTCACCCGCAACCTGAACAGCTCATACGGGAAACTCGCAACATCCACCCGTCGCCTGTCCTCAGGTCTTCGTGTTGGCACTGCGGCAGATGATGCTGCCGGTCTTGCAATGCGCGAACTTATGCGCGCAGATATTAAAACACTTGCTCAGGGTCTGCGTAACGCTAACGACGGTATTTCAATGATCCAGACTGCAGATGGCGCTCTCGGCGTTATCGATGCAAAGCTCATCCGCATGAAAGAGCTTGCAGAACAGGCTGCTACCGGCACTTACACTGATGCACAGCGCTTGATGATCAACCAAGAATATCAGCTGATGGCGAAAGAAATCACTCGTATGGCCATGGACACTGATTTCAACAGCAGGAAATTACTTGCCGGTACAGGCCAAGAAATTAATGTTGAAGAAAGTGTTGCCCAAAACGATGCTGCGCGTACGGCAGAAGCAACTATGGTTGATGAAGACGGCAACACACAATCTTGGTCAAGTGACGGGCCAAACGATGAAGCAATCGTTACTAGTTCAGCAACAGACACACCACTCGGCGCTATCGACGCAAATGGTGTTCAGACCATTACCAAATCAAATGCTGGTGACACACTCACATACACTTCAAGATCTGGGATTGCAGCGGTAGAGAACACCGTAACAACCGTTGCGGGCGGTGGAACCATGGATCTTAAAACCGGAGAACTTACTGGTGTGGGTGTTACAGCGTCCGCTGTTGCTGCTGTTACATACGCTGGCACAAAGGTAACTATCGAAACCCGTGCACCAGGAGGCAACTGGACCGATATTACTGACGCAGCAACAGCAGCAGCGCAAACAACGACTGCAACCCATGAAGTACGAATCACAGCAGAACTTGCTAATGGATCAATCGTGCGCGACACATTTAGCAATAACGATAATCAATTTACCATTACTCCAACTGTTGCCGGTACTGCTAACAGCTATACCATAAGAACTACTGCGGACTCTGGTACTGCTATTCAAATTAACTCTGAATTTGCTGCATCGAAAACATTTGAACAAACCACAAAAACTGGCGTTAAAGTGGTCAACGATGCTGTTTCGTTCCTTGAAGACAACTCAAAAACTTATCTGCCTGCCAAAGCAGGTTTTACTCACGACGCTAAGACAGGTGAGATTAAAAAAGCTCAGTCTGTTGAATCCTCTGCATCAAGCAGTTACGGTTCGATGAAGACGCCTGTTCAAGATATTATTATCGAAGCGTACAACGAAACTACCCATACATGGGATAAGCTTTCCTTG
>NZ_JXMS01000036.1 GCF_001672295.1 Halodesulfovibrio spirochaetisodalis | reverse complement strand
ATTAAAATTCCTGAGTAACACCTCAAAAAGTAAGAGGATTATATTTCGTTATACAGGATTGATTTAGAGTTTCATTTATTTTGTTTTTATAGACTAACAGCAGCTTCAGGTAACTGTCCGGCGGTAAAGGAAAGGCAGCAGGCATGCAAGGAGTGTATATAGTTGGATCAAGCTGTGGGTGCTGGTAGAATAGCGGTAGCCTATTGTAACACCGAGAGGAGGAACCCATGGCCAATGTGCAACGACCGGATGTTCTTATTATAGGTTCAGGCCCGGCTGGAGGGGCAGTTGCCAGAACCTGTGCAGCAGCAGGAAAACAAGTTGTAGTCGCAGACTACCAGCCGTTCGGGGGAACATGTCCTTTGCGGGGGTGTGAGCCCAAAAAGTTTTTATTTGATGTTACGAATGTTGCGTTGCGACGGATGCATATGACAGAGCGGGGATTGCGCGGCTGCCTTTCTATTGACTGGAACAAGATGATGACCGCAATGGCTGCCATGCGTGATCCGATTCCACAGCTCGTGGAAGAATTCTATGCAAAAAGTGGGATTACAGGCGTACATGGTAAAGCACAGTTTCTTGCCCCTGATACCGTATTTATAAACGGAATACACTATGAGCCAGATCATATTGTTATTGCAGCCGGTGCAAAGCCACGCCCACTGAGTTTTCCCGGACATGAGTTGTTAACCTCAACGGATCAGTTTTTTGAAATGAAAGAGCTGCCTTCCCGTATTGTTTTTATCGGAGGTGGGTTTATCGCGTTTGAACTTTCCCATGTGGCGGCGATTGCCGGTGCGCAGGTGGATGTAGTGCTCCGAAGTGACAGGTTTTTGCGACGTTTTGATCCAGCAATGGTTGAGTGTATGATCGAAGCCAGCAGGGATATGGGGGTACGCTTTCATACGATGCTGCCACCAAATTCGCTTACACGCGATCATAACGACCTTGTTCTCTGTGCAGGAGAAGACAATATAGAATTTAGAGCAGATTGCGTTGTTGCTGCTGCTGGCCGCATTGCCCATGTTGAAGATCTTAATCCTGAACAGGGCGAGCTTGAGTTGAATCAAAAAGGGGGAATCAGCGTAAATGAATTTATGCAAAGTACCTCAAACTCTCGAGTGTACGCAGCAGGAGATGTGGTTGGTAACAGTATGGAATTGACGCCGGTTGCTTCGATGGAAGGTATGATTGTTGCGCATAATATTTTGAACGGGAATGAAGAAACACCGGATTACTCAGTTGTGCCGTACACACTCTTTACACATCCGCCATTAAGCACTGTGGGGTTACGTGAGGAAGAAGCACTAGCGCAAAATGTGCTGTGCAAAGTCCTTGAGGGAAGTGCAGCGGGATGGTCGGAATACCGTAGGATAGGTGAGTTGTATCCGGCATACAAGGTGCTTGTATCTGAGGATAACAAAATACTCGGAGCCACGGTGAACGGACATAATTCAGAAGAAATAATCAATATTTTCGCATTTGCCATGCGAACAAAAACAACTGTGGATGAATTAAATAAGTGGCTCTGGGCGTATCCGTCTTTCGGCTATACCATACGGTATATGTTCAAATAAGAATGAGCAAAATCAGAGTCGTCATCTGTCGGTTCCTTGTGTGATGACGAAAAAAGCCAAGCTCAATGGATACTAAGCGTATCTGCGAGCTTGGCTTTTTTGTATTCAATGTTCTGTTTTCAGGTTTAGCTAACCATGACAGGCACGGATGGTCTCAGCAGTGCATTGCGAGCAGCACTTTATTAAAGAATTTGCTCAAGGAACTGCTTGAGTCTTGGGTGCTTAGGGTTAGTGAAGAATTCTTCAGGCGTACCCTGTTCGATGATTTCACCGTGATCCATAAATACAAGTCTGTCTGCTACTTCACGGGCAAAGCCCATTTCATGTGTTACGCAGACCATTGTCATGCCTTCTTTGGCAAGGCTGGTCATAACGTCTAGAACTTCACCGATCATTTCAGGATCAAGTGCTGAAGTAGGCTCATCAAAGAGCATGATCTTCGGGTTCATGGCAAGAGCGCGCGCAATGGCAACACGTTGCTGCTGTCCGCCGGAAAGTTTGGCAGGGTACACATGCGCTTTGTCGGAGATTCCGACTTTTTTAAGGAGATCAAGCGCAATGGATTCTGCTTCTTCTTTGGACATTTTCTTCAGGCGCATCGGAGCCATAATAAGGTTACCCAGCACAGTTTTATGCGGGAACAGGTTAAAGCTCTGGAACACCATACCCAATTCTTGACGAACAGTGTTGATGTTGCATTCCGGTGCAGTAATATCCTGACCGTCTACAATGATGTGCCCTTTGTCTATTTTTTCAAGACGGTTGATAGAACGTAACAATGTTGACTTACCAGAACCAGATGGCCCGAGGATAACGACTTTTTCACCTGAAGTGATATTCAGGCTTACATCATTAAGCGCTGTGAGCTGTCCAAAAAACTTGTAGACGTTTTCTACTTGGATGATTGGGTTAGTCGTCATAGTAATTCAGTTTGTTTTCCATGATGCTTACCGCTTTAGAAAGAAGCAGGGTAATCACAAGGTAGATGAGAGCTACCATGAGGTAGCATTCGAAATAGTTAAATGTCACGGACGCGTACTCTCTGCCTCTGCGCAGCAGTTCAGAAACCGCAAGAATAGAGACCAGAGAAGAGTCTTTGAGCAGCGCAATAAACTCGTTACCTACAGGTGGAAGAATGGTTCTCCAAGCCTGCGGCAGAATAACCATGAACATGGTTTCTGTTTTATTAAAACCGAGGGAGCGCGCTGCTTCTGTCTGTCCGGAGTCAACTGCGTCAATACCGGCTCGGAATACTTCACCCATGTACGCACCGTAACATACAGACATCGCAATAATGGCTGCAGTTAAGTCCGGTAGCTGGATGAATTCACCGATGGCATAATAGATGAAAAACAGTTGAACCAGAAGAGGAATACCGCGAATAATCTCAACATATGTTGAAGCAATAAGATTGATTACTTTGTTTTCAGACAGTCGCCCCATGCCGGTTGCAAGGCCGATAGGAATAGTGAGCAGAATTGCACTGACTGTAACTTTAAAAGTAACCAGAATTCCATCAGGCAGGAATTTAATAATATCAAGGTACGGATCCGGCTTATTGACACAAAGGTATACGATGGAACAAATCGCAAAAATAAGCGAGATACTCCAAGCTGTTACAACGCTTTTGTCTTTACCGGACGGGATAAGCATGCCGTCGGTTACGGCAATACGTACTTCTTTTTTTTCTACGCTCATAATGTGTATCGCTGTTAGTTGCAGTAAAAAGAAAGGACTGGTGCTCTATAAGTACCAGTCCCTTATTGGTGGTATAGAGGCTTCTTATTGACCGATCCACTTCTTGCGGAGTTCGGCTTCGATACCTTTTGCTTTTACTGCGGCGATACCTTTGTTGAGAGTCTCAAGGAGCTCTTTGTTGCCTTTTTTAACAACGAAACCGTAGTACTCAGGTTTGTCAGACTTAACGATAAACGCAAGTTTGAATTTACCGGCATACTTAGGGTTACGTAATACGTAGTCAGCAGCGATAGCGTCATCACAAATAACACCGTCGATACGACCAGTGTACAGTGCTTCAACAGCAAAACCAATTTCATCGAATTCTTTTGTGTTTACGCCTTCAGCACGCTTGGACATGAATACACCAGTGGTACCCATCTGGCCGCCAAGGGTTTTGCCTTTAAGGTCTGCAAGAGATTTACCTGACGCATCTGCAGGAAGGATTACAGCCTGAGTTACTTCAAAGTACGGGTCAGAGAAGTCGAATTTTTTCTGACGCTCAGGAGTAATGGAAACAGATGAAGAAATCATATCGTATTTTCTGCCAACGAGACCTGCGAAAATGCCGTCCCAAGCAACACTTTTGTGCTCAACTTTAAGGCCGGTTTCCTTGGCAATAGCATCACAATAGTCAACGGAGTAGCCAACAATGTTCTTGTTTGCATCAACAAACTCCATTGGAGGCCAGGTTGCATCGTGCGCGATAACAATTGTTTTTTCTGCAAATGCGAAGGTCGCAGTCATGGCAACAACAACCAGCGCGAGAGCTATTTTTTTCAGCATAGAAATCTCCTGCTTTACAAAATTGTGTGTTTGATAAACGTCCCGCTTATAAACTGGCGTTGTGAGCCGTAAAAGTCAACAGATAATCAGCTGGATTACGTGAAAAAAGACAAAAAAGTAATTTTATGTAGTACTTTTAAGTACTACGTCATGATGAAGGTTACAAGAAATGGAACCAGCACTGTTAGAACCATCCCACTGAAGACTGCGATGATGCCGTAGCGCTCACTTGTGAACTTGACGATTATTGGAAGTGTGGTGTCCATAGCCGTTGCTCCACCTGATGCAACAGGAGCAAGCTTTCCGAAGAAGCGAACAAGGAGTGGAGTTCCCAGAAGTGTAAGGATTTCGCGGATGATATTGGAAAGTAATGCAACAGAGCCGAGGATCGGATCACCCATATTGGTGATAATAACAGTGGATAGTGAATAATAACCGAATCCTGCACCAACAGCGAATACATCGCGCAAAGGCATATCTGCAATAAGACACCATGCCGCCACAGACCCTGCTGCTGTACCGATAACAATGGCAGTCGGGACAAGCAGGACTTTAAGGTGCAGCTGGCGGAGTATTTGCCAGCAGTGTGAATCAAAACCAATGGACATGCCTACAAGAAAGAGCAGCGCATACAGCGTATACGTGGACAGGGCATCATTCAGAAGCCAGCTTGGGACAGATTCCATGTGACCGACAAGGCATCCGGCTATGAAGAAGGACAGGATAATGAGGCTACCTTTCATCGAGCTTTCCTTTCAGGAATAATTTATCAAGAAGAAATACTGCGCATGCACTACCAAGTACGCAGAAAACACTGATGCATGCAGCCTGAACACCGATAGTGCCCAGTTCGCTGACGATGGTTTTGTTTGATCCAGTCGTAACACCAAGCATGAAGAGCAGAACGTAGATTGCCCACATGGTGAGCCGGTTAACGTTGCTGACAACGTGTTTATTGTTCCGGAATATGAACCCGAGAGGGATACCGATGAGAATACAAAGAACAGTAATGAGCACATTACCTCCTAAAATGTGAAGAACGGTCTGACGAGATATGTAAAAACGCGGGTATACTTCTAAAGAATGATTGTCAATTGCCAAAAACGTTATTGGGTTGCCAAGATTAGTTGCTATTTAGGCATGGATTTTTTTGGGAAGGACGTGACATTCATCACATATTTATACTGTCAATTCGATAGGGTGGAACCATACACTGAATCAAAGGAGCTATCCTATGCGTAAAAATAGAATTCCAGAAAGTCGTAGTTTTAATCCAGAACGTATGCATGTGCAGCTTGTACACGAATCAGAACACGTCAAAGTGATGAACTTTAACTTGAAAGCAGGGCAGGAGATGCCTGTGCATTCACATAATCTGGAGGGTGAGCTTGTGATGGTAGTACTGAGCGGTGAAGGTGAGCTGCTTGGTGAACATGGTCCTTTGGATTCCATCACTGCAGGTGACGTTATTATCTGCGAGATTAAAGTGCCGCACGGAGTACGTGCTTCTGCAGATATGAGTCTTGTTGTTACTATTGCGCCTCCAATCTAGCCACGCAATAACAAACAAGCTTTATTCCTGAAGACTCGTAGATGGCATAGGAAGAAATGTTTGTTGAATATGTAGTAAGAAATAAAAAAGGCTCTGCTTGATGTAAGCAGAGCCTTTTTGTTAGCTAGTTTTCGATTTGTGCTTTACGCAATTGAGCGTAGGCATTTCGCATTCCGACGTACGGTTCGACAGCAGTGCCGACAACATCCTCATATACCCCGATGCGTTTATCCAGCACGTTAAACTGTGAAAAGCCAAACAGTGCGTAGTTTAGGTATACAGGATTAAGAGAAGGCGGCAGGAATGATTCACCCACTATGCCGACAGTGTCACGCACGTTGGAGGCTCCGAAAAATGGCAGAACCAGATATGGTCCTGCAGGAACTCCCCAAGTTGCCAGTGTCTGTCCAAAGTCTTCTTTTTCTCCGGTATATGGCACAACCGGTTTCAGGTTCTTCGCTACGTCAACGAGGCCGCCTAAACCGAATGCAGTGTTTACTACAAAACGGGAAAACTCAATACCTGCGAGCGCAAATTTGGCTTGGAGCAGGGCGTTTACAAATCTGCGGGGCATGCCGAACCAGTTAACAATCAAGTTGTTGATACCGTTTCGAGCAGGTTCGGGAACGACAACGCGGTAGGCTGCATGCGCCGGTTTACCAACATCGATGTAAATCCAATCGTTGATGTTAAACCATACTCTGTTCCAGCCTTCAAAAGGATCTGAAGTCAGAGAGGCTGCATTTTCTTCCTCGTATTCTTCATCTTTAAAGTAGTCAGCATCATCTTCAAAAAACTCTGGTTCCTCATCGAAGGTTGTATCATTCTCAGCCAACAATGTTGAAGAGGAGTTCAGAAGCATTGTATCAGGAGCAGTCACCGACGTGTCATCAGATAATGCCAGTGGGATTTTTCCGTCTGCAAGCGCTGCGTGGGTGGGGAAGAAGAGGAGAGCAAGAATAAGCCAAAACCAGTGTCGCATTATTACCTCAGTTACTTTTTATCGGCTACAGCCCGCTGCTGGCGAACGCGTTCGGCTTTGTCCTGAATCTTCTTAATGAGTTCATCAGGAGTGCCGTGGCGGAGCAGTTCACTGAACTGCGTTCGATAGTTTTTCACCAGGCTGACGCCTTCTACCAATACGTCGTAGATCATCCAGTTATTGTTCTCTGTAAGCATGCGATAATTTACAGGTACTTGTTTTTCCTTGTAATTTACAACGGTACGCACTTCGACTTTATTCCCTTTTCTGTTGGTACGGGAGCCGAGGATTGTCAGTTTTTCACCGTTATATTCGCTTACATGAGTGAAGTATGTCGCTTTAAGAAGCGTTACAAACGCAGCTTTGAATGAAGTTTTTTGTTCTGGAGAAAATTTCTGCCACTTTCTACCTACGGTACGCATGGAGAATTGATCCATGCTGAATATAGCGAGAATTTTCTTTTCCAGTTTTGCAATTACTTCACTGTCTTCTGAAACGTTGTCTAAGTTCGCAGTATTCAGTGTCTGCGATATTTCATCGACTGCTTGCTGCAGTGCTTTTTCGGCTTCATGTTTAGAATCGGCAAATGCTAGATTTGCTATAAGTATGAGCAGTAAAAAAGCACAATTTGTACAGACTAAGAGTTTTTTACAGGTTTTATGCATAAAACCTCCCCCTTAATTGAGATAAGTAATACTGTAGCCAGCGGAGTTAAACCTATTGAAAACGAGTGTATATATACCACGTACGGCTGTGATGTACATACAAGGTTTCTGGTATCTTATACTCCGCCAAAGACGTACTTACTAATGAGTTCTTCGATATCTACAGCAGATTCAGTGTCGCTGATTTCACTTCCATTCTCTAACTTTTCTGCAGATCCCCCCGGTGTAAGTTTGATGTACTTATCACCTATAAGTCCGCTAGTTTTGATAGAAGCAATAATATCGTCGCCAAGTTCAACATCTTTTTGGATCGCAAGAGCGACCTCTGCAAGGTAGTTCTCCTGATCAAGAGATACAGAAGCTACTTTACCTACAGGAACACCGGCTATTTCCACCCCAGCGCCAGCGCGTAATCCTGCTGCAGATTCAAATTTTGCATACACAATATACGTGTTAGAAGAACCAAGTTGCATCTTACCCAGCTGGATAGTCAGGTACCCGACACAAAGCAGACAGATTAATACAAAAATGCCTACAGCGGTTTCTTTTGAGTATGATTTCATGGAGACTGCTCTTATCTTTTATATTTTGAATATTCCACTATTATCTAAGCCAATTTGACAGTTCTGCCTGTATGTCGGCACCAAGGCTGACGGCAGGTTGTTCAATATTGTTCGGCTGTCGACTTAGCAGTTGTTTCAAGTATGGATCGTCACTGTTTTGTAATCCCTCAAGGTCACCGCAGTAGGCAGCTTGTCCTTTGTTGATTACAAGAACATTGTCGGCAATATGGTTAAGGCTTTCCAGATCATGACTGACAACGATGATAGACATGGAAGGAAAGTGTTTCTTCATGCTCAGGAGGAGTTGATCCATCTCTGCAGCATTAATGGGATCGAGTCCGGACGTCGGCTCGTCACAAAGTAAGATTTGCGGGTCCATCACAATTGCTCTGGCAAGTCCCGCACGTTTTCGCATGCCGCCGGACAGTTCGTTCGGGTAGTAGTCGATATACTCGGCAAGACCAACTAAGCCCAGCTTGTGTAAGACTATTTTGCGGATGGTTTCTTTTGGCAGTTTAGTATGTTCTGCAAGAGGTAATCCGACATTTTCACCGAGAGTGAGAGAGCCGAGGAGCGCACCGTCTTGAAACAGTACACCCATACGACGGCGGATTTTTCTGAACTGTGATTTGTCCAGTGTAAAAAAGTCATGCCCGCCAATGCGGATAGACCCTTCCATTGGGCGGTTGAGTCCGAGGATATGCCGCAACAGGGTGGATTTACCACATCCTGAGCCCCCAAGGATTACGGAGATCTTCCCGGCAGGAAGTGAGCCGTTAATTCCTTTGAGGATTCTGGTCTGATTATACCCACCAGAAAGGTTATGTAATTCAATGTCCCAAGTCGTCGTTGACATAATCAATATCCAACCTGTGTTACAATAAGAAGGAGGTGATTACGTAATCGCTCACCAGAGTTAGTACACAGGAAAGTACAACAGCAGCAGTAGTAGAGTTGGAAACACTCTCAGGGCCTACACTGTCTGTTCGTTTGTGGGTGTTGAAGCCTTGATAGCAACTAATGGTCGACACAATAATTCCGAAGACCAGTGCCTTTACAAAGCCTCCGGCAACGTCAGCCATAACCACGCTGGTGTCAATGCGGTAGAAGTATACACCGGAATTGATCCCGAGCATTGTGACGCCGGTCAAGTACCCACCCAAAATTCCAATGACATCAAAAAGTGCTGTAAGCAGGGGGAAGCACAGAATGCTTGCTGCAATACGTGGGGAAACCAGATAGGCCATTGGGTTGATGTCCATGACATCCAGCGCATCAATTTGATCTGAAATGCGCATTACACCGATTTCTGCTGCCATGGAAGAACCAGCTCGTCCGGTGATCATGATAGCTGTAAGAACAGGTCCCAGTTCACGGATCAGCGTCAGGGAGACTGCTGCACCCAGAAGACCTTCTGAGCCGAACTTAACGAGGGTATAGTACCCCTGCAGCCCTAGCACCATACCGGTAAAGATTCCGATAAGGGAGATGACAAAAAGCGATTTCGAACCGATAAAATACATCTGACGAATAATTTTGGTCAGCTGCTTCGGCGAGGAGAAGATGAGACGAACACCTTCAAGGAAAAAAAGAAAAATGTCTCCCAGACTATTCACAAAACTGATGGTTGAGCGTCCGAGCGCCGCAACCGGATTAGTCTGGATGCCTGTTTGCTGTTGCATTAATTCAGGCTCCTTATTGACGATATATAGTATCCCGCAAATCCTACCACCGTATCGGTAAAGATTACGGTAAGAAAAGGACAGAATGAGATTTTTTTTGAAGAAGAGAGGATGGTATGTCCACCTTCCCGAAAAAGAGAGACAGTTGCAGCTGAAGTAATACCGTAAAAGGAGGATCAATAAAATCGTGGCTGCAAAGGGGCAATCACATGAATGCAGGCTCTCCGTAACTTCACTTTGAATCGCCGATGATAGAGAAGTATCAGTGATTTCGTCAAGTCAAGCCTGCATTCATGCGGTATTCACTTGTTATTTTTGCTTTTTCTTTTTCAGTAAAGGTGTCTTGTAGCCCGCTTTAGCAAGGCGGCTCTTGAAGGTAGATACTTGGTCAGCCTGTCCGACAAAATGTACATTTACACGGTACCACTTGGTGGTTTTGATGACCGCTGTAGCCATAGAGGTTGTAAACCCTTTAGCTTTAATTTCGCTACGGAGCTTTGTTGCTGCTTCTTCGTTAGTGGAAGCGGCAAGTTGGTAGATGTACTCAAATGTCGGGCCGTTCTTTTCAAGAGATGCTTGTTGCTTTGGCGCAGGTTGCTTAGCTGCTGAAGATACCGATTTTACCGGTTTGGACTTTGGTGCAGTACGTTCAGCAGGCGATTTCCGCTTGGCAGCTACAGTCGCTTTTTTCGGTGCAGAAGCTTTTGCGGAACTCGTGGAAGTTTCTTTTGCCTTGAGTTGTTCAAAGAAATTTAACTGTTCAGGACTAAGAACTTTTTCTTTCTTTTTCTCAACTACTGGTTGTACCTTTGCAGGTGTAGTGGTGTGCGGGGTACTGTCGGGCTGGGCTGAAGCTGCTTCTGCTGGTTGTTTGACAACCGGTGCAGGTGTTGCTTGAGCAACCTGCTTCTGGGCAGGCATGATGTGCTTCAGTTCCGGCAAAGCTTCTTCCGGCTGATATCCTCGACCTACAAGCAGACCGAAGATAAAGACCCAGATGAAGCCGACAAGGATAATAACGGTCAGGCCAATCAGTTCAGGAAGACACAGGGAAAAGTTGAAAATGCTTTTCCCTGTATCTTTATCTTTTGTAGTAGTCGGTACGAAGCCCATTCAGGCAGACATCCTCGTGTTAAATTACATAGACTCAGGTGCTTCAACACCCACAAGGTTAAGACCGTTACGGATAACCTTGGAAACGCTCTGGAGCAGGCAAAGACGGGCTGCAATTACGTTTTCATCCTTAGCATTAAGGATCGGGTTGTTTGCATAGAAGCTGTGCAATGCACTAGCAAGATCCTGCACGTAGAAACTAATCTGGTGCGGAGCAAGCTGACGTGCGGCTGAATCAACAACGTCTTCAAATTGATCGAGAAGTTTGATCAAGTCAAGTTCGCTATCTTCTTTTATTGCAGAAAGAATCTCTGCAGTTGCTTTTTCAGGTACTGAAATGCCTTTTTCAGCTGCTTTTCGCAAAACTGAACAGATACGGGCATTTGCATATTGTACATAATAAACAGGATTATCCATTGATTTTTGTTTCACCAGCTCAAGATCAAAGTCGAGATGGCTGTCGCTCTTACGTGAGAGGAACATGAAACGTGCTGCGTCACAGCCTACATCCTTCACAACTTCTTCAAGTGTGTCGAACTGGCCTGCGCGGGTGGACATGGCAACCTGTTCGCCATTGCGGAGCAGGTTTACAAGCTGAATGAGGATAACATCGAAGCTCTCTTTAGGCTTGCCGAGTGCCTCAACAGCTGCGCGCATACGAGGGATGTAACCGTGGTGATCAGCACCCCAGATATCAACATTAAGTTCAAAACCACGGTCATATTTGTTGTCGTGGTATGCGATATCAGATGCGAAATATGTAAGGGAACCGTCAGATTTTCTGAGTACACGGTCTTTGTCGTCGCCGAATTCGGTTGTGCGGAACCAGAGTGCACCATCCTCTTCGAAAGCAAGACCTGCTTCTTTAAGGCGGTTGAAGGTTTTTTCAACAGCACCGGCAGTTACAAGAGAGCGCTCGGAGAACCAGTTCTGGTGTTCTACACGGAAATCAGCAAGGTCTTTCTTGATGCCGTCGAGAATCTGGTTGAGTGCATATTCGCGGCAGATTTCAAGAGCATCATCTTTTTTGAGAAGATCTGGGTGCAGATCGAGAACTTCTCTGGCGATGTCTTTAATGTAGTCGCCACGGTAGAAATCTTCTGGGTCAGGAAGGTCTTCACCTTCAAGCTGACGTGCACGGAAAAGAACGGACTGCCCGAGGATAAGCATCTGGCGGCCGGCATCATTGACGTAGTACTCAGTGTGTACGTCGTAGCCTGCAAAGCGAAGAAGGCGCGCAAGGCTGTCACCAACAGCAGCACCGCGACCATGGCCGATGTGCAGTGGGCCGGTAGGGTTCGCAGAAACGTATTCAACCTGAACTTTTTTACCTTTGCCCTGATTGATAGAACCGAATGTTTCGCCGTGCTCTTCAATGATTGCGATGGTGTTTCTCCAGAAATCAACGGAGAAAGTGATGTTCAGGAAACCAGGGCCTGCAATCTCAACATTGTCGATCATTGGATCTTCAATGAGTTTTTCAGCGATAAGAGAAGCAAGCTCGCGTGGATTGCGTTTAGCAGGTTTGGCCAGAACCATGGCAATGTTTGCTGCCATGTCGCCGAACTTTTTTTCTTTAGGAGGTTCGATGGTTGTTCTGGCAGGCCATTCAAGATCAAGGTCAGCCACGATTGTTTTCAGGGCTGTTAATAAATGATTCTTAGCGCGCATGTCTTTCCATTCACGTATAAAGTTGAGTATATCAAGTAAGCTACAGGGCATTGTGCGCTGTAGCGGGTCTAGCAGATATTGGCAGCTGCGTGCCCAAAGGCTGAGCTGCTGCAAGGATGTGTAGACAGTAGCGTGTCTTGCACGCTGTCTACTTTTTCCTGTCCCCGCAAAGCGGGAAAAGTTCCCGTTAATACTGAACTAATGGACATTGTCAGAAACTGAAATGTGCCGTCCAGAAGGGAACTAATCTTTTTAGCAAACTTTTCGATGACTGAAAAGACGTGCTTTATAGAGAAATCCGGCAGTGGGAAGAACGATCTCCACTGCCGGATATAGATTTTATTTTGCAGCCTTAAATGCTTCTACCGCTTCAAGGTTGCCGAGGTTCAGGCTCTCCCACTCAGAAGAGTCTGCAACCGGCTTTAAGATTTGTCCGAGCATTTTGGAAAGAACACCTTTAGGGCCTACTTCAACAAACTGACGAACGCCTGCGTTGAACTGGTTGGTGATGGTGTCGATCCAGAATACAGATGAGGTCATCTGCTGTGGCATAATTTCTTCAAGGTCAGATGCCGTGCTTGCCGGTTTACCGGTAACGTTGCAGTAAACAGGGTACTTTGGATTATTCCAGGAAAGCTTTGCAAAGTAGCTGGAAAGTTCTTTTGCAGCATCTGCCATGAGCGGGCTGTGGAATGCTCCAGAAACCTTCAGAGGAATAGCACGGCCTTTCTGTTCTTTGATTTTAGCACCTGCTTCAGCAATAGCTGTTTTAGTGCCGGAAAGAACAAACTGACCCGGAGTATTGTAGTTTGCGATACGGATCATTTCGCCGGTGGACTCAGCAACATCAGCAACAACAGCTTCAACAGCTTCGAGCTTCATTTTCATGGCAGCAGCCATAGCACCGGTACCGCTTGGGTCAGCGTCAGCCATAAGGCGTCCACGCAGGGAAACTGCTTCAAGAACAGCATCTACGGAAAGTGCTTCAGATGCTGCAAGAGCACTGAATTCACCAAGGGAGTGACCAGCCATGCAGGATGGGCGTAAAGTGCCTGCTGCTTCAATCCATAAACCGAGATTTACCAGAGTCAGTGCTGGCTGGAGGTTACGGGTATCTGCCATAGCAGCTTCGTCGCCGTCCCAGTAAATTCCTCGAAGATCGATACCGCTGATTTTTTCAGCTTTTTTCCACAGTGCCATGATGTCTGCGTTTGCTTCTGCAACATCACGTCCCATGTTCGGTTCCTGAGAACCCTGTCCCGGGAAAAGTACTGCTATATCGGTGTTCATTGTCATGTTATGCTCACATTGTTGGTTGATTCATTTTTAATAACGTCGCTTTGTACAGCCTAATAGGCTATCTCAGTTTCACTTGCAAGAGGCGACGAGGTACAGTACCACGCAGATTGCTGACAACACCGTGTTTTGCAATCAGTTAGAGAGACAATAGCTGTGAATTTGGAAGGCATTGTACGTTCGTAAGCCGCCTTGTAACGTAGCATAACGTATTGCCATAGCAGCACTCTCTTTGCAGGGTACGTATGTACTTTGGTTTTGATTACCTGATAACAGGTTTGTATATAAGGATAGTATTGTGAAGAAAAATGATTCTCCAACTGTTGCTGATGTAGCTGAGCTGCTTAAGCAGGAAGGCTTTACCCCTTCAGAGTCTGAGCTTGAAGCACTTACAGGGTATCTGACTCTTGTCCTGAAATGGAATAAAGTAATGAACCTCGTCGGCCCGTACTCTTGGCGGGATATATTAACTATCCTTATTATCGACAGCTTACATCTTAACGCCTTTTTGCGTTCTTTGCCACTTCCTGAAGGACTGACGACATGGGATTTTGGAGCAGGGGCAGGACTTCCGGGGATTCCGCTCCGTGCACTATGGCAGGAAGGAGAATATTGGCTGGTTGATGTGCGTGAAAAGCGCACGATGTTTATGGAGCAGACAGTAAAGCGTTTGAAAATTCCGAATACGAATGTTGTTAACGATCGCGTTGAGAATTTTATGGAGCAGCATGAGCCTGCGGACTTGATGCTCAGCCGTGCCTTTATGCCATGGAAGAAATTACTCGAGCTGGTAGGGCCGAATATCAAACAGGGGGGTAGAATCGTTGTCCTTGCGCTTGAGGGTGCTCCTGCTGATCTTCCTGCTGGCTGGAGTATCGAAAAAGAAATTTCTTATACAGTCGGAAAAGATACCAGATACTTCTGGTCGCTTGTGCAAGCATAGTTTTAGAAAAGTCTGTTTGTTGTAAGCAGACAGATATGGGGTTGTTGCCTCTGCGAAGTTCCGATGGCGCATATCAGCTGGGTGTCGTTGACGGCGCTTCGAGGGGCAAAGGACTCTGCCCTTGCATCCCGCAAGGGTACCTTAATCCGATTGACCCTGCCTCCATCCAGTATTTATGGCTTTGGAAGCCGAGCAGATAACTACCTTTTTGTAGCAATAAAAAAGGCTGTCCATCATTTGAAGGACAGCCTTACATAGTAAGGTCGTGGTGCAAGCGCTGTAAGACTACTCTGAAAACGGGCTGGTATCGCATCTAAACGTTTTTGGAGAGTCCAGTGAATCTTGTTTCAACAGCGGCAGCAGTTCTCGAAGAATGAGAGTATACAGACGGCGACACTGTAACAGGTGTGTTGGCCGCCGGAGGCAAGCCTCGCATGGGTGCTGAAGGCATCCTGTTGTTACTTAACGCCTGTTAATGCACCGAGCTGGGAGTTTTTGAAGATAAGCTTTGTTGCAGTTTCATCTGCAACTTCAGCTACATCCATGAGTGTTTCAAGGAATTCGAGCATTTCAAGTCGGCGTTCTTCCGGTGAACATTCAAAATCTTCCTGCATGCGGCCGGAATTCATATATTCTTCAAGTTCCTGCAGATATTTCAGGTGTAATGCAGCCATGGTTGTCTCCTTGCTTGTCGTTACAGTGCACATATGCAGAGCAGGGTCCACTGTGAGTAAATGAGTAATGTTATTTTACAGCGATATGGTGGTACGGGCTTCCGCGTAGAATAGCATCTGCACGGTATAGTTGCTCATACAGAACAACACGCGCCATTTCATGTGTAAACGTCATGGGTGACAGGCTTATTTTGTACTGGCACTTTTTAAGTACATCCTGTGACAAACCGTACGCTCCGCCAATGATGAGAGTCGGGGTACGGTTGTTATCCATGCCGATGCGTTCAAGCATTTGGGAAAATTTTACAGAGGTGTATGTTTTTCCGTGCTCATCCATACAGATAGGTATATCTGTAGGGGCAAGGGCGGCAAGAATGCGTTTGCCCTCATCATTATTTCGTTCAAGAGGCTTCATCTTTGCGTTGCCGTCTTTAACGATGATTTCCTGAAATTTATAACTACGCTTTAATCGGGTAATGTAGTGTTCTGCTGCATCTGCCCAGAAGCGTTCTTTAATTTTGCCCACGGCAATAATTTTAAGCTGAATCATGTAGCTACTCCAGTATCGGAGATATAATCGGGTTATTGAATCCGTATTGGCTGCCTGTGTATCGTGTAATGGGCAGTTTCTCAATGAAAACGATAGAGGTAGATTTATGACCGTACAAACATTTAGCGTCACAGAAGCTGTAACAGCGCTTAAACAGGGCGAAGTTATTTGTTATCCGACAGAAACTTTTTACGCTGTGGGTTGTAACGCGCTCGACCCGCTTGCAGTAGAATCCGTATATAAAGCGAAAAAGCGTTCCGGTTCCATGCCGTTACCTGTCCTGATCGGGAGTATGGATCAGTTGCCGTTGGTGACTGATGTTACATCCGATATAGTAATGGCTCTGGCAAACCGTTTTTGGCCGGGAGCGTTGTCAATTCTGGTAACTGCTTCTGACCGTATTCCTTCCGTACTCACAGGGGAGACCGGCAGAGTCGCAGTGCGTGTAACCCCGCACCCTGTTGCGCAGCAGTTGTGTTTGGAGGCAGGAGTGCCTCTCGTATCCACAAGCGCAAATATGAGCGGGCGTCCGGCTGTAACGGCTGCGGCGTCGCTTGACCCTGAGCTTACTGAAAATGTGGCCGGTGTAGTAGATATTGAACCAGCACCGGCAGGCGGCATGGCTTCCACACTGATTGAAATAGTGGGGCCTCGTGCAGTCAGCATCGTTCGAAACGGTGCAGTTTCAGAGATAGAGCTACGCACCTCAGGTCTGGCAGTTGTTCCGCGTGCCGCAGGTGCATAGATATCTAGAGAAATACTTGAGAGTGGTAACTGACAAATAATGCTCTGTAAGTAAAAAGTTTTTTGCACTGTTATTGAGTATTTCTACTGTTGGTTCAATTTCTTAAACAAAAAACTGGATGTGATTATTTTTGTAGCCATAAGGCGTGCCACGGATACCGTAGCATACAAAGTTTCTAATGTTGCTTTGGGCAAAATGGCATCGTTTGTGCACAACTTGTTTCATATCCTTCTTTTTTTAAAAGCACCTCTCAAGTGGTCAGAGAGGTGCTTTTTTATTGTACTGTCTTCGTCAATAATGAAACAATATACTGCAGTGCATGCTATGTAAGAAAGGAGAGAGACTCATGAGTATAACGCACGATATACCGTGTCCCAATTGTTCTGCGCCGGTTACCATGTATAAAAATCCGGCACCTACTGTTGATATTGTTATCTACGATCCTACAAAAGGGATTGTACTTATTGAACGTGCTAATGAACCGCACGGCTGGGCATTGCCGGGAGGGTTTATAGATTACGGTGAGACATGCGAAGCCGCTGCAATACGCGAAGCCAAAGAAGAGACAAATCTTGATGTGACTCTAACTGGACTCATTGGTGTGTACTCTGACCCTGAAAGAGACCCGAGGCATCACACTATGAGTGTTGTATATAGTGCTGTTGCAAATGATGTATCAATTCTAACCGCAGGAGATGATGCACAAAATGCCCGCTTCTTTTCTCTGGAAGCCTTGCCACACATAGTGTTTGACCATAATTTGATTGTTGCAGATTTTGCAAACTGTCTTGAACGATTGAATAAGTAACAAGCCAAAACTGATAAATCATGTCCTGAAAAAAGCAGCTACGCTATCGTCGTTTGAGGTCGACATTTGCTGAATGTCGGCCTTTCAATACAGCAACTAACGAGGAGAGAAGCGTGGGGGCAGACGTAGTATTTATCACTTCCGAGATTTTTCCGTTTTCAAAAACCGGTGGTCTTGGAGATGTTCTTGGTGCGTTACCTTTGGCCTTGCATAATAAAGGAATTAACACAGCGGTAATAACGCCGTTTTACGGCAGAATAGGTACTGCTGAATACGATATCCGCCTTGCATGGTCTGATGTGCATGTGGGCTATCCTTGGGAGCCTATTACAGCAGATGTCTATCAAGCTGATTATAAAGGAATGCCTGTCTATTTTATTCACCGCAGTGAATATTTCGACAGGCGTTTTTATTATTGTGACCATAAGGGAGATTTTTTTGATAATGCTGAACGGTTCATTTTTTTTAACAGAGCCGCACAGCGCTTGATGGAGCGGTTTGAAAGAGCTCCTAAAATTATTCATGCCCATGACTGGCAGGCAGCACTGTCTCCTGCGTATCTGCATTTCAACCGTATGAGCAACCCGTTCTGGGAAGATACCCGCTCTGTCTTAACTATTCATAACTTAGCGTTCCAAGGGCGTTTTGCTTCCCGTTTGTTTGAAAACTGCGGCTTGCCGCCGTCTGCCTGGTGCATCGATGGTGTGGAATTTTACGGTGATTTTAACTTGATGAAAGCAGGAATCTCCTATGCAGATAAAATAACAACAGTCTCGCCGAATTATTCAAAAGAGATTTTAACCCCCGAGTTTGGATGTAATCTGCACAATGTCTTGCTGGGACGGAAGGACCGTCTGCATGGAATACTAAATGGTGCGGACTACAGTGTCTGGAATCCGGAAGAGAATAAATACCTGCCAAAAACATACACCTGTCATAATGTGCGGGGGAAACGCGCCTGTAAACATACGCTGATAGAGGAACTGGGGCTTGACCCTGCGTTAAAGAAGCGCCCGCTTCTCGGGTTTATCGGTCGACTGCGTAAGCAGAAGGGCGTGAATATGCTTGAAGAAATTATTCCTGAATTGATGAAAAAGAATGTGGGGCTGGTTATTCTCGGCGAAGGGAATCTTGAGCGGGAAGCTGCCTTGTTGAACTATATGGAGATGTATCCGGATAAGCTGAGTACCATAGTGGATTACACAGAAGACCTCGCGCATAAGATTCATGCAGCCTCAGACATTTTCCTTATGCCTTCAACATATGAGCCTTGCGGTCTTACACAATTATACGCCTTGCGATTCGGTACTGTCCCTGTTGCCAGCGATGTTGGCGGACTGCATGACACTATTATGTCATGGCCGCATCCGCATGCAACTGGCTTTACCTTTGAGCATGTTAACAGCGGGGCGTTTATTGACTCCATAACAGACGCCATAGATGTGTGGGAAAATAATCCACGTGAATTCAGACGGATTGTAGGACGGGCAATGACAAAAGAATTTTCATGGGACAGTTCTGCAAATGAGTACGCTGCCTTGTACAGTGAGCTTGGATTGCGCACGTAACGCAGGGATAAACGGGAGACAAGCATGAAGGGAGCGATGAAAAGTGTACCTGCGTATTTTGAGCCGTTTGATCTATATTTATTCGGCGAGGGTACTCATTGGGATCTGTACAGGTTTCTTGGTGCCCATCCTGCGGAGGTGGACGGGGTACAGGGGTACCGTTTTGCAGTCTGGGCACCTAATGCACAGCAAGTGCATGTTGCCGGAGATTTTAACGAGTGGCATTTTCAGGAGCTTCCTCTTTATCCTGTTGGTGTATCCGGTGTATGGGCGGCGTTTATTCCTCACGTAGAGAAAGGGCAGCTATATAAATACAGCATAGTGGGAAAAGACGGACAAGATGTATATAAGGCCGATCCGTTGGCATTTTTCTGTGAACTTCGCCCCGGTGTAGCTTCGCGTACATGGGATTTAGATAATTATTCATGGAAAGACAGCGCATGGATGGAAGCCAGACGAAAGCAAGGGCCGCCGCTCGATCAACCTATTTCTATTTATGAGGTGCACTTAGGTTCTTGGTGCCGTGATCATGCTCCTGAAAGTACAGGATTTCTTTCTTACCAGAAAATAGCCGAGCTATTGATTAACTATGTTACAGACATGGGCTTTACCCATGTTCAACTGCTTCCTGTTGCAGAGCACCCGCTTGATGAGTCATGGGGGTATCAGACCAGTAACTATTTTGCGCCCACATCACGGTTTGGTACGCCGGAGGAATTTAAAGGATTTGTTGATGCGTTGCATAATGCTGGTATTGGCGTTTTTCTCGATTGGGTTCCGGCGCATTTCCCTAAAGATGACTGGTGCCTCGGGCGGTTTGACGGCAGTGCGTTGTATGAGCATCTTGACCCGCAATTAGGAGAGCATCCAGACTGGGGAACCTATATTTTCAATTACGGACGGCACGAAGTTCGTAATTTCCTCTTTTCAAATGCCCTGTACTGGCTGCATGAATTTCATATAGACGGGTTGCGCATAGATGCAGTGGCATCCATGTTGTACCTTGATTATTCGCGCTGTGAAGGACAGTGGTGCCCAAACAGGTTCGGTGGACGGGAAAATATAGAGGCGGTCGAGTTTTTGCGAGAGCTTAATCGGGTTGCACACGAGCAGTTTCCCGGTGTTGCTATGATTGCGGAAGAGTCAACGTCATGGCCGGGCGTATCACGACCTGTATATACGGGAGGGCTGGGATTCACCTTTAAGTGGAATATGGGCTGGATGAATGACAGCCTACGGTATTTTTCATTGGATCCAATTTACCGGAGCTATAATCATAACAGCCTGACCTTCTCCATGCTTTATGCGTTCAGTGAAAATTTCATTCTGCCTCTTTCGCATGATGAGGTTGTGCATGGAAAGGGTACTATCCTAAGTAAAATGAGTGGTGATGTCTGGCAAAAGCAAGCAAACCTGCGATTACTGTTTGCGTATATGTGGGCACATCCCGGTAAAAAGATGATTTTTATGGGAACAGAGTTCGGGCAGTGGAACGAGTGGAATCCCCGTAAAGAGGTGGACTGGTGTCTTCTCCAATTTCCTGCGCATGATGGAATACGTGCTCTTGTACGTGATTTGAATAAACTGCTTGTGGCAGAACCTTCAATGTATGCGGAAGATTTTAGCTGGAACGGGTTTAAATGGATTGATTTTTCAGACTATGGCGCATCTGTAATTAGTTTTATGCGTATGGGAAGCGACGGTTCCCCGTTGTTCTGGGTATTCAATTTTACGCCAGTAGTCCGGTATCATTATCGCGTAACCAGTCCAAAGTGCGGTGTTTGGCAAGAAATATTGAATAGCGACAGTATGTACTACGGTGGTTCTAATGTTGGGAATATTGCACAGATAGAAACATGTCCGGATGATTTCGGAGGTGAGGGCTATTTGGAGCTGACTCTTCCTCCGTTGGGAGCGCTGTGTCTTAAATATCAGGGCAGCTGATGCAGCTGAGGTAATGCGTTGCGCCGCAGGATATGCCTGCGGCGCTTTTTATTTGTTGTGCCCTCCGGCGGGCAAGGAGCCAGCTACTTTTATCCTCTTGAGAGGAACGTTCTCTCGATTGCTATAGGCGAAAGAAACAGGTGGTAAAGACTATTGATCGAGGCTTTACTTCATATGCCAGAAAATGTGTCTGGTAACCAAGCGTTTTTATACAAGAAGAGTCTTGCACCTTTGGTTGCGTCCACGTACAGGTTGGTAACGTATGTTGGGTAAGCCTGAGGCTTCCATAAAAAACGTAGGCGAGTCACATATGCAAGTTTTTGGAGAGTCCAGAGAACCTTTTTACGGAAAAAGGTTCTCTGGTCGCCGAAGGCAAAAAAGTAGTTATCCAAGCAGGTGAGAAAAGTAATGGAACCGAAAATTATAGTTCACGGTGGTGCATGGACGATTCCTGACGATCGTAAGCAGGCTCACCTTGACGGGTGCCGGAATGCTGTTGAAGCAGCTTACCCTTTGCTGCTTCAAGGGGCGAGTGCGCTTGATGCCGTGCAGGCGGCTATCAATGTGCTTGAGCGCGATGAAACATTCGATGCAGGCCGTGGCGCAGTACTGAATGCCGACGGACAGATAGAACTAGACGCGTCCATTATGGATGGCAAGGACTTAAACTTTGGAGCAGTTGCCGGGGTGCGGCGTTTTATGACTCCGGTTGATATTGCGCGTAAGGTTCTTGAAACAGAATTTTGTTTCTTGATTGGTGACGGTGCAGAACGTTTTGCCCGTGAACAGGGGCTGGCAGAATGCGATCCGCGTGACCTGTTTGTCGAGCGGGAGTTGCAGCTGTACGAGAAGCTGCGCAGTCAGGACGGCTATTCAACAGATCAAGCCTTTGCACCTATGCCACAGGGAACTGTAGGGGCTGTTGCCATTGATAAAGATGGCAATATTGCAGCTTCAACGTCAACTGGCGGTACACCGTACAAGATGCCGGGACGAGTGGGAGATTCACCTATCTGCGGTGCTGGCGTGTATGCAGATAATGAGCTTGGTGGAGCTTCGTGCACTGGTTTTGGTGAAGGCGTTATCCGTACACTCATGTGCTCTAAGGCGTGTGAGTATTTAGCACAGCAAGATGCCAAAGGGGCGGCAACTGAAGCGATACACATGTTGTATCGTCGTGTCAGCGGACATGCTGGTGTAATTTTGCTGGATAAGAATGGGAACTACGGGATTTATCATAATACAGACCACATGGCACATGCCTATGTACTACCTGACGGTACGATTCATACGACAGTGCATATGGATGACTAATGAGGAACCGCCCGATTGGGCGGTTTTTTGGTAGCTATCCATTTATACGAGGCTGGTATCACTATAGTTTGAAGAATTTTTTTGTTTTTTTGCAAGTGAATGGATGTGAAAATAAGCCACCAAGATCATGCTGACTTACCTTTTCTGCAAATGTGATCAAAGTGTGGTAACTGGCACGAGCCGGAGCTGAACCCAGAATTAATTTTCTTACGCCCATGTCTTGTAGTTGTTCTATATTGTTGAATATAGGGCTTGCGAGAAAACTCACTGGAGCTGCTATTGCTGCTGTTAGTGATGCAATGGTTGTTTTTTCGACTGCTCCGGGAATGAGTATACAGTCAGCGCCAGCCGCAGCATAGCAGTTGGCGCGTTCTATTGTTGCTTCGAGACGTGTTCTTTCACTGCCGTGTGTTTGTAAGTATGCGTAGGTGCGAGCTGTAATTGTAAAGGGCACGTCCAGATCTTCTTTTAGCTTCAGAATAGAAGACAATTTTTTGATGTGTGTTTTTGTTTCTTCCACCGAAAAATTTTCGTGGGAAGTTGAATAAGATGTTGTGTCAGCAATACTAATTCCAACTGCTCCGGCGTTTATTACCTTTCTTACTGTTTCTACAGCTTCTTTACATGAGCTTCCATAGCCGTCCAGGACATCAACAGCGAGCGGGATGGATATTCGCGCTACTATTTTTTGAACGACAGAGAGCAACTCGTTGAGCGAAAGGACTTCACTTTCTGCGTACCCCAAAGAGTAGGCAATTCCTGCATTACTGGTAGCAACGGCTTTGTACCCTGCTTTTTCATAAATGACGGCACTGCCGGGATCCCATGCATTGGGAAGAAGGAAGAGAGAGTTGTCTGTGTGGAGTGCTTGAAAGAGTTGTGCTTTTTCTTTTTGACTCATCATAATCTACATCCTGTCTGTTACGAGTGTGCAAAAGGCGAGGGGTGAAAGCAAAATCCCCCGACTCCAGTAAATGGGAGGATAGGGGGAGGGCTCGCCAAGTTCACGATGCATTGTATTCTACTACCAGCATATGCGTAGGGAGAAGAGAGTATTAGTGCAGCCATAGCGTATTGCTCGCGAGCTGATGTGACATACCGTTATGGCATATATTCTTTCCTTGAATTTATTGCAGATAGTGAACGAAGTGCATCATGAATCCGTTGTAAATTATTGTGCATAGGTGGGTTTTGTTAATATTTTCAAGTGCAACAGGTCTTTTTTCATTTTAATTGCAAGAAAGTGTGGAGAAGGAATTTTAATATGATATGAAAGTTTTTTTGCTTTATGGGATAAGGTGTTTTATTTGCTGTTAAGCTTTATTAGGGGGGCATAATACTGAAGAAATTATCTGTTCTTGAAATAGAGTTTCTTCCATGAAGGATGAAGTATAGTGAAATGAGTTTTGATTGTTTTAGATAGGCGTAAATTTGTATTGAAAAGTAAATGTGCATATTGTGCTGTGATTTGAATAGGAAGCATAAAAAATTATGTGGCATTTCATTTACGACTATGATGACAGTGCAACATGTAAAATAACATTCAAGTAGTATAAGAAAAAGAAAATTTTTATTTTTTGAATAATGTAGTAGCATTTTGTCATAGTATGATTGAGCCATAAAAAAAGGATGCCCTTAACAAGGACATCCTTTTCTTATGCTATGGAGAATGAGTCTACAGACCCATTGCCTCACGGATTGCTTCGATACCGTGTTCTTCTACATAACGAGCAACGCGCTGTTTTTTCTTAGCGGTGTCGTTGTAGTGGGTCAGGAAGCGATCGAGAAGGTCGAGTGCTTCTTCTTCGGTAAGTTTTTCTGCAAGAGTATCTGCGATGCGTGGACGGGAACCGGAGTTACCACCGATAACCATAGTCCAGCCGCTTTTACCGCCGATGAAGCCGATGTCACGGATGTGGCTTTCAGAGCAACCGATAGGGCAGCCACAAACGCCAACTTTGATTTTAGCAGCAGTTTTAGCTGTGCCGATTTTTTCGTTAAGGGTCTTGCCGAGACCTAAGGAATCGCACTGACCCATTTTACACCAGTCTGTACCCGGACATGCCTGAATGTAGTGACCACCAATACGGAACGGTACTTCTTCTGCAGCATTTGCCATATCTTCTTCATTAAGACCGATGAGTGCGATGCGCTGGCCGGAAGTGATTTTGAGAAGAGGTACGTCGTATTTGTCCGCAACATCTGCGAGTTGACGAAGTTCATCTGCTGTTACAACGCCGGACGGCGGGGTAAGACGAATCTGGTAAGTTTCTTTATCGCGCTGAATAAGTGCGCTTGCAGGTAATGTTGCCATGTTTGACTCCAATATATGATGGTACGTACGTAAAAATTACGTGATATCTGTAATAAGGGACTCAAATAGCAAAACACGTTTGTCTTGTGCAAGGGGGAATTAGATAATGAAATTTGTCACTAACTAATTGCTTTTAAAACAGCATGTTATGACTATGTGCTCTTTTAGGCGCTACGACATTAGCTACGAATGAACCTCAATAAAGCCGTAATGCTCATGAGGGTGAGAAAGCAACACGCCTAGTCGCAGTCGAGAGGCCGCGCCTCTCGCGGGGATGCAAGGGGCTGGCCCCTTGCCCGCCGGAGGCATCAGTACAAACTATGAAAAGCGCCGCAGGCTGCAAGGTTACTGAGCAGCTTTAAAAAAGGAAAAAAGGCGCTGTACGTACTTTCCTGAAAGAACCTCGGGGATTGTGAACATAAGCGTTGAATGGTCTGGCAACGTACCTGTGAGGTTCAGGTATACTTGCGAGGATAGATGTTCAAGTGGTGTGTGCAGAATATCTTCCCAGATTGTTTTTGCCACATCCGGCGCTATGCCGGAAAGACGGCAGCGGAATGGTCGGTACTCGTATAACAGACAGCTGCCGTCTTTAAGTAGTGGGCAACATATGTCGGTGTTATAGAGGCAGAATGTGCCGGAAAGCCCTTCAGCACTAGTGTGTTCGTGGCGTACCACTTCTGCCGCGCGTGCTATGATGTCTGCGCGGGCAGTACTCGGGATAGAGGTGTTGAGATGCGTTGCGAGCGCAAGGGCTTCTATAAGAGTAAGCGGAACACAGGTATGGCAGCAGGCGTTGTCCAGTTTGCCGCACATGGAATCTACGTTATGCAGTGTAAGCTGGTCATCGATGGCTTCTTGCAGATGATTGTAGTCGGCAAGAAAAGGTTCCAGAGATTTTGCTGTAGCTTCCCCGAATTCCAGCGTCGGTGTTTTTATTTTGAGCGGGGCATTCTGTGCACCATATTTTCGTACCGTGCGCCACTGGGTAAAGTTTGTCGGTTCAGCGCGCAGGTTGTGGAGGACTTTCGCTGCACGTTTGTGCCCCAGCCCTCTACGGAGAAGATATGCGTTAAAAACTGTTCCGGTTCGGCCTATACCATGTCTGCAATGAATGTAGACATGCTTGCCGAGAAACATTTGTTCGTCGATCCAATCCAGAGCTTTGTCCAATTGCTCCAGTTCTGGTGCCTCTTCATCCTCAATGGGCAGGAAATACACTTCGAAACCGGCTTTTTCTTCTAACGCGGGAAGCTCGTTCATCTCGGCGCACAGGTTGAGTATGCAGGATATTTTTTGTTCTTTGACTGCTGCAAAGTGGCGTTGCGTGCAGGGGGCTGGCCCAAGCGCAAGGCGTGAAGAAACCCAGTGCACAGGAAATTCTGAACGTTCTGATGCAACGGAAGGCGCTTTGTATGAGACCGCACGCAACATGCAGGCAGCAATGTGCGATGCGCTTGAACGTATGCGCGTAAGTAGCGGGCGGGGATCAATCAATAGGTCAGGCTCCCGAGGTCTTGGAGAAACTCTTTTTCTAATGCATCAATATCTGTTGTGTCTTCAAGCCGCATGTCGAGCATACGTGTTTTAGCCAGCAGCAAGCCGAGTAAGGCCAGACGGCGCTGGATAATATGCTCTTCTTCCATACCATGCCGTGCGTTCAACATGTCGCCCTTGCGTTCGATGGCAAAGTTGTTCTTTGAAAGGATTCGCTCAATAAAATCAAGCCGCAAAGTGCGTTGGTGAGATTTTCCTCCACCCCCCATAAATCGGAACCGGATGTAGTTTTGCCTGTCTTTGTCACCGCACATGCAATCCACAACAGAGAAGTGATATCCGAAGCGGAGCATTGCATGCATGTATTTGTCAGAAATGATGGCGTAACTGGCAAGAAGTGGTGAGTCTTTTGAAATGATTCCGGCACTGACTTTATCAAAATGTTCCCAGTCAAAATGCGGGAGCGCATCATGCCACGTTACAAGCTCAGATGAAAGTCCGAACCAGAAAGCCCACATGGGTACAGAGGCAATGTCGCTATGTTCAACTTCTTTTTTCCCGGCTGCGGAATGAAACAATCCATTATCAAGATTAAGCACGTACATGCTTAAGGGAAGGTGTGTTTGCAGTTTACGTGAACCGGATAATCCACGGCTTGATTTATCCACGAGCGAGAACATTTCCTCCACGCCTTTTTCATGCACAAAGCGGACAAGGTCATGGAGCGATTTGCAGTATTCAGGCGCAAAGGACTCTGATGATGGATCAAGCAAGGTCAGCCTTGCGATGCGAGGAAGGACTTTTCCCAGCCGTGGAATAACGCCTTGCTGTATTTCTGTATTTTCCTGATGACAATCAGGAAGTATTCCATCGAAGATTGTACCTGTTGTTCCATCCACAGTGACCAGCTGGTCGTTTGTGTATCGTGTACAGGCATCTTTGACGCCACACAGCACTGGAACATTGAACTCGCGTGCAACTGAAGCAAAATGACTGGCAGCACTGCCTCGTTCTGCAATGACGCCGTTGAGGCGATGGATAACACGGGTAAGCACAGGGCCGAGGCCGCGGGTAACAAGAATGGTTCCGTGGGGAAGCTCTGTAATATCCTGACAATTTGCCACAACGCGCACTTTACCGCTTGCAATACCTATGGAGGCACATTCGTTATCGGTGTCCAGCGCTTTGAGATCGTGTTGTGGGCATATCGTTGCGGTTGTTTTGCCTTGTGGAACAGGACGGCTTTGGACAATAAAAATTCTGTTGCGGTGGTCAACAACCCACTCTACATCCTGCGGCTCCCCGAAAAAAGCTTCAAGCTGCTGCGCCTGAGCTGCAATGCGCTTAAGGGTTGGAACCGGAACTACACTGTTAGCTGGTTTCTCAATAAGGCGAGGTTTGGCTGTCTTGCTGACTAACGTTGTTTGCGCGGTTACAGAACCAGAAACAAGCTTTTCACCGATTCCCTCTGTTGCATAGATGGCGACAGCGGAATCGTTGGTATTCGCTATGTGTTCTGTTGGAGCAGTAGAATAGGCTACACCGGAACACGTTGCATCTACCATAGGCATGATTAACACAGCCATTGGGGTCTCGGTATCAGCCAAACCATTCATTATGCGGTAGGCAATGGCACGGGGAGTATATTTAGAAGCGACCACTTCTTTCCATGCCTGAATAATGTTAGCGGCTGTAACATCAAGAACAGAGGTATACTGACCGGCAAAGGAGGCCACGCCATCTTCTGCTACAGCGCTGGAGCGGACAGCGAGCTTTGTTCCGTTTTTGCCTAACTCAAGTGCTGCGATCTCAATTTCGTTGGCAATCGGGTCAGGCATTTCTGCATTAAGGATGAGTTCCTGCATTTCATACGAAAGCTCATCAAGAGTTGTGGCGTCTGATAAAGTAATTTCGCTGAGGCGCTTATCCAGTTCGTTGCGAAGGTCATTTACTTCAATAAAGTAATGGTAGGCATGGGAAGAAATGACTCGTGCGGGAAGAATATTAAGCCCTTTTTCTGAACTGATGCGGGCAAGGTTTGCGGCTTTTCCGCCAGCAGCCTCGAGCATCTCTTTTGCTTCAGCAAGAGTGAAAACGAAAGGCGGTTCAATCTGCGGCTCTTCAACACTTACACCCATGCGGACGTAAAAATTCAGCTTGGTCGCGTAGTCCTGCAAGTCCATGTACTTAACAGGGCTCATAAGCTGTAGCTGTTCGATAAGGCTACGGATATCTTTGCCCAGTTCTTCGGTAAGCCAGACTACACGTGTCCAGTCTGCTTGCTCGTGCCCGTAATGGATTTCTTCCAGCTCCGCAATGTGTTCCAGACATCGTTCATCAAGTCGCAAGAGTTCTTTGAAGGCATTGTATTTAGTGCGCAAAAGAGTCCCCGGTGCAAATGCACGGAATGTCCAATGCTTGAATAACTCGGTAATAAACATAATCCCTCTGAACCCGCTATATCCAACAACACGGATTGATATAAGTTTTGAGCATGCAGTAACTGCAGAGTGCGTAAGCGTATAGACATATGCCGAAATCAGAAATGGCGATGTTTTTCTAATGATAGCAAGAACAGCCGTAGGGTATTTGAGCAATGTAAGGGAGAAGCTATATGGTCATGACTCGTCTTGCATAATGCACGAGTAGAAATTGACTACATTGCTGCGTCCAGCACTTCCTTCACCTTGTTTTCCAGCTCTTCTTTATCAATTGGCTTTACACAATATTCGTTGGCACCGAGTTTGAGTGATTCCCGTGCTGTTTCGAGAGTGGGGTATCCGGTGAGCATAATGACCTGCGTTTGGGAAGAACGCTTTTTCAGTTCTGCCAGTACTTCTACTCCAGTCATCTTTCGGAGTTTGATGTCCAGAATTGCAAGAGCCGGGGTATTGTTCTGAGCATAATCCAAGGCTTCTTCCTCGTCTGTGAAAACAGCAACAGTATGCCCTTTGCGTTCTAAAATACGCTTAATAAGAATTCCTGCATCAATAACATCGTCGAGAACCATTATATCTGCCATTGTCGTGTCCTTGAAAGAGTTGGATAAGCAATGCGACTGAAGATTGTTCTTCTGTCTGCTGTTGCCCGTGGCTGCAGAGCGTTACGATACGCTATTCGTATCCCATTTCGTCTAACGGAAGAACTACTTTAAACGACGTTCCGGGCCCCCAGTTTTCCGTGCGTGTGGCACCGTCTTCCAATAATTGCTTCGGAGCAGGGCTGGTGGCTGAAATTGTTCCGCCGTGGTCTTGAATAATACCGAAAGAGACAGACAGGCCTAGTCCTGTTCCTTTTCCAACGGGTTTTGTACTGAAGAAAGGATCAAAAATAGAATCAATGTCATTGGTGGCAATGCCTGTGCCAGAATCTGTAAACCATACAGAAATGATTCCTTCATTAATATCTAGTTCAGTGCGGATATTGATAACTCCGTTATGACCTATTGCTTCAATAGCATTGGACATAAGGTTCATCCAGACCTGTTTCAACTGCTCTGGGTTACCGTAAATGATAGGCAGTCTGTCATCCAGATTCGGGATGATTTCTACATTTTCAAGCTTAAATGCGTGGCGTACCAACTGGACAACTTCCATGATGGAGTTGTTAAAGCACATTTCTTTTTTCTGACTTTTTGTCTGGTGTGAAAAATCAAGAAGATCTGCAACAATCTTTCTGCAAAACTTTGCCTGCTTTTCAACAACAACCAAATCTTTATGTACTTGCCCGTCATCAGGAAAATCTTCTTGAAGAAGCTGCGCGTATCCGAGGATAATGCCAAGCGGGGTGTTGATCTCATGTGCAACACCGCCAGCAAGTTTGCCTATAGACTCCAGCTTCTGGGAATGAATAAGCTGGTTCTGGTAATCTTTTACGTTGGTTATGTCGCGGGCTGTCCCTAATACTCCAATGGATTTCTTATGCTCATCGTGCACAGGAACTTTAAGAATATTAAACCATTTGCGGGAGCCGTCTTCCAGTACAATACGCACCTCACGATTAACCGGTTTTCCGGTGCGCAAAATTTGTTTTGTTTCTTTCAGGGTGTCAGCAGTGTTTAGCAGAGAAGATACTTCGTATTCTCTTTTTCCGATAATTTCTTCTTTGGATTTGTCCACAAAGGAGGCAAACGCCTGATTCACAGAGACATAGGTGCCGTTTTTATCAATAAGAGACAGTTGATCAGGGCTGGACTCGAATATTGTCCTGAGAATTTCTTGCTGTTTCGTCAGGTCATTTTTAGCTTCTTCAAGCTCGGCAATATGCCCGCGTAACGACAGGGACATGACATCAAACGTTTCTGCCAGTTCATGAATTTCGTCACCGGAGTTTTTAGCAAAAACAGGGCATTCCTCACAGTTGTTCAAATCGCGTGCAGATTTGTTGCTGCAATAGTTAGTGCACAGGGTATCACCAAGTTGCCAGCAGCGTCTGTCTGTATTGCCGTAGGCTGGGCATTCCCTTTGCTCACAATTGTACACTTCCCAACAGTTACGGTTCAGGCCGGAAGTCTGGTTCAGGTTCAGTTCCCCGCGAACAATGCTTTCTGCATACTGTCCCAACATACCAAGGCGGTAGGTTATCCTGTGGGCAAACTGTGTTGAAATGGCAAGGCTGATGATAAGGGTTATGGCTGTTACAAGCGAGATGGTCAGAATAAGACCATTCACAACAACCTGCACCTGACTTCTGGACAGGCCAAGGCGTGCTTGTCCGATAACAAGACCGCCGGCAGTTACGGGAGCTGCAAAGTCATAAAATTTGTCAGAGCCTGTATCGATAAGCTTGATGGACGGAGCAGCCTCTTTGGTGATCATGTTGGCGTGTTTAAGATCAACAGGAAAACCGTTTGTAAATGTGTGCGCAAGAATTTGACCGCTGCTGTTTATAAGAAAAGCGTATGCAACATCACTGTCAACAGTGCGCAACTCATCTACCATTTCCTTCATCTGGAGCAGGTCACCGGAGAGCATGGAGCTAGTTGTGCGCAGGGCAATATTGTCTGCCAGCACCTGTCCACGGCGCTTGGTTTCATGAATAAGTGAGTTTGCTGCGATGTTGGTAACAACAACCGCAAGCATAACTGAAAGGGAAATGATGATAAGGCTCATTCCCGCATTGAGTTTGGTTCGAAAACGCATTGAGTTTACTTTATTCAGCATTCTTCACCCGCTGAGCCGGCTTTGGAGGCAACGCCGGAAGGATGGATGTTTTATCATCCACGTCTATTTTATGAATGAGAGTGCGAACTGTATCATAATCAGAGTCTGATGCCGGAATAATACCGCAGGTGCGGGCTTTACGTAATATTGCAGCATCGTCAGAGTTATCCATTGAAAGTTTGAACATTGCCTGAGCTATTTTAGACACCACCTCTTTATCCATGCCTTTTCTGGCAGAGTAGACCCACCCCGGATATTCCGGTGTTACTGCAAGTACTCGAATCTGATCCAGATTAATTTTATCTTTCACGGTATCCAGAGCACCTTCACGGACGGAAGCAACGTCATACTTTCCTGCATAAACAGCGAGGGCGGCTTTTTCCTGTTTTCCGCCAGGGCCGGGAGCAAAGGCAATTTCTCTGAAATCATCAGCGTGGATATTGTGATCTAAAAAGTATCCCAGCGCATAGACGTAGCCACCTGCAGAATAAGGATCAACGGCTATCCAGCGTTTTCCTATGACATCATCAAGAGTGTTAATGGCTTTATTCTGGGCATGGACAATGATCTGCCCACGAAAAGCAGGGCGACCATCGGGTTCTTTAATGCGGGCAAAAGCGGAAGAACCAAGTCTGGCAAGTTGCACATAGACAACGGGATTAGAGAAGGAAATATCAATTTCTCCACGCTCAACCATGCGGATATGCTCAGCAAATGTGTCTGGAAATACCTGACGCATTGGCATCCCTGTCTCTTTGGCTATGTACTGGATAAGCTGGTTGTGTCGGGCATAGGATACTTCGTGCGAATATTGAGGAAGATAGGCGTAGGTTATTGCAGGTTCCGGAACCGGAACTTTGACAGATTCCCGTTTTGAAAAATCAACCTTCACAACGGGCACTTCTTCTCCGCATCCCTGCAATGCTACAGGCAGGCAAAGAAGAATAGCAAAAAGCAGCGTACGCAATATGTGATGCTTCAAGTTATAACCTTTTACGGAGCAGAATCTCTGTGAAGATTCTCAGGGAATGTCGCTAACCGGCAGCAACTGTTTTCTCTTTGGTTTGCGGAGCAGGATCGTGAGGCGAGGTGTTAAGCTCTTCCCATGACTTTATTTGATGAATCAGCTCAGAGTCTTCTTCCCGCATTGCTTCAATGTTTCGTAATACAGGAATGTATTTGCGTGTTTTATAGAGAGTATAGCGCAAGATGATGTAGCTTGTCAGGAGGACAAATGCATATCCCAGCGAAAGAGTGGTGGAGGAAATGAACTCTGTGCTGAAATTTGTAAGGCTGAGCTTGCCGAAGTCAAGTGACGGTACGGGAAAGCTTACAATATCAATACCAGTGAAACGGGTCTGCATCCAGCCCAATGCAAAGGGAACAGGCCACAGGGAGACAGCAAAAAAGGCCGCCTGTGCAAAAAAGACTTTCCCAAAATATTCATTGGCCCAGCGGTTTGTGGCTTTGAAGTTTGCTTTGTCTTTCTGCTTGATAGCTTCAATGGAGAGATTGTGCATGCGCACCATTTTTTCATTGAGTTTTGCGTAGTACGCTCTGTTAACCCGATAAATGAAGATAGAAGAAATTTCTCCTGCAAGGAGACACCACAGGGCTAATACAGCAGAACCCGTCCACATTGCTGCAACTGGATTAAGCAGCCAACGGTACGGGGCAATAAAAACAGGGTCGAGGATGAAAAAAATATTTTGCATATCCATGCGTTACCTCTCAAATAAAAATGTACTGCCGTCAGGCAGTTAAGCAGCATACAAGCCGGAGACGAGGTAGGGAGCCCGTCTCCGGCAAAGAGTGGTCGGCTAGAATGGAGGGAGAAGACTCATTCCAAGGAACCCTTTAGATGCGTAACGAATGCCAACGTAGAATGCGAGGAAGATAAAGAGGCGTTTGAGCCATACTTCCGGAATGTACTTGGAGGTACGTGGGCCAATGAAGGAACCTACGAGTACACCGAGGAGTTCTACGCCGATGAGAGGCCAGAATACTGGAGTATCTTTAACTACCATGTATGTGAAGATAGAGGTGGTCATACCGATGAGTACTGCCAGTGCAGAAGTGCCGGCAACAAGGTACATTGGAAGACCAGCTACACTTGTAAGGAATGGAACCAGAAGGAATCCGCCGCCAACACCGAGGAAGGAAGCAAGACCTGCGATAACAAATCCACCACATACAGGTACAAGCGGGTTAAAGGAAAATTCAACACCGTAGAAGGTGAATACGCATTTTGTAGGAGCGAAGGAAACAACTTTTACACCAAGTGCAGATGTGTCTACAGCGGAACCGGAGCGCTCTTCTTTAATGGATGCTTCAAATGCACGTGCAGCTTCTTTTGCTTTCTTTTTGTTTGCCTGACCGCGAGGAGTGGTTTCGTAGAGCAGGTAACAACCTAAGAACAGTACGAAGAGACCAAAGTAGCCGATGTATGCTTTAAGAGAAATTTGCCCAGCGGTAAGCCACGGAATAAGATATGAGCCGATGATGGAGCCTGTTGCAAGGGAAAGACCCAGCGGCAGCACAAGACGACCCATTTTGTAGTAGTTGAAAGAGGACATACCGGCAGAGGTACCAACAAGCCACTGGTTAGACACACGAATAGAGTCTGTTACCAGTTTGTTGAGTACAGGGGACTGCTTTTTGAAGCTGGATGCGTAGTTACCAAAACCGAAAATGGTAATGTGGCCAACACCAGCCATAATGCCGCCGAAAGCGCCAACAGTGGAGAAAATCCAGCCAACCCAGATCGCCCATAGGAAGCCGATAACAAGGTTAACGGAAGGAGCACCCGGAATACCTAAGAAGCCGGGAGCAGAAGAAGTGTTAATTTCGCCAACGCCAGTACCTTTTGGGGTAGCGTTAATTGCGTCAGCAAGACGGTCAGCCAGTGCGGGCTGAGAAAAGACAAGCAGGATAGCTGCAGCAAGCAGGGTAAGACTTACCCAGTTACGTCTGTTGGAAAACACGTGTACCTCCTCACGTAAAATGCGTTCCATTGTCGGGGCAGTAATGGCAGCTGCCCCGATTTATATAGCAATGTTATTTATTTTTTTTAAAAATGATGAGCGGACAGTTTTTACATACGTCCTGACCAGGGAAGCCGTCGCCAGGTTTAGTGATGGAAGAACTGCCGAGTTTGTCCATGCGTTCGAGCAAGCGTTCGTATGTTGCGATCATTTTTTCACCCGGAATCATTACGTTGATTTCACCACGTTCTGTTTTACCAGCGTTGTAGCTGCCGGAACATGCAGGAACCATGTTGAACTCGTTGGAAACGTGAGAGAACACAGTGCCGCCGCACGCAGAAGAGTTCATGGTAATTGCAGGACGGAGCGGGTGGGTATCGGTGCCTGCCATGTAGTCAACTGCAAGGTGGTATGCCTGCATGTTATCTACATAGAAGTGAACCACATCAGGTGTCTCGGTAGCGCTGGACAGTGGCATAACAGCCATGCCTACCATGCCTTCCGGCATCTGGGATTTAGTTTCGATAAAGCGCTTTGCCTGCTCTGGATTGCGGGTGTATTTTGCGTGGCTTTTAATTTCTGCGTCATCAAGGCCTTTCCAGCCGAAGCTGTAATGAGCGTTGGAGCAGGAGAGCATTTCTTTTGTGCCGTATACGTTCTGACCTTTCATACGTGCAGCGATTTCCCACTGACAGTAAGTCATAGGCTTGAGAGGCACATGCACTTCGTTTTCTTCAAGGTACTTGTCTGCTTCTGCCTGATCGTAGAAAAATTTAATCGCGATCGGGTAGTGGTAGAGGCGCATTTCGCGCATCAATGTGGCTTGCATTTCTTTAAAATCTACGGACATGATTCTTCTCCCGTTTGTTTCTTGTGAAGATTCAGTCATTCCACCACGTGTGGTGGTTGAGCTCGTTGTTTTGTGAGGATGGAATTATCAATGAGGTATTCAACCAGCAATAAAAACTGAAATAAAGAATTAAGTCACATTAATTCACAAGCAAGACCTTGTTTGGGGAGGAAAAAACAT
>NZ_JXMS01000035.1 GCF_001672295.1 Halodesulfovibrio spirochaetisodalis | reverse complement strand
ATTTTTTTGCATTTATGCGTTGCGATCTTATCCATGACTCTTGTTTTATAATGTAATGATAATTTTTTTCTGTCATTTTCACAGCAAGTTAGCTTTCTAAGGATTTTTTTCACATTCCAATAACCACACCTCATCCCTCAGATATCATTATACTTTTCCGTAACAACACCTTGCGCACAAACTGACACACACCTACTTATTCTTTTATTTTCATAGAGTTACATCTGAATCGCATAGCAAAAAGAAAGATTGTGCGATCAATCAAAAAAAGCTATACGTTCACTGCATGATCAACCAAGGAAATACATCAATCCACTAATCCATAAGATTAACACCCCATAAGTAAATGGGCACAAACGCTGTTTTGCGAAAGTACTCCTTCACAAAAAACACAACTTTTGCAGACAAAACCTTTAATTACAATACGTTAAACTAAAGAGCAGCGCGACACTCTTTTTGTACACCGGGAAAACCGACCCAAAAAAGAGCAAAATTGCCACTAACTTGCTTATTTGATTACTCATTCAATTGTAAAGAAGTGTAAAAGAACTAGGTTGCTGATTAGATTTGTGTTTATGAAATCTCTCACAATCGCATCCTATCAGTTCTATTTTCTTTTCCTTCTTTGAAGAAGGTAGTCACCAAACTAAAAGAAAGTAACGAGCTGCCAGATACTTCATCACACTATTCAGACTTGTGGGAGTGCCGACCCGCTTTTTTGAACCAAGTGTCATGTGTACGACTGTTTTCCCTGCACAAACGGGCAATAGTGCAGGTGATCAGTTCGATTTACAGGAAGTACTGCGCCGTATTGAGACGGCGAATTGGATTCGGATTGAAAGAACCAACAACACAGGTTGAACATAGCCTGGCTATGAGAGGAAAATGGGGTTTCCTCTGTGTTGTATCGGAAGAATACCGTGGATGTACCTGCTATAGGTGCGTCTGGGCAATCGGTATTGTCTTCTTTCATAAGGAGCAAGAATTGCATGTTACTTGAAGTTACCACTTCTCACTTCTCAGTCTACATTGGGTGTTTGATTCTACTGCTTGCTCAGTATTGGGCCTGTAAGCAGTTCAACAAATTAACAACTGTTCTCCTTTTTTCCAGCATTGCGGAAATCGGGGCTGTCCTTGCAGGGTTCGGGACAGGAACAATCTCCGGTAATGCAGGTGCTGCATTACATCTTTTCTATCAGCTCTCTATCAGAGGTCTGGCTGTTTTTGCACTTATCGGGCTGGCAACACAGTTCGGCAAACTTGATCTCACCAACCTCCGCGGTGCCTTTAAACGCGCTCCGCTCTTCGCAGGTATTTTCGGGTTTGCCATGTTTTCCGCCATCGGATTTACTCCGTTTAAAGGTGCAGTAAGCAAATTGGCTCTGACATACGGTCTTGTCAGCGCAGAAATGTACCTTCCGGCAATTATGATGCTTGTAAGCAACTGTATTGCCTTGTGGTACACCATCAAAATTGTTCAAACCATCTGTTTTGAATCTCCGGAAAACGCAGACGACAAACCTGCTACTTCAACTGTGCTCGGCGGTATTACCCTCCTTCTCGGCGCAGTTGTTGCTGTATCGCATGTTTTCCCGGACCTGATTCTCAATCCGGTTCTGACAATATTCGGTTCCGAAGCAAGCTTCCCTGAGTTTGAAGCTCACTGGCCGCTCGCTGCTTCGCTTCCGTATGTTGGCGCATTCCTGCTGTTTATTCCGTCCAGATTCATTCCGGAAGCGCTTAAACGCTTTGACTGGCGTTTCGTACTTGCAACCACACTTTCCGTAGTTGCACTTATCGCAACAGCCGCTACTGGCGCACCTGCGCTCTCAAAGCTTTTTGCATGCATCATGGCCTGTATCGGCCTTGTTGTTACCGTGTACTCCGGCGGATACATTCATAAAGAAAACGCGACCAGATACTGGTTCTTCCTGCTGCTCATGCAGGGGTCCCTTATCGGTCTTACACTTACCCAGAACCTTGGTTCTCTCTATGGTTTCTGGGAACTCATGACCTTCAGCTCCTACTTCCTCGTTATCCACGAAGAAACTAAGGACGCATTTGACGCCGGTTTCAAGTACTTCTTCATGTGTGCGGCCGGTGCATATGCTCTGCTGTTCGGTATCTTCCTTATCCACAGTGCAACAGGCAGCTTTGAATATGCTGCTATTGCGCAGGCAACAGGGAACGTGAGCCCTGTCCTTGCCGGCATCGCTGCACTGCTCTGCTTCTTCGGCTTTGCCGTAAAAGCAGGTCTGGTACCATTCCACAGCTGGTTGCCTGCTGCGCACCCTGTGGCACCTTCCTCCATTTCCGGCCCGCTCTCCGGTATTCTTACCAAGACCGGTATCTACGGCATGCTCATGGTATGCTTTGCCCTCTTCGGAGCTGGATACTTTAATCAGGAAGGCGCATTTGATATCACAACGCTGATCACTGTGCTCGGCGCAACAACGTTGCTGTTTGCAGAAGTTAAAGCACTTACGCAGACCAACGTTAAGCGCATGCTCGCATACTCCACCATGGCGCAAGTTGGTGAGATTGCAGCAGTGCTCGGCCTTGGCACATACCTTTCCCTTACTGGTTCCATGGCGCACGTTGTAAACCATGCAATCATGAAAAACCTGCTGTTCCTCGGCGTTGGTATGCTTATCATGCGCTCCGGAACATACTCCATCAACAAACTGAAAGGTCTCGGACGCGCAATGCCGCTGACCGGTCTCTGTCTGTTTGTGGGACTTATGGGTATTATGGGACTTCCACCATTCGGCGGTTTCGTAAGTAAGTTCCTCATGGTGTACGCAGCAATGGATGCAGGTCAGCCGCTTCTGGCAGCACTGATTCTTGCCGGTGGCTTAATGGGCGTATTCTACTACACCCGTCTTGTCCGCGTCCTCTTCTTTGAAAAATACGAAGGCAAGCCGGTTGCAGAAGCACCGCTTACCTGTCTTATTCCTATGGGCGTACTCGCTACAGCATGTCTCTTGCTTGGCGTGTTCCCGCAGCTAAACTATGTAGTTATCGTTCCTGTACTCCAATCCCTGCTTGCAGCAGGTAAAATTGCAGCACAGCCGTTACCGGATCTAGCCATCGGCTGGCCACTGTATGCAGCAATTCCAATGATTGGCGCAGTAGTTCCGTACATCCTGCGTGAAAATCTGGAAAAATCTGCATGGGGCACAGTAGGCGTTCTGGTTCTTGCATTCATCGGTCTTGGTTTCTCATGGGGTTCACTTGACGCGCTGAGCATCAGCTACAGCCTGCTCATTATCCTCATGGGTATCCTCAACGTTGTATACTCTGCGAACTACATGGATCACAGCCACACCCAGTGGCGCTTCTTCACCCTGTTCCTGCTGATGATCGGCGGCCTGCTGGGTGTTGCAACAAGCTCCAACATCTTCACGTTCTTCCTCTTCTGGGAGATCATGTCCAGTTGGCCGCTTTACTCCATCATCATTCATGAAGAATCCAAGAGTGCTCTGCGTGAAGGCTTCAAGTACTTCGCATTCAACATTCTCGGCGCTTCCTTCATGTTCTTCGGCGTAGCAATGCTCACAGCAGAGTCCGGTGTGTTCGGATTCAGTGAACTTGCTCAAGCGTTCAGCACCATGCCGGGTTCCACCGGTATGTACGCAATGGCATTCATTGCTCTCGGCTTCACAATGAAAGCAGCAATGCTTCCACTGCGAATCGATATCTGGATGCACCCTGCAACCGCACCGACTCCGGTGTCCGGTTACATTTCCTCCGTACTGCTTAAAACTGGTCCTTTCGGACTGATGAAGCTCTTCTTCATCATCGGCGGTGCAGGATTCTTTGCAGGCAAATCCGGTTACTGGGCGCAGCCGGCAATCATGTACACTCTTGCATGGGTTGCAGGCATCACCATCTTCTTTGCTGCTCTCAAAGCAGTAATGCAGACCTCTATCAAACGCGTGTTGATTTACTCCACCGTTTCCCAGATGGCATACGTTCTGCTCGGTATCTGTATGGCTACCTCGCTGACCGTATCCGGTGGTCTGATGCACTTTGTTAACCACATGTTCTTTAAAAACCTTCTGTTCCTTGCAGCAGGCGCAATCATGTACCGTACCCATGCCGACACACTCGACGAGCTGTCCGGTATTGGTCGCAAGATGCCGTTCACACTCACCGTATTCGCCATTGCAGCATTCTCTGCTGTAGGTGTTCCGCCACTCAGCGGCTTTACCTCCAAGTGGATGCTCTACCACGGCCTTATGGATGAAGGCGAAGTGCTGCTTGCACTGCTTGCGCTTTCCGGCTCCGTGCTTACCCTTGCATACATGATCAAGTTCCTGCACTCCGCATTCTTCGGCAAGCTCAATCCGGCTCTCGAGAATGTAACAGAGGTAGGCAAGCTTATGCGCATGCCAATGGCAGTTCTGGCTGGTGCGTCCATTTTGTTCGGCGTATTCCCGGGACTCCTGCTGGCTCCTGTAAACTCCATCATCGCATCAACCGGCTTTGCTCCGCTTGATATCAACCTTGGCGGTATCGCTACCGGTTCCGGCGCATGGGACGCTATTTCCTGCGCACTGGTGATGGCAATTTCCTACGGTGTGGCTCGTTTGATCCTTTCCTTCATGAACAAATCTGAGCGCATCTGTCACACACACGGTTGTGGTGTAACAGACATCAGCACAGAGAAGTCTCATGTCAGCGGCTCAAACTTCTACGAACCTGCACTGACCGTTCTGGAACAGTGGCTGAACCTTCCGGCCGAGTTCCTTTCCGGTAAAAGGAACAAATAGTCATGTTAGATATGCTTTCACATAGCTTTCACTTACTCATATTCCCGGGTGGGCTTTTTGCCCTCCTTCTGGGACTTCTCCTGAAAGGGTTTGACCGTAAGATCTGCGCGCGCCTCCAGCGCCGCGTAGGTCCTCCGATCCTGCAGCCTTTCTACGATATCATTAAGTTGAGCCAGAAAGAGACAATCATCCCTGACACCGCAAACAAAGCAATGTTCAAATTTGCTCCTGTATTCGGCTTCATGGGCATGATGGTGGCAGCCATGCTTATTCCTGTTCCGGGTGTATGGAACGGTGCCTCCGGTCTTGGTGACATGCTGATGCTTCTGTACCTGCTGCCGATTCCTGCAATTGCATTCATGCTTGCAGGTTCCGCGTCCAGCTCCCCGTACGGTGCAATTGGTACATCCCGTGAAATGGTACTCATGTTTGCGTATGAAATTCCTCTGCTTGTTGTGCTTCTCACAGTTGCACTTAAAGCAGGCGGCGCAGACGGTTCCGAGTTCTCCCTTGCACAGGTTGTAGCGTTCCAGCACGAAAACGGCTCATTCGGCTTCAACCTGAGCATGCTTCCAGCATTCATTGCATTCCTCTGCTTTATTCCGGGCACAATGGGCGTTGTACCATTTGACCTTCCGGAAGCTGAGCCAGAACTGCTTGAAGGCCCGCTGCTTGAGTACTCCGGTCCGTTACTTGCCATGTTCAACCTCATGAGCGCGCTCAAGCTGGTTGTTGTGATGGGTCTCGGCGTAGCTCTCTTCTTCCCGGGTACCATCCCGGGCGGCGCAGTGGCGAACCTTGCATGGTTCATCTTCAAATGCTTCATGCTTATGCTCGTGTCCGTGACCATTGTTCGCACTGCTACCGGACGCCTGCGTACTGACCAGACCTTCAAGTTCTACCTCAAGTACCCGTCTGTACTGGCGTACGTGAGTCTCGGACTGACCCTTCTGTTCAAATAAGGAAAGCTGAAATGTCTATTATCGATGCAATCAAAAGCAAGGCAGTCCGTTCTCCGTGGTTGTACCGCATTAACGCGGGTTCCTGTAACGGCTGTGACGTAGAACTTGCCACCACAGCGCTTATTCCGCGCTACGACGTTGAACGCCTCGGCTGCAAATACTGCGGCAGTCCGAAGCATGCTGATATTGTTCTTATCACCGGCCCTGTAACCTCCATGGTTAAAGAAAAGGTGCTGCGTGTTTATGAAGAGATTCCAGATCCGAAGGTGACCGTTGCTGTGGGCGTATGCCCTATCTCCGGCGGTGTATTCCGCGGCAGCTACTCCGTACCGATTATGCTGGATGATATTATTCCTGTTGATGTGAACGTACCGGGTTGTCCTCCACGCCCTCAGGCTATTCTTGAAGGTGTAGCTATGGCACTGGATATTTGGAAAACACGGATCTAAGGGGGTAATGGTGCTTAGTATCTTTAAAGTTCTCTGGAACAACCTGAAACAAGGCCCTTCCACCGATCCGTTTCCGTTCGGTGAAACTTTCACCCCGGCACGCCTTCGCGGCAAGGTCGCTGTAGACCCTGAAGCATGTGTTGGCTGCGGTGTCTGTGCAACTGTATGTGCAGGTAACGCAATCAAGCACGTTGAGCGTGGAGACGGTTCCGGTAAAGACTTCTACGTTTGGCACAACACCTGTACATTCTGCGGGCTGTGCCAGCACTACTGTCCAACTGACGCGATCCGCCTGACCAACAACTGGTCGACAGCGCACCGCAACGAAGACAAGTACAAGATGAAAGAGCACGAGTTTGTAGCGTACGCACGCTGTCCTCAGTGTGATCAGGCCATGCCGAATATGCCGCATGCAATGCTTGACCACATTTATGGCGCACCGACCGAAGAACTCGAAGCTATCTACAAACTTTGTCCTGAGTGCAGAAGACAGAAAGCCGCACAACAGTTTGGAGCTCAGATCCATGATTAATACAATGAAACAGCGAGTTATCGAACTCGTTGATACCATGCCTAACGGTGCAGAACTTAGCTGGACTGACGACCTTAAAGAGAACCAGTACGGCTGGGTCACTCTTAAGAACGTTGCAGACCTTCCTCTGTTTGCAGAAAAAATTCTGCCGGAAGGACGTCTTGTAACTATCTCCGCATGTAACGCTAAAGCAGAAGACGCTAAAGCCTTCCATGAAGTGTGCTACCACTTTGTTATGAAAGGTCTGTCCGTAACTGTAACTGTACTGCCGACCGGTGTTGAACCGACTGTACCTTCCATTACCCAGTGGCATAAGTCTGCAGACTGGACAGAACGCGAAATGGCGGAAAGCTACGGTATTACCGTAACCGACCACCCTAACCCGCGTCCGCTGTTCCTGCATGAGACTGTACAGTCCGAAGCTATTGAACGCCTTGTTCCTCTTTCCACCATGACCAACAGCGCGTCCACAAACGCACTGTGGGAAAAGATCATGGGTGAGAAAGGAGAGGAGAACTAGCATGTCTAATACATACACAATTCCGGTAGGTCCGCTGCACGTTGCGCTTGAAGAGCCAATGTACTTTCAGGTGGACGTAAAAGGTGAAGTTGTCCAGTCCATTGAAATGTTCGCAGGACACTCCCACCGCGGTATGGAAAGCCTTGCGCTTGAACGCAACTTTTTCCAAAACATCGTACTCACAGAGCGCGTATGTTCCCTCTGTTCCAACAACCACCCGCTGACATACTGCATGGCACTGGAGAACATCGCACAGATTCAGGTTCCTGAACGCGGTCAGTACCTGCGCGTAATTGCAGATGAAGTAAAACGTATTGCTTCTCACATGTTTAACGTGGGTATCGGCCTGCACGTTATCGGTTTCAACACACTCTTCATGCACGCCATGGAAGTTCGTGAAACCATGCAGGATCTCAAAGAGTCCATTTGGGGTAACCGAATGGATATTTCCGCCAACACCATTGGCGGCGCCAAGTACGACCTTGACGATGAACTTGAAGCCTACCTTCGCAAAACACTTGAAGAGCTTAAAAAGCCAGTGGAAGAGTTCAAACACATGTACGCAACTCACCCGCAGGTAAAAGCACGTACCAAAGACGTAGGCATCCTTCCTCCGGAAGCTGCCATTGAGTACGGCCTTGGTGGTCCTGTAGCACGTGGTTCCGGCATCGATAACGATGTACGTAAGGAAACCCCGTACGCTGCGTACGACAAGCTCAAATTCAATGTTGTTCTTGGTGAAGGCTGCGACGTTCGCTCACGCGCGCTTGTCCGCCTCGGCGAGATTTTCGAATCCATCAGCCTTATCGAACAGTGCCTCGACCAGATGCCAAAAGGCCCAATCTGCTGTGATCCGCTTCCGGATATCCCTGCAGGTCAGGCTGTGGCTCGCTCCGAAGCACCACGCGGCGAACTTATCTACTACATGCGTACCAACGGTACCATGTACCCTGAACGCCTTAAGTGGCGCGTACCAACCTACGTAAACTGGGAAGGTCTGCGCGTAATGCTGGATAAAGCGAAAGTTGCGGATATCGCACTTATCGTAAACAGCATTGACCCTTGCCTCTCCTGTACAGAGCGCTAACGAGTCGGTCTTAAGGTTACGCTGTGTTGTTTGCCTCCGGCGGGTCTCCGACGGGCGGGGCTTTGCCCCTGCACCCCACGAGGGGGACGCCCCCTCGACCTCGAAGTAGGTGTTCTCTTAATGAGAACCAGAGGCAACCAGCAGAGTCTAGTAGAATAAGAGGAACTATCTGATGCATGAATTAGCAATTACCCAGAGCATGATCACCATCGTCAACGAGACGGTCAAAGGCAAAGACGTAATCGTCCGCGAAATACGCATCGAAGTCGGTGAACATACCTGCATTGAAAAGCACACCCTTGAAGGCTGCTTTGAAGTCTGCACAGAGAACACTCCTCTTAAAGGTGTACAGCTGACATTCATTGATATTCCAGCAAGCTGGAAATGCAAAGAGTGTCACTACACGTTCGAACAACGCGTCGTGGACGCGTGTCCGCGATGTTCTCATACAAATCTCACCATGGTTACCGGTCGAGAACTTCAGGTTAAGAGTCTCGAAGTGGAACCTGTTAATAAGGATGATTCTCATGGAAACTAAAGAGTACGCATTGGTTGTTGACGCTGAGAAATGCAAAGGCTGTAAAAAATGTGAAATCGCATGTGTTGAAGCACACACCAGCCTTACCCGTAAGGAAATCATTAAGAACAAAGCTACTAACTTGAGCCGCATCAAGGTATGCAAAATTGAGAAAGCTAAGGTTCCTGTACAGTGCCGTCAGTGCCACAATGCACCATGTGCACGCGTTTGCCCTACTGCTGCTCTCGTTCGTGAACCTGGTATGGTACGCGTACGCCAGCATCTTTGTGTAGGTTGTAAAATGTGCGTTATGGTTTGTCCGTTCGGCGCAGTAAGCGTTGATCACAACGAGCCTATCATCGGTGATGCAGCACCAACTTCCCGCAAAGTTGCTATTAAATGCGACCAGTGCTCTGAGTGGCGTGCTAAAAACGGTGAAGAACTCACCGCATGTGCTAAAGCATGTAAGTTCGGCGCAATCAAATTCGTTGAAATCCACGAATATCAGGCACAGAAAGCTGCTGAAGCAGCACGCTGCTGCGTAGACGCCAGCAGTGACGAACAGCAGTCTATCAACTAGACTCAGCTCGATTACAAACAGTAAAAGGGCTGCCCCTCATATGAAGGGCAGCCCTTTTTTTATCTATAAACAATGAATGGTGCTCAACCACAGCGTTTCAGGATACGTGAATTTTCTTCGTACCTAAAACTGGGTAGAGTCATTCGAAATATCTTTGGCAGGCAGTCAACAGGTCTCAGTCTAGCCAGCCTTTACAGAACGAAACTCAGGTTGTTTTACAAGAATAACTGAACCAGCATCGTCTTGTGTAGAATCTGTACTCAAGTCGCACTGCATCTTGGCATTCTTATCAACTGTCGGCACGAAGGTACCGTCAATTTTCGCATTCAAAATCTCAATGGCCTTGCGAGCGACATCTGCTGTAAGACGTGCACAGCGCTCTGAGCACTCTTTTGATTTAACAGGAAAGCCTGATACATACGCCCAGCGGGCTTTTGATGTTGTGCACAACACATTACCACTGATGCTGGTTGGAATATCTACATCCAGCTTACAGTTAACAGCCGGACGGTACACTGGCAGTGCGGTTACATCGTGCCACTGGAATAATTCACGCACCAGCTCGTTGTGCTCTTTCTTCTCGTAGAAGAGGCCGTAGGCAAATGCTGCGCCTGTGAGTGCACCGCATGTGGACTCCCAGCCGCCCACACCGGAGCGCCCTGCCTTCATGCTGTGAAACGGAAAATCTTTGTACGGAGCACCGTATTTTTCAGCCATCTGCCCGATGATGCTATAGAACGCAGCATAGCAGCAACCATATCCACCGATACAGCCATCATACGCCATACGTTCCCCACGGCCAGGGTCAACAACCTGTGGCTGCCACGCCGGATTTTCAGGAAACACGGTTTCCAGCGTTACTGATTTCTTTTTATGTGAACCGGTGCTGCTTCCCAGCTGTGACAGGGTCTCATGCACCTTATTTTCTATAGAACGAGTCATCATCTCTCCTACCTGATTTACTTCTACGTATCCGGACACCAATTTCTGCCCGTCTTACACCTGCAAAGTCAAGCGCTACCGTAGGCATTTTTCATCAGGCAAAAAAAAAGTGCCTTTCGGCACTTTTTACTTTCTGCAACGTCTGCAGCCAGTACACATGGTTCCGCAACCTACTTCTGCAAAAGTTACGTCTACCAAAGCTTCTTCAAATTTTTTCCAAGCACTCATAATGTATTTCATGTCGTTTCCCTCCGTTGGAGACTAAATATGCATGAGATGGCCTGAAGTAAAATTCAAACTTTTTAGTATGTTCATAAGTTTTTTTCATTAAACACATTTATCATACAATATCGGATAGTTGAGCAGATCATCTTTTTGATTTAGGCATATATTGCCCGTAAAAATATATAGGAGAAGACTTCAGTTTCATAATTTGAAGTAAATTTTATCCACAAAAAAACCTGCAGAAGCATTTCCGCAGGAAAAATCTGATCACTGTTATCGTATATATAGATGCGTGCAAAAGAACACACAGTTAGTGAAAATATTCACATTATCTTTTTTCGTTCAAGACACAAAAAGAAAAGCGCCTTTCGGCGCTTTTTCTACTTTCTGCAACGATTACAGCCAGTACAATAGGTTCCACAACCAACTTCAGCAAAGGTTGCGTCTACCAGAGCAGTCTCTAATTTTTTCCAGGCACTCATAATGTATTTCATGTCGTTTCCCTCCGTTGATCTTTATCTATGCCTGAGGGGGTACAAAGTAAAATTCAAAGAATTCATCCAATTCATAATATTTTTTTATGATATTCATATCTACTTACAAATCAGGCAACTACGGTTACAACCACATAACACCACGGATAAAAACGACATTTTTTATACCGCGTATACTCAAAATACCAGGCTGGAACGCACAAAAAAACCTGTAGTTCAACTACAGGCTATCTCAAACATGACATGAGAGCTTACATGAAAACATTCACCCCTCTAAAACGCAGAAAAGCGCCTTTCGGCGCTTTTTCTACTTTCCGCAACGTTTGTTGCAGCAAGTACAAATGGTTCCACAACCAACTTCAGCAAAAGTTGCGTCTACCAGAGCAGTCTCTAATTTTTTCCAAGCACTCATAATGTATTTCATGTCGTTTCCCTCCGTTGATCTCTATCTATGCCCGGGGAGGTTCATTGTAAAATTCAAAGAATTCACCTTTTTCATGAAAAATTTTTAATACAAAACTTTAATCAATAAAATCAAGACATAAGAAAACAGTCACAGTTATCCCATCGCATAAAACAGACAAAAAAAGAGGCTGTGCACCCATTGCACAGCCTCCATATACATTACATACGGGCTTGCCAGCGGCAATACGAAGCACCCGTTGAATGCCTAAACTAGCTATTCATCCACAACACAATATGCTCATGCTCATGAAGCGCGTTCGCAATAAGTGCATTGCCATCTTTGTCGGGGTGAATGCCATCAGACAACGTGTTCAAGTACGGTTCGTGATGTTCCAGTCGGGTAAATACATCCACGTAAGGAATATCGTAATCCGCGCACATATCAAGATATGCCGCAGAAAGTTTGCCAATTCGCTCACGGTGGGTAATGTCCACAACCGGAAACGGACTGACCATAACAATATTACTTTTACCGTACGTTTCCACTGCATCAACCAAGATGGTGCGTGCAGCGTTAATAGAATCTTCAATAGAAACGGTCTGCACACCAGCAGGGGCAGCCATATCCACTACGCCAAAACAAAAAAGCAGACGCGGATCACTTTCCGGAATAAGTCGGGCTTCGACTTCCTGTTTCCACCGTTTTGCTATGGCAAGGCTTGAATGTTTACGGGCTCCCATATTGTAAAAGGTACTAGGAGGCACCGGTACACCGGAGATTACGCTTAACTGCCCAATCCAACCACTCAGGGAGGGGTCGTTCACACCGAGAGTTAAGGAGTCACCAAAAAAGAAAAAAGTTTTCATATTCTCTCCTGTCCAAGCCGGCTAATAATCAAAAAATACGATGCATTACCTCTATTCGCATAAATAGCCATAGAAACAGTAACGCTTTAAGTCTGTTCCACTTTTGTCAGTACAAAAGCCCAACACAGCTTCTACACAATACAAATATTGTATCTGTGAATATAGCATAGTGGAAATTATCCGATACTATACTTAACGCTATAAACGCCCGATTGTCTAGCGTTCCTGATTCAACCACTACTTTTTATTATGCTTTACTAAAACCCTGGAACAGTTTGCCTGACCATAAAACATTTCTTGAATCAATCTTACAGCAAGATAAAAGAATGTGCCGGCACCACAAAAAAGCAAAAAAGACATGACAATGAACTGTAGCTCTACTTTTTTAGAACTATGTATCACTTCATAATTTATACTAAATAAGAAGGAATTTAATCTACTGCGCTGCTACGGCTTTTCATTGAAATCAAGTTACGATTCTTTACAGCATATTATGAAATATTCTTGGAATTCAAACGGTTCTCACACCGTTCAACCCTTGACAGGGCACGTCAAAATACTTACCAATTTCATCGGGATTATATCCCGCTAAATTCACCTTTCAGGACACCAAAAATGAGCGAACCAAAGGAAGAGACTCTTCACCGCGTACGTAACTACGTTACGAAGTACTGCGCAAAAACAGGGCTGACTACCCACTCCATGCCAGAAGTGACAGATGCGGTTGTTGCCGGTCTCGCTAATCACATTGACACATTGGGGAAACCTCTTTGTCCATGCCGTTTTTATCCGGACAAAGCGGAAGAAATTAAATCCCGTACATGGCTTTGCCCATGCGAAGACATGAAAAAATATAAATACTGCCACTGTATGCTCTTTGTTAATGAAGACGGCATGCCTGTGACAGAACACCTTCCGGAAGGTCATGAAGGTATCGCTACGTACGGCGTAACCAAAGACCCTGCTCCGGAAAAATACAATCCGCCGAAATAAAAATTTTCTTTATGCTAGAAACGAAAGTCCTCAATACCATGCAGATATTGAGGACTTTCGTTTTTTCTGTGACTGGCAAACACTATATAGTTGCACCGTAAATCCAACCAATCTAGGCTTCAGACAAAAAAAGAGGCTCCCGTCACAACGACGGAAGCCTGCAAACCATATGATTAGCGGCAGACAATACTGCCGTAAAAGCTTGCTTATTTTACAGCAAGCCACTGAGTGTGGCAAACATCTTTTACCGGAAACTTGCAGCATCCATATTAAGCCTGCCCAGAATCTTCTGCAGAGCCACACGGGAAAGACCCGAGGCACGAGCCGCTTCCGAGATATTTCCTTTTGTACTTTTCAGCAGGTCAGACACATACGCCTGTGTAAAGTCATCGATAACTTTATTCTTCGCTTCCTTGTACTGTGTAATTCCTGAAGCATCACTGTCCGCAGCAACCACAGTCGGTAATGTCCCGCTATCCACAAGGCGTACAACACTCATGTCCACAGAGTTACCGGAACAGAACACAGTCAGGCGGCGCACGTAGTTCTGCAATTCACGCACGTTCCCCTGCCACTGTTTTGTAGACAGATAGGTCAGCACGTCCGGTGCAATACTCTTTTCCGGCAGTCCCATTTCCTTACAGGACTGACGCAGGAAATGATACGTCAGCAACGGGATATCCGTCACTCGTTCACGTAACGGTGGAATCATCACAGTGAGCACATTCAGGCGATAATACAAGTCTTCACGGAATGCCTTATCCTGAATACGCTTTTCCAGCTCCTGATTTGTTGAGGCAACAACACGGACATTAACATGCTCGTTGTAATTTGCCCCCACAGGACGCACTTCGCCTTCCTGCAACACACGTAACAGTTTTGTCTGAACCTGAAATGAAATATCACCAATCTCGTCCAGATGCAGGGTACCGCCGTTTGTTGTAGCAAAAAGCCCTTTGTGATCTTTATCTGCACCGGTGAATGCCCCTTTTACATGACCAAACAGCTCACTTTCCAGAAGCTGCTCAGGAATGGCAGGACAGTTCACGCTTAAAAAATTATTGTCATTACGAGTGCTCAGCTGATGAATCATACGGGCTACCATCTCTTTACCCGTTCCGGACTCACCACGAACAAGCACGGTGTAATCGGAATGCGCCACAGCTTGAATTGAAAGCTTAAGCTGCTGCATGGCAGGTGACTCGCCAATAAGCTCGTCAGAGGTATTGAATGAACGAACCTGTTCTTTGAGCAGGCGATTCTCATTCATCAGTTTAGCGCGCTCCTGACTCTTTGCCACAACCCTGAACAGCTCAGCAGGCTCCACAGGCTTGGTTAAAAAGTCATATGCACCGTGCTTAACAGCCTGTACAGCAGTTTCAATGGTTCCGTGAGCAGTCAACATCACCATTGAGAGATCTGGACGCTGCTCAAGCGCAAGCGGCAGCAGTTCCATACCGGTCATTCCCGGCATGAGCATATCTGTAAGCATAATGTCCACATGGGTTACTTTTAACACCTCAAGCGCGTCTTCCGCAGTATGCGCAAGCAACACTTCGAGGTCTGAAAATTTGCGCACAATCAGTCGTTGCAACCCGCGGGCAAAATCCTGTTCGTCATCTACAAGCAGGATGACTTGTTTTTGTTCATCGTGTCCCATTACGTTTCTCCAAGGGCACAAGACGTTGCTACTGGAAGCTCCACAACGAACTTTGCCCCGCCTAATGCAGTACTGGATGTTGCTTCGACCTTTCCGCCAAGGTCAGTCACCATGCCATATACAATGGCAAGTCCCAATCCAGTACCGGATCCCGGCCCTTTTGTAGTAAAGAACGGATCAAAAATTCTGTTCATATTCTCAGACGAAATACCTTCGCCGTTATCTTCAATGCTGATGAGGACAGAATCTTCCTGCGTCACCGCACTTAAATGAATCTTTCCTTTATTCTCTTCCACAGCATCAATAGCGTTGATCACAAGGTTAGAAAGAACCTGCTCCAACTCCTGTTCGCCCATCGGGACAAACACCTGTTCTGTCATAACCGACGCACGAAGATCCACACGCTTGGCTGCCGCCTGTACGGAGAATACCTCAGAGATACTTTGCACCACCTGCGCAGCATCAGCTGTACCATTCCGGCTTACCTTCGGACGTGCAAAATCAAGCAGGTCACGCAAGATACGCTGCGCATGCCGGGTATGGCGCAGGATAATATCAATATCCAGATTCTGCTGCTCATCCGCTGCGTCTTCTTTCAGCAATTCGGCATAGCATAAGATCACACCAAGTGGATTGTTGATCTCATGGGCAAGACCTGCGGCAAGCTTACCGGTAGTCGCCAGCTTCTCATGCTGCTGCATCTGGGCAAGCATACGTTTTTCAAGCGTGGTTTCACGCACATGAACAACCACACGATCCGGCAGGTTATTCCCCTGTATTACAGGGTAGATACCAATAGAGAATGTACGGGTGTCATCAATCACCACTTCATCCACAAATGGTGACTTGCGGGAAAGCGCCAACTGCATTGAGCATCCGTCAGCCGCATTGTAATCCGACAGCATACTCAAAATATTTCCGCTGTTATCGCGACCGCCACTCAACTCAGTCGAAAGATTGCATGCGGCACGGTTTGCTGTCAGAACATTACAAGAAGCATCCATAAGAACCAGAGGGTCTGTGATGCCTTCTACAATTGTCTGCAATGTCTGCATCTGACGCATCATGTTATCAAGAGCAACAAGGTTCTCACCTGCCGCTCCAAGCTGTCTGCCAAGAGCACGCATCAAACCGTGATCCTGCAACTTCACATAGTGCGGGTCATCCCAGTACAGGATAAGCAGCCCTTCAGCATTGCCCGCACTGGATTCTACAGAGATAATGATACGGTTGTCTTCAAACTTGATACCGCTTTCTGTAATGATATCAAGCCAGTCTTCCGGCAACTTTTGCGCTTCTGCCCCGCTCGGCCATGAATAGCTGTTGTTGGAAGCAAACGTACATATATATGTTACCGTAGTCGCTCTGAAACGGTTTCCAATTTCAGGCATGGCAAGATTCATCAATTCGCCACGGGAACGGCTTTTCTGCATCAGCGAAAGCATGGTGATAAACAACGCAACGTCAGAACGACGTTCCAAAGCTTCGTGTGTCAGCTCCTCTGTCCGCTCATCAACCATTGTACGCAGGTTTTCCGCATACTCTTTGAGCTGTGCTCTGGCGCTGAACAAGTGATTGTTCAACTCCAGCAGACCGGACTCAAGCTCTTCGATCTCGTCCTGCTCCGCCATGCTGTCCAACAAGCCGGTTCCACCGGTCTCTTCTAAATTCTTTCGGAACACAGAGGAGATTCGTTTAATATTATCTACAACTAAAACTTTAAACAGCACATGAGTGGTGGAGAAAAAGACAATGGCACCTACTACAAAAAACGCAAAATACCCGATAATGGTCTGCTGAAGCTGGCTTAGGCTGGACATGACGTTAATACCGACCAGATCAACCCCGCCAATGGAATTCACGTCTTTATTAAACCCGCGCTTGCCATATTGCTGCACAACTTCCACAGGGGCATCATTAATGTCACCGTGGCAGCGCATACAGCTTTCACCATAGGTTACAGGACGCGCCATTACATAATAACGCTGTCCTGCTATGTCTTTATATCCTTTCCAGAGAGATTCAGTGGGGTGTGCCCTGAAGTAATCAACAAAGCCGCGTTCAAGAGTATTTGCTTCTGAACGGGGATTACGGGCATTAATGGAAACACGGCGGTACAGATAGCCGTCCTCGCCTTTAAAATGCTCCATGACACTGCGGGAGATGTAGGAAGAGCTCATTGCTTCAATAATAAACGTACCAGGTATCATCTCGTACATCTTAGGGCGCAGCACTTTGCGCACATAATTCTGCACAGCATCAACCTGTGTGAACGTGAGGGTTGCCTTTGCCTCTACTTCATCCTCAAGCACTGTACGCATGTGAATATAGAAACCAATGGCAAAAATTACCCCAAGCACAAGAGAAGCCAAAGCCAGTCCGCTAAGAAACTGCTTTTGCAACGAATACGGTTTACGAAAAAGCATAGAGTGGGTGTGTCTCCAGAAACTTTAGCGCTAAATAAATGAGCAGCTCAGCGCCGTTCTGCCCGCAATTATGTGGCTACACATAGTTGCAATACAGCACCGTAGCGCAGAACGTATAGGCCTACAACCGAATTGGCACCACAATTTCCGGCTGCACCGCTACAGGATAAAAATACATAAAGACCCCGCAGGTGTGCACTACGGGGTCTAAGACAAAAAACAAGCCAAGCTGAAAAACGTTACTTCACTGCTACGTTTGTTGAGCGGGGCATGTGCTCAAAAGTCGAACGGGCGCCTAAATCAGCTTCGCCGCAGACTTCAATATCAGTGTAGAAAAACTCACCTGTCTCAATGCCACTGTCATCAATGAATTTAGCCATAGTCGTAAAATCGTCTGAACTCGCAGTAATGGCAGGACAAAGAACGTAGGTAAAAGACCAGAAGATTGCGAGGCCCGCAAAAAACTTAGTCCATCTGTATAAAGCGCTTGTCTTATTAATTGTCATAAGCCCATTCCTTATGCGGTGTAGTTACACCGGAGAGGATGAAATTTTATAGTGGTGGGAGAGGCCACGAACCTCTCCCACCGAGTATGCATTTAGATCTTCGCAGTGATCTCTGGGAAGACCACGTAGAACATAAGGTACGCCATTGTAAGAGTCAGTGCGAGGTTAAGGGACTGACCGCAAACGTACAGGATAAGTGGTTTGCCGCCTTTAAAGTAGCCAGCGAGCTCACGGAAGTTAGTAGCAAGACCGATAGCTGCGAAGCTGAGGCAGAAGAACCAGCCGCGGAAGATCTTGGAGAAGCCGCGGATTACACCATGGTCAACCATTGCAAAACCTGCATCGGAACCAAGGCTGGTGTAGATTGTAGAGAAGATTACAGAAGCGATAACGAAGCCGATAACGAATTTAGGGAAGCGGTGCCAGATTTCCATCCAGCCAACTTTCTTGCCTGCTTCAGCTTCAACTTTGGTGCACCAGTATACCGCTACGCAGAATGCAGTCACACCGATAAGTACGTTCTGAATCATTTTAATGGTAGCAGCAACGAACATCGCTTTCTCAGAAAGGAATGCACCCGCAGCAGCTACAGCACCAGTTGCGTCAATGGTACCACCCATCCATGCACCACCGAGAACGTGTGGCATTGCAGTTGCTTTAATAACTGCAGGCATCACGATCATCATGATGGAAGTAAACACGAGGGAAAGACCGATTGAAAGAGTAAGTTCTTCTTTTTTCGCACGACATGCAGCAGCAGTAGCGATCGCAGCGGAAGTACCACATACGGACATGTCAGCAGAAATAACCATGTTCAAAGTTTTAGAAGGCATCTTGAGGATTTTCTGACCAAAAATAAAGGTAGAGATCAGAACAACCGGAGTAACAACCCATGCTACGAAGATACCTGGAACACCAATCGCGATAACTTTACTAAAGAGCACTTCAGCACCGAGAAGTACGAGACCGGTTTTAATGTAGTATTCAACCTCAAGAGCTGGCTTGATCCACTTAGGGGTACCGATGGTGTTAGCGATAAGCATACCGATAGCAATAGCCCATGCAGCGTAACCGATACCGTAGTGTTTCATGGTAGCCTGGTAACCCATGAGGTATGCGAGCACACCCACAAAGAATACAGCGAAGAAGCCTTTAAGGAAGCCGGCTGCATCTTTACCCATAACTTTGATACCCAAGGAGAACATAACTGCCATAGCAAGGCAGAGTCCGATAAGGGATGGGAACAGGTTGTAAGGCTTATGTTTAATTTTCTTTTTAGCTTTTTTGGTAGCCTGACGAGCTTTACGCCATGTAGCGATTTTAGAAATAGCTTCGTCGTTAAGAGCAGCGTTTGTAAAGGAAGCTTGTGCAGCGGCTTCCTGAGCAGTTAACGCAGCCATTTTAGCAGCTTTAGTTTTTGCAGCAGAAGCGTCGTATTTAGGCTTGTACTTTGCGTTCAGAGCATCTGCAGTAGCTTTGTCCATGTAGAAAGCGTCAATTGGATTGGATTTCCATTTTTTCGGCTTGCTGGTCCAGGACTTGATCATTTTACCTACAGGAGAACCAGTAGCTTTGAGCTTACCTTTGCTGTCCTGTGCATCGTAGTAAGCAACGGTTTTAAACGGTGCGTACTCAGCCTGTTCCTGCATGATGGAGTTTGCTTTCGCAATTTTAGCATCAAGATCTTTAGGCGCATTGTTAAAGTAGATAAGACTACCTACAAGCAAAATAAGAGCACCGAGCCAAATCGCCCAGTAATCTTCTTTAAGCCATAAATCGGAGATGCTGGAATTCCCCTCATCAACTACAATATTTTTTTGTTCAGCCATTATGCATTTCCTCCTTTGCAAATCGGCGCTTCCTTCTTCATTACACCCCACGAATCAACCCCGCAGGTTTTCTTCATATCTAGCAAGGAGGATGCCACTTTTTTCACAAACAAAAAGACATGCAAAATAAGTATGTTATAAAAAAATCGTGTAATACCACTTTAGCAGAACACCTGAAAGTGCATACTTCAGTTTACAGACACATCTAACACAAAACAAATCTCACTTTTGTTTTAGCTTTTAATTTTAAACAGTTAGAAGATTGTAAACATAACTTTGCAGCACGCACCGAGCTAACATGCCAGAAGTATGCGCAGTTTACAGAACCATGCTCGTGAAAAATCGTAACAACACACGAGTGGCTTATAAAGCGTCAAACAAAACAGCCCTCAACAGAGGCCGAAACCACACATTCCCAGATGATTGCTACAACTCATACGACAATAAAAAACGTCAAATCGAACACAATATCTGTTCGATTTGACGCTATTCCTTGTTTACTAACTCGCTGCAGGCTCAATTCACAACCGCGACTATTTTATTGTTCTGATGATATCCCCAAACGCTCAGAAGCTTCTGGTGCTTCTGGTGAACAGTTAAACTCAATCTTGGACGCATTTATTCCGTGGGTATGGAATACCTTAATAATCTTAGAGCGAACCTCATGTCCCAGTTCCCATGCCGCAGGCGGATTATCAGCCCACGCCACAACCCAACACTTAAAGCTCCGCTCTTCCATGCCAATAACCCAGAACCTCGGATCCTCATAATCAGCAAAGTGATCGCACTGAACGACTTCACGCTTAACCAACCGCTCTACCTGATCGAGGTCGCAGTCATACGAAACAAGAAACTCTATGTTCACCCACTGGTACAAATCTGTTTTCGTATAGTTAATGACCTTCTGCGTCAGCATCATGCTATTGGGAAAAATTACCCGCTTCCAGTTCCATAACTTCAATACAGTATGGATAGTCGTGATGTCTTCGATAGTTCCGTAGTGACCGTCTACAATAACGGTGTCATTCACCCGAAAAGGCTGTGAAAAGGAAATCACCATACCGGCAATGGTGTTCTCAATAAGCGGACGCGCCATGATACCCACAACCACACCCACAGAGGCTGCGAACACTGAAATATATGTTGCCGGGATGTTCCCAATATACGGAAAGATCAACGCGATTATCCATATAAGAATCAGGAAGAACAGTGAAATGCGCCGAATAATCGAAAAGCGATTCTCAATGGATTGCATCGCTTTCTTGCGGGCACTCCGGTTCGGGCGATCTTCAGGCGTGTCTGTATTTTTAGCTAAAAATTTATCGAGAGTTGAAATTCTCTGCTGTCGCTGAGACTCTGCATCATCAATTTTCTTTTTTGCCCACACCACAGTGATCACACCCAGACAAGCTGTTATGATCGTGGTCACAGGCAATGCTTGTACATATAAAAGAATTTCTTCGATCATCTAACTATAGTAGCTCCCACACACAGCATGCGCAACTCCTTTCCTTCCTGTACATAGCCATTGACCTTGATTCCACTCTCCTCTACTTTTTATGCCATATGCGACGCAATATTTTAGTAGTAGATAAAGATAACGGCTCACTTGCCGCCCTTCCGGAACTCCTGAAGGATGCGGGCTATGAAGTAATTCATGTACATAACCACCATGAAACACGAGCAACCCTTGCAAAAGAAGATTTTGCAGTTGTCATAGCCGGTCTTGAAGAGCACCACGCCCAAAAACAGGATCTCCTTAAATCCATTAAAGCGAATACACCGGACACGGAAGTTATTCTGGTTTCCCGCGCCGCCCGTGTAGATGCTGCCGTGCGTGCTATGCAAATGGGTGCGTTCCACTTCTTATCTCTACCTGAAAACCCTGCTGACCTCCTTGTAATTATTGAAAAGGCAATGGAGAAAAGCCTCCTGCAATCAGAAGTTAACGAACTGCGCCAGATGCTGAAAAAGCAGCAGACTATGCCTACCTTAATAGGCAAAAGTGCTGCCATGCAGGAGCTTAAAAAAGAAATTGCGCGTATTGCCCCGTTGGACTGTACCGTCCTTATTCAGGGAGAAACAGGCACCGGTAAAGAAATGGTCGCTAAAATGCTCCACAAGCTCAGCTCGCGGGCACAAAAACGTTTCTACGCAATCAACGCAGGGGTCTTCAGTGCAGAACTTCTTGCCAATGAACTCTTCGGGCACGAAAAAGGCGCATTTACCGGCGCCCAGTCAACCAAGGAAGGCATTTTTGAAGCTGCAAACAACGGCACACTGCTGCTCGACGAAATAGGTGAAATGCCTGTAAACATGCAGGTTCAGCTACTCCGTGTCTTGCAGGAACGCACAATCACTCGCGTCGGGGGAACCTCCGACATAACCATTGATGTACGCGTTATTGCCGCAACACACCGTAACCTTGAGCAACTGGTAGAAAAAGGACAGTTCAGGCAGGATCTCTTTTACCGCCTTAATGTCTTTACCCTGCGTCTCCCAGCATTGCGTGAACGTCCAGATGACATTCCGCTGTTCTGCAACTTCTTTATGGATAAATATTCAAAGTCCTTCGACAAAGAGGTAACAGCCCTTTCTGAAGATGCAATGCTTGCCCTGATGCGTCATTCCTATCCGGGGAACGTTCGAGAGCTGGAAAACATTATAGAACGCGCCGTGGTTCTGTGTGACAGCGGCACAATCCAACTGCATCACCTTCCGCAGGAATTTTCCAAAGGCACCGGCAAAAAGCAAAAAGCCACTGTAGACAATGTCCACAGAACGCTTGCAGATGTCGAGCAAGAGCATATTACGCAAGTATTGCAAAGCGTAGAGGGCAACAAAGCCACCGCCGCAAAAATCTTAGGAATTGATCGCGCTACCCTGTGGCGAAAACTAAAAAAGTATTCTTTGTAAATTCAATCAATTACTCAGAAAATCTGCGTTGCACTTTGCAACACGTTGCATTATGCAACAAACGGCTGCATTTCCCTAAATGACAGTGGTTTTCAATAGGATTTTTTCAAAGCGTTGCACTATGCAACGCTTTTCTTTTTTCATCCTTTTTGTGAACAATATTATTTATCGTTATATTTCAAGTATTTAGACAAAAATAAAGTTTTGGCACGGCATTTGGATAATAGAAACTGAACAGTAACTAGGCTCATTTGGACCTCCTCCAAATTGTCTATCCAGTAACGTGATTCGTCGGCAACCGAGTTACGTTAAACTGCACATAGTGCTCCTCTCACAAGGTTTCAGTGTCGCGCGGAGGACCCACCTCCACACCCACCACCACCCATCATCCGGCACTGGAACAGAAAAGGCTTCATGACGTCAGCGAGTCATGAAGCCTTTTTTGATTTCCAAACCCTTCATAAGAAGCTATCATCTCGCCACCACAACACATTTCCCTTTCCTGCATTACTTGTGACAATACCATTCACAAGACGAACTGGAGGCTTCATGTTTTCTGCTGCTACGTATGCTGAGCGACGCAAAACACTTTGCGCGCGTCTTTCAGAGCGCGGTGAAAAAGGTCTGGTACTGTTGCCGGGGCATTCTGCTTCTCCAATGAACTACACAGACAACGCGTACCCTTTCCGTCAAGATTCATCCTTTCTCTATTACTTCGGGCATGACCATGAAGGACTAACCGGAGTCATTGACCTTGATGCCGAAGAATCATGGTATTTTGATAAGGGATTTTCCATGGACGACATTATCTGGTCCGGCGCGCTTGCAACTCCAGAAGAGCTTGCAGCACGGTGCGGAGCAGAAAAATACGGGGCAGAAAATACACTCGAACAAATGATCGCAGACGCACAAAAAAAACAGCGTCCGATACATATTTTACCAATCTACCGAGCTGACACCCGCATGCGCCTTGTTCACCTGCTTGATTGCGGTGTCACCGAGGCTAACACCTATATTTCCGAACCGCTGATTCAAGAAGTGGTTGCCATGCGTTCCATTAAATCCATTGAAGAAGTCATGGAAATTGAACTGGCTCTGGAAACATCCTATGCCATGTACGCTAATGCACTTGCCGCAACCCGCCCCGGTGCATCCGAACGCCAGATAGCCTCCATCCTTCACTCAACACTGGCACTTGCAGGCAGCACTGCATCGTTCACACCTATATGCACAGGCCGTGGCCAGATTCTGCATAACCACGACTACACACACATTCTTCACTCTGGAAACATGCTGCTCATCGATTCTGGAGCAGAATCACCAAACCACTACGCATCCGACATTACTCGAACATTCCCTGTATCCGGCACCTTCACCGACCAGCAACGTGATGTGTACGCCATTGTTCTTGCAGCACAGGAAGCAGCCATCGCAAAATGTGCGCCGGAAATTCCGTTTGTGGACTGCCACCTCACCGCTGCAACCACAATTGCATCCGGTCTGCGTGACCTCGGTCTTTTAAAAGGTGCTGTGGAGGATATTGTTGATGCAGGAGCCCATGCCCTCTTCTTCCCGCACGGACTCGGTCATATGCTCGGTCTGGACGTACACGACATGGAAGGACTCGGTGAAGATTACGTAGGATACGATGAAACCTACAAACGCTCCGAGCAATTCGGACTGCGCGGACTGCGTCTTGCCCGTAAGCTCCAGCGTGGGTTTGTCGTCACCGTTGAACCGGGATGCTACTTTATTCCGGCTCTCATGGAACAATGGGAAGCAGAAGGTACCTGCAAAGACTTCATCAACTTTGAAACCGCCAAGCAATTCAGCGAATTCGGCGGCATCCGCATTGAAGATGATGTATACATATCCCGCGACGGTCACCGCATTCTCGGACAGCAGATTCCTAAAACCATTGCCGGAATTGAAGGACGCATGCACGCCAGTTCACAACGCCTGTGCGGGTGCTAGAGCTCCGCGACTATCATAGTCTCTCATACTGAGAATACGTTACAGTCTTTCCCAAATAGAAACAGGAACTCGCTACCTTTTTCAGGAGAAGATTGTATGAGTAACTCAGATAAAGATGCCCGTCGCCAAAAGGTCATTGAAGTATTGAACAAAGCACGCAGCATGGAGCTGCATGCCATCACTCAGTACATGAACCAGCACTATGGACTGGATGACATGGATTACGGGGAACTTGCCAAGCAAGTTAAGCTGATAGCGCTCGACGAAATGCGCCACGCGGAAATGTTTGCAGAACGCATAAAAGAACTCGGCGGTGAACCAACAGCCGACCTTTGCTGTCCAGTGGAACGAAAGCAAGCTGTAGAACGCATCTTCCCGTTTGATGCCAATCAGGAAGACGACACCATAGACAAATATAACCAGTTCCTCATGGTCTGTCGCGAAAACGGCGACAGTGTGAGCCAGAAAGTCTTTGAAACAATCCTCGAAGAAGAGCAGATGCATTACAACTACTTCGATTCGATAGCAGGACATATCCAAAAACTCGGTGACGTGTTCCTGAGCAAAATAGCAGGAACACCTGCCTCAACAGGGCTTGCCGATCAAGGCTTTGCAATCTCTGGTGGCGGCGAATAGCCTTTGGGATAAGTGCCGCCGGCGGGTCTGCGACGCTTTAAAGAAAATGTCTCCGACGGCTGGGGGAAACCCTTTTTGAAAAAAGGGCTTTCCCCCAGCCCCCCTTCCTAAAAACTTTATGTGCGCATTCACTACGTTGTTTCCATCAGATGGGAGTCGCGTGAAGCTACCTTTCAACATCACACCTTGCGAGTCAGTTACGTAAACTCATAAAAAAAGGCTGCCCTGCGTTATGCAGAACAGCCCATTTTATTATCAGAAAGGTAACGTATTCGCGGCTTCCAGTGATGTTAAAAACGTGCTGGCCTCGCGTTTACTTGGGGTCAAGGGGACGAGTCCCCTTGTGGGGGTGCAGGGGGCAGCGCCCGCCTGCTCGTCGAAGACCCGCCGGAGGCAAAAAAAACTAAAAGCAAATCTCCGCTATTTACTCTCGATCACGGCATAGGCACTGTGGTTATGGATAGATTCAAAGCTTTCCACTTCCACTCTGTACCAGTCAATTTTTTCATGGTCACTGAGTTGCTTTGCGACTGTGCGCACTACGTCTTCTACGAAAGTCGGGTTCGCAAATGCGTACTCGGTCACGTATTTTTCGTCTTCGCGCTTAAGAAGTGAGTATACTGGAGAAGAGCCTGAGTTGTTTGCAATCTCAATAAACTCTTCGATCCATGCAAAGCCGCTCATGCTGATTTGAAGACGAATTTCTGCACGCTGGCTATGTGCGCCTTCATCTGAAATCGCTTTGGAGCATGGGCACACTGTCATGACTGGCACACACACTTCAAGCATACAACTCATATGGTTGTCTTCAAGTGCGCCGGTAAGCGTTACTTCGTAGTCCATACGGCTTTCACGCTTTGTTGCCGGTGACGGCAGTGTCATAAAATACGGGAAGGTAAAGGAAATGAATGCGTTTCGTGCGCTGAGACGTTCCTGAATCTGCGCGAGCAGTTCCTTTAAGCTGTGGTAATCAAGTTTTTCACCAAAGCTTTCGAGTGATTCCACAAAACGGCTCATATGCGTGCCCTTAAAGGCCGCTGGAAGATCAACCCCAACTTCCACTTGAGCAATGGTGTGCTGTGCGCCTTTCTCACGGTCACGTACTGAAAGGGGAACGCGCAGGTTCTTCACGCCGACGCTATCAATAGGAATAGCCACCTCGGACGAACTCATCTGAATATCTTGCAGCTGCTTAGGCAATGTCTTGTCCTGTTGTGGTTAAATTTAATTTTCCGTGCTTAACACCTTTAGTGGAGGTAAGCCTTTGAGCCAATGCGCGAATATCGGCTCCATTTCCTTTAAGAACAAGAACTTCCAGACAGTTGTCGTGATCTAAGTGCACATGCAGGGAGGTAATGATCATATCATGCGCGTCATGCTGAATTTCTGTAAGCCGCTGCGCAAGATCACTCTTGTGGTGATCGTACACAAGGGTCAGTGTTCCTGCTAATTCTTTCTCATCCTGTTCCCATTCCTGCTGCACAAGCGTATTACGAATCAAATCGCGGATAGCTTCTGAGCGTGTCTGGTAACAACGGTCTTCACATAAATCATCAAACTTTTCTAACAGTTCAGAATCGAGGGATACACCAAAGCGGATTGTACGTCCCATATTACCTCCAGACTTGCCTGATTTCTAGCGGGACAGTTCCCAAAGATTAACAGTAACTTTAGACGGCTGCTCGTAGATGGCCGATGTTTTCTCAGTAAGCAACTTGCGGGATTTCCATCCCCTTTTATCAAGCTGCGCTTTAAATTCCTTGTACACGTTTCTATTGGGTTCTGCTACCCAGGCGCGCCCGCCAGGGACAAGACAATGCTCCAGAAACGACAGTACCGGTTCTACAAAACGTACTTCATACATAATGTCCCCGCCCCACATGACATCAACAGACTGAGGACGCACAGCTGGAAAACGCCAGTCCATAAGCGTCCATACCGGTTGGGGAACATCATTAAGCGCCGCGTTCTTTCGGGCAAAACGTAAGGCTTCGAACTCATAGTCCATTGCAATAACATGTGCACCAAGCCACGATGCAATAATTGCTGTCAAACCAAGCCCGCACCCGATATCCAGACAACGTTTACCGACGATTTCTTCTTTGTGGACAAACAGGTGCTCGCCAAGCACAAGGCTGGAAGGCCAAAGCTCTGTCCAGTACGGCAGACGCTCGTCATCGCCAAACTCATCATCCACCATGGATTCCCATAATGTTTCAAGATCAGCGGCTCTATCCAGTACCCAGTTACGGCCGCACAACGGGACTTCCAGACGCGGAGTATATTCAGAAAGTTGCTTCATTACTTAAAACTACCATTGAGTTTTGCAGAAAAACGTTCAATAACGCACCTTGTTTCATCCGTCTACAAAAGACACCTGTCCGAAACTGCACATATATGCAATCCATGTTTGCCTAGTCATACTTGTGACCTTTGCATATCCCCGTTAGTATAGCTTTCAGCAGGTTATCCCTGCACAGCACTTTGCCGTACAAAGTGCACACACAGACACACCCTGCCCGTATCTTCGGGCACCATTTGTAAGGATACGTATGCAATCTTCACCACTTAAAGGACTTCACACACAGGTCTGGACTGCACTGCTTGCCGCTCTTATCGCAGTCGGCGCTCTTATCCAGATTCCAATCGGCCCGGTTCCGGTAACCCTGCAGACCTTCTTCATCGTTCTGGCAGGATTCATTCTCGGCCCTGTCAGCGGTGCAGCCGCAATGATACTCTACATTCTGGCAGGTGCCATCGGACTCCCAATCTTTGCAGGCGGTAAAGCCGGCTTTGCCATTCTTTTCGGCCCTACTGGCGGTTACCTTCTCGGCTTTATTGGCACAGCATACCTTGCCGGTTTCGGGAAACGCAGCAAAAGCGCTCTCATGCCATTCATCTGGGGAATACTCGGACTGGCATTTGTCTACCTTGTGGGATTTATCCGCTTAAAGTTTGTTCTGGATATTTCTTACGCAAAAGCTGCTGCCATTGGCATTGTTCCTTTCATCTGGGCAGATCTGGCGAAGGTTGCCGCCGCAACGGTTGCGTTACGCTTTTTGCGTAAACAAGGATTATTGCCGGAATGATAAAAGCAGAGAACCTTTCTTTTACGTACCGTGGCAATACCTCGCCAGCACTTAACGAGCTGTCCTTTACCATTGGCAAAGGGGAACTTGTCTGCCTGTGCGGAGTGAACGGAAGCGGCAAATCAACCCTGTTCTCTCTGCTTTCAGGTTTGCAGACTCCGTCTGAAGGAACACTGAATATTGCCGGCGTAGAAGCCAAAGGAAATGAACAGCAGTTACGGGCACAAAGTGCACTGGTTCTGCAAGATGCTGACTTACAAATCATCGGCGCTACTGTTGCTGAAGACATGATGCTCGCATTCCCGATCAACGACGTGGAAGCAGAAGCGACCTGCCGCTCAATGGCAGAGCGCTTCTCTTTACTCGAACATTGGGAGTCCCCTGTTCATGCACTTTCCTACGGACAAAAAAGAAAGCTCTGCCTTGCTGTATCCCTTCTTTCAACACCATCTGTTCTTTTGCTGGACGAACCTTTCTCAGGCTTGGACTATCCCGCTATGCTCGAGATGCGTTCAATAATGAAGGAAAACAAGAAACAAGGACTCACCCAGATCGTCTCTGTGCACGATCTTGAGCCCGTCTTTGATCTGGCAGACTCCATGATCGTCCTGCATCAAGGAGACCTGAAAGGCACCGGATCACCCGACAGTCAGCTTGGTACCCTCCTGCAATACGGCATCAGACCGCCCTATTCATGGTTACGTGAACAAAATATTTCGCCTTGGGAATAGTTTTCTTACTATAAGCTACAAAATCCCTGCCGAAAATCGGGTAGGGATCTTGTATTACCAATACACTACGACAAATCTAAGAAAGCCCTTGTGTAAACAAGGGCTTTACTATGCCCAGTCATGTAGGGAGTACGACTGGGAACTTGGTAATGCGGCGTAGTCAGTTACCGTAATGTAATTACACGACTGCGATTGTTTATTAGCACGTAGGGATTTCCAAAAAATAATGCACTAGTATTGATTCAAATATCCCATTTTGGGATATTTGTAAATACATCCTACCCTTCCCTCTATCAATATGGAGGAATGCGGTGAAATCAATACATTCAATTGAGTACAAAGCTGTTATCGACACACTCGTAGCAGAGCGCAAACATGCCGGAATAACCCAAAAGCAACTTGCGGATAGTCTGGGTAAGCCTCAGTCTTATATTTCCAAGATTGAGAGTAGAGAGCGTCGCCTTGATATTGTTGAATTTTTCCATATCTGCAATGCAATGCAAAAAGATGGTGTTACCATTTTACGCAAGGCTGGCCTTTGTTAGAAAATAAACAACAAACCGGCTGCGTTGACTAGCAACTTGCCTTTACCACTCCAGCATCAACATGGAAAAATAAAAAAAGTTCTCATCAAGACGATGAGAACTTTTTTATTTTCCAAATTATTCCTCACCTGTACTCTTAAGAGTTTCAGAGAGGCTTACGAAAGCAGTTCTGTTAAAATGAGTCAGCAAAGACTGCTGTTACTTCTTCTTCGGACATTTCAACCGGAGTGCATGTAAAGAGCACGCCCATTGTCTCCATGGCATTCTTTGCCATCTTAGCGCAGTCTTCTTTCTCCACGCCGTAATCGGCTAAGGAGAGCTCACCCATGCCGATGTTTTTGATGAGCTTGTCGAGTGCATCGACAAACGCAAATGGACGCTTTTCTTCCGGCAGAGCATCAACGTCTACGTCCATAAAGTATGCGAGGTCAGTCATGCGCTCCGGCATATGCGGGGTAAGATGTTTGAAGTATGCACGGGAAAGCAGAATCAGACCTGCTCCATGCGGAATCTGCGGATAGTACGCTGAAAGCGCATGTTCCATTGAATGCAGCGACATACAGGAAGAAAGTGACTGACAGACACCAGCAGCAGTTGAAGCCCATGAAACCATTGTACGCGCTTCGATATTCTGCCCTTCTTTCACGATTTCCGGCAGGAAAGTGTTGATAAGCTGTACTGCCTGCTGTGACAGCAGATCACTTGTCGGCTGACGCTGCATAGAAAGATATGTTTCTACGGAATGAAAAAAGGCATCCATACCGGTGAACGCGGTTACTTTTGGCGGCACAGTAAGGGTAAACCACGGGTCGATAATGGAAAGGGTTGGATAGGTGGAGTCATTTCCCCAGCCAATCTTTTCATTGGTTTCGCTGTTGGTGATGACTGTCCACGGGTCAGCTTCGGTTCCTGTACCTGCTGTTGTCGGAATAGCAACAATCGGAAGTGCTGGATTTTTAGGCGTCTTTTTACCACCTGTACCGGCCTGCATGTAATCCCAGTAGTTGCCGTCGTTGTTTGCCATCAGGGCAATAGACTTTGCAGAGTCTATGGAGCTACCACCGCCAAGACCGATAACAAAATCACAGCCATGCTGCTTTGCCAGCTTTGCGCCCTCTGTGACGTGGTCGAGAACAGGATTTTCCTGAATCTTGTTGTACACCACGCTTTCCACGTCGTTATGGTTCAGCATATTCTGCACAAAGGTAAGGTAGCTGTGGCGAATCATGGAACCGCCGGAGCTGATAACAATAAACGCTTTTTTACCGGGAACGTTTTCTGGATTTGCCAGTTCTTTCAGCTTGCCGCTGCCGAAAATCAACTTTGTCGGCATGTGAAACATAAAATCTATCATATCCAAACTCCTTACAGCTTTGTGCATGTTGCACCTATTGTATAACGGCAATGCTCGCCGCCTTCTCTCTTTCTAACCAGATTTATAGAAGCTTTTGAAGACTTCAAGCCTCCGGCGGTCAGAGAACCTTTTTGAAAAAGGCTTCTCTGGACTCTCCAAAAACTTTTATTCACGATGCCAGCTCGTTTTTTTGATGAACCCCACAGCATTTGCTTCACTACCTTTCTAGTCATTAGACTACCCATTACCTGAAGGGCAGGCTTTTTCTCTCGTCACGGAAAGGTAGCTCATACGCGGCATCCAACATCATACATAACGGAAAGATTCGCGTATAGCTGGGGTCAAGGGGACGCGTCCCCTTGTGGGGGTGCAAGGGGCAACGCCCTCCTGCTCGTCGAAGACCCACCAGAGGCAACAACAGGCTGCTTCAAAAAACTCTTCAAAAACAAAAAGCGATGGAAACATGTCCCATCGCTTAGTCATATTATTTAGCTTCGAGGAAAGCAGAAAATGCTTTCACTGTTGCGTATAAATCCGCTTTGCTTGCCAGTTCGAACGGGCTGTGCATTGCCAGCAGCCCCGGACCAAAGTCCACAATGTTCATACCGTACATGGCAAGATACATTGCAACGGTACCACCGCCACCATGATCCACTTTGCCAAGCTCAGCCATCTGCCACGGCACACCTGCAGAGTTCATAACACCACGCAGCCAGCCAAGGTATTCAGGATGCGCGTCGTTTGCTTCATACTTACCACGATGCCCTGTGAATTTGCAGAAACACGGACCGTACCCAAGTGTCGCAGAGTTCAGTTTTTCATGTACTTCCTGATAGTCAGGATCCATTGCGCCGTGCACATCAGAAGACAGCGCACGTGTCGCCAGCATTACCTGACGGAACCGTACATTCGGGTTCCATGCTTCAATGATGTCTTCAATGCAGTATTCAAAGAAACGGGATTTGGCACCGGTGGAACCTTCTGAACCGATCTCTTCTTTATCCCACAGAACAACAACCTGCGTGTTCTCAGGTGCTCCGGTTTCAAGCAATGCTTCCAGTGCTGCAAAACAGCAGATGCGGTCATCCTGACCGTAGCCGCCGATGATGGATTCATCCAGACCAACCATACGGGCTGGGCCTGCCGGTACTGCCTGTAATTCGGAAGAGTACAGGTCTTCTTCATCAATACCGTATTTATCGTGCAGAATGTTCAGCACACGCTGTTTAATTTTGTCTTTCGGTGCATCCTTATCTTCTTCCTCTTCGCCTTCAACCGGACGATGGGCAAGAATGATGTTCAGCTTTTCTGCTTCAAATGCTTCTGCAAGAACCTTTTTGGACTGATCTTGTGCAAGGTGCGGCAAAAGATCTGCAATTGTGAATACCGGATCAGTGGCATCTTCCCCAATATTCACAATAACTTTTTCACCATTTTCTTTTATGACAACACCGTGCAATGCCAACGGACGGGAAAGCCACTGGTATTTACGAATACCACCGTAGTAGTGCGTCTTTGCCTGTGCGACAGCGCAGGTTTCATACAGTGGGTGCTGTTTGAAATCGACACGCGGAGTATCCGCATGAGCACCGATAAGATGCACGCCTTCCGCTAATGACTTTGTCCCCTTACGGGCAACAAACAAGGTTTTATCATGTAGAATGGTGTAGTATTTTCCTGTGGAAGCATCCGTTGAAAATCCTGCTTCTTCAAGACGCTGTACTGCGTAAGCAATGGTCTCGCGCTCAGTTTTGCAGGTAGAAAGAAATTCAACATAACGCGCAGCAAGGGAGTCCATTGCTGCAAGGTCGCTGTCGCTAGAATACACTTCCCAGCAGTTTTTCGGCTCGCTGGTCAATTTTGTAGAGGTCATAGAAATATCTCCTACCCACAGCATGCTATGGGAATATTTATTTTGAAAGGGTCTGCAGTGCCTGCTTAAGCGCTTCGATAACCAGTGCAAATTCTTTATCGGTCAAGGTGCGCGGATCTAAACAGAATGCCTGATGCTCAATTCTCCCAACCAGCGGCGGATCAGTATCAAGCAGTGCTTTTTTAAGAGCTGTTTCCGACACTAAAGACGGCGTAATCGCCACAAGCGTTGTTGGCAAATCCCGCTCAGGGAAGGAACCACCGCCTACACGGGAATTTCCATCCAGAACGGCAACCTTCACCTGATCACCGAATGCTTTTTTGATTCTGTTAGCAAGACGACGCGCACGTTGCTTTAACGAAGGCTGATCTGCAAACATCATAGAAAGAGTTGGGATTTCTGTGCGTGCCAGTTCCGGCTCGCGGTACAAACGCATGGTGGCTTCCAGAGCGGCAAGCGTCATTTTATCAATACGCAACGCACGGTTCATCGGATTACGTTTAATCATGTCGATATATTTCTTTTTACCGACGATAATCCCCGCCTGAGGTCCACCAAGAACTTTGTCACCGGAGAAGGTAACAACATCCGCACCGGCTCCGACAACCTGCTGCACAGTCGGCTCCTCACCGATGCGCAGGGAAGAAAAATCTGTAAAACTGCCGCTTCCCAAATCTTCAATTACAGGAAGATCATGCTTGTTACCCAAGGCAACCATCTCTTCCAGCGTAACCTCTTTGTGGAAACCAACAATACGGTAATTGGAGGTATGCACGCGCAGCAGCGCACCGGTTTCTTCACCAATGACCTGCTCATAATCTTTTACATGCGTACGGTTGGTCGCCCCCACTTCTCGCAACGTGGCTCCACTCTTTTCCATAACTTCCGGAATACGGAAACTGCCGCCGATTTCAACCAGTTGCCCGCGTGAAACAGGAACCTCTTTCCCTTTGCATAAGGTATCGAGCACAAGCAATACCGCCGCAGCATTATTGTTCACCACAAGTCCTGCTTCAGCACCGCAGACCTGACAAAGCAGTTCTTCTACATGGCTGTAACGGCTCCCGCGTTCACCTGTGGCAAGATCAAATTCCAGATTCGAATAATGCGCACATGCTTCGGTCACAGCTTCAACCGCAGACTCTGCAAGGAGAGAACGTCCAAGGTTAGTATGCACCACAACGCCGGTTCCATTCAGTACCCGTCTGAAATGCGGACGGGACTGCGCACGAATGTAGGCTTTCATGCGTGGAAGAATGTTTTCCAGTGCCAGTTGTTCCGGCTCAAGGATGACTTCAGCACGAATTTCTTCACGGCAGACATCAAGAAATCCGTTCACATGTTCACGCACAATAGAACGGGGGACATTCGCAAATTCCCCTGAAGCAGTAAGGGCATCAAGTACTTTATCTACAGACGGCAACGCGCGGAAAAGAATAGACACACACAGCTCCTTAACGCTGTAAAAATTCCGGATACAGAGCAAAAAATTCTGCAAGTAAATAGAGAGACCCGCATAGCAAAACAGGCTTATCTCCTGCTATTTCTTTACTACGAGTGAGCGCATCCTGCAATGACTCGCAGACCTGTGTACGATCATCAAATTGTTCGGCAAGACGTGCCGCAGGTTCTGCCCGGTTCATCTGAACAAACTGCGGAAGCAGAATAGCCCCTTTTGTCAGCGACTGAACTTTCGGAGCAAGAGTTTCAATATCCTTATTCTCCATGCAGCCGAAGATAATAGCTGCGGGCTCAGTCCCTGTTTCCTTGAGGGTTGCTGTCAGCACATCAAATGCAGGTACATTATGCGCACCATCAAGATACAGATTTGGCAGGGAATCCGTTGCTGCAATATGCTGGAAGCGCCCTGCGATCCATGCATCAGCAATACCGATTTCCTTTACGTCATCCCAGTCCATAATATCAGCAGGGGTCCAGCCGTACATGTCTACAAGCTGTCTAAATGCACCCAGTGCAAGTAAGGCATTGTCCTTCTGGTGCTGTCCAGTCAGCCCAATTCGGGATGTTTGCGGCAAGGTGACAGTACCTTCTGCTTTAAGCAAGATAGCGCCAATGTTCTTTGCTTCTTCCTTCAATACACTCATGGCGGATTGCTCCTGCACATGCGTAATGGCAGTCAAACCTTTTCGCATTGCCCCCGCTTTGTCCCGTGCAATATCTTCTATACTGTGCCCAAGCACATCCACATGGTCGAGACCGATCGGGGTAAACACAACCAGATCGCGTTCAATGGCTGATGTCGCATCATGTGTGCCGCCAAGCCCTGCTTCAAAAATAGCCAGATCAACTTCATAATCTGAGAAGAAGAAGACTGCCATCACGGTGAGAAGCTCAAAATAGGTAAGAGTCTCGCCGCCGCACTCCATGACATCATTAGCTACATCGCACCATTCTTCTTCGTCCAGCATCTGGCCGTTAATAAGAATACGCTCACGCGGCGTCACAAAATGCGGGGAAGTGTACAACCCTACAGTCAGTCCGGTCGCCTGCCCGAAAGCAGATAAGAACGAACTTGTGCTACCTTTTCCGTTTGTACCCACAACCTGAACAGCCGGATAATCAGGCCGTTTCAGTTCAGCTTCTTCCAATACCGCATCAATCCTGCTGTGCGCCAAGTCCATATGGAACAGGCCAAGCTTTAATAAATGCGCTTCAAAATCTTCATACGTTGCAAAAAAAATGCGTTCTGTTTCGCTCATGCAGTCGCCCTAGAATATGATTACTTGCAGGTCAATGCTTTTACAGCATTACCGAGAATTCGACGAGATATGTACTTGTTGTACCCGCCGTATTTTGCAGTAACTTTCCAGACTCTGCAAAGCAATTCTACACAGGAATTATCATCCCTCAGCAAGCAACTGACGTCTAGGATTTCTCTTTTTATCTAAGCACGCTAGAAACACAAAAAACAGGCGTACTGTGCCTGTTTTGCCGGCATCCCCCTCCCGCATCATCTGTTCTATTGCCCGCAGTGCTTTGCCAAACAACAACTAGCAGAAATAACGTAACAAAATGTTCGAGGCATATGTCTCTTCGTTTTTCGTCTTAAATACCACGATCAATATGGATCCATTCTCACAGTAGCGTGCCTGTTGTGTTCTATTTGCAATAAAAAACAATACATTATTCTTTTATCCATTACACTGCTATTTATTAAGTAAAGATTATCAATCTATTAGATCACTACTAATGAGAGAGAAATAATTATTTAAAATTTATAGCAGTAT
>NZ_JXMS01000034.1 GCF_001672295.1 Halodesulfovibrio spirochaetisodalis | reverse complement strand
GTAATCCATTGTAAAATATGAACTAATCTTCAAAAACACCTCATCTCCTGCCTTTTTCCTCAATTGTTGCCTAAAGAAATGTGTTCTTAACCCGATTCGGGGTAGTAAGACTATACAAAATGCCTACGCCTATGCATTTTTTTGTAAATATACCGTTCACATAAACTCTCTCCCCCCTACCGGAGTTCTTATGACCTTCAAATCCTTGAAGCGAAAGCTGATAACCCAGATTTCAGCAGGCTTCATACTATTCATTGGCCTTCTCCTCGGTATTTCGCTCACCACTATGCGCAGTGAATCAATAAAAAGCGCATATTCATATTCTGAGGAAATTGTAAAAGAACAACAGCTTAAAATTGAAAATAAATTCAATTCCGGCTTCACTATTGCCCGCACGTTATCCCAGTCTATTGAGGCAATACTGCTTTCCAAATCCCCCAAAAGCAGAGCACAGATTGTGGAAATGTTGAAAGTTGTAGCAATAAAGAACCCGAACATTTTCGGAGCATGGGTCGTTTTCGAGCCTAATGCCCTTGAAAACGACGCTGACTATATTGGCAAATCAACATTCAACTCCCCAAAAGGACAATTTGTACCGTACTGGAGTCGTGCTGAAGGCTCCCTCAACCTAAGCGCATGCAACGTTGCTTCGAATGGTGCCTGGTTTACTCACAGCAAAAACACTCGAGAAGAATTTGCAACGGAAGTCGCCGAGTACACCAATAAAAAAGGAACCCACTTCAGCGTCTCAAGCCTTTCCGTTCCGATAATTGTAGACGGCAGTGTTGTCGGTGTGGCCGGTGTCGATCTCTCCACACAGTTTCTCAACAAACTGGTTAATACACTCACGGCATATAATGGTGATTGCAACTTGGCGCTTATTGCTGCAAACGGTAAAATTCAAGCGCTGACAGACACGCCTGATGCGCTGGGTTCACGGCTTGAAACCTTTATTCCCAATGGAAGAGGAGCCTTTACCAGAGCGCAGGACAACGAAATTGTCCGCATTGAGGACGGCGAAAATATCCACATTCTGGTTCCTGTTCAATTCGGTAACACCGTAGCAAAATGGGTTGCAGCCATCACAGTATCAAAAGATATTGCGCTGGCAGATGCGAATGAGCATACAATCCAGATGATTATTTTAGCTTTCATCTGTGCCATTGGAGCGTTGCTCGCAACGTTCTACCTTGCAGCCACCATTTCCAAGCCCATTATTCAAACCTCTTCTGTTATTTCCGCAATTGCACAGGGTGATCTTAATGCTCGCTGTGCACCGAACGGTGAAGACGAAATTGCTATAATGCAGCGGGCTGTTAACAGCATGGCAGAAACGCTTCAGGCTAACATTCATGATATAGAAAAAAATATGAATGAAGCGCGAAGGCATTCCAAAGAAGCAGAACAGGCAACGTCTCAGGCTAAGGCTGCGGAAGATAACGCCAGACAGGCGTACAAGCAAAGCCAGCAGGCTGCGCAGGAGCTGGATGAATTAGTGGCAAACCTGACAACGGCTTCCTCGGGACTGGACACACAAATTCAGTCAACCGCAGACGGGGTGCATCAGCAGGACGTTCGTAACAGCGAAACCGCCACTGCTATGGAAGAAATGAACAGCACCATTAATGAAGTCGCACGAAATGCTGCAGAAGCAGCAGCGAGCGTAGACACTGTGTTCAGTGAAGCTGAATCCGGTCTCGCTATTATTGGCGAATCAGTTTCCACCATCCAGAATGTATCCACCCTTTCAGCCCACCTCACCGAAGAAATGGGCGCACTTGGAACGCAGGTTGAATCCATCAGCGACATTCTTAATGTTATCAGTGACATTGCTGATCAGACAAACCTGCTTGCCCTTAACGCAGCTATTGAAGCTGCCCGTGCAGGCGATGCAGGCAAAGGCTTTGCAGTGGTAGCTGACGAAGTACGTAAACTTGCTGAAAATACGATGGAAGCGACCGGTCGCGTTGGCAATGCTATTCAAAATATTCAGGCCGGCACACAGAAGAACATTACCGCCATGACGAACACTGCGGATGCTGTGCAAAACGCTACATCGCTTGTAACTCAATCCGGCGAGGCATTTGAACGCATTGTTGCCAAAGTAACCCCTGCAACTGATCAAGTCCGTGCCATTGCTACAGCAGCTGAACAACAATCCTCCGCAAGTGAAGAGATCACACGCGCAGTGGATGAGATCAGCCGTATTTCCTCTATGACAACATCCAAAATGAAGGATGCTGAATCAGCTGTCCGTGATTTGAATGCTGTTGCAGAGTCTCTTACAGTTACCATGAACAAGTTGCTTGCCATATAACGAAAATCAACACTGGACAGCTTTTAAGCTGCTTTGTGTACCGCCTATCACATAAAAAAAAGCGACCTTGAAGGTCGCTTTTTTTTGCATGTTTCTCATCTAGTACGGCAGAACACGGGCTTTTCCGTTCGGTGATGTTACAACGCGTACACGTTGCCCATAACTGAAGTTCGACCCTTCTCTTGCCTGTACGATAGATACTGATCGTCCAGAATCCAAACGTACAGTAATCTGAAGACCGTCTGTCTTCTGGAATTCATCTTCTGCCAGAGCACCGGCAGTTGCACCAAGGGCTGCACCGCCAACCGCACCTAAGACTCGACCGGAACCGCCACCAATAGTACTGCCAAGAAGACCACCGGCAATACCACCACCAATGAGCCCTACACCTGTGTTCTCATCTTTAATTGTCACAGAGTTCATTCGTGTGATTGTTCCGTAGCTGATAGAGTCAGCCTGCATTGCCTGATCACCGGTATATACATTCGGATCATACTTGTTTGTACAACCCACAAGAACAGCCAATGCCATCAAGACCAGAATTATTTGATACCGTTTTATTATCCAGGTCATGTCTCACCTCCTGATGGTTAGGTACCTTGTAAAAAATACAAAAAAGTCACCTACCAGAACACGATTTTTTCGCCGAAGCCCCGTCATTTCAAGGCTCTAAGCGATATCGCATAATCTAACCATCAAGCATTATGGACAATCACTGAGCATCTATATCTTGTATTTTATCTACAAAGGTAGCGAAGCGCGTTACTCCCATTATTTCAAAAACATTGCGGAAGTTTTCTGATAAACCGGAAATAACGACCTTACCGCCGTCATTGTAGAAAGTGCGGATTGAATCCGTCAGCAATGCAATAGCAGCACCGTTGATTGATGTGTTCTCTGTAAAGTCGAGTACAACTCTCTTGGCATCCCCAGCTCCCTTAAAAGCGTGCTTAATTTCTGCTTCATCAGCTGTACCAAGAGTGCCCCGAACAGTAATCACCATTGTCTCGTCTGTGAATTGCGTTGAAAGAGTAACAAATTTATCGGTACTCAACTTAATACGCTCTTCCACACGCTCCAGTGCTTTCTCCAGCACTTCAAGACGTAACGGCTTATTAATAAAATCTGTAGCATCAAGATTTAAAGCCTGAATCGCAACATCCATATCACCGTGACCGGTAATAACGACTACTTCTACATTCGGCTCTTCTTCTTTAAGACGTCCCAGCACTTCAATGCCGTCCATACCCGGCATTTTAATATCAGTTAACACCAGAGGCGGACGGTGCTCTGCAAACACTTCCAATCCGCGTTCACCGGAATTAGCCAACAAGACTTCATGACCCAACGTACTTAATAACAATTCAAACATTGTCAGCGTGGGCTGTTCATCATCAATCACTAAGATCTTCATTCAATCTACCTTTCCCTAATTGGCTGCAAGAGCCACCTCTTGACGCGGGAAACGAACAGTAAAGCATGTACCGTCACCTACTGCACTCTGAATACTGAGCTCTCCTCCATATTCACGTACAATGCCGTAGGAAATAGCCAGTCCAAGTCCCATTCCTTGCCCTGTGGCTTTTGTTGTAAAGAACGGCTCAAACACCTTCTCCGCCACATGGTCTGGAATACCTGTTCCATTATCTTCAACCGAAACAGATACCCCTTCGTCGTCATATTCAGTCCGAATCAGGATACGGCCTCTCACCTCCGCACCTTCTTCATTTCTCTCTACAATAGCATCACGGGCATTGATCACCAGATTCAACAGCACCTGCTGCAACTTATTATGCTGCGCGGTAATGTACGGTAATTCCGGATCAAGCTCTGTGACAATATGGACATCTTCAATAAGGAACTGTCTGCTGAGTAAAGACACAACAGACCCTACAGGCTCATTGAGGTTCACATCCTCAAGCAATAAATCGGCCTTGCGCCCGAAGGATCTGAGCGTATTGATGATGTCGGAAGCCCTATCCACCTGTGTGCTGATTTCCGTCACAACCTGTGCATACTGCTCCTGTGGAATATCAATTCCCTGCTCATGCACCATTGTTAAGAAATCGCTTCCCATACGGATGGCATTCAACGGCTGGTTAAGCTCATGCGCCACACCGGTAGACATTTCACCAAGTGATTTCATTTTAGATGCCTGAATAAGCTGGGCATCTTTTTCTACAAGATCAGTAACGTCGGTTGTTGCAACGATAATGGCAGGCCGTGTACGGTAACTGATAAAGCACGCAGTTACGTTAACGTACATCGGAATGTTACCTTTGCGTAAATGCACAACACGCGGTGCCTTCATTGCTTCTGAACACAACTCGTCATTACTGAAAAATTCAAAACATTCTTTTGCCTGTTCTTCCCCGAAGGCAGCATACGGCATACCCACAAGTTCTTCACGGGTATATCCGTACAGCTCTTCTGTGCGTGGATTTGCATCCACCAGCTTTTTCGAAAGAACATCAACTACAAAAATCGGGTCCGGCCCGCTGCGGAATAAGGAACGGTATGTACTTTCAGATTCTTGCAATCTTCGACGATACAACCTGATAGACCATACCATGTTTCTGAAAGAAGTTGTCAGCTGCTGTACTTCATCTCCGTCGCTTGCCTGATTATAGAACGCGCATTTTTTGCAACGGTGCGGACGCATTTCTGATTTGCTTTCGCCCTCACGTTGTTCATCAAAATGCCAGCAGGGCAAATCCGTGTCATGGAAGGCAGGACACTCCAGTTGTTCCTCAGTATTAATAAGGTCTGAGGAACTAAAATTCCCTCGCGACAGGTCATCGGAGATCTGCGTGAGCGTCATGACAGGATCAGCAATATATTTCGCCATCCTGTGACTGACCCAGAACGTGATTATAATAACCGCCGAGATGAATCCCAGAAACATTGCACGCAATTTACCCACAAGGCTGTCTATGTGTGCCTTGGATAGTCCCACATGCACTGTGCCTATCTGGTAAATACCTTCTTTTATGGGAACAGCAATATCGTACGCTTCATGCCCTCCAAACGGCACAATACGTACACTCTTCTCCACCCTTTCGGTTACGGGATTAACTCCCTTTAATCTTTTCGGAAAAGGGGTGGTAAAGGTGTGACTGAGCACAGCACCGTTTTTCCCTTCAACATAGATATAGGCGACAAGGTGCTTGCGTTCATGCAATTGCTTTTCATCAAAAAGAACATTGAGCAGATGATCTGTATCATTCTCCAGAATAAACTCTGCGCCACGGGTAGCCACACTATGCGCAATGGCGGTCCCGCGCATTTCCAGCTCCTGCGTGAGACCGGAAATAAGAATCCAGCGGGCAAGCAACGCAATCGTGCCGCTGATCAGCAGAATAACTATCAGGATAGAAAAGAAAAATTTATTCTTTAAACTAAGCTGTGCAAATTTAGCGCGAATCATTTCGTAACAGGCTCCTCACGTTTGACCAAAGCGTTTTGCTTTACCTGCCGGTCAATGTCGTCCATCAATATAAACTCGCCATTGTTCAGGATGGTATAATATACCGAGTCCAATCCCTGATGATCTTTGGACGAAAACCCTACTGAAGCATATCCGCCGAGGGGGAATTCACGCATGGACTCCATCGCTTTCATAAAGCGTTCGCGTGTTAAATTCCGCCCTGCCCTGCGCAGACCTTCCACAATCACCCGTGCATTCACATACCCTTCCAGCCCTACCGCATTGGGAACATCTTCGGGGTAATACTCATGCAAGTGCCTGACATATTCTTCTGCTATTCCCATCAACTCATCTACCTGCATAGATGTTGGCGGAGGAACAACCTGTGAAACAAGCACATCTCCCTTTATGTCGTCGGGCAACCGTCTGGCAAGTTCTTCTGCACCTACAAACGATAAATTAAAAAATGCAGCATCAAGCCCGCGTGCATCTGCCTGAATAATAAACTCAGCACAAGGCTTACAGGTACCCACAAGAACAACAGCATCCGGCTGCGCTTTGACTATCCGCTGCAGTGCTTCTTCTATATCAACTCCGCCCCGAACATACGAACCGCGCGCAACCGGCGCAAGACCGTGCTCGCGCAGTGCGATCTCTGTCCCCATCAGCCCGTCAAAACCATAGGCATCATACTGATAAAATACAGCAATACGCTTATACTTCATACGCGAGACAAGCAACTCTACAGCAGCTTTTGTTTCCTGATAATAGGAAGCACGAACATTAAATACATACGGATTAAACGGGACACGCAGGGCATTGGCACCGGTAAAGGCACCGACAAGCGGAATTTCTGCTTCTTCAATAAGCGGGAGAACACGAACTGTTGTGGGGGTTCCGACAAAACCGAAAAGAGAAAAGACATTCCCGGTGCTGATCAGCTGGTGCGTGTTTGCCAGACATCGTGTTGGATCATACCCGTCATCAATGGCCTGCAGGGTAATCAATCTGCCGTGCACGCCACCGAGGGCATTCACATTACGCAGATAGCTCAATGCCCCCCGCAGGGTCTGTGTCCCCAGATAACTTGCATGCCCTTTCAAAGGCAAAGAAGATCCTAACGTTATTTCTGTGGACGAGACACCGGGAACCTGTGTGTAGCGCAATGGCTCATATCCGTCTCCATCGCATCCGCACAACGCCAAACAAAACATCGCCCAAGCCGCAAACTTGAATGCCACACGCATATACTCTCCCTAGATACGCAGGAAAAAAGAAAGGGAATCTTTTTATATGATGCATACTCTCAAATAGTTAACCAGCGAGGTCTCTGTAAGTTGTGCCGTTCTTACAAGTAACCTATCTGTTCTATACCCCATTTTAGTCATTTAAGAACGAACAAATATCCTCACGCTTGATTGTGCAACCAACTAAAACAAATGAAGTTCTTGCGCTAGTGCCAATTTAGCAGTAAGTAGACTCTATGCAAGAAACAGCCGCATTTGACATCTCCATGCTTGATTCAGAAGAGGCAGCACTTGAGTATCTTCTCTCATTTTGCTGGCCTTCCGGCGTGCGCTTTTGCCCGCGATGTGGGCAACACAAACTGTACACGCTTTCAGGCGGACGTCATCGCTGTGCCACTTGCAAATATACATTTCAGGACTTCAGCGGCCGCTGGATTAATAACGGCAGTCTCTCCCCGTCCACATGGCTTCACCTAGCCCACATGTTTCTGCAGGAATACACCGTACATGAGCTGGCACAAGAGGTGAACCTTTCGTATAACGCTGCCTACAAGGCCGTTACCACCATCAGATTTGCCCTGCTTGCACACGCAACAGATGCCCGCCAGCTTCTGGGGCCGGAAACCGGACTCGGGAAATATATCAAAGGAAAAAAACTCACCGGAGCTCCTCCGGTACGAGCCAAAGGTGCCATCCCTGTATTTGGCATTATGGAACGCAACGGTTGGGTTTTTATTGACCTTGTCAGCGGCATTGAAGCAGAGACTGTGTTTCATTTTAACCACAGCTTCCATCTTACTCTGTTCCGTGCAGGCAACATTATATATACGGGCAAGTACCGTCAGTATGATGCGCTTATCTTATGTGGTGATGATTCTCTTCCATATGAATACATCAGAAAATATGACCACGACTTCCCCATCAAAGAAGGCTCCTTCTGGGAATTCGGTCATTCCCGCCTGAAACGCTTTAAGGGAATCACTCCCCAGCGTTTTCCTCTCTACCTCAAGGAACTTGAGTTCCGGTATAACAACAAAGAAGGCGACATCCTTTCTATGCTGTTAACCCAACTCTGTGATCTTGTTCCTGAATTCGATCCGTTTAAAAAATAAGCAATCAGGCGAAGACCACGCTTCAGTCTGCACCCTCCAGACCATGACTCATCACAAGAGGTTTGAAAAAGCTAACCTCATGAGCTGGTGGTAGTACATGCCTTCCCCTCCTTACATTCTGCACAATAAAACTCTTTATTTTCAGCAAGATAACCCTTTAACACATTGCAAGTGCCAAACCGTGCGCATATTTAGTGCCAAACCACACGCATATCTTTTTCACAAGCTTACAACATATTGTTTTTACTAAAAATACACATACTACCAAGTGCTGTAGGCTGTCCAAGTTCATTTCTTTTGTGGAAGTTCTTTTTCTGTAGCTAAACTCCTCCTAACATAACGATTCCATAGTGCGCACTGCACTATGATCACGTTGGAAGGGGTTTTTGTTATGGAACGAATCAACCGTTCTCAACACAACGAAGCGATGTTGCTTCCTTTTTCCGGACTCGGAATACCGCTGTCGGACGTAGCCGCACGTGCCACTTTATGCGAGCTTACGCCTGTGACAGTGGAATACGAGGATCGGATCAAGCCTGTGCTGCCTGAATCTCTCCCTGTCTGTAACGGATACGGGTCAGGATTCAACCTGCTGATCGCACTCGGGCGGGAAATCAGAGGACGCTAGACACAACTTCAATATCAGGAGGAACAATGACAGTCTCCCGTAGACAATTCCTCAAGCTTTCTGCAGGTGCTGCCACCGCATCTGCATTCGGCGGACTGGGCATATCTTTAAAGCCTACCGTCGCGAAAGCTGAGCTGCAAAAATTAAAATGGTCTAAACAGACAACATCCGTCTGTTGTTACTGTGCTGTAGGCTGCGGTCTCATCGTAAACACTGCTAAAAACGGTGACGGTCGTGCCATTAACGTAGAAGGCGATCCGGACCACCCAATCAACGAAGGTTCACTTTGTGCAAAAGGTGCCGCAATCTGGCAGCTTGCAGAAAATGACAACCGTCCGCAAACTCCACTGTACCGTGCTCCAAACAGCACAGAATGGAAGCCTGTTTCTTGGGACTGGGCTCTCACAGAAATCGCTAAACGCGTAAAAAAGACCCGCGACAAATCTTTCCAGCTTAAGAACGATAAAGGTGAAGAAGTTAACCGTACCGAAGCTATTGCTTCTGCCGGTTCTGCCGCAATGGACAACGAAGAATGCTGGGCATACCAGTCATTACTCAGATCCCTTGGCCTGGTGTACATTGAGCACCAGGCGCGTATCTGACACAGCGCAACTGTAGCGGCTCTGGCAGAGTCGTTTGGACGCGGTGCGATGACGAACCACTGGATCGATCTTAAGAACAGTGACTGTGTATTAATCATGGGCAGTAACGCTGCCGAAAACCACCCTATTTCTTTCAAATGGGTAATGAAAGCAAAAGACAAGGGCGCAACGCTCATCCACGTTGACCCTCGCTTTACCCGTACCTCCGCAAAGTGTGATTTCTATGCCCCAATCCGTTCCGGTGCGGATATTCCGTTCCTCGGCGGTCTGGTGAAATACATCCTCGATAACAACAAACACTTCCACGACTATGTTGTTAACTACACCAACGCATCGTTCGTTGTCGGTAAAGACTACGAGTTCAATGATGGTGTATTCTCCGGTTTTGATCCGAAAAAAAGTGCCTACGATAAATCCAAATGGGCGTTTGAAACAGACAAGAACGGTGTGCCGGTTCGTGACGAATCATTAAAGCACCCGCGCTGTGTATTTAACCTGCTCAAAAAGCATTTTGCCCGCTATGACGTTGACACTGTTTCCAGCGTAACAGGCACGCCTAAAGAAGATATCCTCAAAGTATACGAAACCTATGCTGCTTCCGGCAAAGCGGATAAGTCAGCAACTATTATGTACGCTATGGGCTGGACACAGCACACAGTCGGTGTACAGAACATCCGTACAATGGCGATTGTGCAGTTGCTGCTCGGTAACATCGGCGTTGCAGGTGGCGGCGTAAACGCGCTGCGCGGGGAATCTAACGTACAGGGTTCTACAGATCACTGTCTCCTCGTACATATTCTGCCGGGGTATCTTGGAACGCCTAAGTCCAAATGGTCTGACCTCGCAGCCTATAACAAAAACTGCACTCCGCATTCTGCTGACCCTATGTCTGCAAACTGGTGGGGGAACAAGCCAAAGTATATGGCAAGCCTTGTAAAAGCCATGTACCCTGAAGCATCACCTGCTAAAGGCTACGAAATGCTGCCTAAGCTTGATGCGCATAAGCCGATGACCGAGTACTACTGGCTTTCCATGTTCGAAAAAATGAACCACGGGCAGTTCGACGGCTTCTTTGCATGGGGGCAGAACCCTGCATGTGGCGGTGCTAACGCAAACAAAAACCGTGAAGCCATGGCAAAGCTCGACTGGCTTGTGAACGTAAACATCTTCGATAACGAAACAGCTTCATTCTGGCGCGGGCCAAACATGAATCCGAAGGATATCAAGACTGAAGTCTTCTTCCTGCCATGTGCTGTTTCTATTGAAAAAGAAGGTTCCGTAACCAACTCCGGCCGCTGGATGCAGTGGCGCTATCAAGGGCCAAAGCCATACGGTCAGACACTTCCTGACGGTGACATCATCCTTAAACTCACCGACAAGATTCAAAAGCTCTACAAGAAAGAGGGCGGTGCATACCCTGACCCTGTTGTAGGTCTTGGTCTGCAGGACTGGCAGAACAGCCATGGACATTTTGATGCCCACGGCATTGCCAAGCTTATCAACGGTTACTTTATGAAGGACACCGAAGTTAAGGGCAAAAAGTTCAAAAAAGGCCAGCAGGTACCAAGCTTTGCGTATCTGCAGGATGACGGCTCCACATGTTCAGGCAACTGGCTCTACTGTGGATCTTACACAGACAAGGGCAACATGGCTGCCCGCCGCGACAAAACCCAGAACAATGCACAGGCAAATATCGGCCTGTACCCTAATTGGGCATGGTGCTGGCCTGTAAACCGCCGCATTCTTTACAACCGTGCATCTGTTGACCTTACAGGTAAACCGTATGCACCGAAGAAAGCAGTTATCAAATGGACTGGCGATAAAACCAAATGGCAGGGTGACGTGCCTGATGGCGGATGGAAGCCGGGTACCAAGCACGCCTTTATTATGCGTAAACACGGCTTTGGTCAGATTTACGGCCCGGGTCGCGCAGAAGGTCCGTTCCCGGAACACTACGAGCCGCTTGAATGTCCTATTGCGAAAAACCCGTTCTCTTCACAGCTGCATAACCCTACGGCCTACCAGATTGCCAGTGAGGAAAAAGCTGTTGCCAACCCTCGCTTCCCGTATGTCGGTACAACATACCGCGTTACAGAGCATTGGCAGACCGGCCTGATGACCCGTTATCAGGGCTGGCTCATTGAAACAGAGCCTCAGTTGTTCTGTGAAATCAGTGAAGAACTGGCGAAGAAAGAGAAGATTGAAAACGGTGAAAAAGTCAACGTTTCCAGTCTGCGCGGCACGCTCGAATGTGTTGCCATCGTTACTAAGCGTATCAAGCCGTACAAAGTACATGGTCAGGACGTACATCTCGTTGGCCTGCCTTGGCACTATGGCTGGGTAACACCGAAACACGGTGGTGATTCTGCAAACCTCCTCACACCTTCTGTGGGCGACCCTAACACCGGTATTCCGGAAACAAAGGCGTTCATGGTTAACGTGAGCAAGATAAAGGGAGCGTAAGCCATGGCTAAAAAATTCCTCGTCGATCTTACCCGCTGTACGGCATGCCGTGGCTGTCAGGTAGCGTGCAAGCAATGGAAAAAGCTTCCGGCTGAAGAAACCATAAACTGGGGTTCCCACCAGAACCCGAAAGACTTGAGCTTTACTACAATACGTCTTGTCCGCTTTGAAGAAGTAGTCAATGACGGAAAAGTAGACTGGTTGTTCTTCCCTGAACAGTGTCGTCACTGCACAGAACCCCCATGCATGGGGCAGGCTGAGCTTGATGACGAACGTGCTGTAATTCAGGATGAAGCAACAGGTGCGGTAATCTTTACTGAATACACCAAGAACGTCGATGCTGAAGGCGTCCGTGAAGCATGCCCATACGATATTCCCCGTAAGGATCCTGCCTCCGGCGAGCTCTCAAAGTGTGATATGTGCATCGACCGTATTCAGAACGGCATGAAACCGGCTTGCGTTCTTTCCTGCCCGACTGGTGCAATGACCTTCGGTGACGAAGAAGAAATCGACGCACTGGCAAAACAGCGCCTTGCTGCTGCTAAAAAGCGGTACCCGAACGCTGTCCTCGGTGATCCTGATGATGTACGGGTGGTATACCTGTTCCAGCAAGACCCTACCCAATACTTTGATAAGGCAATTGCCGCGGCTTCACCGCATATGATGAACCGCAAGCAGATGTTCGCCCGTCTGCTCGGTACCAAAGCATAACAAAAAGCAAAGAGGCACGCAGAAAACTGCGTGCCTCTTTTTATAGCAATCATAGCTGGCTGGCAGTATTTGCTCAGCGCAACTTCTCTATTGTTACATTACGCTCTAATAAAGTTCTGGGACATCCACATTGGATCTTCAGTCTCTTCAACCTGCTGAGCACTGCTTTCACCTGAAACCGGCTTTGCAGACCATTCAGATGCTTCAAGCGCAAAATCGATAAAACTCTGGAAAATGGCAATAAAGGATGTCTTTTCCAAATCTTTCAGCAGTTCTTTTCCCCAAATGACAATCTCGTTATCATCTGAAAGATGCATGACCGGAGCCCATTTAGTGGTAAGAGCATTAAAGCGAAGCATTTCTTTCATCTTCTCAGATGCACTTTCTTCATCCAACTCACCTACGTAGCTGAATAAAAACACGCATTCATCATCAGGGCAGGCAATATTAACTGTCACAGTGTCATCAACGCTGATGAGATACACACCGGACTCGGTGCTTTCCAGCCCTGACAATCCAATATTATCAAGAACTTCATTCATCAGGTTATCAAACACAGCATTTGTTTTTTCAGTACTCATTTATGCTCCTACTAATCCGTGTGCATATTCAAGCAGTAATGCTGCCTGAGAGTGAGTTTGGACAAAGAACTGACCACGGGACTGTCGACCTTGAACGATAACGTCTAATAATTTTTCGTCCACATTATCACGGGTCAACTCTCCTGAAGCAGCCATGTCTGACAATGCAAGTCCGGCAAAGATAGTGCCAGTACGTCCTACTCCAGCGGTACAATGAATCGCTAAATTGCCAGGATTATTTTGTGTTGCATTTTTTACTGTGCTTAAGATTTCTTTAAACGTATCCATTTTCACTACCCCGTGATCAGGCCAATCTGGGAAGTGAAGTGCCTTTACATCGTGCATTCCTGTCTGGCCGGAAACTTCCATATTGGTTACGTTCATAACCCCATCTCTCTTTCGTGAGGTCGCTGCTACCTCAACATCTCCAAACAGCTGCTCCCCATGTGGGCGATACTTCGGAATGTGATGTTTTTGAATATCATCCCTGCGAGTTAAATCTAGAATGGTGGTTACTTTTGCTTCACTTACCATAGTCCAGAATGCTTCTTGAGTTTCCACTTTAGGAGCCTGTGTTGCTATACCATACTCTTTTCCACCGAGAGTTACGTAGTTAGCATTGATCAACTTTGAAGTATTAACCAATGTTTCCTTCGGTGGCTTTAAGTCTTTGAAACGGCACACTGCCTTCATCTCATCACTATTATTGTAGTACTGAGAAGTGGTTTGCAAAACCAAAGCTCCATGTCCGTCACCAAGTCTCTCCTTAAGCGCTTTCGCCATTTGCGGATGAAAATCTTTAGCTCGCCCCTCATCGCCTATCATCGCAATAGTGTCCTCAGTTACACTCGGTTGCGCACCAGTTCTCATCTTTTCCCCTGTCATTGCAGCAGGCTTCGGAGGACGTTCTGGCTGTGTTAATGATGGACGCTCCTTAGCTGCAGCTAGCAATTCTAAGGCCTGATTATGGGTCAACAGATTATCCGTGATACCTTTCAAGCTACCGTCGCTACCAAGTTTTAAGTTATCAAAATATGACTTGAGATCACCGGTATCGATCACTTTACCATTCAGTTCGGATACCACCTTATCCGCAAAGGCTTTCTGCGTATCAGTTGTTTTTGAGCTCAGCTGATTACGTCCAAAGAGTTTCTGTTTCAGATTTCCCTTTGCTTCGGAGGTACCTTTAACTTCTTGCTTATCCCCAGCGCTTAAACGACCGATCTCGTCTCCGCGTCCAAGATTTACCTGTGCTTGCACCTGTGCTTGAAAATTATTTGATATTGGCATGTTTGTGTCTCCCATATGCAGAAAATGTACTCCCCTGCATCGGTTGTGCTTTTTAATTGGGCTGAAAAGTGAGCCTCGGGTAAAGCTCACTCTCCAGACGTATGGAGAGGTATATGTATTTTTTGATTATCAACAGGTTAAGAACAAGCTACGCAGTCTCAACCTTAAAAAACATAGCTAGATTCGAATCGCTGTCTGCTGCAACAAATCAGAATCAGACGTTGCTGACTCGCTTTGTGCGCCTTCTTCAGCCTCACTAAGCTGCTTTTTCCAGTAATCCGCTGCTCCCAGAAAATCTGAGAATATTTCTTCAACCTCAGTCACATGCTCAAATGGCAATGTGACTAACTGCTGAAGGCTCAAATATCCTGTCTGATCATCCACAGCCAACGTTCCGCCAGCAGTTGAAGCCCACATGTAATTTCCTTGCAGCACTTGCAGTAAAAAGCCTGCATTCTCATATGGGGCAGGAGCAAGATAGGCTGAAAAAATCAGTACTTCTTCCTCTTCAAGAAGCGAAAAAACTACATGTATATCTTCAATAACAACACCTGCCTGCATTGTTTCATCCAGAACAATATCTGTCTTGATGATCTTACCGAGGTGATTCAAAATCTCTTGAGTGTGTTCTATAATCATTTCTTGCTCCTAAAGAGGTCTATCGACTAACGCAGCTTCCGCTGTGACACGTTCAATTACTGGATTATGTTCTGCTTCTCCTGCAAAGCTGACTCTGAAACGAGTGGTAAGCACCATCGACAAGTCATCTGTCTGTTGATCCATTGAGGCAGTGATTCCGTATTTATCACCTTGTGTTGAAATGGAAATGAGACCGGCAACAGGACGGTCTGCACGTTGCAGCATATCCATGTACACATCGCTTAGCGGCTTATCCACCCCAACCCATGAAGACTGGGCAATGCCGTGCACATTCTGGAACGCAACGCGGGTTATCTTGCGTGCGCGTTCTGGCCCATCAAGCATTTTGATCACCTTACGGTACGCAGCAGCAACATCCTCATCAGAATTGGAAGCAGGCTGATACTTTTTGGCATCAATCTTTATCCCGTCACGGATAAAATCTTTGATGAAGCCAAGAGACACTCCTGCAAGATCTTCACCTGTAACGCCTTTCGGCTCCCAAAGTTCCGCAGGTGTTGTTTGCAGATCTTCAGTAAGTGCATTTTCAACTTCAGCCTGAATATTATACTCACCTTGACTGAGCGTATTTTTTCCTACCAATTCAGCAGCATTACGCCCTGCCCTGTGGAGAATAACACCGTGCTCCTCGTCAGTTACTGTTGCAAACTCATTACCGGACAATTTCTGCATATTGCCGACACCATTTGCACCGAGAAGTTCAAGAGGAAGCTCACGCATCATAAACTTGGCGCCCATTTCGCTCTTAAGCGTATCAATGACTGATATCTGCTTATCGAAATTCGGGAAGCCTCCTGTTGCACCAACAAATATATCCTCAGGACTAAAGCCAAGGCTCTCAGCAACAGCAGAGAGACGGAAAGCAACGCCATTTGAAGCTGCATCCATATTATCAAGGCTTGTTTTAAGGTCGCCCATAAATGCTTTCATGCTGTCTGACTTTAATAACTTACCAAAACCAGCTTTAAGAGCTTCCGGCGAGATACCGTTGTCCTTTGCAAAGCTGTTCAACCGTGCTGATATTACATCCCGCATACGGTCAAAGGTATCAGCAGCGCCGGTATCATCAGGTCTGATGACAACACTTGCTTCCATCACAGTAATAAGCTTCATAAAGGACGTAACATCGTGTGTTGTTACCGTTCCTTTCGCTGCCAGTTCGTTAAGCTGCTGCGCCAGAGAGTTACCTATCTCACCCGTGTTATTTCCGGTAAGTCCGACAAAAGGCTTCAACTCAGCAGAGCTTAACGCAATTTCATCGCCTAAGCGGATATCAAGATTGTCATACTGCGAAGAAAGTTTTTGCATGAAGGCTTCAATATCAGCCTTCATCGGTGCTCCCATTTCCATGCGAGCGTCACTGCCAATTCCTTCGAGAGCAGCTTTGCAGTTTTGGTACATCCGGCTGATACCTACAGCGGTTTCTCTTCGAGCCGGATTTTCCTCTGTAATTGCTCTCCATAAATGAGGACTGTATTTCAGGGCTTTCATACCGAGTTGCTGAAAATCATTACGCAGTTCTTTTGGAAGAGTTGCGCGTTTTGTCTCTGTGGTTCCAGTATGAAACACCTTTGACCAGCCACGCTTAATAAGCTTGCCAATGTCCGCAAATTTTAGAGTACGGCTCGTTGGCTCACCTGACACATTTCTATTAAAAAGTTTAGAAAGAGCAGCGCCATTTGATTCCATTTTCAGCAACAAACGATCGCCGACAGCTCCTGTTGAGTCATGAAGCGCACCGTAGAGGAGAGACCCTTTTCCTCCGGGAAGACTTACATCAATACCGCGATGTCCATGTTCTGCCTGAGATTCTTTGGCATACGAAGATGTACGAGCGTAGCCTTTAACAGAGCTATCCAAAAAATCTTTCAGTTGATGGTTCGGGTCTTCAATAACCAGTGTAGAACTGGCTGTTGCTCCTGCCTTGGTCTGTCCCTGCGCATGAAGAAACGACAGCAAATTCTTAATGTTCGAATCAGTAGCAGCTGTGTCATCACCCTCAATAATCGACTGGTAGACTTCACTGCCGCGACGTACGTTTTCAGCAAGTGCTTTGCCTGCCAGTTCTGAAAACAACTGCTTTCCGGCATCACTCTTTTCCCAGCCTTTCCCCAGCTGTTTACGCACTTGACCTGCAACGTGACGCAACTCGCCTTTTGGCAAAGAAGACACACCTACACGCTGGTGTACGTTATCTGGTGGAACTGGAATGGAAACAGTGCCTGCCCCCAGTGCCTTCGGAACACTTGTCCGAAGTGGAGACGCACTACCAGCCTTTACAGCAGTCAGGTCTGTTCGAGGAACTTCCTGTCGTCCCTGCTGCCTGCGAATATGTGGCAAGTTTGCTTTGAAGCGATTCAGTAAACCAGTAGCGCCTGACGTCTGCTGGGTATCATGATTTTTTTGCACATTGGTAACCTGTGATGGGTGTGCCACCACAGGATTATTGAATATTTTCATCATCCGCTCCTTACGGTACACGCTTTGGTAATTCTTGCTCCGCGTTCACACAGAATATTGCAGAGGGTGTGCCTCTAACAAAAAAACTTGTGATTTCAATATAATTGGCACAAAAAAACATGCTTCCTCCAAAGAGATTGCATGCACTGAATGCCAACAGAAATACCAGACTTGCTAATATATTTGGCACCTAAAGCTATAACAATGAGTGTACCCAGCGTAGCACTTCTGCCACTGGCTTAATATATTCCTTTGGAATATATGCGCCCTCTGTACTGTCAGCGTACAGGCCACGTGCAAGAGAGACATTGCGCATAATCGGAATATCTTCCTGCTTGGCAATATCAATCATACGTTGCGCTAATCCGCCTTCACCCTTGCAAAGCACCATTGGAAGCGGTGTGTCTTCCTCGTCATACATAACCGCAACAGCATAGTGTGTCGGGTTTGTAATCAACACATCTGCCTTCCGCACTTTGGCTGCTGTGTCTGACATAATCATCTCCTGATGCAGCTGCTTACGCTGCCCTTTAATGTGAGGATCCCCTTCAGATTCTTTATATTCACGTTTCACTTCATCTTTGGTCATCATAAGACCTTTTGTATACTGCCAGCGCTGAAACAAATAATCCCCAATAGCCAGTACAATAAATACAGGTACCAGATACTGTACAAACTGTTTTGCCAAAACAGCCGCTATGGACAATGGCATAGAGACACCGGACTCAATTGCCAGCAGTAAGGATGACATGTGTTTTTCAACAATCATCCAGATAACCCCACCAATTGCAAATACTTTAATCAAGGACTTTAAAAACTCCACTGCATTTTTGATTGAAAAGGTTTTTGTGAACCACTGCTTAGGATTCAACTTATCAAGCGACGGCGTCGCCGCTTTCATCGAAAACAATACCCCCACTTGAACAAATTGTGAGATCACGCCGCAAAAAGCCGCTACAGATACGGCTATGGCAGTAAGCACTGCAACAATTGATAATGCTTTTTGCCCCACAACTTGCACTGCAAATTCAAACGGCTGATTCATGTACAGAACAGGAAGCTGGAATAATGCTGAAAACTGTTCAAAAAACATGTCCGCCCCGAACCACAGCAGAAAGAAGACCCCTGTTACGCTTGCCGCTGAAGGTATCTCCTGACTTTTACAAACATTCCCCTTTTGACGTGCGTCCCGTAATTTCTTCGACGTGGGTTGTTCTGTTTTTTCACTCATAGCTATAGTCCCGCATCCCAGAAAAGAACGTTTTTCATAAAAGAAATCAGTTCAGAAAATGATGTCCCCACAAACCGCACAAACACTGAATAGTAGAGCACCAACAAAAGTGCGACTGCGAAACTCTTCACTGCCATGGACAAAGAAAACACGTTCAACTGCTGTGCAAATCTGTTGATCAAACCAAGCCCCACGTCCGAAAGAAGACAAACGATAACCATTGGTGACGCTACCAGCAGCACCAGCACCATAAATTCCCCCAGTACCTTCACGAAGAACAAACTCAAAGAAGGTGCTGCCGCATCTGGAAAGTAATGGATGGGAGACCAGACAACATAGCTGTTGAGCAACAGTTCTACGAGCAGCAAAAATGCGCCGCTTGTAAAAAACAAGTACACAACAGTCTGAAAAAAGAACGAAGCCAACGGGGAAGATTGCTCACCGCTTAGCGGATCACTCCCCTGCGCCATGGATGCACCGCGCTGGTTATCGATGAGCTGCCCTGCGCTTTGCATTGCCCAGAAAAACAATCCCGAAAGGTACGCAAAAACAAACCCTAGAGCCACTTCCTTTGCAAGCAGTCCTAGAGTCCAAAATATTTTGTAGTATCCAGTATGCACAGGGAGCGAATGAAACTCCGGCGCAAGCGTTACGAACAAAAACGGAACAAATGTAAAAGCAACTCCGTTTCGCAACACGCCGGATAAGACGACTCCCCCCATAAAAGGTGCTACCTGAAAAAATATCAGCAACCTCGGTACACAGAGGCTGAATAAGACAATATACTTTTCCAGACTTTCAGGATCAAAGCTGAACTCAAACACAAATATTCCCGTCAGGCCAAACGTTCAGGTTGTACCACATAAATCACTACCTGACGATCATATTAAAAGAATCGAATATCTGTAATGAATACACATACAAAGCTTTGCCGAAAGTACCCGCAGCCAGAAACAGCGTGGCACATACGCAAATAAGCTTAATACCAAAGCTTAATGTCTGCTCCTGAATCTGGGTAATAGCCTGCACAAGGCTCAGCAATACGCCGGCAATTGAAGCAACAATAATTGGAGGCATGGAAATTTGCAGTACGAGCAATAATGCCTGTGCTGCAAAATCAATAACACTTTGTGACCCCATAACGTTGCTCCTACAACTTGATTCTATCGATCGGTTGCACTGTTATTTCCGGTGTCAGTTCTTGATACGACAGAACAGGAAGTGAATAAAACTCACCCTCAATAAGCCTGCGGACATATCGTCTGATATCCATGGAAGCGAGCAGAACACACTTTTGTGACTTACTTTTTGTATCACCGATGACTTCACGCATATTTTCAATAAGTTGTGCAGAAGTGGATGGATCGAGCGCAAGGAATGCACCGCCTGAAGTCTGCCTGATTGATTTACGGACAGTCTCTTCCAGACCAGGATCAAGTAAGTATGCAGCAAGCATGTTCATACCGCCGCTGTACATGTAGCTTAACTGACGCTTCAGGTTACTGCGTACATATTCAACAAGCATGATAGGATCTTTTTCCTTTGCCCCCCATTCCACCAGTGTTTCAAGGATGGAACGCATGTTACGCACAGAAACCTGTTCCTGTACAAGACGCTGCAAAACTTCAGCAATCTTTTGAACCGGTACAAGACGAGAAGCTTCACGCACCAACTCAGGAAATTGTTTTTCCACTTCTTCAAGTAAAAAGCGTGTTTCCTGCAATCCAATAAACTCAGAACTGTGCCTTGCAAGTACTGTTGAAAGGTGGAACGAGATAATTTTGGAATGATCCATATAAGAAATATTGGATTTATCTAACAACCCGCCAACACTGGTATCACACCAGATGGACGGAGTATCCGGCAGGAAATTGTCTGTCTGCGTATAGCTGACACCCATCATATCGAGGTTTTCCAGACTTTCCAGAACCAGCAGTTTCCCCTTTTCAAGTGTTCCTGAGGAAACAGGAACTTCGTGAATAAACAAAGAATACTGAAGTTCAGTCAAGTTCGGGTTCTGACGGATATGAATCCCCGGGAATGGCACACCGAGATCAAAATACAGTGCGCGTCTAAGTGCAATCAACTCATCATCAAGATGCTTGTAGTTGAGACTGTCTGCCAAAGACTCTGAAATATCGAGCAGTAGCGGAACAGTCAGTGCAATTTCATTAGCATCGTCGGCTCCGCTCTTCTGCGGGGTTCGTTTCCCTGCAGCAGGTGCGATGGTGTCTTTTAAGCTCTGTGCCCCGTTTACGTCTTCCTCATCATCTGACTTCACCATCTTCATCAGAATGAAACCGAACGACCCAAGAATACCACCAAGGCTAAAAAGCTGGATTTTCGGGAATCCGGGAATAAGCCCCACCAGACACAGCAAACAGCCTGCAAGCAAAATTGCTTTAGGCTTATCAAATATCTGGCGACCGATTTCCCCGCCAAGGTGGTCTGAATCTTCATCACCGGAGCGGGTAATGATAACACCCGCTGAAATAGCAATGAGCAACGACGGAATAGATGAAACAAGGCCGTCACCAATGGTCAGGATGCCGTACTTCTGGATACTGTCACCGGCACTCATACCAAGCTGCGTTGTACCGATGATGATACCGCCGAGAATGTTCACCATAGTAATGATGATACCGGCGATACTGTCACCCTTAACAAACTTCATGGCACCGTCCATAGCACCAAACAACTTACTCTCGTCTGTTACCCTTTTTCGACGTTCCTGTGCTTCTTCCATAGAGATAACACCGGCGCGCAGGTCAGCATCAATACTCATCTGCTTGCCCGGCATCGCATCAAGGGTAAATCGTGCTCCTACTTCAGCAACACGCTCTGAACCTTTAGCGATAACAAGAAACTGCACGATAGTCAGAATAAGAAAGACAACGGCACCAACGATGAAGTTACCTTCCACTACAAAGTTACCGAAGGTATATACGATTTCCCCGGCATCCCCGTTCAGAAGAATCAAACGCGTTGTTGTAATGTTCAGCGCAAGTCTGAACAGCGTCGTGATAAGCAGCATGGTCGGGTACACAGAGAAATCCAGTGCTGATGAAATATAAAGTCCCATCATCAGCATCAGAAATGAGATGCCCATGTTAACGCCGATAAGGGCATCAACAATAAAGGTAGGCATCGGAATAATCATAAGTCCGATGATCGCCACAAGCAGGAATGCCAGCGTGATATCGTTATACTTAACTATTTTGGAAACAACGCGTTGCACAGACATGTCTTTTTCCGGACATTAATGTTGGTCGATTAGTAACAGGTACCTGTCAAAAATATCTTTGCTCTCACCCTTACGTCCCAGACTCCACAGCGCTTTGGCCTGAATGAGTAATAAAGGGGCATCCGATGAACGCATCATGCCTGTATCCAGACATTCAGAAAGCAGCGAAAGAGCGGATGCAGCGTCACCTTTAACTGTTGAAAGATAGGCAAGGTACCGTTTATTTTTCATATCATCAGGATACACGGCCTCAAGCCCTTTAAATATGCGCTCTGCCTTATCAAACTCTCCTACACGCAAGTACGTGTAGCCAAGCACTTCAATAACAGTCCGCTGCTCTTTAGTAAGTTCCATACAAGTCCTATCCGGATACGACTAAGTTTTTAAACATATGTAAGAATTGCTGGTTATTCACAGCTTCATCAAGTTCCTGTGCAAGACCACGCTCTGCTTCTGAAGAAATCTGACCGGAAACTTGCTGCAATGCAGAACGAAGTTCCCGCCCGAAGTTCTCAGGCAGTAATAGTGCCGGATCAGGCACGGACGGTGTCAAAAACGATGCTACTTCTGATTCAATACCGTTATTTTTGAACACCTCTTCCAACGAGCGAAACGAGGTGGATAATTGCGGAGGAACGTTAGCAGCCTGCGGCATCTCAGATTTTGCAGTAACAGCTGCTGATACCTGCTCGATACCATGATTGAATGTAATGAACGGCTTAATTTCGGTACCCATAGTAGTCTCCTGACAAGTTACGCTGCAAAGGTGCTGCGCAGTGTTTCATCCAGATACATCAGCGCGTGTTCAAGAACATCCACAGTGCATTCTTCTTCTGAAAGCAGTGTGGAAAAGACCAGCATACCGTTGCCTGTTTTTCCGCAGGTAAGAGGAAAACGCTGAGGAGTGCTGTAGTGCACAAGACGCATTGCTTTTTCGTTGAGCGCATCGATGTCGGACTGAACTGTCGGGCCCTGCTGTCCCATGCTGATGGATACACCAAAAAGCGGCGCCATTGCGCTCGGCTGACAGCGCTCAATAGCTACGGAAACTGTCTCATCAAACGTGAAGCGGACAACTTCACCCTGCTGTGGAGCTAATTCAGGCATTCCAATACGCTTACCGAACTCGCTGATCACTGATTCAAATAACATTAGTATCCTAACTCCTCGTCTTCCCGCTCAATGGCGCTATCTAATTCCTGCTGAACAAGCTGGAGAATTTTATCTCTGCTCTCTAACGATTCAAATACCTTCACAGGAAGCATCTTGGTTTCCTTCAACGTATCCTGAAGGAAGAGAACCTTGCGGGTAGTGTCCGGTATGTTCAATGGATCCATTATTGCGTGCACATCCATCGGTGCAGGGAACTTTTGTTCCATCATCTGTAAAAAACGATCCATCATCTGCGCCACGTTGTTGCCTGCCTCAGTTTGAGGAAGAGCAACATTATGTTCAGACTCAAGGCGTTCCAGCAGTCTTCCTGACAATCCATAGAGTGATGCGATATCGCGTACTTTATTCATGTCAGTGCTGAACACTTCCATTCGTGCCTTGTCCATTGTCGGGCATACAGAATCAATATCCCGTGCAAGGGTTGCGAATAAAAATTCCAGAGCCTGATCAATCTTTTCAGCGCCGTATTGCTGCAGCAACTGATCGAATACAGAACGGGAGTTCTCAAAATCCAGAACCGTGGAACGGTAGGTATCACGCAGCTGTTGCGAGTCCCCTATTTCTGCATATTCCGCAGCTTCAGATGCAGCATGGAGTCCAGCAGCAATTGCGCCTCCCTGTCTGCTTTCCATTTGCTGCAGCGCATAGGAAACAACCTTTGCCTGTTCACTGTCAGGCGGCGCTGTTTCGAGTACCTCTGCAAGCAGTGCATACTGTTCTGTAACATCACGGCCGCTTTTTCCCAGGTACTCCTGAATCTGACCATATGCGTCATCAGCGGATTGCGCACCGCCGGAAGCCTTTTGCATCATTTGAGAGATAAACACGCTCAGCTTTCGGGCTTCACCTGCAAACTCTTCTTTATCAATCAGCTCCTGATATTTCTTAACAGAGTCAATCAGTCTGCTTTCCTGACGCTTAGTCTTGGAACGCTCGTTCAGCTTCTGTGATTTAGTCTCGGCTACATGAGCGGTCAGCTCTTCCATTGCATCTGCAACCAAAGAAGCCATATTTTTCGGCGCAGAAACAGTACGCCCCATAAATGTACCGCTGGTGCGCACGCTTTCCGGTGCGCGGGAGGTATCTATATGCTGTTGTCCAACATTTGCATTTACAGAAATAGACATAACAACTCCTACAAAGTATAGCCCATCATCAGCCCCTGACTGATCTTCATCCATCCATCCAGCACTACGAAAAGCAAGAGTTTAAAAGGCAGGGAGATAGTTGTCGGAGACACCATCATCATCCCCATTGCCAGAAGGATATTCGATATAATCAAGTCAATCGCGATAAACGGTAAGTACAACAAGAAACCTATCTGAAAAGCCTTGGTCAGTTCCGTCAATGTAAAGGCAGGCAGTACAATAAACAGAGAGGTTTCCTTAACAGAGTCAAACATATCCTTGGGCCAGATTCGTTTGGCAGTGGCAACAAGCTTGGCCTTAATACGCGGGGAACTGTTTTTATCCAAAAATTCTACAAACGGCGGAGTAACGTTTTTGGCTACTTCCATGTACTGTTCCATCCGCATATTCGGCGCAAACTTCTGTTGATCCAGCAGGGTCAAACAAGAGTTTCCTACCGGTGCCATAATGAACACACTCAGAATCACAGCAAGACCGTTGATGACCATCCCCGGTGGAATCTGCTGAATACCCAGCGCGTTACGGACAAGCGAAAAAACGATAACTATGCGTACATACGTGCTGCCCATCATAATTGCGAAAGGCGCCAAGCCCAAAATAACAATGAGCGGCAGCATTTGTATTGCTTGTATTCCCACACCAAACTCCAAAAACTAGAATCGTAAAAAAGACTGACGGCTATTCTGCAACGTCGACAATTTCTATTCCGACACGATCTGCTACAGAAACCAGACGGCCTTTACCTATCTCTTTATTTCCAGCTTTGATGGAAATAGGGGCATCGACAGAAGTATCAGTTGTAAAAATGTATCCTTTGCTCACTTGAGCAAGTTCCCCCAGCGGCAAATGTGCTCTTGCTACTTCAAAAACAACCTCAAGCTCCAATGTGCTTGTATCAATGCTGTCTGCGAGCGTCTCATCACTCTGCTCTGCCATTTCATGCTCAAGCTCTACAGCTTCTTCCATCTCAACTTCTCCCCTACTGTCTGCTGCATCCAATGGATACGGCGAAAAAGAAACAACTTCGAACCCGTGTTCGCATTCTACGGCCATTCCGACCGGAGTTGTGCCTACCCGCAGGCTGAACAACGCATTCTGCGTTTCCTGAATACTACCTGCCCCAAGCAACACATCACCACTGCGAAGGCTTGCAATCTCATCACGGGTAAGTCGTTGCGAGCCGGCTATACAGGAAATCTCCATGAGCAACTCATGAGACGTTCCCTCTTCCACCCGCGACTGCGGAAGCAGGTGAAGCAATGCATTGTGTGCAACGCCATCAGCAGCAAACGTCACCTGCGCAACGGCAAGGCACCCTTTTCCTTCCTGATGGATACTGAGCATGCATGAACAGACTTCTGCACGCTCTGCTATCTCGGCTGAAACGAAACCTTCACCGCCTGCTGCTTCACCACGCTGGGCAACAGCAATGGATTCCACGACAACAGGCTGTTCTACTACCTGTCCGAGAATCTGCAATAACGGTTCAACACTTTGCGCTGCTGCGATATTCTGCAGCTGTTCTGGTAAGTCTAAAAAGGTTGCACCATGTGTTGTGCCAGCCTGCTCTGCAAATAATGCAATGCTCTGCCATGCAACTTGAACCCGCTCGCTACCGAGCAGAAGAGTCATAATCAAAGCAGCATCAGGCTCTTTTTCCGGCTCAGAACACCGCACCATGCCTTTTAAATCAGCCAGACAGTGCATGTCCGGCAACGCAAAAACTACATCCTTCGCAATCCGATGCGACAGAAGAGCTTGAGCATGCGAACATTTCGGCATCGCCAATACAGCAACGTCAGCGCTACGTAATTCATTTGACACAGATCTATTCATCCTCTTCCTGATCAAAGTTCAGCAGCCCTTTGGAACGGCCATCTGATGCTGTCTGATCATTCACCACAACCCGCACTCCCGGGTTATCCGTTTCAAGCCGCTCTTTAAGCCCTAACTGGTTCTCAACCAGTGTCTGGTGAGCATTGACGTTCTGTGTATTAAATTTGACAACCAAGCCGGACGGTTCATAGGCAATCTTCACAGCAGTATCTGGCAATGAGCTATGCTCGAGACGGATAATAACTTCACTCTGTCCTCCATGCTTTGGAGCGCTGACTAAAATCTGCTGCGCAACATTCTGCATTTCTGAAGTGAGTTTCACCTGTGCTTCACCTTGAGGAGTTTGAATCTGGTTGTTTGCTACCTGCGGCTGCTGCCCTCCCATGCGGGAAGAAAGAATTGCATCGCCCATGCCTGCAAACAAATCTGACGGTGAGTCCTGTTTACGACTATCACCCTGATCAGAACCCTTCTCGGAGCCTTTGTCGCTATTCCCTTTTAATGCAGCCACAAACTCATCCACAGCGGCACCACTCGGCGCTTTTTCCATACCGGATGCTTTTCCAGCAGACCGATTGTTACCTGTGATCTTTTCCTGCTTCGTGGTCTGAGTTTTATGTGCACTCTCTTGAGCACGGCCTTGTCCGGCCTTTGTCTCGGCCTGTTTATATTCCTGCCCTGCTGGTGCAGAGAAAGAAGAAGAAGCTGATGGTGTAACAGCCATAGAAATAACTCCTATTTAGTGAATAACTTCCGTGAAGAGGAAGCCAGCTCTTCAAGCTCCTTTTCCTCTTCCTGACGGGCTTTTTCCTGTGCCTCAGCTACCCATTCCTGTTTATGCAAATCCAGTTTCATGGTAGCTTTCTGCGCCAGCATCGCCTCTTCCTTACATTTCAGGGTATATGCCTTGGCATCCTGTAATTTTTTCTCGGCACGGAGTATTTCGTCCCCCAGCTCCAATTCTCGAAGCTCCAGAGATTTAATCCCTTCATAAAAACTCTCAATACCGCTTTTTGTGGTCTCTTCTTGTAAAAACACAGCATAGCGGTTTTCAATTTCTTCAACCCGCCATCGCTTGTATTCTTCGAGTCGTTCTTTTGCTGCTTCCAGCTCGTCAGCAGCTTGCAGTTCTTCCCGAAGTGCGACCAGAGCCTGACGTTGTGCTGCGTCAGCCCGCTGGTTACGAAACCGCAAAATATCTTCCAAAGGATACGAAGGCATATCGAATTATGCAGCTACAACCGCTTTCAACGCGTCTAATGTTTCTTCAAATGTGGAAAACTCTGCCAGTCCCTGCTGCAAAAAGCTCCGCAATTCATCAATGGACTCAACAGCTCTGTCTGCATCAGCATCATTCCCTTTCTGGTATTCACCGATGCGCAGTAACAATTCCACTTCATCATATTTTGCAAGCAGCTTACGCAATTCTTGCGCTGCTTCTTTGTGCTCAGGTTCGGCAATGGCGTTCATCACACGACTCACGCTGGCCAAAATATCAATGGCAGGATAATGGTTCTGCGCTGCAAGCTTTCTGGAAAGAACAATATGACCATCCAGAATCGAACGGGTTTCATCCGCTATCGGCTCTGTCATGTCATCCCCTTCCACAAGCACTGTATACAGAGCTGTAATCGAGCCTTTATCCGAGTTACCGGCACGTTCCATAAGCTGAGGAAGACTGGAAAACACTGATGGCGGATACCCGCGCCGTGTAGGCGGCTCACCCGCAGCCAGACCGATTTCTCGCAGCGCCCTGCCAAATCGTGTTACAGAGTCCATGAGCAGCAGCACGCGCTTCCCCTGATCTCTAAAATATTCTGCAATAGCAGTGGCAACATATGACGCTTTAAGACGCTCCATAGATGCCCTGTCCGAGGTTGAAACAACGAGGACGCTTTTTGCCAGCCCTTCCGGCCCCAGATCGTGCTCGATAAACTCACGAACCTCACGACCACGTTCACCAATCAGCGCCAAGACGGTAACATCGACATCCGCACCTTTTACCAGTGATGCAAGTAAGGTACTTTTACCACCACCTGCTGCCGCGAAAATCCCCATTCGCTGACCTTCACCGCAGGTGAGAATTCCATCCAGTGCCCGCAAACCCAAGGAAATTGGCTTTTCAATAATCTTACGATCCATAGGGCTAGGTGGTTCAGCATATACAGGGTATGTTTCTGCCCCACTCAACGCCGGCTTCCCGTCCAATGGTTGTCCAAGTCCGTCAAGAACTCTTCCCAGCAAGTCAGGTCCCACGGAAACCGAATGCACCTGACCTGTGTGGATAACCTCTGTTGCAGTGGAAACTCCCTGCAAACTTCCCAGCGGGGTCAGCAACGCTGTTGTACCGGAAATACCCACAACTTCTGCAGACACAGTCCAGTTGTCCCAAGGGTTACGCAGCAGACAAAGCTCACCAACTTTGGCTCCCGGAACAACGGCATGGATAATAGTTCCGACAACAGCCTCAACCCTTCCACGGACTTCAACCGTATTCAAATTTGCAATACCTTCCTGCATCGCGTCGATAATGTAATCAAAAGCCATGCTACGATGCTTTCCCGACTCTGCGAGTGAGAGCCTTGTTTATTGCTTTAAGCTGCGTTGAGAGCTTGCAGTCCACAATGCCCATCACAGTCTCCAGCAGGCAGTCACCGTCTTGCAGACGTTTATCCCCGTGGATATCCAGTGTCATTGCCGGGAATGTTGCTCCAAGCTCGGTCAAGGCATTCTGTACATACTCCACCTCAGAAAGGCTGACCTTAATGGTCACTGCACTTTCATTCTGAATATGCCCCAGCCCTTTCTTTACAATGGAAACAATCCGTTCTTCAGGCGGAATATCTGCAATCACTTTGTCCACAGCATGCTGTACAAGTTCTACCGAGGCATGCTCAAGACGCTCTACAAAGGCAATGCTTTCAAAAAGTGTGTCCATAATCTTTTCAGAGTGTTCCAGCTTGCCCTCTTCAAGACCGTCCTCATACCCCCGCTGCCTTGCCTGTTCAAAAGCTGCTTCCGAAGACGTAATAATTTCTTCTGCACGATCCTTGGCAGCCTGCAGAATATCTTCAGCTTCAAGGAACGATGCATACTCCGCTGCACGAAGAATTTTGACATCAGAAGGAATACTCAATGAGCTGTGTACTATACGAAAAGGTTTTGCCATACGTGGCTCATCTCCTGTTTCATTATCCGAATCAGCATCCCCCAGCAGCGCCGCACTTGCTGTTCGGAAAGCTCTAACGCACCTGCCTGACGCACCATTTGCACGTACAAGTCCGACGATTCATCCGCATCACCAGAAACAGCTTCTTTCCAAAGCTGTGGAAGCCGTATCGCTATACGGTGGTAAACGTCTTCCGGATGCATCCGTAAAAAAACGGTTATAATCCCGATCCCTGCGGCATTCACAGCATTGCACAAAGTTGCTGCATATTGCTCATCATCAGGAGCCGGTAACATTGCGGTCAGCCTCTGGAATGCCGGCTCTGATGTCATCAGTTCCGCGCTTTTCCCACTTAAGAAACGAAGTTTTCGATGCGTACACACCAGTGCATCCCGTCCAAACGTTTCGATGAGCTCTATGACCTGCTGTTGTTGAACAACCTTACAGACACGACCTGCATACAACGTAAGACCGGTAAGGAGCGCTAATCGAACAAGCTCGTCACCTTCCAGTAACGCCAGCCGCTGTTGTGCAGTTACAAAAGAATTATGGAAAACTTCTGGAGCAGGATCATCTGTTACCGCCAACAGATATTTTGCCATTTCTGACTGAACGTAAGGACTGGTCGCTTCTCCCCAGCCATCCAGAGACACATCAAGAATGTGGTCTGTATGAATATCTTCTATGGCTGGTCTGTTAAAACGAACTATTCTGGTAAAGCTTTCTCCGGAAAGAGATCCCCCGCCGGTCATCAGCGTTCCTCGTTCTCAGCAGCAGCTTCTTTTTGCTGAGTACGCTTACGAAGTGCCAGCATCGCGGCAAAGCCGATCAGTATTCCTCCGGCAATTCCTCCTGCGAGCAGCATCCAGAATGAAGAAATCGAATTGCGGTTTACAGCAACACCTGCAATCTCTACATCCTTTTTGGGTGCAGGAAGTGAAACAGCTTCGCGAATCGGGAACAATGCCACACTGACATTATCGTAGGATAAACCGGGTACACTCTGCGCAACCAGTTTACGAATCCGCACCACGCTGCTTTCAATATCAAAACTACTTACATACCGGATAAGGACTGCTGCTGAAGCAGGAACAGGCTTTTCACCCATTTCTTTTGCTTCTTCGAGCACCACATGAACTCGGGCGGTAAGCACACCGTCGATAGAGCTGCATGTCTCTGAAAGCTCCTGCGAGAGTGCATATGCAAAGCGAGCCTTTTCCTGTAACGGAGAGCTGATCAATCCCTCGCTGGAAAAGACTGTTCCCAGAGATTCAAATTTCTTACGCGGCAGGTTTTCAGATTCCAGCACACGCAGCGCACCAACAACTTCATCTCGCCCCACTGTGATGGCAAAGCCTTTTTTGCCGGAAGATATTTTCTCTGCTTTGAAGCCCTGCTCCAGCAATACGCTCAGCATTACGTTTGCTTCTTTTTCGCCCAGACCGGAATACAACGACGTGGAGTTACATCCGGTGGCAAGAAGGCAGAACAGCAATACGACAATACCGGAGTAAAACCGCATAGATTGTTGTCTCATAAGTGTGTCTTTATTTTATTGTGCTTTGGTAACTGAAGCCACAGTGTCCTGAACTGACTTATTGACTCGGGACATCTGTAAAATTTCCTGCTGCAGCATGCCGGTTAAATTTTGAATACGTAATAAGTCCTGCGGGGCTAACGCACCTTTCGTTGTCATATCTGACATAGCCTGCGCAAGGGCACTCTTTACGTCGTGCAATGGTGATGAAGTACTTTGGACAAATGAAGCATGTTCAGTTTGTGCACGTAATAATCTACTCTGAACATCCCAGACATCCTGTGTCTTTTCCACTGCCTGATTCCCCTCAACAGCAGTGTGTTCCTGAACAGTACCCGCACCTTCCACGCGTTCATCAAACCTTATTGCAGAGGGGTCTGTGGCATCGGCAGGTGAAGTACGGCCGACTTCCTCACCTCCCGATGCTGAGTAGAAATGCTCCTCTCCAGTCGAGTCAGTACTCTTTTCCCCGAACCCTTCAACACCAGATGCTGATGATTCATTTCCTGACCCCGCCAGAGCTTCCTGAAATTCACGAACCAGTGCCGGATCAGGAGAACCGGACGGAACCGTCCCTCCTGTGCTGGACACAAGTTCTGTGAGCTTTACAGCTATGGATGCAATATCTACCACATCAAATCCCCGATGCTCTCTTTACTCAGGCTAGCTGTTCAAAGAGAGTGATGAAGCAGCAGCAACTTCTTTAACCATAGTGGCTGCGCTGCTCTCCGGAGCATGTGCAAGCACTTTGTTACCAAGTTCTGCGGCATCGTTATGTTTTTCTTCAAGAACATATGCCATGCACTTAAATGCAGCGGCATCCCAGTTTTCTGAATTTGCTTCAAGAAGCTTCTGGAGCTTTTCGTGGGCAGCCTCATATTCTCCTACACCAATGTGGGTAAGAGCCATCCCCAATGCACACGCTTCATCCTCTTCACCAAGGGCAGAAAAGATATCACGAGCCTGCGCAATGAATCCGGACTGAGCGCCTAAAAAAGCAATGTCCTTTAATACTCGTTTAGAGTCTGCCTGTAACATCAGACTAACCTGTGCGCTGGATTACAGACTTTGCTGTGTCTGTAATAGACTTTGTCATGGTTGAAGTCGCCTGCACGAGGTTGTTGTACTGGCCCATTTCAAACTGCAATGCGAGCATCTTCTGCGGGTTGATTTTCCCCTGCTTAAGAGTGTCCTGCATTTTTTTCTGCAGAGTTGCTCCGGCGTCTTCAATTTTCCCTAAATTCTGGGAGAACATGGTGTTAATATCTAAAGACATATTCTTCTCCTTATCTCACCTATGACTGGTGCATGTTGTTCCAGTAACCATTTGCAATTTCATCTGCTGATTCCAGAGCCTGAAGAAGACGTTGTGCGCCTTCAAACTCATCAGGAGCCAGTCCCTTGTCCATTTCGCGCTTCACTTCAAAGCGGATCGAAGCGATCTTGTCTGTGACAACTTTCAATCCATGACCGCTCGGGTCGGAAAGCAGTTCATCACACCACTGATCTTTCATATGGTTCTCCTGCGTTATTCAGTAGCAATAGTTTTTCTTTCACCATTTTTATCAAGTACAATTTCTTTCGCAGAGATGGATGTAATGGTCGCACCATCAGAGGTTTTACCTCCGAGGAAAAATACCTGCCCGTTCTTAAGACGAACAAACGGCATTGACCCTACCCCTATCTGCTGAATTGTATTTTTTGTAATCAAGCCAGGCTTTCTGGAAACAAGCTTCCGTTTTTTCACCTTAGCTTTTGCAAACTGAACCTGCAGTTCAACCGGTACAGGAATCTGTAATGCTTTATTAAGAGCAAGTGGCATGCCACTTACCCACTCTCTATCAAAATCCCCTAATATACCTGACAAAACAACACGCTCTTTTTCATATTTTGCAATCAGACCATCAGGATCTTCATGCTTTGCCAAAAGTTCTTTCAGCACTGCGGCAACATCTTTGGCACTGGCAATATCCCATTCCAATGCCTCCATATTGGAAAAATTGTCAGCAATAACTTTCTTCAACTCCTGCAACTCATCTGCAGAGCGGACATAGCCCGTCCCCACAACAATACCGTGGTCTAATGTAAACTTAACATTGTACCCAAGCTGGGATGCCGTCAGCTGCATGGCCTCTATACGTTGCTCAAGTACACGTACTCTGAACAACGTTGGAAACGGATAGGCAGATACCATTTTTCGCAGTGCATCTAGCTCTGCAAATGTGCCAACCTTACCTGAAATAACGATGACACCATTCTCTGTTTTAGCCATCTCGATACGTGCATAAGGACGCCTTTGGGTAAGCGCTTGTAATTGCACCAGTGCACTTTGCACTTCCGGAACTGTCTCAGCAGGCTTCATCACTGTAGAAACCCCGACAGAAAGCATTCCCAGTAAGCAGAGCACAACCACCGTTAAAACAATTTTTCTACCCTTTCCCGATGTTGTTGCAGGGTCGGAGGAATGCGTAGGTGCAAATTCACTCTCTTCTGTCTGGGCAGGCTCCTGCACAATTTCCTGCCTAACCTGGTCAGCAAATTCTGAAGAAATTCCAGAGTGCATTCGAAATGCCGAAGAAGCCAGCCGCGAAAGCAATTCCTGTGCTGACTGCTCTCCATCCTGATTCAAGCAGGCAAAATACAACCCGCCAATTCTGAACAGCGTTCCGGCATCAAGCGGCGGCGTTTGTTCATCTTCAACAGTGTACTCTGCACCTTGTTCATCATAATAATGAACAGAATCATCTAAAGGATATACGACAACAGTCCCTTCTTCCTGCACTTCAACTGCGGCATGCTTCAAAGAAATTGTGCTATCAAAAAAGATAAAATCACAATCTTCTCCAGAGCCAATTGATGTTTTTACACCTTGCTGCAGCGCTATTTCTGCTCCCAAAGCTGAGCCGGAAAGAACCGATAACGTCACGGTACTATTCATAGTTATCTTTATCCCTACAATGTACCGGAGTTAGCAGCATCTACCGTAACGGCAGATACAGATGAACCAAGCATAGCGCCTGAGCCATCAAGCTCTTTTGAAGAAGGTAAAGACGTTTTCGCCTTAGCACCACGTCTTGCACAGCCGCCTCGAACGACGCCTTTTTGTTGTTCCGGCGGAACCATTACATCCGTGTCTTTCACTTTTTTCTCAAAGCCAAGTTTATCAATATCTTTTGTCTGATCTTTAATCTTATCCAGATCAATCACCGTCGGGCTGATCAGAATAAGACGCTGCATACGTTTAACGACAGTCTTCTGATACCCGAACAGAAGGTTTAGATACGGTATATCTTTCAGTCCCGGTATCCCACTATCTTGAACTTGGGATGTCTCGTAGTAGTAGCCACCAAGCAGAAGGCTCTGTCCCGGGTTAATTACGGCCTGAGTGTTGATGGTTGTTTCTTTAACAACAGGCAGCTTATCTACTGTAGTGGTTTGACCAGAAGAATTACCCTGCCCGTCTTTCACGTGGACAAGAATTCGAATACCATCAACATCTTTTGACGCAGGATCTTCTACAATACTAGGAGTTACACGCAGTACGGTCCCCGAGCTCACATTGTACAAGTCTGTTGCATACGCACCTGCTACACGTACATAAAAGGTCTGGGTGTTTTCCAGCGTAGCCTGCATGTTCTCCATAGTCAGAACGGACGGCTGTCCCAGCACGCGACTATCACCTGTTGTTTCAAGTGCACGCACTGTAGCCATGAACTTATTTTTGCCGGATGTGAAAATTGTGGAAAAATCCATACCGCCAGCCATTTTGGGAACAAAGCCCGTGGTACCTTTAAGAGCAAGATCACCCGCGGTAGTAATATTCCAGTTCACTCCCAATTCACGGGAAAAATCGACGTTAACGTCTACAATTATGGCCTGAATCTGTACAAGGCGCTGTGGAATATCTATTGACCTGATAAGCTCAGAGTACATGGCCATATTCGTTGGATAGTCACGGATAATAACAGCGTTAATTCGCGGTTCAGCTGTAATTACAATACCTTTTTCAGCAAGCGTCTTTGCAGTGTCAGGCTTGGCTTGCGGCTGCGGTTTCGCCGCCTCCTGCTGCCCAGGTGCAACGTCCTTGGCTCCGGTATTCAACCCTTGTCCAAGTAACGGTGCTACTGTTGAAGAGTTATCGATTGTCCGTACCTTTGCCTGAGAAGAATCACCAGACGCCATGGAACGAAGAATACTCGCAGCTCCAGGGATAACTGTTGAGCCTTTATTCGTATTGATTGTGAAATCATCAGCCCAAATATGACGAAGTTTAAAAACGCGGACGACAGTACGTTCCTGCGCATTGCGAGCAGCATTATCCAAAGCAAATCGAAGATCATCGATGTATTCTTTCGGAGCAGTAATAAAAATGCTGTCCGCTGCTGGGGAAAGCGTCGGCCTGATGTACAGAGAAAAAAAGGTATTTTCTTCAAGAAAAGATTTTAGAGGAGCAACAATCCCTTGCCCTGCAGGCAACATCCCTTTGCGCACAACAATACGCTCGGAGATAAGATCGTCCTGTGTGTAGAAGTAAATTTTTGAATTATAGACGTACCATAAAATATTATACGCAGCTGTGATGCCGTCTAAAAACTGCTCCGGTCTTACTTCAATGAATTCACCAAAGATATTTCCAGAGACTGAAGGAGATAATGTTGCGGAAAAACCTTGCTCACGAGCAAATGCGGTCAACGTCTTCTGAATATCTTCTCCTTTTACAATGCGAGTAAAAGGTTCTTGAAATACAGAAGAAAAAGCAGTTACCGGCAAAAGCAACAGTATTACGCAGAGAATACTGCGCAAAAAAAGACGACACCCCATTCTACCCCTCGTGTGCACAACCATATTTTTCAGTTTGGTATAAGACCGGTATAAATAAAGATATTCCCTGCGTACAAACAACGTCTGTACGCAGGGTTTATTGGCTAATTAACGTCCATAGGAAAATGGACTTACTGTATCCTGCGGCAAGCATTGAGCTTTAAAATAATCCGCTTCATTGAGCAACCATTCAAAAGTGCTTTTTAAAATATTTTCACTTAGATGCGCTGTACTCAAAATATAGGAGTAGACTATTGCACCTGCTGTCTCATCCAAAGAAAGTGTTCCGCTGAACTCATTCTTTTTCAACAAGGCTGCCTGCAATAGTTTATCTACCAACGGGCTTCGTTCAAACGAATTATCAGGAAGCTCTGTAATCTTGAGGAGAAAAACTATATCAGACATTCCCCGCCGGAATAGTTCAACTGTGCTTTCACCTATCGCCACCTTGCATCCTGAGGGGTCTGCACTCTGCTCCACTTCCCAGTCATGTTCGGTAGCAAGCGCACGTACCATATCTTGTAAAGCTGTACTCACCGCACTGCCCTCAACTTACGCGAGAATGCGACGTTGGGTTTCAAGATTTGCCTGCATCAAAGTACGCTGAGTTTCCATAGCTTTTTGTCTCAGCTCATTCATGCTCTGCATCAAGGAATCAACTGCTTCCTTTTGCCCCTGCATTCTGGTTGCTTCAGCATCAAGAGATGCACGACCATGCTCAAAATGAGAGGATACAAACTCACCAGTTGAATTAATGATAGAAGATGTACCGCTCGTCAGCTGACTTGTAGTTTGGATTTTCGCATTCAACTTCATATTATGTGCTGACATATTACCGTTGCTATCCAACCCAGTGCTTTTCATCTGCGCGGCCATACCCATTGTCGCAAGACCGCCACCAATTTGCAGCACTCCGCTGGCAATACCGCAGATAGCTTTGGCAAGAGCTGCTGCTTGTGCTTTATCTGCCTGCTCTAATTTATTGTCAGCAATCATGTTGCTCATCGCCATTTTTGACTCTTTAGCAACAATACGCTGTTCTTCAGCAAGCTTAGTAATAAGAACCGCAAGTTCAGCACCAAGGTTGCCATTCCAGACAGGAGGCAAATTCGCATCTGCAACTGGAGGAGACATTTTCAGAGAATTATTGTTTGTGTAGCCAGAAACATGGGCTTTCATCACCGGTGGTAACGATGTACCGGAAAGCCTCTCAAGCGCCTCCATGAAAGACACTTTCTCGGTACGGCACATTTCCAGCGCCTTATTTTGCAGCGCTTCTGCAGAGTTACCAGTCTTTGCGCTGTACGAGCCAAAGAATTCGGTAACTTCTTTATTAAATTGAGCTGATTGATCAGCGTAATTTTGTTTTACGTATGAATTAACGGAATCGATAACACTCATAGGAACCTCCTGTAAAAGTAATGTATTGAATAGTAGAGTTACGTAACCGTATGCTATGCCATTGCCGGTGCGCCGGTCATAATGGTCTGCATGGACTCGTTACTTTTCTCTACAATACCTTTAACACCCTTTACGTTGTCGTTGAGGACTTCCATCATTTTGTTGATATGATCAATCTGCTGCTCATCAACAGCTTTAAGACGTTCAAGCAACGCATCAATTTTAATAGTCGCTATTTTAGCCAACGCAGCTTCATACTTGTTCCATGTATTAGCGATTCCTGCTGCGCCGGAGCTAACACTTAATGCACCCTGTGCTAAGCTTGCCCACTTCGTAATATTTTGAAGTGCTTGCGCAACCTTTGCACTAATTTTTGCTGATGTTTCTACTGCCTTAGAAGCAATAACACCTGCTGCTGCACCACCAATGCTGGCTGCAATCATTGCGACCCCCACAAGGATCGGCCCAAGCAGGTTTGCGATATTGTCAGGCACACCACAAACTTTTAGCAATTCGGTAACTCCAGCCCCCAAAGAGTATTTTCCTCCCGAAGCCTCCGAGACAATACCGTCAATAAGAGCGATACCAGCTACGACACCAGCAAGAACTGCACTTGCAGCACCGCCTGTTGCAACAACAGCAACAGCTGCTACAATTGCACCAAGGATCATACCAATCCACTTGAGGGCTTTAAGAAACGGAGACATATTTCTGTCTTTTTCAGCTTTCTCAGCTGCCTTTTCCAGTTCCTTTACGCGCTTATTGAGCATATCCATACGCTGCTTACCATTGCTCTTCACCTGATCCATAGAAGCTGCAATTTCAGAACGTCTTGTTTTTTCAGAAATAGCGTCAATAAGAGTCTGCAAGCTCACCCCTGCCAAACCTTTTACCGGAGTGGGCAATGGAGGTGCAGTAGTCGTAACCTTTGCACCGTCTGATAAAACAGGGCGGTCAACATTGGTTGAACCTTTTTTACCAACAAGCTTTTCACCATCTGCTGATGCAACTGCTGCTGCGTACAGCGTCGCATTCGTATTAGTAACTTTGGCCATACCGCTCATAGCTACTCACCTCCAGCTTCCATTTGCTCAAGAACAGCCTGTGCACGAACGACGTACGCACCAAAATCCTTGTTACTTTCTTCTGCAAGTCCTACACCTGCTTCCAACGCAAGCTTAGCTGCTTCCAAATTACCTACCTTGTACAAGGCGATGCCACCAAACAAAGAAGGAATAGGATTTTCCGGTTCAAGGAAGCCAGCCATTCCATAGGCTTCTGCTGCAACTTCATATGCTTCAAGCTCCTGAGCGCAACCTGCAAGGCCAAGCCAGAAACGAGGCTCAAGGTGATTCAGCAACGTCAGGGTTTTAAACACATCAAATGCATCCCTGTAGTTACCAGCCATATATTTTTCATATGCAAATGCATATGTCTGTTCCATTTCTTCTTCGCTTACCCCTTGAAGATCTGCTATCACTGCACCGTCTTCAAGAACGGCTTTCAAGGCGTTAGCAATTACTGCATCTTGACCTTCAGCGGCTGCTGTATTTTCTACTGTATTAGACATTGTCCCTCCTAACGTGACAGAATCGCGTTTAATGTCTGTTTGCCATCGCTAATGGCTTTATTAGCACCCTGCAGGTGGTTGTTGTACTGTCCCATGTAGTCCTGAAGACGAATCATCTGTGTTTGTGTATCAGTTCCAAGGCTTTGAATATATGTATCAATACGTCCGATGTATGCCTGAATATCTTCTTTATGAAGCTTTCCGGTTTTAGTAACGCCAAGCTTGTTGTATTGAAGAAAGCCTTTTACAGTTCGCGTATTGCCTTTAGCATTTACAAACTTCTCTGAAAGCATATCAACAGAACCTTTCTTACCAGCTTTGCTGAGAGCTTTCTGCATAGCCTGTTTTGCAGCATACGCAGTTTTTAGCTTGTTCTGCTTTTCTTTAATGGTATTCATTAAATCAGTAGCTTTTCTCTTGGCATTATTTGAGCACAACATCTGCAGCTCTGCGAACATTCTGCTTAAACTCTGCCCACCTGCTGCGTCAGTACCGATTCCAGAAAGACTATTTGCACTATTAACTTGCATACTCATTTTTTGCTCCAAATTGTTTTGTTTTGCTTAATCTGAAAAAGTAGAACTAAATGCGCATCATGCCGCGACGGGACATTGGTGCTTTTACTGAAGCAGTAGACACAACTTCCTGTTGAGCCTCTTCGCTCGCACGCTCTATTTCGCGCATACTTTTTTCCATTGCTTCTTTCAGTTCCGCAGGAGCGGCTGCCAACGCCTCTTCAAGAGAGTTAAATTTACACTCACCAATTATTTCGGAAAGTTGCTCATGCTGTGTATTTAATGAGAACAGTTCCTCTTCCAGTGAATCAACCTCTTGGATTAATGATTCGATATCCATATGAATATTTCTCCTAACTAGTTTACAACCAGCAATTCAGATTAAGCACGAAGCGTGCCATTTTGTAACATACCAAAACAAAACACATTTAAAGCAAAAAAATCGTTCCTTACCGGGTGAAACTTTGTTGGCACGCAGCCAATTGATTTGGCACTACCGTAACATTCCAACTTGTCTCACTGCTTCTCCCAACGACGGAAAAACTGTCATTAAGGAGCTAAAGCCCGATACTTCAAATATTTCATTCACAAACGAAGACAGATTACAAAAGAACAACTGCGTTCCGTACTGCCTGCTCTGTTTAACCAGCAGCAACAACGAGCGAAGACCGGCAGAGCTTAAATACTCCACTCCGCGCATATCAATCACAACCGCTATTTTTTCTGAATGAATATGAGTGGTCAGAAACTTCTCAAACACATTCCCGGAAGTAACATCTAATTGCCCTGAAACGCGCACAACTATATGCGATTCAAAAACTTCTTCAGTAAGTTCAATTTTGCTTTCTTCATTCATGAGAGGAGCCTTTAAAGACTAAGCTTCTAAACTGGTAATGGCATCCTGCAAGGAATCTTCAATGCGCAGGATAGAAATGAAACCGGAAATTTTAAAAACGTCATACACAGTCGAGGAAAGGTTTGCGAAAACCAATTCTCCCTGCTTCATCTTAACCTTTTTCATAAGTATCAAGATAGAACGTAGACCAGCAGAGCTTATGTAACTTACTTTCTCAAAGTTAATTACAATTTTTAGAGCCATCTCATCTATATGCTCCATACATAGTACTTCAAACTGCTGTGCTGTACTGGCATCAAGGCTGCCATCAGCATGCAACATGCCTACTACGCCTTTTTTTTCAAACGTAACTTTCAATTCAAAATCCTTTAATGTATGAATAAAATAAAAATGTAATTGCTAATTTATATTTTTTTTCTTAAT